>NZ_JRPC02000001.1 GCF_000765745.2 Helicobacter apodemus
CCAACGCATAGCTACGCTTTTAGAGACCTTGCCATCTTTTAGGAGTTTGTTTTCCTCTACGCTTAAAGGATTAGATTCTATATTTCTCCCATAGCCTATCGTATCATACCCCGCAGGGCATTTATAAACACTTGCTCTAAACCCTAATGGAAACTTTCTAACTACATAAGATAATATAGAATCTAGAGGTTAATCTGATAGAGAGCTGGATAAAAGAGGAGAGTGGGTTTGCACGCTATATATGGCAAAAAGTGGGCAGTGTGCTAAGCTACACACCTAAACCTTTTAGAGATGGCTCTACAATTACGGGTAAATAAATTTTATTGCGATTATAAAGCAAACAAACGATTTTGGTTAGAAAAATCAGTATAATCATAGTTTTTTAGCTTGTATCGCTTGTTTAAAATACTCCAAATACTTTGATCGTAGCGATTTTCTTTAAATTCTTTTAAATTAGGAATCTTTGATGGAGAATCATCAATTAAAGGGTAAGAGTGGTAAAAATACGCAAGCCACTCCTCTATGATTTTTATAGTTTTTTCACATTTTTTCATAAACACAGCACCAGCAGCTACTTGCCCAGAATCTAAAAAGCTTTCGTCCTCTAATAAATTAAAATGTGCTAATAAATCCGCCTTATTCCAGCACCTTTCTTTGTGTTGTGTTATAACCCCTAATAGTTCTTGCTCTTGTATATCCTTAAAGACTCTCTGTAAATCGCTTTTAGCTTTAGCATTAAACTCAAAGCCAATATCGCAATAAATCAAATAATCCCCAAAATTTATTTGCTCTAATGCCATTAAAATAACTTTTGGCTTGCAACTCCAATAGTCAAATCCCCTTATGGGTGTTTTAATACCACTTTTATAAGTATAGAATTTATTTTCAAAGTCTTTGACAAAATCTAGTGGCAATGAAGCTTCTGTGTAGATAAAAACATTATCAAAAACCCCTAATGTTTCTGCTTGTTGTTTAAAGCGACAAATAGAGATACCAAGCCTAGTATCTCCAAAACTCACTAAATAAGCTTTAGATTTATCCCCCCCCCCCGGACACAAATCGCTAGAGGCTATTACATTTTTATTTACCGTTTTATCCCTTTAAAATATAGCTAGAATTTACAAACACGCATTATACCCAACAAAAATTTATAAAGTTTTGATTATAATTAACAAATTTTTTCAAGACAAGGTCTAATATGCAAAATAAAAAATCTCGCGTTTTTTCTGGGATTCAACCAACCGGTAACATCCATTTAGGTAATTACTTAGGAGCTATTAAAAATTGGGTAGATAGGCAAGATCATTATGAAAATATTTTTTGTGTTGTCAATTCACATGCTATTACAATACCTCAAGATCCAAAAATTCTTAAAGAAAAAACCTTTGAACTTAGTGCAATGCTTCTTGCTTGTGGAATAGATCCTAAAAAATCTACGCTTTTTATCCAATCCCAAGTGCAAGAACATACTTCCTTAGCTTGGCTTTTAACTTGCATTACCCCTATGGGGGATTTAAATCGTATGACCCAATTTAAAGATAAGAGTCAAAAGAATCCCAAAAGCATTTTATCTGGACTTTTTAATTATCCTAACCTTATGAGTGCTGATATTTTGCTTTACCAAAGCGACTTTGTCCCCGTAGGAGAAGACCAAAAACAGCATATTGAATTGGCTCGTGATACAGCATTGCGGTTTAATCGCGACTTTGGAGAAACTTTTGTTATACCTAAGCCACTTATTATGCAAGAGGGGGCAAGGATTATGGGATTAGATGACCCTAGTAAAAAAATGAGTAAAAGCTCTGGTGATAAACCCAATCACTTAATTGCCCTTATTGATACGCCTGAAGAAATTCTCAAAAAATTTAAAAAAGCCACGACTGATTCGCAAAACCTCATCACCTTTGATAAGGAACGTTTAGGCGTTTATAATCTATTAACTATTTACCAATGCTTCACACAAAAATCCCAAAAAACCATAGAAGAGGAATTTAAAGGGGAGGGATATGGGAAGCTTAAAAGCAAAATCGCTGAAGTTGTTATTGAAAGTTTAAGACCTATTAGGGAATCTTATAATTATCTCATCACCCAAAAAGACTATTTAGAAAAAATTTTAGCAGAAGGTGCTAAGAGCGCAAGAGAAATTGCACAAAAAACCTACCAAGATGCTAAAGAAAAAATGGGATTAATCTAAGCACTTTTTGCCTGCCTTTGAATAAATCTTAAAGCTTCCCCTAATACAATCACACTAAAACCCACCAACAAAATTTTAATCCATACTTCCAAAGACAAAGGATTAACCCCAAAAGCTTTGCCACCAAATTCAACAATAAAAATCTGTAAAATAAAAGTTAAAAGAAATACACAAAGCATCAAAGAATTATTAGCAAAATTGATGAAAATACTTTGATAGCTTAACTCCCTTGCATTAAAAGCATTAAGAAGCTGAAATACCACAAAAAGCGTAAAAAGTGTGCTTGATTTTTCTTCTTCATTAACCCCTAAAAAATTTGTAAAATACTGCATAAGACAAACAAAGCTAATAAATATTCCACTAGTAATAATTAATACCAACATATCTTTTGTTAGGATATTAGCATTCCGTTTTATAGGTTTTTGTGCCATAAGGTTTTTAGAGGTTGGTTCTAAGCCTAAAATAATAGCAGGGGGTCCATCCATAATTAAATTTACCCATAAAAGCTGCAAGGCAGTAAATGGAGTTGAAAAACCCATAATCACAACTCCTAAGACAATAAGGACAGATGAGAAATTAACAATAAGCTGAAATTGTATAAATCGCTGAAAATTCTGATAAATTCCCCTACCCCACTCTATAGCCTTAACAATGGTGGCAAAACTATCATTTAAAAGGATAATATCACTTGCTTCTTTAGAAACTTCTGTCCCACTTATCCCCATAGCAATCCCTATATCTGCATTCTTAAGAGCTGGAGCATCATTAATCCCATCACCTGTAAGTGCTACAACATTTCCCATAGACTTCAAAGTATTAACAATTTGCATTTTAATACTTGGGGTAGAACGTGCGATAATTTTAATCTTAGGTAAATTCTGCAACAACTGCGTTTTAGTCATTAATTCTATATCTTTAGCTTCAAGGGCTAGAGAATCTTTTTGCAACAATCCCAATGTTTTACCAATAGCCTTAGCAGTTTCTAAATTATCTCCTGTGAGAATCTTTACTTCAATTCCCGCCTTTTTACACTCACAAATAGCGTCAAAAACTTCCAAACGCAAAGGGTCTGTAATGGCTACAAACCCACAAAACTCCATCTTACTCTCTAAACTTTCACGCGTATAAATACTACTCTCTGCAGAGGATAATACTTTATAGGCAAAAGCTATTACACGATAAGCTTGTTGTTGGTAATAAAGTATTTGTTTTTGTATTTTTTGTAAATCTTGGCATTGCATTAAATCACATTGCGCAAAAATCTTTTCTGGACTCCCCTTACTAAATGCTAGGGTTTTATCCCCTATTTCCACAAGTGTTGTCATATTTTTAGTCTCTGAGGAGAAAGGATAAACTTGTATTATCTTGCCTTTTTCGCGTATTTGCTTATAATCTACCCCTAACTTATAGCTATACACCAAAAGAGCACATTCGGTAGGATTGCCTATAAATTTATACTTTCCCTGCTCTAAAGTAACCTCTGCGGTAGAGTTTAATATAGCATTATTGAGTAAAAAAATCATAGAATCTTTAAAAGGACTATTAGAAATTTCATCAATAGTTTTATCATCTTTAAAAATCCTATCCCTAATAAAACTCTGTTGCACACACATTTGGTTTTGTGTAAGTGTGCCTGTTTTATCAGAGCAAATAATATTCACACAGCCAATACTCTCACAAGCCACTAACTTTTTAACCAAAGCATTTTGTTTAGACATTTTAATAATATTTAAGCTCAAAGAAATAGCTACAATAGCTGGTAATCCTTCTGGCACACAAGCTACAATCAAAACAACACTAGAAACAAAAATATCCGCAACAATTTGTAATCCAGGCTCTCCTTGTGAGAAAAGAATCCCAATTTGGATAAAAAAGGCTAGAAATGCCGCTAAGATTCCAAAAATGGTGATTTTTCCACTTAAGCTCTTAAGCTTCTCTTGCAAGGGTGTGCTAAGGTTAGAAACATCCTTTAATGCTAAGGCTATTTTTCCAAATTCTGTTTGATTGCCGACCCTTATACATAATGCCTTTGCATTTCCTTGAGCAATAAAGCATCCTCTATAAAGCATACTTTCATTAGCATTCTCTCTTAAACAGACAGATTTAGCAACTGGAAAACTCTCCCCGGTTAGACTTGATTCATCACAAAATAAATCTTGACATTGCAAAATTTTACAATCACTTGGAATCTTATCCCCACTTTCTAAAAAAAGAATATCCCCTACAACAACATTCTCTTGCCCTATTAATTGCATTACTCCATCGCGTATAACCCTTACTTTATTGTTTTCCAAGAGCTTATTAAGGCTCTCAAAAGCCTTTTGACTCTTATTTTCCATAGCTAAAGTAACAAATGCTGATAAAAAAATAGCGGTAAAAATGCCTATAGTTTCTAAAAAATTTACTTCTTGATGATAAAAAGATTCATAGGTATTAACCACTAATGCTAAGAATGCAGCAAAAAGCAATAATGCCATAATAGGTTCTTTAAAAACTTGGATAAGTTGCACAAATAGCGGAATTTTTTGAGGTTTATCTAAAGAATTCTTACCAAATTTCTCTTTATTTTCTAAAACCTGCTGATGGGTTAAACCAAAACTTATATTAGTATGGTATTTGGATAAAAGAATAGAAAAGGAATCTTGCAATTGCATTAAGCCTCCTTAACTATATATGAGCCTAACGCAAAGAGGGAATCATATATAGCGAAAATTCGTTATATATGAGTCTCATAATTCAAGGTAAAACCAGATAATTATTAAGAAATACTATCAGTATGTTGGCTTACCACAAGAAAATTTCTTGCTTACTACTCCCTCACAATGAAGCGGTATTCTAGCATAAACTACTTAAGTATATATTAAGTATGTAAAGAGTCTATATAAAACTTCACTGAATTCATACCCTCTTTTTTAGCCCACTCTAAAGCTTTAGAAACAAAATCCCAATGGATATGGCTAAAAAACTTATCTAAATATCCCGGACGTGCGTTTCTATAATCCACATAATAAGCGTGTTCCCAAACATCAACCACCAAAATAGGAATTAACCCTTGAGTTACAGGAGTTTGTGCGTTACTTGTTTGGACTATCTCTAGTTTTTTAGAATTTGGATTATAAACAACCCAACACCATCCAGCACCAAAGAGTGTTGTAGCAGATTGTAAAAAAGTCTCTTTGAATTTATCAAAACTTCCAAAAGATTCATTAATGGCATTTTTTAACTCATCACTTTGCTTAGTTTCATTAGGAGAGATACAGTCCCAATAAAAATCGTGATTATAAATCTGTGCTGCATTATTAAAAATCCCACCTTGTGCCTTTGTTACAATATCAAAAAGCCCTGCAGATTCAAACTCTGTTCCCTTAACAAGATTGTTTAAGTTATTGATGTAAGTTTGATGATGCTTCCCATAATGGAATTCACAAGTTTCTCTACTAATAAAATCTTTAATTTCACCAAAAGGTAATGTGCGTAATTTAAACATGACTTTCCTTATTTATATAGAATTAAGGTATAAACCTTAAAAGAAATTTTACAAAATAAAAAACAAAAAAAACTTTAATTTCTTTAAACAGAAATATCTAAATGTTTAATATTCCCATCTTCTCCCACTTCTATATTATCCCCATCTTTTTTTTCACCTTCTTTAGCTTGCTTTTCCTCCTCATCCCTCTCTCTAGCCTGTCCCTCTGCATCTTCATCACTTTTTAGAGTTTCTTCAGTAGGACGCACCTCTTCAATCTCATTTTGTTTTTCTTCCATAATCTGGAGATTAACCATTGCTTGAAAATCTCCCTTTACTTGGGAATTAGCATATTGTATGGAATTAACCTGTGCATTTTGATTAATATAAGTAACATTGCCTATAGGATTTACTGCCATCTTTTACTCCTTTATAGCCTTAAGTGTTTGCTCCTTTGCATAAACTACCTTTGCACCCTCTAGGATTTTTACAAATTTCCTTTTTGTGTAATCAACTTCATAACTTCCACCATAACTTTTAAGCAATCCGACTAAAATTTGTGCTGCTTTGTAAATTATTATATCAGGAATCTTGCTTTTTCCACTATGGATAATGCAATGCGAGCTTGGAATATCTCTAATATGCAGCCACAAATCCTCAGCTTTAGCCTCTTTTAAAAGGACAATATTCTCTCTCTCACTCTTCCCAATAGAGATTTTAAAACCCTCGATAAAAAAGCTCTCAAAAGCCTTATCGCCTTTGCTTTTCTTAATATCTTTTTGAAAATTGGAATCTAAAATTTCTAAATCGTGTATATTTGTTACATTTTGAACCATTCCTAAGAGATTTTGATAAAAGTTGATTTTTTCTTTCAAATGATTTTCTTGAATATAAATATTTTGTGCTTTTTTATAAAGTTTTTTAGAGTTTTCAAAAAATATTTGGGCTGCTTGAGAGAGCGAATGTGCCTTAGGTGGCAAAACTATGAGCTTCCCATCTAATACAATTTCTTTGCCCCTAAAATCCAAAAAACGATAAAGATTATGAATAATAACTTTCCCAAATTCTAATTCCTCTTTAGCTTTTTGCTCTAATAACTCCTTGTTCCCTAGAGATTTAAGAATCTCTTGAAGATGAAGAATTTTTTGCTGAATATAAAGACTAACTTTCAAAATTCTTTTCTCTAAAACCTCTTGCTTTCTATAAACAAAGAGATTTTTTAAATCTACAAATAAATCCCCCTCTTTTTCTATCATAACTTTTTTAGCAAACACAGGTTGTGGCAGCGGTAACAACTTCTTATTAATGCGAACCTCACGAAAAGATTGTGAGAGAGTAATATGACGCAAAGCATCTAAAACAACCTGCTCGTTATTGAGTAAAATAAGATTCGTATTCCTGCCCGTAAATTCTGCTTGTAAAATCACTTCTAAAGTCTTATAACTATGCTTAGTTTCTAAAAAGAGCTGTAATATCCTATTTTCCCCATCAACTTGTGCTTTTGTAATAAAAGCATTCACACAATATTTCTCTAAACTCCTATCAAAAGGTGCATTATAGCTCTTAGGAGAGAGCAATAAATCCTCTGTAACAAAAATACCGCTTTTTCCTTTACTCAAATCAAAATAAAAGATACTCCCTGCAATATCTAATTTAAAAAGATTATCCCCTATACGTTTAATGAGACGAAGCTTAAGGGGGGTTTTATCGTTTAAAAAGGAGGAAAATCTCTTTAAAAGATTTAAATTCATTCTATATCTTTAAGGCATCGTGTTGCAAAATCTATTGCTTCTTTAGTAATGTCTTTTCCACTTATCATTCTCGCGATTTCTTCAATCCTCCCTGCCTTATCTAATTCTATAATTCCTGATGTTGCTACTTGTTTTTGCACCAAAAAATGTTTTGTTGCCACACTTGGCATATGCGGTTGATGAGAAATTGCAAAGATTTGAAAATTACTAGAGAGCTTTTTTAAAATCAAAGCTACCCCTTGAGATTCTTCCCCACTTAAGTTAGCATCAATTTCATCTAAAATAATAAGGGCTTGGTTTTTAACTTCGGTATTTTGAATAAGTAGCAAAGCAAGTCTTAAACGATTAACCTCTCCGGCACTAAGGTTTTTTAATGCAGTATTAGGCGGAAAAATCATTGAAAGAAAAAAATCCCCCAAAGACTCTTCTAAAATCTCATAAAGAATCTCTATTTTTACTTGTGGCATTTTAAGGGTTATTAAAATCTCATTTAAATCCTTGTTAAAATCCTCTAAATGTTCTTTTCTAGAGCTTAGAAGCATTTGTGTATGTTGGGATAATAATGCTTTGGCTTCCTTGAAAGAGTTTTTTGCCTCCTTTAAGTCCTGCTCGATATTTTCGTATTTTTGTAATTCTTGCCTTTTGTTTTCTAAATATTCTAATGCCTCCTTAATTCCTCCATATCTATGCTTTAAAGAGCTTAATTCCTCCAAACGATTTAGAATTGTGTCGATATTGCTCTCTTGTAATTCTGCTAAATATTCCTTTTCTCTCTCACAGATTAATTCAAGTTCATTTAAAGATTCTAAAATAGGACTATTGGATTCACCAACAAGTTCTAAGAAGTTTGAAATTTTATGGCTATGATTTAAGATTTCTGAAACTTCTTGGATGCTTTGTGCGATTTTCTCTTTTTTTGAAATAGCTTTTTTAAGTGCTAAAAGTTCCTCATACTCCCCCTCTTTAGGAGATAGAGCTTCTAGCTTGTCAATTTCAAAACGCACAAACTCCTTAAGCTCATAAATTTGTAAGGATTCCCGCTCTAAAGCCTCTAATTTTTTTTTACTTTTTTGGTATTGTATGAAACTTTGATGATAATTATTAAGCTTTTGTTGATGGATACTACTTCTAAACTCACAATAACCATCTAAAATAAAGAGTAAATTTTCCTGACTTAACTCTTCACCCCTCTTTGTCGCTAAATGTTTTAAAAAAGGAGCAAATAACTCTTGAATCTTTTTTTTAGGGATTTTTTGAGCATTAAGAAAATAGCTCACTTTTTCTTTTTTTATAATACTTAAAACAACTTCTCCTTCATCAATTAAATCACTAAATTCTTCAGATACTCCTTCTAACTCCAAGTAAGCTTCCAATTTAGAGGCATTACACTCCCTTAATCCAAAAAGGGCTAAAATGGATTCCATCAACACGGATTTACCAGCCCCACTTGCACCACTAAAAACATTAAAATAAGCACTAGGTTCAAAGGATACTTCTTTAAAAGCTGGGGAGTTAAAAATTGAAATTTTATGGAGTAGCAATTTTTGCATTATTCCCCCCAATGGAATTTTTGACGAAGAATTTTAAAATAATTCCAATGGGGATTATGGATAAGTTTTACTCCACTTTTTAAAGCCTTAATATGAATACATTGATTAGGTTTTAAAAGTTTATTTTCTTGCCCATCAATAACAACATTACATTCCTCATTATTCCCCACTTCTATATCCACTTCAAATTCCCCGGGTAAAACCAAAGGTCTTTGTGTGAGAGAATGAGGGCAAATAGGAGTAAGTAATAAATTATAAGAGAAAGGATAAACCACAGCTCCACCGGCACTAATATTATAAGCCGTAGAACCTGTAGGGGTGGCAATAATCAAACCATCCCCATAATAAGAATTAAAATATTCTCCATCAATAGAAGCCTTTAGATGTATCATAGAGCCATTATTAATATGCCTTAAAATAATATCATTAAGTGCAAAAAAACAATCCCCATTAATACTCCCCTCTAACATCATATGATTAGCAATATTATAATTTCCACTCTTTAAAAGAGGGAAAAAGGTTTCTACTTCTTCTTTTTGCAAATCTGTTAAAAATCCTAAATTCCCCATATTAATACCTAAAATTGGCTTTTGATGGATAAAAGAGCGTCTAGCGACAGAAATTAAAGTGCCATCCCCCCCAATAGAAAGCAAAGCATCGCTTTTATGACAAACACTTTCAAAATCCAAACCCTCTATCCCTATCATCTTTGCACTAATGGATTCTAAAACTACTTCAAACCCTAAAGAGGTAGCTAAATCTTGAAATTCAAAAAAATATTGCTTTAAAGAATGTGTAAGGGGGCGTAAAAATACGCCGATAGTATGAATAGGCTCCATTATTCTACAAAATAAGCTTTAATGCTATAGCCCCTTTGGTTAGGTCTTTGGATACTAGGACCTTCAAAAGCAGTAGCATTAGGTATTTTTGAATAAATCTGATTAATTGCTTCTCTTGCTCTAAAACTTGCTAAACCTTCTTGCTTTAATTCTGGAGATAATCCACGATAAGGATTAGTGTCTACAATTCCTTGCACTTCAAAAGCTACTACTTGCATATCTTCTTCTAATTCTTTAGATACTTTTGTCGCAATAGAAAGCAAACAACCTTGCGGAATCTCCCATCTTCCTATATCCATAGAAAAGCACTCTGCAATAATTTGTTTTTTAGGTTTAATAACATAGCGAATATTTGTTAAAGTATTTTCACTTTTACTACCTTGCTCAAATGATACCCCAATACCACCTTTCATAGAATTAGCAAGTTCCATTAACTCTTGCTCTTTTTGCATTAGGGCAAATTGTAATCGCTTAATCTCTTCATCTTTTGTATCCTCTATAACTTCAACATAAAGATCCTCTTCTCCTGTTTTTCCTGTAAAAAAATTTTGAATTTTTGCAACACTATCTTGCCCAAAAGGCTGTTTTAACAAATAAAAACCAATAGCACAAAGCAAAAGAATAATAAAGATTAGAATCCATAAAAAGCTCCAACCCCTCTTTGGTTCTTCTTCAAACCTTATCTCCATTCCATTATTTGCCATCTTGCCTCCTTAATAAGCTATTCTTCTAAAGTTACTCTTAATATTCTCATAGGCTTCTTTGATAATCCTAAACTTTTCTGCATAACCTTCAACAATTTTACCATCTTGCCCATAAACATTATCAGGGTGATAAATTTTTGCTAATTCTACATAACGATTCTTAATAATTTCAAAAGCATCATTATAACTACAACCCAAAATTTTATAACTTTTTTTCAGTATTTTCTCCTCCTGTGTCAAATATTCTTCAAAACATTCAAAGGTATTATGAGATTTAAAAGTCTCATAATCAAAATCAAGAACAATATTATGAATAATCTTAGCAGATAATATAGTAATGAGTTTCTCCCAAAAATAAGGGCTACTTGAATCTAAGAAAATCTCTTTTTTTGTATAACTAATTAAAAAATCTTGAAAAAAGGATGTCAAATAACGTTTTGCTAAACGATTAGGACGATTTAGTCTTAAACAAACTTGAGAATTACTAATGTTACTTTGAATAATCTGCAAAGAGACAACAATATGCTCTAACATAGCTCTATTTTCTATCATTTTAATGCGTATGGGTAGATAGCTACTATCTAAAATAGTATCAAATTTTTCGCTTTGCTTCTTACATTCATCTTGCATAGCAACATGATATGCCCAATTCAAAAAATAATTTTTTTTATAACGTTCCCCATCATCTAAGATCAAAACAGAACTTGAGAGACGATAAGCCTTTGAAAAATGCTTATATGCAAAATCCACTGCACGTTTTAAAAATTGTGATTCTTTTTCTATACTAACTTGAATGTATGGCTCTAAGAGCTCTACTTTCATATTATCGTCCTTTGATCCATATAAAGTTATTATACTTCAAGGCAGCTTAAGTTCCTTTTGAAAACTCTGAAATTTTGCCTAAATTTTTTGAGATTGTATTCATTTCTTCTTTAATTTCACATTTTTCGCTCTCAATATTTGCTATTTTATCCTCAATAATCTCTTGAAGATGCGTATTAAATTGTGAATAGGTTTTTTTTAAAAGATTCATAGGACCAAAAAGCCTTGCCTGAAACTGCTCAAAACAAAAGGCTGTGTTTAAAATCTCACGAATATTCTCTAAAGTTGGCACAAAAAGTGCAAACTCCATAGGGTTTTCTTGAAATTTTTGCAAAGCATTTTTAATTTTTAAATCCAAAGTATTAAGCACCAAAGTAATACAATTATTATAATTAACGCCAATAAAATGACTAAGAAAAAATAACTCACTTTGCAAATAAGAAGTCGCTTTTAAATCATTGCTAAAAAAATCTACTAAAAGGGTTTCATAATGGTTTTGTGAAAATTCTTGTAAGTTCTTTAAGGCTTGATTATTTGGAGCATACTTATAAATCTCTTGCTTCTTAACCTCTTTATTTATCCATATTTGTATTTCTTTCTTAAGGGCATTGGAAAACCCTGAAATAAAGCCCAAAATAACTCCATAAAAGTCTCGAATTTGCACACTTAAAGCCTTAAAATCCTTGACTAATTGGGTATCAATATTTTGCAAAGAAATTTGCAATTTTTCTATGGGCAATACAAAAGTTTCTTTAGTATGTTTATAGGTTTTTTGCGTAAAGATTCCTTTTTGTTTAATTTCATAAGAAAATTGTATTTTTTCTAAACTTGTATAAATTTTCTGTGCTAGAACATCTAAGAGTAAATCTAAATTCCTATAAATATCATTAAACCTCTTTTGCTCTTGTTCTTGGTGTTTGAGACACTTTAAAGAAACATTTTGATAATGATTACTTAAAATCTTTTGTAGCCCCCCATAACAAAGATAAATTTTATGGTATTGCAAATGCAGCCTTATATGCATTTCTTTAAGCTTTTTTAAAACACTATATTCCTTTGTTGTATTAGCTTGGGGTTTAATGACTTCATTAAAAAATTCAAAGATTAAAGGCATATTAGACTTCTCCATTAAGCCCTCATTCTCCCCCAAATGAGAGATTTCTGTTTGGATTTCCTCTCTTTTTTTATAATAATAATCTTCAAAAATACCCAAAGATTCTTGAGTTTTTGGAGAGTTAGCAATATGATGAGAAATCTTTAAAAAAAAGCTCTCTAAAATTTTCTTTTGGGTATTTAATCCTGCCCTTAAAGCTTCTTTAGACGATACAGGAATGATTTTAGCAAACATTCCTTCAAAAGCATTTTGTGTATAAGCTAAGCTTATTTGTATCTCTTCTTCATTTTTTAATCTGTCTTTTTGGTTAAGCACACAAAGACTTTTTTGTGCATAACGTTGTATCATCTCCTTTAATAAGAGTTTTTCACTATTTTTTCCTGCGTTATCAATTAAAGTTATCCAAATAACTCCATCAACATTCTCTAGTATCCTCTGGGTTACTAAAGTATCTTCAATGTTTTGAGAATTAAACCCCGGAGTATCTAAAAAATTCATACCCTTAAGGAACAAAAGGGGAGCATAAAGACAAAAATAATCAATATCTTCAGAATTTTGTCTATTTAGAGAGTGAAAAAATTCAACATCGTGTAAAAATCTCCTACCATCTTTATACAAAACTTCTAAGACATACTCCTCCCCATAGCAAATTTTACAGACTTTAGAAGTAATAGGCGTAACACCTGTTGGTAAAATACTTTGCCCTAAAAGTGCATTTAAAAAGGTGCTTTTACCACTTGAAAACTGCCCTATAACAGCAATCTGCAAAGGCTCTTTGGGTTGGTTTTGCAATTGTTGTATAAACTCTAAGGAATAATCATTAGGATTTAAATTTTTACAAATTTCAAAAATAAACTTTTGTAAAGGAGTCCTTTTAGCATTAGATTCTAAAATTTCTTGGCATTGTTTTATATAGGTTTCAAGCATAGGCTTTACCCCTTGTTGCATACATTTGTAAAGCTCTAAAAATCTCTAAAGATTCTTCTAAAAGCCCCTCAAAAGTATCAAAGCTTTTTTGCTTTAAAATCTTTTGTTCTTGCGTAATTGCATTCTCCCTTAAAGATTTATTCAAAATTTCATCTTTTGTAGCTATATTTTTATTCATCTCATCAAAAATACTCTTTAGGGCATTATCAAAGGTTAAAATGAGTTCGTCTTGTAGAGTATGGCTTTGTGCTACAATTTCTTCAATAAAACTCTCAAATCCTACCTTAAAAGCTAAATTCAACATCTCTAAAAGTAAGCTTGATTGATTTTTATTATATTGAAGAAGTTTAGGGATAATAGCATTTAAGATTTGCTTTTTTGTCTTTATAAGCATCGTTTCGTTCAAATGGAATTTTAGAAGTTGTCCTCCATCACTTACAATTTGCATTTTATTTTGAATTTGTAGAATCTTTTTAGTCAAACTTTGCTGGTATTGGCGTAAAATATCCACTAAAAAATCCTTTAATCCTTGGTTTAAAATATTCTCTAGCCTTGCGTTATCTGGAGCTTTATTTCTTTGATAATCATACATTATATCATCAAAAAGTCTCTGGATAAGGACATTCTGTGCCTCATCTAATTGTTGCATAAGAAATACTTTTAAACTCTTTAAATATTCCTCCACTTGCTCTTTGTATTCTTGTAAATTTTGCTCCTTAAGCTTATAAGCTTCTAAAGCCTTTTGCCTTTGTCCTTTCGCCTCTAAAATAACTTTTTGTATTTTATCCTCTGTTGCAAAAAGCAAGTCTTTTTGCAACAGCAAATACTCTTTATATTGTTTAATAATCTTTATAAGTCCTTGTGTAAGAGTATAAATAATATCCTTAGATTGAAAACTATCCTGTCCCAAAAGGGTTTTGTTAAGATAGTCTTTAAAGACTTGAAAATTAGAAGATTCTAAACTATATCCTAATTCCATAGCCTTCTTAGGATCTATTTGGCATAACAAAGCAGGATAGCTAGAAAGATAAATAAAATCTACACGTTCCATAAACAAATCTAACTCTTTTTTATCTATAACTTCTAAAAGCTGCTTTTTAATACTCCCTTGAGTATATTGCAAAGCCGCTTGTAATTCCTTCTCCTCTAATAAATCAGCATGCGTTAAAACAACCAAAAGTCTAGAGATATTGGTAGTTTCTAAAGTTTGTAAAATAAAATCTATATCCAATTGGGTAGCACTTTGTGAGGCATTCATAGCGTGAATTAGCAAATCACATCTTTTAATACAATTCTTAGTAATTTCCTCTCTTTGAATAATAGGATCATCAAGACCTGGAGTATCAACAATTTCTACATTATTCTTTAAAATTTCTAAAGGAGTAAAAAGTGTAATAGTTTTTACTAAATTACACAATTTATCTGGGTGATTGGCAGAAGTAAAAACAGGTAACTCCTCTAAGGGAATCCGCATAATCTTTGAATCTTCTAATATATATTCTTGTAAGCTTTGTGTAAATTTAGGGAGTGCTTTTAATGTGCTTAAAATCTCTAAATCAAAAGTCTTTTGAAGAATCTCCCATTCTCTTTTATTCCAAAAAGTAACTTCTGCATAAGAGGTTTGATGATATTTTAAAATTGTCAAACTTGCAGTCTCTGGAATGGTTGAACTCCCTAAGACTTCCTTACCCAATAAAGCATTTAAAAGCGTGCTTTTACCCGAGCTTAAAACCCCACTTACCCCAATAGAAAAATGTTTATTTTTTGCCCTTTGCAATAAAATTTCAAATTCTTTTTCCATCGTATTATCACTAGCTACTATCTTTTTTACTTGGTTTTGCAATATTTCTAAACTTTCATCAAAGAAATTTTGAAATTCCCTAGAAAAAGATTGGATTTTAGATTCTTTTGCATAACTTTTACGCCCCAAAATAACTTGCAAAAAACCCTGCATTTTTAAAAAATGCTTATTTTCAACCAATCTCTTTTCATATAAAACATTTAATTTCGCCAAAATAGTTTCTACAAATTCTTTAGAAATACTCTCTTGTTGTAATTGCAAACATAATCCATATTGCACTTGCAAAATCAATTTATAACTTATGGTATCCCTTAAATATTGTCTATAAAATTGTAATAAAATAGGAACTTCCCAAAAAACTTGAAAATTCTTAGAATCTAAGCTTAGAATAATAGCCACCTTATCGCTACTACTTTCAAGATTAGAATCCATAATATGCAAATTCTTTAAAGGATAGACTTCTTTAAAAAACTCCTCTAACTCCTCCATAGCACCTCATTCTCAATAATATCACATTTTAAAACTAATAATTTTAAACCAAAAACCATAATATAACAAAAATTCCTTTAGCACCACCCATTAAAACAAGAAATATATTGTTACATAAAATATCAATAAAAATTTAAGAAACATTAACCATACACTCACTTAATAGTTAGTTTATGTTTTATATTCTATCCCCTCCTTTTGTTTTCAAGTTATGTCTAATTATTTCCTTAATAGCATTCCTATAGCTTTTAGTATCAGCTTTATTGCCATAAGCAATATCAAAAGCCGTGCCGTGATCAACGGAAGTGCGGATAAAGGGCAAATTCAATGTAAGATTAATACTATTTTTAAAGTAAAGCATTTTAAGCGGAATTAACCCTTGATCGTGATACATAGCCACATAATAACGCCAATGCTTACCAACAAATGCAGTATCTGGCACTAAAGGACCTATGAATCTTTCTTCACCCATTACAATATTAGCTCTTTTAATAGCTTCCCTAATCACTTCTTCTTCATCTCCTAATACGCCAAAATCCCCCGCGTGAGGATTTAATCCTAAAACTCCACAAGGTGGCTTATGGATAAAAGGAGCTAACTGCAACAAAAATTTCAACAAAGATTCAAAAGTTATTTTTTCAAAAACCTCTCTTAAAGGAATATGATCACTAAATAAAGCCATATATAGCTTCTTGCACCCTAAAACCATAATCACTTCTTGTTTAAAAATATCCCTAAGGGCTTGTGTATGTCCTGCATAAGGAACATTAGCTAATTGCCAGGCTTTTTTATGGATAGGCAAAGTTGTAATAGCTTGTACTTTATGTTCTTTTACTAACTCTAAAGCTTTTAAAAAACTTGCATAAGAATATTCTCCACTCTCTTTAGTAATGCAGGCGGGTTCAATGCAAGGCATAAAAGAACAAGGAGATACACAACATAAATCCTTAGGATCTTTTAATCCTAAAATTTTCGCAGCTTGTTTTAAAAGCTTCTCATCTACACAATAAATAGGCTGACAAATTTTTGAAATCTTTTTATGACTTTTTAGTAAAATCTCTAAACCAATTCCATTAATATCCCCAACACTAATGGCAATTTTCATTAATAACAGCTACCTCTTGTATTTAGAAAATATAAAACTTCAGGATTAGGAGATGGGATAAGAATCTTAAAATCTAATTTTTCATCAACATTTAGAGGATTTTCATAAACTTGTAAATGCTTATAAATTGGTTTAATTTCATATCTCAAAGCTTGTAGTTTTTTAATACCTTTGGGAACAAAATTCACCGAGATTACACAGCCTCTAAATTTAATTATCCCCTTATTAACAAGACTCCCTTCTACAAAATAAGAATCATCATAATACATCTTTTGGTTAAATTTAAGAGTAATTTCAACCTTTCTAATAACATTTGTCATTAAAACTTGATAAACAAGAGGGGATAGAAAGAATAAAATCAAACCTACTAGAAACACTACAAAGGCTACTATAAAATAAGAACGCAATGCAACAAATAATAAGAGCAAAAGCAAAAGCACTAAAAATCCACTAGTTAAAATCAAATAATCCGGCAAAGAAAAATATTCTGCAAAATCCATAAAAGAAGCGATGGTAGCCTTTAGTGAAACAATATCCATAAACTCAATTAACCCCTTGCCTGCTTCTCTTCAATCCCACTTAGACCAAAACGTCTTATGAGTTCTTGTCTAATTAAATCAGGATTCACATCACAATAAGCAAGCCCTACCAAAGAATGATAAAGTAAATCTGCTGCCTCATAAACAATGTCCTCTTTTCTTCTATCTTTTATAGAAAATCCAAGCTCCGCCGCTTCTTCAACAATTTTTTTAGCAATGGCATTTTCACCCTTTTGATAAAGAGAGGCAGTATAAGAAGTCTTAGGATTAGCATCTTTTCTTTCTAAGAGTATAGGATAAAGCCTATCAACTACCCCATAAATAAGATTAGTATTCAAGGCTTCATAAGAAGAACAAGACCCCTCTAAAGTCTTAAAAAAACAAGTTTTATGACCCGTATGGCAGACTACACCTACTTGCTCTACCTCCAATAGCACACTATCTTTATCACAATCCAAAAAAATTTGATGAATTTTTTGTATATGTCCGCTTTGCTCCCCTTTTTTCCAAATCCTTTCTTTAGAGCGGGAGTAAAAATGTGTATATCCAGTGCTTAAACTAAGCTCCAATGCCTCTCTATTCATAAAAGCTAACATTAAGACTTCTTTAGTCGCATAATCTTGTATAATTGCTGGGATTAAGCCATTGAGTTTATCCCAAGCTATTTTTTCTAATTTTTTCACGCTTTATTGCCCTATAGAAGCTGCTCTTTGTGTATCTTTTGAATCTAACCAAATATTAGGAGCAACACCACCTGGTGTTAAAAAAATCTTTGCATCTTTATTGACTTGTAAAGCCTCATTAAACTTACCTTGCACTTCAATTTGTCGTAATTGCAAAAGAGGGCTATTTAAGCTTTGACTAATAAGCCTATTAGCTCTTGCTTGTGCATCAGCTTCTATAATAGTAGCATCCGCAACCCCTTTGGCTAAGGCAGCCTTTTTCTCTGCTTCTTGTTTAGCCCTTTCTACCTCATATCTTGCCCTCTCTGCTTCTTGTCTTGCTACTTGCACGCGTTCAATTTGCTCTTTAATAGCAATAGGAAGGACTATTTCTGTTAATTGGATAGAAACTAACTCTACAGGACGATTTTTCAAGCCTTCAATATTTTCTCTAAATTTTTGGTCAATAAGGGCAGCAATTTCATTGCGTTTAGTTGGTAATTCTTCAGCTGGAAAACTTCCTACAACATTACGAACTATCTCACGAATAACAGGAGTAATAATTCTCTCCTCCCAATTTTGTCCCCAAGTTGCTATCGTTTGAGGCACACTTAGGGGATCTAAGCGGTATTGCACGGCTAATTCCACAGAAACAGATAAACCCCGTGAATCTAAAACATTAATCGCTTGATTTTTTAAACTTCCCTCATCCCTACCTCTAAAAGTAGAAGCTTCAGCACTTATAAATTCCGCAATTCTAACCTTAGTATTTACAGGAATAATCCTCTGAATTCCGGGGATAAAAAAGTGAATCCCTGGCTGTAAAGGAGTAGGACTAAATTCCCCTGTAGTGATTTTTACCCCTACCTCACCACTATTAATAATCGTAAAAGGTTTTAGTAAGAATAATAATACAATCAAGATAATTAACACATAAATTACCGCCATTTTCTTACCACTTGGCATATTAAAAGATGGGATTTTAGAGTAATTTTGAAAATTACGATTAGCCCCATTTCCTCCATTATTACTACTCCCTCCATTTTCTTGCTGGGATTTATAATTTTTATTTTTCTGTCTTAAGTGCTCATTTAAATCAATTGGCATAATAACCTCTCTTAATCAATATAAGTTAGCCAATGGCTATATTTTGAATTGCGTCCATAAACAATATCAAAAAAAGATTCTTGAAGGGTTTTTGTTATTTCCCCTCTCCCACCATTCCCGATAATACGACTATCTAATCGTGAAATGGGAGTAATCTCAGCAGCAGTTCCAGTAAAAAATGCCTCATCGGCAATATACACCTCATCACGAGTAATATTACGTTCAATTACCTTAAACCCTAAATCTCTTGCAAGAGTAATAACAGAATTTTGCGTAATAGACTCTAAAGAAGAATCGTGAGGCGGTGTAATAATTTCTCCATCTCTTACAATAAAAAAGCATTCTCCACTTCCTTCAGCCACCATTCCACAATCATCTAAAAGCAAAGCTTCTTGATACCCACATTCAATAGCTTCAAATTTTGCCATTTGTGAATTAAGATAGTTCCCTATAGCCTTTGCTTTACCAAAATGGGATCTAGCAGAGTTTCTTGTATAAGAAGAGGTTTTAATAGCTATACCTTTCTCTAATCCCTCATCACCCAAATAAGCACCCCATTCCCAAGCAGCAATAGCGACTTTGACAGGGGCTTGTTTGTGATAAACACCCATTACACCATAGCCTAAATAAATCAAAGGTCTAATATAGGCATTACTCGTAAAATGATTATCCCTTAAAAGCTCAATTTGGGCTTGCTCTAGCACTTCTTGCGTAAAAGGGGTTTGGATTGCGACAATTTTTGCAGAATTTAAAAGCCTTTTAGTATGCTCTTTAAGACGAAAAATTGCCATTCCCCTATCAGTTTTATAAGCTCTAGTCCCTTCAAACACGCCATTACCATAATGCAAGGTATGCGTTAAGATATGCACTTTAGCTTCAAACCAAGGAACAAGCTCTCCATCCATCCAGATTGATTTTGCTTCCTTCATGATTCTCCTATCTGTAAGAAATACAAGAGAGTATAACAGATACTGCCTTAAAACTTCATTTTTACAAATTGCTTTTAAAAGTAAATTCTTGTGAGGGTAAATCCTCAAACTCATACCCTAAAAGAGCAATTTTATGGGAATGTAACATTATACGTTTAAAAGGCTTCCCTCCATAAAAAGTATCCCCAAGAATAGGATACTTAATATGGGCTAAATGCACTCTTATTTGATGCGTCCTACCGGTTGTTATTTGAATACTAACCTTTGTTTTCTTTCCTTCAATTTCTAAAGGGGTAATTTTACTATAAGCCCTCAATCCATCTTTTGCAACTACCACTTTAGCAAACTTCCCCTTTTGTGCCATCAAAGGGAGTTCAATCTCACATTCCTCTTTAAAAATTCCCCCTACAATAGCGATATATTCTTTAAAAACTCGCTCTTGCTTAAAAGCTTCTTTTGCTTTCAAGGCAAAACTAGAATCTTTTTTAACTAATAACAAAACTCCACTTGTCTCCCTATCAAGACGATGTAATAAATCCCACGCAGGATATTTTCTTGCAATCTCCTCTGAAGTTAGAAATGGAGGCTTAGAAAGTGCAAGGATATTTGTATCCTCAAAGAGTATGTGAGAGTGGGGAATCTTTTGGATTTGGAATTTTACTTGCGGATTAAGCAAAGAGCGAGCAATCTTTAATCGCTTCCCTTGAATACTCACTAAACCTCTATCAATAAGCTCTTTAGCCTCATTATTAGAAATCCCCTCTTGTAGAGCTAAGAGCTTATAAGCTTTTTGTGCATTTACTACAATTTTAGGAGAAATTTGGTGAGTTTTCTTATGCCTTTTCACTAACACCCCGCAAAGCTTGAATAATCCTAGAAATTTTTATTTTTTTAATAATGCAAGAGGGATATAAGCAATCTACATATAAAAGCACATTTTCTAGTTGGGAAATATCGCATAAAACATAATTTTGGATACCATCAAATAAAGCTCTTTGGTGAAAGATATAAGGACCACTAATAAGTTTTACTCCAAAAAAAGCTGGTTCTATAGGATTATGCCCACCAATACCCTTCAAAAAACTTCCCCCTAGAATTACTAACTCCGCTAAAGCATAAAGATTATTTAAAACACCCATTTTATCTATTAAAACAAAAGGGAAATGCAAGGACTTTTCTATTCCCACTTTAGAGCTTACAACTAAATTAGGAAGATTATGGGATTTTAAAAGTGCATCTAAGGCTTGCTGAATACCCCCAATCCTCTCTAAATGTCGCGGGACAAAGAGGATTCTAGGACAATTTTCAAGGTCTTTAGGCAAAACCTTTAAAAGAGATTTTAAAATTAAAACTTCCTCTAATGTAGAATCTTTTTGGTGTGTACTTGCAATAACCCATATTTTTTGATTTGGAATTGGGTATTCTTGGGTAACTTGTGGATTAACACAAAGCTTTAAATTACCATATACTTCAACATCTTTAGCCCCTAATGCTTCAAAGTTTCTTTTATCCCCTCTCTTTTGGCAAAAAATTTTATCGATATAGCAAAAAAATCTCTTATAAAAAAACTTCCCTTTTTGGTATTTTTCAAAAGAAGAAATACGTGCATTAATCAAAAAAGTTTTTGCACCCTTTTTTTTAGCGTAAAAAACAGGCATAAGCCATAACTCTGCTTCAAAAAGCACAAAAGCTTTAAGAGAAAGATTCTGTATCCAAAAAGGAATAAAACTCTCAAAAGGTAAATAACAGACAATACACTTAGGATAATTCTCTTGTGCTAAAGTAAATCCGGTTTGTGTTATAGTAGTTAATAAGATTTTTTCATTATCTTTTAAAGCCTTTTCTAAAGCCTCCAAAACAGGTCCTAATGCCTTTATCTCACCAAAAGAACAAGCGTGAATCCAATAAATATCAGCACCCTCTTCTAAAAACTCTGGAATAAAAAAACGTCTCTTAAGGGATTCTTCATATTTAGATTTAAAAGAGAGTAAAAAAAGAATAGGTAAAGCACAAAAATGCACTAAAGACACTAAAATATAATAACAAAAAACAAAAAGATACATTAAATTTTAAGCGGTTTCTTCTTGGTTATAAAGAATTCTTCCACAATGAGGGCAAGTAATAATATCATCAGAGCGAATAACATCAGAATAAACTTTATCATTAATACGCATAAAACAACCACCACAAGCTTGTCTAGAAATAGAAACAACACTCGTATTTTTTGCCCATTTTCTAATCTTTTCATAAAAAGAAATGATTTTTTGATCCATCTTGATAACAAGTTTTTCTTTCTGGGAGAAAACTTCCTTTTGCTCTGCTTTTACTTTCTCCACCTCTCCTTGCACCTTAGTTTCAATAGCTTGTTGCTCTTTTTTATTGTTTTCAATCTTTTCTTTTAAAACATTAATAGCATCTTTTTTGCTCTCTAAAAGCACATTTAACCGGGCAATCTCCTCATTAGCGAAGGTGATTTGCTCTTTGGCTAATTCTTCTTCTAAATTTAATGCCTTATGTTCTTTTTCTGTTTTAATAAGCTTTATTTTTTTAGCAATTTCTTCTAATTTAGTGGAAAGTTCGTGTAAATGATTTTCATTTTTTCCAATAGCAAGGGAAATATCTTTAGCCACTCCTTGTAAAGATTCAATTTCACTATTGATTTGTTCTTCTTGTTCTAAAAGAATATCTAATTCTTTCTTAGCTTCTTGGATTCTTGGTTCAAAAGAATCAATTTCTTTATCAAGATTAGCAATCTTTATTAATTGATTTAAATGTTTATTCATAACAACTCCAAAATTAAATTTAGACAAAATTAAAGGGATTTTTTGAATGGGTTATTATAGCTTCATAGCCTTTTTTTGTCAAAATCGGAAATAAAATCTCACCAAAATAAGATTCTAATTCATAATGCCCACAATCTATTAAATGTATGCCTCTCTCTAGGGCTTCCATTGCATCGTGATATTTAATATCCCCTGTAATGAAACAATCTACTCCCTTTAAAGAGCGGATAAAACTAGCCCCACTTCCTGTTACTAAAGCAACTTTTTTGCAATTCTTATTATAAGATTGTGTAACCTTTAAATACTTAATTCCCATTCTACTTTTAAGCCTTTGGCATAATGCAAAAAAATCTCTCTCCCAGTCAAAAAACACAATAAAATCCTCTTGAATATATTCTTTAATCCCTAATATATTCCCAACAACATATTTCCCAAAATGCGTTTTATCAAAGTTAGTATGTATAGCAAGAAGTTGTATATTTTTCTTTAGGGCTAATTTTATTAAAGAAGCAGGATAGGAATCCTCAATTAATTGCTTAAGAGGAGAAAAAATCAAAGGATGATGAGTAATAAGCAGAGAATCTTCCTCTAAAGATTCTAAAACTTTTCTATCTACTTCTAAGGCTAAATAAATCTTATTAAATCCTTGCTCAAATCCTCCTAGAATTAAACCCGAATTATCCCAACTCTCTTGATAGCTAAAAGGCGTGATACTCTCTAAAAATTCGAAGATTTCTTGAGTTTTAAACCTTAATTTTTTTTGCATTTTCTAAACGCTCCATTCTTGCCTGTTCTTGCTCTTTATAAAGCATTGCACAAGCTTTTGATAAATCCCTAATCTTTAAAATATAATTTTGACGCTCTGTAGCAGAAATAGCCCTTCTAGCATCAAGAATATTAAATAAATGGCTAGCAAACATAGCACAATCATAAGCGGGTAAAGGTAATTTAGCTTCCAAAGCCCTTTTCCCCTCCTCTTGCATTTTAGTAAAAAATTCAAAAAGCATTGCAGTATCGGCTATTTCAAAATGGTATTTAGAAAACTCATATTCCCCCTGTAAATGCACATCTGCATAAGTATAAGATTCATTCCAAGCAATTTCAAAAACATTTTTTACACCTTGTAAATACATAGCAAGTCGCTCACTCCCATAAGTAATTTCTACAGCCACTGGCTCACAAGGAATCCCTCCTACTTGCTGAAAATAAGTAAATTGCGTAACCTCCATTCCATCAAGCCAAACTTCCCAACCTAATCCCCATGCCCCTAAAGTTGGAGATTCCCAATTATCCTCTACAAAGCGAACATCGTGATTTTTTAAATCCAATCCCAAAGATTCTAAACTCCTTAAATAAAGCTCTTGAATATTTGAAGGATTAGGCTTTATTAATACTTGAAATTGGTAATAACTCCCTAAACGATTAGGGTTTTCTCCATATCTCCCATCTGTTGGTCTCCTAGAGGGTGCAACATAAGCCACGCTCCAAGGCTTAGAATCCAAACTCCTTAATAAAGTTGCAGGATGAAAAGTCCCTGCTCCTGCTGGAATATCATAAGGCTGCAAGATTAAACAACCCTGCTCTTTCCAAAACTGCTGCAATTGTAATAAAATATCTGAAAAGTAGATCATTCCTTACTTCCTTAGCCATTGTAAAATATTTTGCTTCACTTCTTCTTTAGTAATGCTTTGTGTATGCACTATCTCTTTCTTAAAGAGATCTAAAATATTAGGCGATATTGTAAGGGAATATTTACTCGCAATTGCTTCTAAGGATTCTTTATCCCCCAAATCTCCCATTCCTAAAGCTTGAGATAAAGTCTTAGCAAACTTTGTCCATTCTGCAGTAGAACAAAGTATGCAAATGGCTTCATTATCATTTTTTATAATTTCCTCATAAGCTTTTATTCCACAAGCGGTATGGGGATCTAGTATAAAACCTGCATTAGCATATTCTCTTATTTTTTCTAAACAATACAAATCTTCACAATAAGTTGCTTGAAAATAAGTCTGTAATAACTTTAACTCCTCTTGGTTTAGAGCATATTTTTTATACTTTTGTAAATCCTCCATAAGCTCTCTAGTCCGATTTTTTCCAAAGAGAAAAAAAAGGATGCGTTCTACATTGGAACTTGTTAAAATATCCATAGCGGGGGAATAAGTTTTTTGTAAAACCCGATAAGAAATATCATAAACTCCACTCTCTATAAAATCTGTTAGAATATTATTTGCATTAGAGGCAATCCAAATTTTCTCGATGGGGAATCCCATATTTTTCGCATAAAAAGCCCCTAAAGCATTACCAAAATTCCCACTTGGGATAATAATATGTGCTTGTCTTTTATACAAAGAAAAACTTTGCAAACTAGCATAGATATGATAAAGAATCTGAAAAGCAATGCGTCCAAAATTAACAGAATTTGCAGCGCTTAAGGCTAAATTATTTTGAGTTAAACTTTGAAGAAATTGTTCATCTTTTAAAAGATTTTTAAGAATATTTTGTGCGTCATCAAAGTCCCCTTTTATGCCTATCACTTTAATATTCTTTGCCGCTATAGTTGTCATTTGAAGTGCTTGAATCTCACTAGTTCCACCTTCTGGATAAAGACAAACTACTTTGATTTTATCTTTATTAGCAAAACTCTCTAAAGTTGCTGGTCCTGTATCTCCGCTTGTAGCGACTAAAATAAGGTATTCCTTAGAAGAATCTTTTAAAAAAGCACTAAAAATCTCCCCAAAGGGTTGTAATGCCATATCTTTAAAAGCCCTTGTTGGACCACAATAGAGCTTTTGAATACTTAAGTTCTTATTAATCTTAGAGAGCGGAGCGGGAGTATTTTTATCATCAAACTTCTTATAAAGTGCTAAGGCATTAGCTAAAAGGCTTTGTGGTATATCTAATCCTAAAGATTGAAAGATTTTTTGGGCTAATTCCTCATAATCCATTCTTATAAAAGATTGTATCTCATCCTCTGAAAACTTCGGTAAATCTGCTAAAGTCCAAAGCCCACCATAGGGAGCATTAGGATTTAACACGCAACCTTTAAAATTAACAGAACAATCTCCTCCTCTAGTCCCAATAAATTTTTGTAACTGCACACAAAATCCTTTTCTTCAAGAAAATGGGATATTCTATCTTACATTCCCATAAATTACGCTAAAATGGCCATAGGGATTCTACAAGTTGTGTTCCCCAGCCTTTTTGAGTGCTTTTTTTAAGTTCTCCTTGCGTATCATACATAATTTTTGCATCGGCAATAAATTGGGATTGAATAGTATTATTTCTAGCAATATCGGTAGGACGCACAACTCCGCTTAAACGGATTATCTGTTTCTCTCCATTAATAAGCACTTCCCTGCTTCCTTCAATAAAATAATTCCCATTTTGCATAACTTTAATAATCCTTGCAGCAATGGTAGTAGTAAAGCTTTCTTGACGATTTTGGGTGCCTGTTCCGCTAAAAGTTGAAGTATTATTCCCAAGGTTTATCCCAAAACCTGTAGCGTTATTAATACTATTAACAAGACTTCCTATGCTAGAGCTTGCACCATTATAGCTTAAACTAGGTGCATTTAATGTTCCATTAGAGGTTTCATTAAGGTTTTTATTAGCACTTGAACTTGCTTGAGCGGTTTGGTTAATTACCACCGTTACTAAATCATTAAGCTGCATAGCTCTTCTATCAGAAAATAAAGCATTCTCTCCATTACCAAAAATGCTTCCGGGATTCCCAAAATTATCCTCTTCTTCCCTTGGAGGTAGCTCTTCAACATACGCAGGAGGTTTAAAAGAAATTTGTGGCTCTACTTTTGCACAACCACTTAAAATAGCCATATAAGCTACCCCAAAAAATAACAAGCCTTTTATAATTTCCTTTTTAAATCGCATAACATATCCTTATGGTAGCTCTCACAATAAGCCCAAATTTCAAAAATATTTTAAAGCAAAGCATATTCCATATTTTTAATATCCCCTAAAAATATTAAAAACTATTTATACTTAATTTTAAAGATTTTATAGATACAATCTCAAAACCATATAATTTAAGAGTATTCAATAATGAAAATGAAAGATTTCTCAAAGCTTAACAAAGCTTTCACAATAAATCGTGTAGATATTCAAAATTTTGGGATTCTCACACTTTTTATTCTTATTATTATTGGAATGGTAATTTATTATAGTGATAATATTTCTAATCCTTTACTTTTAGGTTTTACCGCCATTGTTGGAGGATATATGGCTTTAAACATTGGGGCTAATGATGTAGCCAACAATGTAGGACCTGCTGTAGGTTCAAAATCCCTCACAATGGCAGGTGCTATCACTATTGCTGTAATTTGTGAAATCTCTGGAGCATTAATTGCTGGAGGAGAAGTTGTCAATACCATAAGAACTAATATTATCTCACTTAAAAGTATCGAGGATACAAAAACTTTCATTACCCTAATGTTAGCAGCACTCATTTCAGGTGCTTTATGGCTACATTTTGCTACAACCATTGGTGCGCCAGTTTCTACAACACATTCTATTGTGGGGGGAGTTTTAGGTGCTGGAATTGTTGCTGGGGGTTTTAGTGTAGTCAATTGGGGGGAATTAAGCAAAATTATTCTAAGTTGGGTAGTCTCCCCTCTTGCAGGAGGAATCATTGCGGCTATCTTATTATTTTTTATGAAAAGCACTATTACCTATAAACAAAATAAGAAAATAGCCGCTCAAAAAATAGTTCCCTATCTCATTGCTTTTATGGTTTGGGCTTTTAGTCTCTATCTTATCAATAAAGGACTTAAAAAAGTTATTACCCTTGATTCATTAACAACTTTAACCATAAGCTTTAGTTTAGCTATTATTACTTTCTTTGTCGTTAGCCCCATAATACGCAATACTTTAGAAAAAATGGAAAACAAAAAAGAAGAAATTAGCAAACTCTTCACCATTCCCTTAATCTTTGCAGCAGCACTTTTAAGTTTCGCACACGGAGCTAATGATGTCGCAAATGCTATTGGACCTTTAGCTGCTATCAATGATGCTTTAAGGATAAATTTAGAAACGCAAAGTAGTATCAAAACGCCTTTTTGGATTATGCTCTTAGGAGGACTTGGAATCTCTATTGGTTTAGCACTTTTTGGACCAAAGCTTATAAAAGCTGTTGGTAATGAAATTACCGATTTAGACCAAATGCGTGCTTTTTGTATCGCAATGAGTGCTGCTTTAACCGTGCTTATTGCATCAGAAGTTGGAATGCCTGTTAGCTCCACACATATCGCCATCGGAGCTATTTTTGGAGTAGGATTTTTAAGAGAATACCTTAAAAAACGTTATAAAAAGATGGAATTAAAAATCCTAGCCTCTTATAAAGATAAAGATATAGAAAAAATCAAAGAATTTTTAGAAAAATTCAAGCAATCCTCTGTTAAGCGAAAAGCTTCTATTCTAAAAAACATTGACAAGAAAAAAGCTAAACAAAATACACAACTACCAGAATTTAAGAAAAAAGAATTAAAACAACTTAAAAAGGCTTATGAAGAAGAACTCGTGAAACGTTCTGCTATTAACAAAATTGTTTCTGCTTGGCTTATTACCGTTCCTGTCTCTGCTGTTATTGGAGGAATACTTTATTTTCTTTTTGATGTATTAGGATTTTAATATGCAAAAACCCCTTTATTTAATTGGTGATGTTCATGGATGCTTTGATACCCTCACAGCCCTTATCGAACAATTGCCCAAAAAATGGGAATCACAGATTATCTTTACAGGAGATTTAATCGATAGGGGCGATAAATCCTGTGAAGTCATTGATTTGCTTATTCAACATAATTTCAAAGCCATACTAGGTAATCACGAAGAATTAATGCTAGAGTATTATCACGCCATCCCTCCAAAGGGATATGGTAAGAATTGGATTAACAATGGTGGCTATGAGACTATGGAAAGCTACCAAAGAAATGGAGGATTTAAGAAAATCCACGAACATTTAGAATGGATTTTAGAGCTTCCTAGATTCCTTGAAATACCAACCCTTGATGAAAAAGGGCAAACACTCTTTATCACTCACGGATTTGGATTGCCCTATTATAGAGATAGGGATAAAAAGGCAGAGATTATAACTTGGAATCGTATGAAAATGCACGATTTAGAAAAAGAAAGCAATAAAAAATATGGGGTTTTTAATGTTTTTGGACACGATGTGCAAATCACACCTATGATTACAAACAACTTTGCTGCTATTGATACAGGTTGCGTTTATCATCAACGTTACACAACAGCTTCTCTTACAGCACTAGAGTGGCCTTCTAAAAAAATTTTTCAACAAAATTATTGTGGATAATTCTCACGCCATACATTCAATGCCGCAAAACTTTGACTTGTTGGCATTAGCTCTAAGGTATTGATATTAATATGTTTAGGTAAAGTAGTAACCCAATAGATGGCTTCAGCAATATCCTCTGGCTTTAGGGCATTAGAATCTTTATAAAGTGATTCCACCTTTTGCATATCTCCTTTAAACCGCACCAAAGAAAACTCGCTATCACTTGCAAGACCTGGCTCTATATCCGTTACCCTCACACAAGTTCCCGCTAAATCCGCTCGAAGATTAAGCACAAACTGCCTAACAAAAGCTTTACTTGCACCATATACATTACCACCTGGATAAGGGTATGTCCCAGCAATAGAACCTAAAGTAATAATATGCCCACTTCTCCTTTTAACCATTTGTGGCAAAATTAAATGCGTAATAGAAGTTAAAGCCTTAATATTAACTTCAATCATTTGCACCCAATCTGCAAAATCACATTTATCTGCACTCTCTAATCCCAAAGCGAGCCCTGCATTATTAACTAATATATCAATATTTTGATAATCTTTAGGCAAAGAAGAGAGATGATACTCTAAACCCTCCCTATTACAAATATCGCAAGGAATTATAAAGCACTCCTTAATCTCTTTTTGTAAAGATTCTAATCGTTCTTTGCGTCTTGCTAAAGCAATAATTCTATGACCCTCTTGTGCAAATCTTTTCGCAATTGCCCTTCCAAACCCAGCTGACGCCCCTGTTATAAAAACTACCATTTATATTCCTTTAAAATTTACATTGGCGAATAACTTCAAAATGATCTTTGATTTCTTTTTCTTTTTGTATTTCCTCTAAAGGTATTTTTTCCATAGTCAATCTTGCATTGATACAATCTTTTAATTGGTAATAACCCCAAGCTAAAGAATCAAGATAATACACATTTTGCGGTTCTTTTTGCAAGGCTTTTGTAACATATTGCATTCCCTCTTTAATATCTAAATTATGATCTATCATTAAATACCCCAAATAATTCCAATACAAAGCATCATCAAGTTTATTACTAACAATCTTTAAATCTTCCACTACCGATTCTAACATTTTTTTATCATTACGATTTTTAGCACTTTCATAAATCATCATAGCCTTCAAAGCTAAAAAATCAACATTATGAGTTTGTTTATAGATTCTATCTAATACTTCAATGCTCTTTTGATAATCCTTTTTATGCCGATAGATTTCTAAAAGGATTTCATCTGCTAAATGAATAGAGGAATTTTTCTCTAAAAAGCTTTGTGCTTGTGTTAAATTATTGAACTGAAAATAAATCTCTAAAACATTTTTTGCATAATTTTGCTCCCCTGTTGCCTTAAATAATTTCTCATATACTCTTGCTGCTTTTTTATAGGCTTTATCTTGCAAATAAATCATTGCAAGTTTCTCACCTATCATAGGCGAAACTCCATATTTTTGAATATGCCTTTCATAAAGTTCTATAGCTTTTTGCTTATTATTTAAAAATACAAAATAAGTAGAGGCTAACTTATCTAAAATTAAATCATTTTTCTCCAAAGCATAGGCTTGTTGCAAATATTCTATAGATTTTTGGTATTTCTTTTGCAGTAGATATACTGAAGAGATAATCTCTAAATTTTGCACATTTCTATGATTTTTTAATAAAATCATCGCTTCTTTTAATGCATTCTTTAAATCACCCTCTTTACTCAAAATACCAATTAAAGTCTGTCTCATATCCTCATCTTTTGGGTATTTTTCTAAATATTGCAAAGTTTTCTCTTTAGCCAAAATATATTCTTGTTCTAGCAGTAAAACCCCGATAATTTCTTTTAAATAACTCCTATTCCCACTTAAGTAGTAAGCTTCCAAAAAAGATTCTCTAGCCTCTTTTAAGTCTTGATTATCAAGTGCATTATAACCTTCTACAATCAAAACATCTTCTGGATTTTCTATTGTTTCAAACCTTTCTGATAAAAAGCTATTCATATTTGGAGTATTTATAGAACATCCCATAAACAACAAAACAATACTTAACAATACTATGCTTACTATTTTATTTCTTAACCACACCAATACATTCCTTTAATAAATCCTTAAAATCTTCTTCATAATCTTCCCAAAAGGGAAACCTTACACACTGACTAGGACGTTTTTGATAAATCTTACATTGTTTAGTCTTCTCATCAAAGAATACACAAGCATATCCCATACCATTTTGCATTTTTTTCTCAATGAGGGAATACCTATAACCCACTTTCTTAATAAATCTTAAACAAAAAGATTCAAAATCCATATTCATAAATTCTGCGATTTGCTTTATCTCATTAGGTGTTACAAAAATATATCCACGTTCTCCTATACAACACTTTCCTCCACATTCAAGGCATTTTTTCTCATCAAAAGTAAAATTAAACCCACTAATTTCTAACATTTAATGCTCCAAGTATTAGCTTTTGCATAAATTTCTTGAACCTCTTTTGTGAATCCTTGCTCATTATGCGTAAAAAGTGGAGGTAAAACCTGCATTGCGCTTTTAGAATCTTTTTTTGCACGGCATAATATTAAAGTAGCTTCTTTATCAATTTTAGGATAAACAAAACGTATGGTAATAGGTCGGATATTATACTGTATCAAGGTATAAAATAGCTTATAGCTTGATTTACAATCATAACAAAATATAAACTCTCCTTTAGGTTTTAGAATAGAATCAATCTTTTTTACCATTAATTCAAAAGGTAGATTCTCCTCATACCTTGCTTCATAAATGGTTTTCTTAGCACTTTTAATAACTCCGCTATGATAAAAGGGGGGGTTACTTATAATTCTATCAAACCGCAAATTCAAAAAATCATACATTAAAAAATCCCCAAAAATTACATTGGCGCAAACTTTATTAATTCTTAGATTATTCCTGCAAAATTCCATCATTGTCGCATTTTTTTCAATGATATGCAACTTCACTTCTCTGTCTCTTGCGCACAATAAACTAAGTATTCCACTCCCAGCTCCAACCTCTAAAACCTCTTGTCTAGGCTTTATAAATGGTAGCATAAAAGCATATAAAAACAAGGTATCACTATTATAACAATAGCCATTTTTTGGCTGATAAATCTGCAAATCTTCCTCATTATCATTGAAATACCTTATCATTATAGCAAATATCTATACCAAACCTTAAAGAATAATCTCTTTTTTATCAAGAATCTAAAACCCCTAAATGACTAGATTTTTTTAATAAGTAATTAGCAATATTCATAATGCCTAAGCTGCTTGGAGGCGATTCATTAATCACTATTATTGATGGAAATAATTTTATAATTTTCTAAAATTTTACTTGCTACAATAGTGAAAATAATTTACTTTATCTAGGGTATTTGTAATGACTTTTAATGCAGCATTAGATTCTATTTCTACCTATGAAGCAGGAAAACCTATCGAACTTGTTGTTAGAGAATTTGGAATCAAAGAAGATGAAATTATTAAACTTGCCTCTAATGAAAATCCTTTAGGTGCTAGCCCTAAAGCACTTCAAAGTATCATTAAAAATGCCCCTAATATCTATCTTTATCCTGATGATTCAATGTTTGCACTCAAAGAAAGTTTAAGCCAACACTTCCAAGTTTCTACCAATGAAATCATTATTGGTGCAGGAAGTGACCAAATTATCGAATTCTGTATTCATGCAAAAGCTAATGAAAATAGCAAAATCTTAATGGCTAAAACAACCTTTGCGATGTATGAAATTTATTCTAAAGCAGTAGGGGCTAAAGTTATTAGAACACCAGGGGAAGTCCATAATTTAGCAGAGTTTTTAGAATACTATAACACCTATCATCCCTCCATTATCTTTCTTTGTGTCCCTAATAATCCTTTAGGGGATTGTTTAGATAGAGTAGATATTTATAAATTCCTCAAACAAATTAATGAAGATACCCTTGTTATTATTGATGGAGCTTATCAAGAATACGCCAAAGCCAAAGATAATGATAAGAATATTGACCCTAAAGAGCTTATCAAATCTTTTCCTAATGCTATCTATTTAGGGACTTTTTCTAAAGCCTATGGGCTTGGGGGTATGCGTATAGGATATGGAATTGCTGAAAAATCCATTATAAAGGCACTCTCTAAACTTCGTCCTCCTTTTAATGTAACAACACTTTCACTCCTAGCAGCCCTAGAAGCCCTAAAAGACCAAGAACATATCCAAAAAAGTCTCCAAAATAATTTAGAACAAATGCCTTATTTTGAAGCTTTTGCCAAAGAACAAGGCTTTGATTATATACCCTCTTACACCAATTTCATTACTTATTTGCTTAAAGAAATTGACTCTACACAAATTAGTGATTTCTTACTACAAAGAGGAGTAATTATTAGGAATTTATCTTCTTATGGGTTAAATGCTATTAGAATAACCATAGGGACAAAAGAACAAAATCAAAAATTCTTTGCCTTATTTCATCATTTTTTAAGCCAAAGATAGGGAATTAAACATTGGATTTAAAAGCATTATTTGACCAAATTAGAAGTCTTTATAAAAGGCTCAATCAAAAACAAAAAATTGTTATTGTAGGGACAATTATTGCTATTGTTGGTTTTATTTCGGCTTTAATTGTTTGGAACTCTATGAATAACAAAGCCGGGATTTTATACCCAGGTTATGCCGTTTTATTTGAAGGAGTAAGCCCAGAAGATGGTGCCTTAATCATTCAGCAGCTCCAACAAGATAATATTAACTATAAGATTCCTAAAGATAATACTATTTTAATCCCTCAACAATTTGTCTATGAACAAAGAATGAAGCTTGCTAGTAATGGGATTCCAAAAAGTAGCAAGGTAGGTTTTGAAATTTTTGATACCAAAGATTTTGGAGCGACAGATTTTGATCAAAGGATTAAATATCTACGCGCCATTGAAGGAGAATTAGCACGAACCATTGAAAGCCTCTCCCCCATTCAAAAAGCAACAGTGCATTTAGCCCAACCAGAAAAAACCGTTTTTGTTAGTCAGCAAACTCCTCCTACCGCTTCGGTTGTATTAGTGTTCAAACCCTCTCAAACTCTAACACCCAAACAAATCTCGGGGATTAAAAATATTGTTTCCTCTGCCGTCCCTAATCTAACTGTCGAGAATGTAGAAGTTGTCAATGAAAAAGGAGAACCCCTTAGTGAGCTAGATGAATTAGGTGGAGCTAGAGAGCTTGCAGCAGCACAATTACGTTATAAAACAAATTTTGAACAAACATTAGAAGCAAAAATTATCAATATCTTAGCCCCTATTACAGGAGGGGTTGAAGGGGTGGTCGCCAAAGTAACTGCAGAATTTGATTTCGCCCAAAAAGAAAGCACTCAAGAATATTATGACCCCACCAATGTTATAAGAAGCGAACAAAATCTTGAAGAAAAAAGGGAAGGTTTTACCCCTAAAGAAATTGGAGGAGTCCCCGGAGTTGTAAGCAACATTGGACCTGTGCAAGGATTAGAAGATGAAAATACTAAAGAAAAATATGAAAAATCCCAAACTACCACTAATTATGAAGTTAGCAAAACCATTTCTAATATTAAAGGTGAATTTGCAACCATTAGACGGCTTTCAGCTGCCGTTGTTGTGGATGGTAAATACCAAAAAGAGCTTGATGAGCAAGGGGTAGAGAAGCTACAATATATTGCTTTAAACGAACAAGAAATGGAACAAATCTCTAATCTAGTGCGTCAAGCTATCGGATATAATCAACAAAGAGGCGATGAAGTCTCTGTAAGTAATTTTCAGCTTAATGGACAAGTCTCTGGATTTAGGGCTAGAACTCCACTGGAACGTTTCTTAGAAACTGCCCAATCACTCTTAGAACCTTTTATGCCACTACTTAAATATGTCATTGTTGGTATTATTCTTTTCTTATTTTACAAAAAGATTATCCTACCCTTTAGCGAGAGAATGCTTGAAGCTAGAGTTGATGAGGAAGAAGAAATTGAATCTTTACTTAAAGTTGATGAAGATGAAGAGCTTGATAATGATAAACAAAATGAAATGCGAAAACGTATTGAAGATCAGCTTGGATTTGGAAACTCTAATGAAGACCAAATTAAATACAATGTGCTTTTAGAAAAAATTAGAGAGCTTGCTGTAGAAAAACCAACAGAATTAGCCAATCTTTTTCAAACTTTAGTTCATGATGAATTAGGGCTTGATGGCGGAGGAAATTTATCAAAAGGAGGGAAACTCTAATGTCTTCTATCACCCTTAGCCCTAGACAACAAGCACAATATGATGAGCTTTCTATGTCAGAAAAGATCGCTATCTTACTTGTGCAATTAGGTGATGAGATTACTGGCGAGATTTTCTCTCATTTAGATTTAGATTCTATTACAGAAGTCTCTAAATACATTGCCCAAAATGCCGGTATTGACAAAGCTATTGCTGGAGCGATTTTAGAAGAATTTTATGCTATCTTTCAATCTAATCAATACATTTCTACAGGTGGCTTTGAATACGCTAAAGAATTACTTTATCGGACATTAGGACCAGAGGCTGCTAAAAAAGTCTTAGATAAACTTGCAAAATCTATGCAGTCTTCACAAAATTTTTCTTATCTCTCAAGGGTGCGTCCTCAACAACTATCAGACTTTATTATTCACGAACACCCCCAAACTATTGCCCTCATTCTTGCCCATATGGACCCTTCTAATGCTGCGGAGACCTTAAATTTTTTCTCGGATGATTTAAGGGCAGAAATTGCTATTCGTATGGCAAATTTAGGAGATATTTCCCCTAATGTTGTCAAAAGAGTATCAACTGTGCTAGAAAACAAATTAGAATCACTTACAAGTTATAAAGTCGAGGTGGGTGGAACTAGGGCAGTAGCAGAGGTATTTAACCGCTTAGGGCAAAAATCTGCTAAATCAACCATTGCTTATATCGAACAAATTGATGATCAATTAGCAGCGGCTATTAAAGAAATGATGTTTACTTTTGAAGATATTGAAAAACTAGATAACAACGCTATTAGAGAAATCTTAAAAGTTGCCGATAAAAAAGATTTAATTTTAGCCCTTAAGGCATCTCCAGAAGAATTAAAGCAAAAATTTATGAGTAGTATGTCCCAAAGAGCAGGAGAACAATTCTTAGAAGAAATGCAATATTTAGGTGCTGTTAAAGTTAAAGATGTAGAATCTGCACAAAGACGCATTGTAGAGAGTGTGCAAACACTCTCTGAACAAGGCATAATACAAATCGGAGAACAAGAGGATACCATTGAATAATCTTAATGAATACGAAAATATTATACCTGAAGAGCATAAATCAAAACACGATATTAAAAAATATAGTTTTAGAAATATGGAAATAAAAAAAACTCCTATTGTTAAAGAAAAACAAGATATTGATAATACACCACAAGAACAAACTTCCCCACCACAAGAGCAAACCGAAAATCAATCCATAGAGACACCAAATCTTAGTATTCCCTCTTTGAAGCTTTTTGAGACGGAAGTTGTAGATAAAATCTTACAAAAAAGTGATGTCTTAGCACAATCCTTGCAAAAACTTCAAGAACAATTTGATAAACAAGAGAAAGAATTTGACCAAAGAGTGAATGCAGTAAAATTAGAATCTAAAGAATTAGGCTATAAAGAGGGATATGAAGCCGCTAAAGCAGAACTAGAAGCCCAAATTAATAGCCAAAAAGAACTTTATAACCTAAGCATTCAACGCATTGATCAAAATATTGCAGAATCTAAAAATCATATTTTAAACTTAGAGAAAGAATTAAGTGCTATTGCCTTAGATATTGCTAAAGAAATTATCACCACAGAAGTAAGTAATAATAGCTCAAAAATAGCTGCTGCTTTAGCAAGAACCCTCCTTGAAAATGTCGCGAAAAATACAGAAGTTACTTTAAAAGTCTTTCCTGGAGACTTAGAGGATTTAAAAGAATCCCTAAAGGATTTAACAAATATTGTGCTACAAGCCGACCAAGCCATTGCAAAAGGTGGAGTCGTAATTTTAAGCAAAGAAGGAAATATTGATGGGGATATTCACTTACGTTTTGCAACACTAAAAAAATCTATCCTCAATAATAAAGAGTAAGAAATGGCTTTAGAAAAAAGATTCCTAGATATTTTACAAAAGAGCAAATATCAAGATGAAGATTATGCAATTCTTAATGAATTAGCAACCCATATCCGCAAAAGAATCTTAGAGGTTGTTTCTAAAAATGGAGGGCATTTAAGCCCTACCTTAGGGGCTGTGGAATTAATTATTGGAATGCATTGCGTATTTGATAGCCCCAATGATCCTTTTATCTTTGATGTTAGCCATCAAGCCTATGCCCACAAACTCTTAACAAATCGTTGGGATTGCTTTGATAGCTTACGACAAACTGATGGGATTAGTGGTTTTACTAGACCCCAAGAAAGTCCCTATGACTATTTCATTGCAGGGCATAGCTCTACCTCTCTTTCTTTAGGGGTTGGGGCAGCAAAAGCCATCGCCTTAAACAAAGATTCAAAAGTCCCTGTAGTGCTTATTGGAGATGGTGCGATGAGCGCTGGATTAGCCTATGAAGCCCTTAATGAATTAGGGGATAGAAAATACCCCCTTGTTATTATCCTTAATGATAATGAAATGAGTATTGCTCAACCCATTGGGGCTATTAGTAAATACCTCTCCCAAATTATTGCTGGAAAATTTGTGCAAAATATCAAAAACAAAATAGGTAACATTATCAACAAAATGCCAAATGCTAGTTATCTTGCTAAACGTTTTGAAGAATCACTAAAACTCATAACACCTGGAATGCTCTTTGAAGAATTAGGATTAGAATATATTGGACCTATTGATGGGCATAACTTAAAAGAAATTATCAACACTTTAAAAATCGCTAAAGATATGCAAAAGCCTGTCGTTATCCACGCACAAACCCTCAAGGGCAAAGGATACTCTATAGCTGAGGGTTGTTTAGAGCAATGGCACGGTGTTAGCCCTTTTAATTTACAAAATGGACTTACATTAAGTAATTCTGCTAACCTAAGTCCTACACAGGTTTTTGCTAATACACTCTTAGATCTTGCAAAAGAAGATTCAAAGGTTGTAGGCATTACCGCTGCAATGCCAAGTGGAACAGGACTTGATTTATTAATACAAAATTTCCCTGAACGTTTTTGGGATGTAGCCATTGCTGAAGCTCACGCAACCACACAAGCAAGTGCCTTAGCAAAAGAGGGTTTTAAACCCTTTGTAGCTATTTATTCTACCTTTTTGCAACGTGCCTTTGATCAACTCATCCACGATGTAGGCATTATGAAAACTCCGGTGAAATTTGCCATAGATAGGGCGGGTATTGTTGGAGAGGATGGAGAAACTCATCAAGGTGCTTTTGATATTTCTTATCTTAACCTCATCCCTAATTTTACGATTTTTGCCCCAAGGGATAATGCCACTTTAAAAGAAGCACTTTATTTTGCTAAAGACTTTAATGGAGGACCATGTGCATTTCGCTATCCTAGAAAAGCCTTTAAATTAGAATCAGGCATTATCCTACCAACACCTTTTAAATTAGGAAAATTAGAAATCTTACAAACAAGCCCTAGTGATATTTTATTTATAGGTTATGGGAATGGGGTAGGAAAAGCCCTTAATTGCGCAAAAATACTCAAAGAAAAATATACTAAAGAATGTGCGGTAGTAGATTTGCGTTTTGCAAAACCCTTAGATGAAAATTCCTTGCTAGACTTAGCAAAAGCTTATAAACAATGGTTTGTCTTTAGTGATAGTAGCAAGATTGGCGGAATTGGTGATATACTTAATAGCTTTTTGCAAAAACACCATTTACAAATCTCCCTAACCTCTTTTGAATATGAAGATTTTTTTATTCCTCACGGAAAGGTAGAAGAAATTGAATCTAAACTTGGCTTAGATGAAAAGAGTATTCTTACAAAAATACTCAACAGGAAAAATTAAAATGAAAAAGTTATGCCTTATACTAATCTTTGTATGTAATTGCTACGCTTTAGATTTAGAAAGTTTTGAACAAGAATACCAACAACAACCTATTAACGATCCTCTAGAAAAATATAACCGCTTTATGAATAAAGTCAATTGGAAATTTTACGACTATATTTTCTCTCCTGTGCTTAAAGGCTATAATTGGATAATGCCCCTTGGCTTTAGAATGGGGATTGAAAATTTTTTTGAAAATCTTAACTCTCCTCTACGATTTTTAGGACATATGCTAGTCTTACAACCCCAAGATGCACTCAATGAATTAGGAAGATTTAGCCTAAATAGCACAGTAGGAATGTTGGGCTTTTTTGATGTTGCTTCTGCTAATAAGCTTTATTCTAAAGATACAGATTTTGGAATTGTATTTGGCAAATGGGGGATTGGTGAAGGTTTTCCTCTTGTATTACCCATACTTGGGCAAAGCAATTTACGCGACACTCTTGCCTTGCCCCTAAATTCGTTTGCAACTCCTATAACCTATGTCAAACCAACTTCTTATGCAGTGGGACTTTATGTAATTGACAAGATTGTTTATGCGGCTCAACGTAAGGATATTTTAGATAGTATAAGAAAAGAGAGTTTAGATGATTATATTGTAATGCGTCAATCCTATCAAGCCTATCGAGATAAATTAATTAAGGAGTAATTGATTATGAAAATTCTTATAAGCCTTTGTCTATTCTTCAATCTAACTTTTGCATTACCCTTTAATGCTATTCACTCTACTATGGAACAAAATATTCACAAATCCTTGCAAATCCTGCAAACCTCTCAAGAAAGCACCGAAGCAATCGCACAAAAGATTTTTGCAATCTTTGATGATATTTTTGATTGGGAGCTTATGGCTAAACTCTCCCTCTCTCAATCTTATAATACTCTCTCCCTTGATGACCAAAAACTTTTTAATCAAGTCTTTGAAAACAATGTAAAAAAAAACTTCACCGATAAATTGCGTCTTTACAAGAATCAAACCTTTGAAGTCTTAGAGGGAACGCTAGTGCAACCTAATCGTTATCACTTAAAAACTTCTATTATCATTGATGGAAAGGTTAATTACATTATTTTTAAATTCTATCCCAAAGAACAAGAAAATTGGAAAATCTATGACGCTGATGTTTTAGGGATTAGCATCATACAAACCTACCGCTCACAATTTGCAGATATTTTAAAACGTTATGATTTTACAACACTTATGCAAAAGCTACAAAGTGAAATCACTCTTGATATTAAATAACTTCTGGCTTATTTTGTTTAAAGCTATCATCAATAGGTCAAAAACCCTATTGGTATTATGTATTTTGTTTTTCATCTTTTGTGGGTATTTTGCCTACAAGCTCCCTATTAATGCAGATTCTGATAGTCTTATTTTAGAAAATGACAAAGACTTTAAAACCTACCAATTCATAAACAAAACTTACGCAACACAAGATTTTTTAATGTTAGCTTTTAACCCAAAGAGTGGGGATATTTTCTCTGAAGATTCTTTACAAATACTCCAGCAAATCACACAAGAGCTAAACACTATGCCCCAAGTGCAATCCACACTAAGCATTTTAAACGCTCCCTTACTTAAAAGCTCCCCAAAGTTAGATTTACAAGAAGCCTTAGAGATAAATCCTACCTTATTATCCCCATTAGTTGATAAAGACTTAGCTAAAGAGGAGTTTTTAAACCATCCCTTTTATAGTAAAAATATCCTCTCAAAAGACCTAAAAACTGCAGGAATTATCGTCTATTTAAAAAAAGATACTAAGCTTGAAGAATTAGAAAATCTTAAAAAGGAGACTAAAACCTCCTCTAAAAATGCCCTCCTTAAAGAATACAAACAACAAGCCCAAATACAAACCACCCATACCATTAATGCCATTAAAGCACTCAAAAACAAATATGAGGGCTTATATATTGGAGGAATTCCCCTTATTGCTAGTGATATGATAGCCTATGTAAAATCTGACCTTATCACTTATGGAAGCACGCTTAGTGTGATTTTAGCCCTTATGTTATGGGTATTTTTTAGGCAATTGCGTTTTGTCTTTCTCACACTTGGCATTTGTTTATTTACGCTTGTTGTAAGTAGCGGAATCTTTAGCCTTTTTGGTTATGAAATTACTATTATTTCTTCAAACTATATTTCTTTACTTTTAATTATCAATGTTTCTTTAATTATTCATCTCATTGTAGCTTATTTAGAGTTTTACCAAAAATTCCCTAATGCTTCAGCGAAAAATCTCCTCTATGCGACAATGCTTGCTAAAAAATCTCCAAGCTTTTATGCTATCTTAACGACTATTATTGGATTTTTAAGTTTAATGTTTTCTAATATCTTACCCATCATCCATTTAGGGGCTATTATGAGTATTGGCGTAAGCCTTGCCTTAATCTTTACTTATATTCTCTTTGGTGTTATCCTTGCCTTACTACCCAAGCCAAAAAGCATAAAAAGCCTCCCTAAATGGCACGAAAAATTACTTAATGCTTGTGCGAATATGGGTTTAGAAAAAACAAAAATTATTTATCCTATAACTTTTTTACTTGTTCTTTTTAGCCTCTATGGAATTACCCATTTAAAAGTTGAAAATAGCTTTGTTAATTATTTTAAAGACAAAAGTGAAATTAAGCAAGGTTTATTGCTTATTGATAAACAATTAGGGGGAACAATTCCTTTAGAAATCCTCATCACTTTCCCTAAAAAAGATTTTCAAAATGCACCATTATCAGACTTTGAAGCAGAATTTAACGCATTAGAAAGTGAAGATTCTTATTGGTTTGATAGCCAAAAACTCCGCATTGCAAAGATTATCCATACAGCCCTAGAAAAGGAGGAATTTGTAGGCTCTATTTTAAGCTTATATTCACTCTCACAACTCCTACAATCATTAGGTTTAGAGGCAAATGACTTTATGTTTGCTTTCCTTTATAAAAACACCTCTACTTCCCTTAAAGCACAATTATTTGCCCCTTATGCTAATATCAATAAAAACCAAATCCGCTTTGTGCTAAGAATCTTTGATTCTAATCCTAATTTGCAACGTAATGCTTTCTTATTCAACATACAAGAAAAGTTAAATAAGCTTTTAGAAGGGGAATCCCTAAAAGTAGAAATTAATGGTGCAATGGTGCTTTATAATAATCTCCTTCAAACACTTATTAACTCACAAATTAATACCTTAGCTCTTGTAATTTTTGCTATTTTTGGAGTCTTTATCTTTATTTTTAAGAGTCTTAAACTATCAATTATCGCACTTTTAATCAACCTTATTCCTCTAGGGATTATCTTTGGAATTTTAGGTATTACTAATATTCCGCTAGATTTAATGGGGGTTACTATCGCTGCTATTTCCTTAGGTATTGGGGTTGATGATGCGATTCATTATATCCATCGCTTCAAAGAGGAGATAAAAAGGAATCCTCTAAAAATAGCTATTAAAAATTCTCACCAACATATAGGAAGTGCTATGTATTATACGACTTTTATTATTGTCATAGGTTTTTGTGCGATGATGAGTAGCAATTTCATCCCTACTATTTATTTTGGCTTCTTAACCACTTTAGTAATGCTCTTAATGCTTCTCTCCTCACTTATCTTACTCCCTGCATTACTCAAAAGCTTTCATAGGAGCAATCTCTGCTAATTGCAAACAGAGCCTTTGATGAAAGCTATTTTTATAAAGACTATAACTACATAGCACTTCTTGATTTTTTAAATCACGCAAATCCCTATTAAACATTACCGCTTCTTTAGTAATTCCCTCATTCTCTAAAAGTATAGAGCTATGGTAATCCCCAAATATCCGTACCTCCCTAACTCTAGCTTGTGTTAGGAATCTTGGCAAAGCATTACCATAACCATAAGGCTCAAAGTTTTGCAAAAGCAAAAATAATTCTTCATCAACCTCTTTAAAAGATAAATTCCCTAAGACCCCTTTAAGCCTCTGTGCTAGCAAGTTTTTTTCTTGAGTATCACCCATTTGTTGGCTCTGTATTAAAGCCTTTTTAAAACCCTCTAAATTCTCCTCTTTCAAGACAATCCCCGCTGCTCCACTATGCCCACCAAAGTTCTCTAAAAACTGCCGATAATTTTCTAAAATCCCCATACAATCTACCCCTCTCATACTCCCTTTTAGACTTCCCTCTTTAGCAAAAACAATGGCGGGTTTTAAAAACTCCTCATAAAGCATAGCCGCTACAATCCCAATAACCCCCTCATTCCAATTAGCCTTATAAACAACAATAAAAGGCAAAGACAAATAATCCCTCTGGGAGATAAACTGCTCTTTTGCTTCTAAATACATAGTGCTTTGCAAGGTTTTCCTCTTAGCATTAAACGTTAATAATTGCTCTAATAGCACAAAAGCCTTTTTAGAATCTTTTTGAATAAGAAACTCATAAGATCGCATAGCACTTTCCACTCTCCCTGCTGCATTAAGCAAAGGGGCAATATAATAACCAATAAGCCTAGAATCTATATTATATTTTTTAAAATACTCTTTTAATAGCACAAAAGCTACCCTTTTACTCTCTTTAAAAACACTTAAACCCTTTTTAAGTAATACCCAATTTATACCCCTAAGAGGCATTACATCACTCACAATTGCTAAAGCTAGGTAATCTAAAAACTCCACCATAGGAATTTCTAAGCCCATAGCCTCCTTGATGCTCCCACATAAATACCAAGCCACACAAGCCCCACAAATCTCTTTTTCTATAAATTCAGCAGAAAGCTTAGGGTTACAAATAAGTGCATTAGGAAGCTCCTTAGCAGGGATATGATGGTCAGTAATAATAAGCTCAATACCTTTTTGCTTACAAAAATCCGCTGCTTCTGTAGCATTAATCCCATTATCCACCGTGATAATCATCTGCACATCTAAGTTTTCAATCAAGGCTTTAGAGATTCCATAACCATCGCTAAAGCGATTAGGGATAATAATCTCTAAAGGATAAGGAATCTTTGCAAAAAACTCTTGTAAAATCGCACAAGAAACTACGCCATCAACATCATAATCCCCAACAATGGCTATTTTCTTTTGCTCTAAAATCGCTGCTTTTATCCTCTGTGCGATAAGTGTTAAATTATCTAAAGTTGCGGGTTTTGGTATCTCTTTTAAGGTAGTGATTTGATTTTCAAAACGTTCTTTTAGCAGGGTTTTAATGGAGGCTTTATCAAGGGTTTTATTTATAAGATTTTGCATAAAGGGCTTGTTTGATAAATTCTAAAATAGCTAGATTAGGTGCTTGAAGCCTAGAGGTAAATTCTGGGTGAAATTGCACCGCTACAAACCAAGGATGATTTTTTAATTCAATAGCTTCAATAAGCCCATTACATTTTCCACTAATCATCATCCCTTTTTTTTCTAACATTGCTTGGTATTTAGGATTAGCCTCATAGCGATGCCTATGACGCTCTTTAATAAGCTTTTGGTTTTTATAGGCTTTTTGAAGTTTGCTACCCTCTTTTAAAGTGCATTCATACTCACCAAGACGCATAGTGCCACCCATCGGGGAAGTATGCGTTCGGATTTGCTTCTCTCCGCTTTGGTTAATGAAATTTTCTATTAAGTAAATCACTGCTTCGTGAGTATTAGGGTTAAACTCCATAGAATTAGCTTCTTTAATCCCTAAAACATTCCGACAAAATTCTAAAATCGCTAATTGCATACCTAGACAAATCCCAAAAAATACAATTCCTTGCTCCCTTGCAAACTGAATAGCTTTCATCTTGCCCTCTATCCCCCTCTCTCCAAATCCACCAGGCACTAAAATACCATTAACATATTTAAGCTTTTGGAGCATTTCCTCGTTTTTTTCTAATTCCTCACTATCAATCCATTGGATATTCACCTGTGTATCAAGGTTAGCCCCTGCATGGATTAAGGCTTCAATAAGAGATTTATAAGATTCTTTTAAGTTTAAGTATTTCCCCACAAAGGCGATATTGACTTCTTGTTGTGGGGCTAAAATTTGTTTAACCAATAAATCCCACGCTTTCATATCCGGCTTTAATTCGGGTAATTTTAAAAACCTTGCAATAGGCACTAAAACGCCCTCTTTTAAGAAGTTAATTGGCATTTGGTAGATACTTTTAGCATCTTGAGCGCCTATAACACAATCATAATCCACATCGCAGCTCATCGCAAGTTTATTTTTAAGTTCTGTTGGAATCTCCTTTTCACTCCTTGTAATGATAATTTGGGGTGTAATGCCTATGCGTCTTAACTCTTGGACGCTATGTTGCGTAGGCTTTGTCTTTAACTCTCCTGCAGCACGGATAAGTGGGATAAGCGTTACATGCATACTAATTATTCTATTTATTCCATATTCGTGCTTCATCTCACGCATAGCTTCTAAAAAGGGTAATCCCTCTATATCCCCAACCGTCCCCCCTAATTCCACCACTAAAATATCTTTTCCCTCTCCTGCGAGTTTGATTCTATGTTTAATCTCATCGACAATATGGGGAATAACTTGGATAGTTTTCCCCAAATATCCCCCTTTTCTTTCTCTATCAATCACAGAGAGATACACTTGTCCGGTGGTAAAATTGTTTTTAAAAGAAAAATCCACATTCAAAAACCGCTCATAATGCCCTATATCCAAGTCTGTCTCTGCTCCATCATAAGTAACAAAGACTTCTCCGTGCTCTAGTGGGCTCATCGTGCCAGGATCTACATTAATATAAGGGTCAATCTTTAAAATACCCACATTCAATCCAGAATGCTTTAATAAAGTCGCAATAGAAGAAGAGGTAATTCCTTTGCCCAAAGAGCTTAACACACCACCAGTAACAAAGATATATTTTGTCATTATAAACCCCTTAGAATAATAAGAGCAATTATAAACTAAGCTATCTAAAACTATCGTAAAAGGATTGATTAGGCAAAGCTATTAAAACACAAATTAATAATAAATAAATCTTTCAATCCATCATTTTACATTTTATTAACTTAAACCTAAAAACCGCACAAACAAAAGAAAGATAAGAGAATAAGAGATTATAGAAATTCTATCTATGCGAGGTATTTTTAGGGAGTTTGTATGGTTAGAATAAAAATGAAGTATAATGCTATGGGGTAATTGCCACAGGCTCTTCACCCCTGTGGCAAAATCTATGCCCCATAAAGGAGCCTAAGATAAAACCCACTAAAATTCATCTTGGTTGTGATTATACTGCTTTGTATAATTGCTGTCAAGGCTTATTCATCTTGAACCCCTTAAAGGGGTTCAAGATGAATTTACCCTACGGCTAAATAGATTGCTCTTTTATAGACTAAAATCCTAATCCTTAACAATTTAAATCCCTAACTTCAATCTTAAAAACAGGCATATGGTTTGTTATTTTTAAAAAAATAAAGAGTGTAAAAGAAAGCCAAAGAAGCAAATAGAAATCAAAAACCGGAAAAAGAAATAAGAGAAACAAAAAACAGCTAAAGCAATAAAAGTAAATTATATAGAAGCAAAAACAAATGATAATAAAAGATTGAGTAGGGATAAAAATAAAGAATAATCCCCAAAGGGGATAAAACTTTAAGATTATTGGAGTAGTCTTAAAATGTTTTGTTGTGCAGCATTAGATTGACTTAGGGCGTAATTACCTGCTTGAGCAAGGATATTCAAGTTAGAGTAATTCGCAGATTCTGAAGCATAATCTACTTGTCTAATTGAAGATTCAGCAGAGCTTACATTGACTTGAGTTACGGTGATGTTATTCACGGTAGATTGCATTTGTTGTTGAACAGAACCCAAATCCGCACGAATAGAATCAAGTTGCTTAATAGCAGATTCTGCTATATCCATAACAAGCATTGCACCTTTTAATGAAGTTACCCCTGCCCCTAAAGCTTGACCTGCCATTGCAGAGTTTGCTGCGTTTGCACCCACTGCTGAGCGAATATCTTTGTTAAATGTGCCCCTAACATTTCTTAAAGTCGCAGTTGCTTGTGCGGCTCCAGAAGCTGCAGCGGCATTACCAAGACCATCGTATTGAATATCATTAGAACCTAATCTTGTAAGCGTAAGCGTCCCAACAAATGTGCTACCCCCAGCTCCTGTAGTAATACCAGCTCCACCAGCACTCATATTACCTCCACTAACTTGGATAGCTCTACCATCTGTTGATGTAAGCACCAATCGTCCATCTTCACCAACAGAGGCTTGAACGCCAGTTTCTTCTTTATAAGCATTGATAGCTTGGACTAATCGTCCATCCCTATCGGCTTGTTGAACACCTGTAATATCACCAATTTTTACTCCGTTGATACTCAAGCTTACAATATCTCCTGCACCAACTTGCTGTGTTCCTGTTCTAACAACCGTAGCTTCTGCACGAATACCGCCTAAATTATCAGAGTTTTTGTTAATAACTTGGGCTAAAGCTCCTAAACCTGTCCCAGCAGAAGTAGAGATCACAACATTTTCTAATGTTACATTTTGTTGATTTTTCGCACCAATAAAATTCATCGCGATATTATCAAGTGCAGTGAATTTTAGAGATTCTACCCTTGCGTGCCCTATTTTATCCGAACTTGTCGCGCCAATACTTGTTTGGATAGTTTGGTTAGAATACGCACCTACTTGGAATGCTTTATTGGTAAATCCACCCGCTAAGAGATTCAAACCATTATAAGAAGTGGTTGCTGCGATATTATCTAATGATTCAATCAATCGGTTAATATCTGCTTGAATCGCAGTTCTTGTAGTCGTAGTTTGACCATCTTGAGCTGCTTGGGTTGCTTTAGTCTTGATGGTATCTAAGATTTTGATTTGCTCATCCATTGCTTTATCCGCAATTTGAATCATACCCATACCATCATTAGTATTCCTAATAGCCTGTCCTAAAGTATTCGCTTGTGAGCGTAAGCTATCAGCAATTGCCATACCTGAAGCGTCATCTTTAGCAGAGTTGATTCTAAGACCTGAACTTAACTTTTGCAATGAACTTGAAAGCGAAGTCTGTGTAAAACTTGATTGAGCGTGTGCGTTTAACGCATTAACATTAGTATTAACTTGGAAAGCCATTTTAAACTCCTTTTTATTTGTTGTCTTCCTTGACAAAATATTTAAACCTACAAAGAAATAGTAAGCAAGGTTTTAAATTTCTTTAAAGTTTTAAAGCTTTATAAAGATTAGCTTAAAGCTATCTAGGAGTTGCTCCATTAGCTCTAAAGTCCTTGCTAACCAACTTCCCTGTTTGGTTACTTGAGTATATCGGACAAATTTTAAAAAACTTAAGAAAATTTGCAAAAATCTTTTAAAAATTTCATACCCCCCCCCCTACATAATTTGATTTTCAAATGTTCCTGTAATAAACAAAAATTCAAAAAAATCATTTTATAGGCTGATTTTTATAATCTTTATAGATAGTTTTTGCTACCTTTGCAAACATATTTTAATTTTAGGAGGCAAACTATGAGTTTGAAAAAAAATATCGTCTTTTTTGAAGCAAGAGGAGGGAGTGATAAAGGAGCTGATGGGCATAGAAAAGATACTATGCCTATGGTAAATGCACTCAAAGCAAAAGGCTGGAATGCGGAAGTGGTGTTTTTTACTGATGAGATTTTACGCGATGAAAGTGAAAGGAATAAGATTTATGAATATGTAAAAAATGCCGCTGATGGTTATGTATCAAGAGTAAATCCGGGGAATCTCAAGGAAGAAAAACTTTATTTTGATGTTTTACGCAAACTTTGTGCGGATGGATTAGTAGGTATGCCTCATCCTGATGCGATGATTGGCTATGGGGCTAAAGATGCTCTAACCAAATTAGCCGATACTCCTTTAGTGCCTAGTGATACTTATGCGTATTATGATAAAGCAGAGGCACAAAGGATAGGTGTAACTTGGACTGATAAACACGATTTCAAAAAAACTTTCCCCCAAACTCTTGCTAAAGGAGAGAGGGTATTAAAGCAAAATCGTGGCTCTACGGGTGAGGGGATTTGGCGTGTGCGATTAGAATCTAATGCAGATTATAATAAAGTTACTTCCCTGCCCCTTGATACCAAGATTATCTGCACAGAGGCTAAAGATAATCACACAGAGGAGAGAAAACTAGGGGAATTTATGGATTTTTGTGAGCATTATCTAGTCGGAGATAATGGAATGCTTGTAGATATGACTTTCTTACCCCGCATTAAAGAAGGAGAGATTAGAATCTTAATGCTTTATAAAACCCCCGTTTATGTCGTGCATAAAAAACCCGCTGAAGGAGGAGATGCCTTTTCTGCAACACTCTTTAGTGGAGCAAAATACCGCTATGATGAACCCAAAGATTGGCAGGCTTTGATTGATTGGTTTTTAAACCAGCTACCACAGATTCGCTCTAAACTTGGAAACTATGATTTACCTTTAATTTGGACGGCGGATTTTATCCTTGATACTGATGAGAGTGGCAAAGATAAGTATGTCTTAGGAGAAATTAACTGCTCTTGCGTAGGATTTACAAGCCCTGAAGAGTTTATGGAAAAAATTGCGGTAATGGTAGGTGATAATATCATTCATATCGTAAGTGAGAAAAAGGCATAACTCTATCCCCTTATATAAAGGGGAATATCTTGTATATTATAGCTCCATAATTCAATAATTTAACTAAACCCCACAATCTCAACAGAGACTACCTCTAGCAGAGAAGGGTTTAGAATCATCAATAAATGCTCCTATAATCACCCCTTAAAAGGCTAAAAATGCAAGGGTAATTCATTTACAAATGTTATATTATGGGATAGTTACAATAACTATTTAATCTTGATAATGCTTAATTTACAAACAAAGTTTGTTTTAGAATGGATGCACCCAAAGAAGCTTTATGTTACTACAAACATTGCATTGACACTAAAACAAAATATGCTTAAAACCTCTCTTAAAACAACCAATCACCCAAAATTTAGAAAAACCCCTAACCAAAAACATAAAAAATCATAGATTATAGCTTAGTGGGGGAGGGTTAAAGATTCTTAAATTAATCCTAATCAGTGAAGCCTCATTGAACAATCTCACTTCTAAGTTTAGGATGGATATTTGCTTTAATTACTAATTCCTTTTTAAACTTAAAAACCCTACAATTCCCCACTACAACAAAAGGTTAATAATGAAAATTTTGACAAGAATCTTTTCCTTTTATTATTTTGGATTTAAAAATATGCGATTAGGTCGTAGTTTATGGCTTGTTATTATTGTTAAACTTTTTATCATCTTTGGAATCTTAAAAGTCTTTATCTATGATAATAGTCTGCATAAACTCTATGCTACGCAAGAGGAAAAAAGTCAATTTATCACTCATAATCTTAAAAATTATTAGGGGAAACTTATGGAACAAGCAATATTACAACATTCTTTAAGCGTGGATTGGAGTCGCGCACAATTTGCCCTTACTGCCCTTTATCATTTTCTGTTCGTGCCTTTAACGCTTGGGCTTTCTTTTATCTTAGCGATTATGGAAAGCATTTATGTGAAAACACAAAATGAGCAATGGAAAAAAATTACGCAATTTTGGCTCTCCATTTTTGCGATTAATTTTGCTATTGGTGTAGCAACGGGCATTATTATGGAGTTTGAATTTGGGACAAATTGGGCGAATTATTCTTGGTTTGTAGGGGATATATTTGGCGCACCTTTAGCCATTGAAGGGATTATGGCATTTTTCTTAGAAGCGACTTTCTTTGCGGTAATGCTTTTTGGTTGGAATAAAGTCTCTCCTAAATTTCACCTGCTCTCTACCTGGCTTGTAGCCATTGGAAGCAACCTTAGTGCATTTTGGATTCTTGTCGCTAATGGCTGGATGCAATACCCCATTGGGACGAGCTTTAATTTAGAACAAGCAAGGAATGAAATGACAAACTTCCTAGAAGTAGCTTTAAGCCCTGTGGGGATTAGCAAATTCTTACACACTATCGCTAGTGGTTATGTAATCTCTGCTCTAGTGGTGGTTGGAATCTCTGCTTGGTTTATTCTTAAAAAAAGGCATTTGCTTGAGGCTAAAAAGTCTCTTGTAGTGGGGGCTAGTTTTGGGCTTATTACTTCGGTATTTTTGTTTATTAGCGGGGATGAAAGCGCTTATCAAGTTACCCAAAAACAACCTATGAAACTCGCGGCAATGGAGGGGATTTATGAAGGTGAGCATAGGGCTGGATTAGTAGCCTTTGGGATTTTAAACCCTAAAAAACAAATTGGGGATTTAGAACCTACCTTTCTCTTTGATGTTACTATCCCTTATGCCCTCTCGCTTTTAGGGCATCGCTCTGCTGATGGCTTTATCGCAGGCATTAATGATTTAGTTTATGGCAACAAAGAACGCAATCTTATGAGTATAGAGGAAAAGATACAAAAGGGTAAAACCGCCTTAGATGCTTTTCATACCTATAAGCAACAAAGAGAAGCTGGGGTTAGCACAGAGGATTTGCAAGTTTATAGCAAAATCGTGCAAGAAAATATGCCCTATTTTGGCTATGGATTCTTAAAAGATCCTAAAGAAGCTGTGCCACCTATTATGCTAACCTTTTATACCTTTCATTTAATGGTAGCTTTAGGGAGCTGGTTTTTTATCCTCTTTATTATCGTTCTTTATCTAGCAATGGCAAATGATATTACAAGATTTCATAAAATTCTATGGCTTTGTGTTTGGACTATCCCCTTAGGCTATATCGCAGCAGAATGCGGTTGGATTGTTGCAGAAGTTGGAAGGCAACCTTGGGCTATTCAAGATTTAATGCCTGTTAAAATTGCAGCGACACATTTAAGCAATGTCAATATACAAATTTCGTTTTTTATTTTTTTGGTTTTATTTACCACTTTACTTATTGCAGAAATTGGAATAATTCTTAAACAAATCAAAAAGGGTTTTGAAAGCCATTAAAGGAGAGTTGATGTTTTTTGGATTAGATTTAGCACAATTACAAATCTATTGGTGGCTAATTTTTAGCTTACTTGCTGGGCTTTTAAGCTTTATGTTTTTCGTGCAAGGTGGGCAAGGAATGCTCTTTGAGCTTGCTAAAAATGAAGAGGAAAAAGCCCTTATTATTAATTCTTTAGGCAGAAAATGGGAGCTTGGTTTTACGACTTTAGTGCTTTTTGGTGGGGCGGCTTTTGCAGCCTTTCCTCTCTTTTATAGCACAAGTTTTGGCGGGGCTTATTGGGTTTGGCTTTTAATCCTCTTTTGCTTCATACTTCAAGCAGTTAGCTATGAATACCGCAAAAAAGAAGGGAATCTCTTAGGCTCTAAAACCTATGAAATCTTTTTACTGCTTAATGGAATCTTGGGGGTTTTTCTTATTGGTGTTGCACTAAGCACCTTTTTTAGCGGGGCAAATTTCACATTAGACTCTCATCATTTTGTTTCGTGGGTTGGCTCTGCTAGGGGTTTAGAGGCTTTGCTTAATCCTTATAATTTCCTTTTGGGTTTTGCATTAATATTCTTAAGCAGAATCTTAGCTTGTGGGTATTTTTTAAACCATATTGATGAGGCAATAATAAGACAGAGGATTATCAAAAAATTCACTTTCAATGCTCTTTTATTCTTACTTTTTTTCTTGGGTTTTCTTTTCTGGATTTTTACTAAGGAGGGATTTTTGATGAATGCGGATTCTACTATTTCTTTGCAAAAATACCTTTATCTTATGAATTTTCTCCAAATACCCCTCTTAATGGGAATCTTTTTAATCGGTGTTTTACTGGCTTTAATAGGGATATTCTTAGGGTATAAGGGACATAAAAAGGCAATCTTTGCCTTAGGTTTAGGTAGTGTCTTGAGTGTTTTTGCCCTTATGGCAAGTTTAGGGGTTGGCAAGAGTGCGTTTTATCCTAGTTTCGTGGATTTACAAAGCTCTCTTACGATTTATAACGCAAGCTCTAGTTATTATACCCTTAGCGTAATGGGATATGTAAGCCTGCTCGTCCCCTTTGTATTAGCTTATATCATCTATGTATGGTCTCTAATGGATAGAGTAAAACTCACTAAAAAAGAATTACAAGAACAAACACATAGTTATTAAGGAGAGAGAATGACGACTTTTTTATTACTTTTGTGGCCACTAATAATTTACATAAGCTACCGCTTTGTGCTTTTAAATATTCAACATCTCCAAAAAGATGAAGATACAAAATAGCTTTGATTTACTTTGTTGGCTAAAGCAAAAAGGTTATCTGAAAAATCCACCCCATACATTATGGTGGCCAAATGCTGGAGAATTTGAAGTCTTAGTAGGGGCTATTTTGGTGCAAAATACCAAATGGGAACAAGCTTTCAAAATCCTACAAAGGCTTAAAACCCATCATCTCCTTAGCTTAGAATTACTTGCTAATACCCCTTTACACTCTCTACAATCCCTTATGCAAGATTTAGGATTTTTCCGACAAAAGTCTAAGTATATTGTTTTATTAAGTCAAAATATCTTAAAGGATTTTAGGGATTTTCCTACCTTTAAAACAGAAGTTTCAAGAGAGTGGCTACTCTCCCAAAAGGGCATTGGGAATGAAACTTGCGATAGTATTCTCTGCTATGGGCTTTTAAGGGGGGAAATGGTTGTAGATACTTATACTTATAGGCTGCTTCAAAGCTTTGGCTACACCTTAGAGAGTTATGAGGAGATTAAGCAATGGCTAATGCAGGGGATAGTAGAACATTATGATAAAATCACGAAGCTCTATAAAGAGGAAATTCCACTTTTTAAAGTTTATGCTAGATTTCACGGAAAAATAGTAGAATACTCTAAAGAAAATCCCATAAAAAGAAGCAAAAATGCAAACAAATTTTGAACCCTTAGAAGTGTTTTTAGAAATTTGTAAAATCCCTCATCCTAGCAAAGATTGCAAGGAAATGAAAGAATGGATTAAAAAAGAGGCCAGTAAGTTTGGTGTCAAGATTTATGAGGATACCATAGGGAATATTTTATGCTCTAAAGGAATCCCAAAGGTATGCTTACAAGGGCATTATGATATGGTTTATGTTGGGGAATGCAAAGACTTTTCTATCCAACCACAATTCTTTAGTATAGAAAATAAAGAATGGCTTAAAGCACAATGCTCTAGTCTTGGAGCGGATAATGGAGTGGCCTTAGCTTGTATGCTTCTAGCCCTTAAATACTTTGATAACCTAGAATGCCTCTTTACCATTGATGAAGAAATAGGAATGATTGGGGCAAAAAATATCGCCTTAAAGCCACAATCCCCCTTTATGATTAATTGCGATAGTGAGGATATTAATGAAGTTGTGTTTAGCTGCGCTGGAGGCTATGATTTAAAGGCTACAAAAACTTTCAAAAAGATTCCCATTCCACAAGATTTTCAATACTACGCAATACATACCCAAAACTTCATAGGAGGGCATAGTGGGATTGAAATACACAAAAATATCCCTAATGCACTCTTAGAGCTTGCTAAGATTGTAGAAGCCACAGAGGGCATTGTTTTAAGATTTTTTGGAGGAGAAAAACGCAATTCCATTCCTGTTAATGCGACCTTAAAAATCGCTTGCCCCCCAAAACATACAACCTTAATAGAGCATTTACCCAAAGAGTCCTTTAGTATTAGCAAATTAAAAGATTCCCCCAATGAAGGCTATGATTGCAAGGATTTAGCAAAATCTCTTTTAAAGGTAGGAAATGGGGTTTTAAAATCACTCAATAACGCCCCTATCTTATCAAGCAATATCGGGATTTTAGAGCAGCATCAAGATAATTTTACCCTCTTTTTAATGGGTAGAGGCAATGAAGAATCCCTTATGCAAGAAAATATCCAAAAACAACAAACATTTTTAGAGGATTTAGGATTTGCAGCTCATCTCCTAGATTACTACTCCCCTTGGGAGAAAGAGGAGGGGGAATTACTCTTTAAAGTATGGAATATCTACCAAAAATATAATCCAAACTCGTATTTAAAAAGTATTCACGCTGGGCTTGAATGTGGAATCTTAAAACAAAAATATCCGCATATCCATTTTGTCTCTATAGGTCCTACGATATTGCACCCGCATTCTTTAAATGAAAAGCTAGATATAGCAAGTTTTCAACATTTTTGGGAAATTTTACAAAAAATACTAAAAACAATGGCTTAATATCTAAGAGATTTTTGCTAAAATACTAACCAAAAATCAGGAATTTCTTATGCGAACAAAAACTCTACTTTCAATAAAACCTTTTAAACAAATCCTTATTACTAGTGCGTTTCTTATTAGTTCCTCTTATGCTGCCCCCTCTTTAGTCAATGGAATTGCTTTTTTTGTCAATGGTGATCCTATCACATTGCTAGATCTTTATTCTACTATGCAAGGGGCTAAAGTCAATCAAGATGCAGCTATTGATATACTAATTAATAAACAACTTCACGAACAAGAAATTAAAAAACGTGATATCATTATCACTGATTTAGATATTAGTAATGAAATTGAACGCATTGCAAGAGTTAATAAAACAAGTGTTGAGAATATTCGCTCCTATATGCAAGAAAATGGGAAAGATTGGAATGCTTACAAACAAGAAATCAAAGACAACCTCATCAAAACCAAGCTTTATCAAAGTATCACACAAGATAGTTTGAAATTAACCGATGAAAAAGATTTACAAGAATACTACAACACCCATCAAGAAGAATTTTCCGTACCTCAAAGCATTGAAGTAGTGAAGTTTTATAGCTACAATTCACAGGCATTAGAACAAGCTATGAGAGACAAAAGCCAAACCCATTCTGATGTTTTTACAGAAAATGAAATTTTGCAAACTACTGAACTTAATCCACAAATTATGGCAGATTTTGCACAAACTGCAACCAATACTTTTACCCCCATTTATCCCATTGATGGACAATTTGTTAGTTTTCTAATCCTTAAGAAAAATAACCCGACGCTTCTACCTTATGAATTTGTTAAAAATACTATCTTACAAAAAACAATGAATCAAAAAGAAGATTATATTATTTATGAGCATTTCGAAAAATTACGTTCTAATGCTAAAATCAATATTATTCGTCTTGATTAAAGGGGATTTTGATGAAAAAAATATCTTTTCTTGTATCTCTTAGCATTTTTTTATTCCTTAGTGCTTGTGCTACTAAAAATGCCTCTTATAAAGATGAATATTTTCAGAAGATTCTCACTTCTAAAAAACAATGGAAGATTGAAAATTATACAAGCAACCAATTAACAACTATTCTCTCTTACGAAAAAGAACAAGAATTTATTATTGGCTTTAAGGGGGAACAAGTTTTTGGTAAATTTGGGTGCAATAATTTTTTTGGCTCTTATACCATAGAGGGCAACAAAATAACAATTGGGAATGCGGGAGTAACAAGAAAAATGTGTGAAAATGATATTATGGAAATAGAAGCAGAAATGATAAATGGCTTTTTAAATACAAGCAGTGAAATCACACTCAAAGGCAAAAAAATTAATTTTTCTAATGCTTCTTTTTCTTTAGAAATGCAATAAATTTAAAGATATTTTTAACTAAACTATAATAGGCTTACAAATAGAACTTTATAAGAAAATTTTAAAGGTTATTGATGTGGCTAACAAAAACTTATAACGAAAAATTCCAACAAGAATACAAAATAGAGAGCAAACTCCTAGAAACTAAGGGCAATAAACATAATATTGAAATCTTTAACGCACAAGCTTTTGGAGGCATTGCTTTAATTGATGAAACAATAATGTTTAAAAATTTTGTTACCCTCCAAAGTGAGTTTTTAGCACATACTGCAGTTTGCTCACATAAAGAACCTAAAAAGGTCTTAGTATTAGGAAGTTTTAACCTAGAAATTGCCTATGAACTCTTACGTCATTTAAAAATAAAAGTTGATTTTTTACAATTTGACTTAAAGGTTTTACAATCCCTTATTAGCTTCCTGCCACATTATCAAGAAGTGCTTGATAATCCACGCTTTACCCATATTCCCCAATTAGAAAATGAATTTATTCAACAAAACCAAGAACGCAATAACCCCTATGATATTATCCTCTGCTTAGAAAGCAAAAAGAACTATGAATCTTATTATAATCTCCTAAGTGAGGATGGGATTATGATCATAAAATGCCCCCATTTATTACTAGATACTAAAGAGGCTATCAAAACTTTAGAAAGTTTAGATGATAGCTTTAAGGTAAAAATGCCCTTTTATATGCCTTTGTTTTTTGATATGAATGATTGCTATATCTTTGCCTCTAAAAAATATCACCCCATAGCAGATATTATGCTCCAAAGAGCGGATATGCTAGAAGATTTGCAATATTATCACGCAAACTTACATTTGAGTGCTTTTACCCTGCCTAAGGCAATTAAAAAATCTTTATTGGGTGTTGCTAAAAATTGAATTTTCAATATGCTATTGCTTTAACAGGTGGGATTGGTAGCGGGAAAAGCACTGCAGCTTCACTACTAAAACTCTATGGATACGCTATCATTGACGCCGATACAATCGCACATAAAGCACTAGAGCAAAGCACAGAGGAAGTCATAGAAATTTTTAGCGATATTATTTTAACAGAAGGAAAAATTGATAGAAAAAAGCTTGCGAATATCGTTTTTAAAAATAAAGCCTTAAGGAATAAATTAGAAAATCTCTTGCACCCAAGAATCAAAGAATATATCTTAGAACAATCCCATCTCTTAGATGGAAAAAATATCCCCTATTTCATAGACATTCCCCTTTTTTTTGAAACTAAACATTATGACATAGAAGAAACCTTATTAATCTTTGTCGAGCAATCCACACAGATAGAACGTATCAAAAAACGCAATGCCTTAAGTGATGAGGCTATATTAGAACGTATTAACGCACAAATACCACTACATCAAAAGAAAAAACTTGCAAAATATGTAATTAATAATAATGGGGACTTGAAAAATCTACAAAAAGAAATAGAGAAGTATTTGCAAAATTACTTGCCTAACATCAAATTTTAGTGCAAAATTAAGCTTTTTTTGCTAGAATTAGGCTTTTTTCAAAGGGGTGTTAGCTCAGCTGGGAGAGCGCAACGCTGGCAGCGTTGAGGTCAGGAGTTCGATCCTCCTACACTCCACCATATGCGTCCGTAGCTCAGCTGGATAGAGCAACAGGTTGCGGTCCTGTAGGTCGGGGATTCGAATTCCTCCGGGCGTACCATAGTGGCAACAAAGGCTTATATGCAAGGCTTTATACTACACACGCAAAGAATCCGCGATGAGGATTTACTTATAAAAGTCCTAACCCCAAATCACCTCTATACACTCTATCGTTTTTATGGTTTAAGGCATAGCATTATTCATCTTGGCAATAAAATTGATTTCACTATCCAGCAAGATATAAGGGAAATAGCTAAATTAAGAGAGCCTATACACCTAAGCTTCCCTTGGGAGAGAGAATCTTCTATCCGCTATTATTGGCAACAATATTTAAAACTGCTTAACCACCACTTAAAAGATATTATGGTATTGGATTCTTTTTATTTCAACCATTTAGAGGAAGGCACGAAACGATTAACCAAAGAGGAACCAAAACGAGCCATCCTTAATCTTTATGTTAAGCTTTTAGCCTTTGAAGGACGCAACAATACCTTACAATCCTGCCTAATCTGTCAAAAACCCCTTAAGGAAGAAATTGTGCTTGGCAGGAGTATGGTTTGTGGTCATAAAGCCTGTATGCAAGGGGAATCCTTTCAACAACAATCCTTACTACATTGGTTTAATAATCAAGGAGAATTTTTAGAGGAACTAGAAATAGAAAAACTTTGGAATCTTTTAATGCTTGGACTATAATTTTGAAAGGACACCTTAAAAGTTAAACAACTATCTCTTAATTTTTGCTACAATACCACTTCAAAATCCAAACAAAAGCACACAACAAGGCAACATTATGGAGCTTGAAACTTTTATTTCCCTTAGTCTTTATATAATTATTGCTGCAATAACTCCATGACCAAATAACATTCTTGCCCTAAGTAGCGTAATAAATTATGGCTACACGCAAAGTAAAAGATTAATTTTTGGTATTTATGCAGAATTTGCCACTGTAATGATTCTCTACGGTTTTAGCACTCATTTACTCATTGAGCTTTTGCCCGAATACTTTAGGAATCTTAAAAATTCCTAGTGCATTGTATATATTTTATTTCGCCTATAAAATCGCTAAATCCAAGCCACAAGACTTAGAGAGCAATAGTAATAATGATAGTTTAGGATTTTTCAACGCCTTTTTCTTACAACTTATCAATGTGAAAATTATTCTTTATGTTATCACAATACATATTTCCTTTGTTTTACCTTATTATCAAAGCCTTTTTATACAAGTTCTTTTGTGCTTTATTCTATTATCATTGGGTATTGTGGAATGGCTTTTGTGGGTTATTGCAAGTATTGGGTTAAAAAACTTTTTAGTAAAGCATTATAAAATCACAAATCTCACAATGGCAATTTTACTTACCTTAAGTGCTATAGAGATTCTTATAGATCAATACAACTAACATAGCCTAGGTAAGCTAGCAAACAAATTCATTACAGCGCATCTAAGCATTAAAGACTTTAGAATTTCAGTAAGCATATTTCTACCTCTTTAATCCAAAAGATAAATCGATATTGCTAATCTTATTTCAAAGCAATAAAACATTACAATAGCAAAGTAAAACTTACTTATTGCTACAAGATTAATATAAACTTTTATCTTTTTGCCTTTTTCTCCCTAAACTCCCTCTTTAACTTACGCACTTCTTTGAAGAATGTGATGTAGGCAAATAAAGGTGCAAATATTCGCCCCCCCCCCCCGCACAAAATTAGCCTTTATAAAAGCTTCCCCTAGTTTATAAGTCAAGCATTCTTTTTCTTTTAGAGATTCTTTATAATCAGCATAGGACTCTAATTTAGGAAGTTTTATTTAGGATTCTTTTTTATCTTTTCTTGATATTCTTTTTGTTCTTGTTTATGTTTATCTTTGATATAAGATAATACATAAGGCATTCTTATATTTGTGCCATTTTTTGCAGTCTATCCAAATTGTAGGAATTTTTACCTAAAAGGCGGGGGGGGGGTAGAAACCCAATGGGGTTGCAGAAATTTTGTGCCAAAACTGCACTTTTTGCTTCAAAAATTGATTTTCACTTTTTAAAATTATTCATTTAAACATTAGTTTATATTAGTTCATAACGCCTTTGTGTGTGAGTGTATGGGGCAATAAGTATGTATTTTGCCATTTGTGTGGCGTTTGCCAAATGCTTTAATAGGACAAAAAAACAGATAAAGCAATAATGCAATATATAAATCGTGCGAATGTTGGTCATAAGCAACCCTATGAGCTTAAGTGTGTGCAGAGGATAGAGGGAAAATCTAAAAAACCCATCCTTGATGTGTGGTTATGGTGGTAAAGAATTTTTTAGAGCAGTTATGATATAAAATAGAGGCAATTAAACTTCTATAATCCCCCCTCCCCCGCAGATTTAACAAAATAACTCATTAAGCAATCCTTTTTAAAGAAGTTAAAGCCATAGGCTAAATAAAGGCTAATAGCTTTAGTATTAGTATTAAAGGCTCTAGCATAGAGACTTTTAACTTTTAGGGTTTCAAAAGCATATTGTAATAAAGTTTGCATTAAAACTCCGCCATAACCCTTTAAATTAGGGCTTTGATACATTCCAAATTCACAAGATTCCTCACAAATATCCACAAAATCAATAACACCTATGGCTTCATCCCCATAAAAAACTAAAAAATATTTCTTACTTAAATCCCCTTTTAAAGATTCTAAAAACTCCAAATGCTCCTTCCAAGAAATCTTTTCATTTCTCATATAACTAGCTACATCCTTATGCGTTCTCCACTTATAAACCAAAGCTTTCTCTTGAGCTTGTAATTGCGCGAAATTTTTTAATACTATCACTTCAAATGTTCTATAAGATAAGCAGAAATAAAAGCCATTTGCCCACTTGCTACTAAGATTCCAATAAGTATTAACAAGCCCCCACAAGCCCATTCAATCCATTTAAAATAAGCTTTAACTTTATTAAAATACCCAAAGATATAGCCTAATAGCACCGCACTAAGCAAGAAAGGAATACTAAGCCCTAAAGTATAAACCGCCATCAAAGTCATACCCGCATTAGTCTCTAAACTCGCCAAAGAAATAATCCCTGCTAAAATAGGACCCACACAAGGAGTCCAACCCAAAGAAAAACTAACCCCCAATAAAAAGGGTGCAAAGAAATCTTTGAAAAATAATATTTTGGCTTCTTTTTGCAAAAAGGTTTTTTGATAATTCAAAAAAGGAATTTGGATAATCCTAGCAGTATGCAATCCAAAAAGCATTAAAATCCCTCCGGTAACATAGCCTACATAAGGGCTTAACAAAATCCCTCCGGATAAAATTCTAGCCGCAACCGCACCTAATAAAATAAACACAACCCCCATTCCACAAACAAAAAATACTGCACTTTTAAAAATCCCTAATCGTGCTTTAAAAGAAAGTCCTCCATTATCTTTTAGCTCCTCTAAAGAACGTTTAGAGATATAAGAGAGATAAATAGGCACTAAAGGCAAAATACAAGGACTAACAAAAGTCAAAATCCCCGCTAAAAAACTAATGATAAGAGGGGCCTTATCAAAAAATACAAGCAAAGATTCTTCCATATTCATCCTATCAAATTTGGTAACCAAAGTGAAATCTGTGGTATATAAGTAATAAGCCCTAAACCAAGCAATAAAATACATAACCAAGGAATTACACAAAGCGTTACATCTTTTAAGCTTAAGCCACTTAAAGAGCTAGCCACAAAAAGATTAAGTCCAACAGGTGGCGTTAGCATACCAAGCTCCATATTTACAACCATTACAACCCCAAAGTGAATAGGATCAATGCCTAATTGTGTAGCAATAGGTAGCAATAAAGGAGTCATAATCAAAATCACAGAGCTAGGCTCCATAAACTGCCCCATAACAAACAACACAAGATTAACAAAAATCAAAAATAGCCACCAATTCATATGCATAGCAATAAGATATTCCGCAATCATATGGGGAATCCGCTCACTGGTTAGAAAATGTGCAAAAACAACGGCAAATCCAATAATTAAAAATATCATAGCAGTCGTTATAGCTGCATCAAGAAATACCGAATAAAGCTCTTTTAATTTAATATCTTTATAAACAAATACAGAAATAATAAGGGCATACACCGCACTAATCCCTGCTGCCTCGGTAGCGGTGAAAATTCCTGCATAGATCCCTCCAATAATAACAACAATGATTAACAACGCCCAAAAAGCATTTTTAAACTTTTGCCATCGCTCCTTAAAACTCGCTACTTGTATTGCCTTAAACCCAAGCCTTCTAGCGTCAAAATAAGCATAAAGCATCATCATAGCACCAACCATTAATCCCGGAATCACTCCTGCCATAAATAGCTTCTCAATAGAAACTTCTGCAGTAACGCCATAAACAATCATCACAACAGAGGGTGGAATGAGTATCCCTAAACTCCCCGCTGAAGTAATAGCCCCTATAGAATAACTCTTAGGATAACCTGCTTCTTTTAACGCGACAAACATCACCGAACCAATAGCAACAACCGTTGCAGGTGAGCTTCCACTCACAGCAGCAAAGATAATACAAGCCAAAATCGCACTCATAGGAAGCCCACCGGGCAAATGCCCTACAAGGCTTTTAGCAAACTGAATAATCCTACGTGCCGAGCTTCCTTTACTCATCAAAGAACCCGCCAAAATAAACATAGGGATAGCCATAAAGGTAGGCTTTAGTCCATTAAACATAATCTCTGGCACTGCTAAAATATCATAAGAGCTAAAAAACACCATCGCAAACGTGGCACTCACACCCAAAGCAATAGCAACAGGAATCCCTAATAACAACAAACCAAATAAACTAAGCAATAAAAAAACAATACTCATACTAATCTTTAATCACACTATCGTGTAGCATTTCCTCTTTAGTATTTTTAGCAATTTTTTCCGCCCTCATCCAAGAGGTTTCATAAATCTTCTCTACACTGCGATAAGTTGCCGCCAAAAAGGCAAGAGGTAAGCAAAGTAAAAACACCCACAAAGGAACATTATGCAATGCCTCACTCATATAACCTAATTCATAATTCAAAACAATCACCATTAAACTCGCATAAAACATAAAGCCTAAAAATACAGAGGTTAATAAATGCGAAAAAATCACGCATATCTTAGCTAAAAAGGGAGGAAGTTTTTCAATAACCATCATAACAGAGATATGCACACCTTTCCTAAATCCATAAGCAGCACCAAAAAATACCGACCATAGAAAGCAATATCGTGCCACCTCTTCAGCCCAAGTAAGCGAACCAATATCCGGATAAAATCCCGCAATATACCGCACACACACATTTAAAGCAGTGATAAACACACCTAAGCCCAAGCCAAAAACCGCGATATTTTTATTAATGGTTATGATAATCCTATCAAGTGTTTTAAAAAATTTCCTAATCTTTGGGTTATGATGAATCCAAAGAAAAGGTTTTTGCAAAAATAATGCTATTGTATTCAAACTATCTCTTTTAAGGAATATTCAAAGTCTTTTCAATCAAATCTTGACCGACTAAATCATAAAATTTTGGATAAATACCAATCATCACCTTTTCCCATTCCTTCCTTTGCTCTGGAGTTAGCTCAAATATTTGAGTTTTTGTCTTATCCTCACTTTTAAGTTTTTCAAATAATAATCTTTCATCCTCCTTAGCCTCTTGCCGATTAAACATTGTCGCTTCTTTCATCGCACTTTTTATAACTTCTTGCAAATCTTGAGGTAGCTCTTGCCAAAATTTTTCACTTGCCACCACTAAAGAACCCAAATAGCCGTGATTAGAAATAGTAAGAGAGTTTTGCACCTCATAGAATTTGGAATTATAAAAATTCGCAAGAGGATTCTCCGCAGCATCTACAACCCCTGTTTGCAAAGCTGAATACACTTCCCCAAAAGGTAAGACTTGCGGTATAGCCTTAATAGCCTTTGTCTGCTCTTCTAAAACCTTAGAACTCATAATCCGCATTTTCTGCCCCTCCGCATCACTTGGAATAACAATAGGTTTTTTATTACTACTAAAATGCTTAAATCCCGTATCCCAATAATCTAATGCAACATAGCCTTTTTTAGCGATAACATCTTTAAGTATTTCCCCTACTTCTCCATCCATTACCTTATGCAAATGCTCAGTATCCCTAAACAAAAAAGGAATATCCCAAAAATTAAATTCTTTAACAAAAGGTGTAAATTTAGAAAAACTTGGTGCTGCCATTTGGATATTATTGCGTTTTAATTCTTGAAAAATCTTATCATCATCCACTAATTGTGCAGAAGGGAAGACATAAACTTTCAAGCGACCATTACTTAACTCTTCCGCCCTCTTAGCAAAGAAATCCGCCGCTTTGCCCTTAGGGGTATTAACATTCACGACATGCGAAAACTTAACTTCATAAACCTTTTTAGAATCTGCTTTACTAACACTACTAGTGTTACTATCTCCACAACCAATAAAAGCAAGAATGCCTAAAATAGCAATGAATATTTTAATCTTCATAACAACTCCTTATTTAAGTAAAAACTCTATAATTCCACACAACTTCTTTTAAAAAGCTCAAATTTTCCTTAGTTTTTCAAAATTTTATACATTATTACTTTTTGAAACCCTCTAAACTCTTTATTGATAATTTGAAATTGCCTTATCTAAAATTCTCTTTGCACTTTGCAAATCTTGAAATTCTTTAACTTTCACCCACTTATTAGGCTCTAAAGTCTTATAAGTTTCAAAGAAATTTTTGATTCTATCTAGTGTGATTTGCGGCAAATCCTCTAAGCTTTGGATTCTGTCATATCTTGGGTCAATCTTAGAAATAGGCACAGCAATAAGCTTCTCATCAACCCCACTTTCATCCTCCATAATCAAAACCCCAATGAGCCTAGCTTTAATCACACTTCCTGCTTGAAGAGGATATTCATTAAGCACCAAAACATCAGCTGGATCTCCATCATCGCTTAAAGTATTAGGCACAAAGCCATAATTAGCAGGATAAAACATCGCACCATACATTACCCTATCAACCACTACCGCCCCACTCTCTTTATCAATCTCATATTTGATATTAGAGCCATAAGGAATTTCAATCACCACATTAAGCTTATCAGGATTACTCCCTACTTCAATTTTATTTAAATCCATTTTTTCTCCTTAAATTTTGCTTTTGATATAAGACTCCATATCCGCTACAATTGCTTCAATGCTTCTCTCTCCATTAATCTTATGCAAAAGACCCTTTTGGGTATAAAAGTCTTGAATCTCCGCTAAAGGCTCCAAATACACTTTCATCCTGTTTTTAAAAACCTCCGCATTATCATCAGCACCCCTTGCGCGTCCTAAGACCCTCTCACAAGCTATTTTTTCACTAACTTCTACTTCAATAACACTAACAAGCGCAATACTCTTTTTATCCTTTAAAATTCTATCAAGTGCTACCATTTGTTCGCTACTTCTAGGGTATCCATCAATTAACACGACCTCTTTAGGTGCATTAGCAATAGCTTCTACAATAGTTTCTACAACAATCTCTAAAGGCACGAGATTACCTTTACTTGTAAAATCTTCAATAAGCCTACCTTTCTCACTACCACTTGCCACTTCTGCCCTTAAAAGCTCTCCTGTAGAATAATGCACCATTACTTGAGCGTTATTTTTACTAATGATTTCTGCATCTGTTGTTTTCCCACTTCCTGGTGCACCAATGACTAAAAATAATTTTTTCAATTTAACTCCTTATTTTTTGGTTTCTCTTACCCTAATATGTAATTCTCTTAATTGCTCCTCATTAGCTGCACTTGGTGCATTAGTTAAAGGACAAGTCGCTTTTTGAGTTTTAGGAAATGCAATAACATCACGTATAGATTTCGCTTTAGAGATTAGCATAATAATCCTATCTAAGCCAAAAGCTAATCCCCCATGCGGTGGAGCTCCAAACTCTAAGGCGTCTAAAAGAAAGCTAAATTTTTCTCTAGCTTCATCCTGACTTATCCCCAATAGCTCAAAAACCCGATTTTGAATTTCTTTTTTATGGATTCTAATACTTCCTCCACCAATTTCAAAACCATTTAACACCACATCATAAGCCACAGATTGAATAGATAAAATATCCTCACTCTCTAAGTTCTTTGGCATTGTAAAGGGGTGGTGCAAAGCAGAAATAGAACCATCATCATTTTTTTCAAACATAGGAAAATCCACAACCCACAAGAGTTTATAAGCCCCCTCATCGACTAATTCCATATCATTAGCGACTTTTTGTCGCAACCGCCCCATAGTATCCCATACTAACTTTTTCTCTCCCGCACCAAAAAAAACAATATCCCCAATCTCTGCACCAACCCTCTTTAAAAGATCCTCTAAAGCACTCTTTGAGATAAATTTCACCAAAGGACCCTTAGCCCCCTCTTCTTTAACTTGAATATAAGCTAAACCTTTAGCCCCAAACTTCCGGACAAACTCCTCTGTCTCACTCAAGGTTTTGCGGCTAAAAAAGCTATCCCCACCTTTCACACACAAAGCCTTGAAGCGATTATGCAAAGTATCTTTTGCAATAGAGGCAAAAACCCCATTACTAGATTCTACAAACAAATCCCCCACTTCTACTAAAGGCAACCCATAACGCAAATCTGGCTTATCACTCCCATACTTTTCCATAACTTCTGCATAAGAATACCGCTCAAAAGGTGCATCAATACAAATCCCACACACACCAAAAATAGATTTTAAAACCTGCTCCGCCACCTCTATCACATCCTCTTGATTACAAAAGCTCATCTCTAAGTCAATTTGCGTAAATTCTGGCTGCCTATCAAGCCTTAAATCCTCATCCCTAAAACATTTAGCGATTTGAAAATACCTATCAAAACCACTCACCATTAAAAGCTGCTTAAATAGTTGGGGACTTTGAGGAAGTGCATAAAACTCACCATGATGCACCCGACTAGGCACGAGATAATCCCTTGCTCCCTCGGGAGTGGCTTTTGTTAAAACAGGGGTTTCTATCTCTAAAAACCCCAAATCACTTAAAACATTTCTTGCAGCTTGAGCTATTTTACTACGTATAATAAAAATCTCTTGCATTCTTGGGCTTCTTAAGTCTAAATAGCGGTATTTTAAACGCACTTCCTCACCCACATTTTCATCCCCTATGCTAATAGGGGGGGTAAGACTTCTATTTTCAATCACCAAAGAATGCACCAAGATTTCAATGTTTCCTGTCTTAAGCTTAGGATTGTCTAGCCCCTCCCCTCTCTTTCTTACGATTCCTTTGGCTAATAAAACAAACTCATCACGCACTTCACTAGCGATTTTATGGGCTTTTGCAGAATCTTTTGGGTCAAAGACAAGTTGCACAATCCCGCTTCTATCGCGTAAATCAATAAATACAATTCCGCCGTGGTCTCTATAGGTATTACACCAACCACAAACACTTAACTCCTCTCCAATATTTTGCTCACCTATCTCTGCACAATAATGGCTTCTCACAATATCCGCTCCTAAAATTTACAAAAATAATTTTGGGATTGTAGCAAAAAAACCTACAAGTTTTCATTAGTATTTACCTCCCCTTTAAAAACACTAATCTAAAATTTGGCATAATATTTGCTTGATATTCTCTATATTTATTTTAAGGATACGCTATGCGAATAGGTTTAGCTTCAACTTATACAATGTATCAATACCACCAAAGAACCTCAAAAAGTGGCTTAGATGATGCATTAGGACAAATACAATCGGGTTTAAAAATCCAATCTGGCTATCAAGATACTACCATATTCAATAAAACCCTCTCTCTTGATTATGATATTACCACCCTAGAGCAAAGCAAAAGTGTCGCTAATAACGCCCTAACTTATACCAACAACACCGATACCGCCCTAAAAGACCTTGTTGCAAATATGACAAATTTTAAAACCAAGCTTATCCAAGGGGGTAATGATATCCATAGCGAAACTTCAAGGTTAGCTATCGCTAAAGACTTAAAAGCCATTAGAGACCATTTCTTATCTATTGCTAATACCTCTATTGGGGGGGAATTTATCTTTGGGGGAAGTGCGACCGCTAATCCACCCTTTAACCCAAATGGAACCTATAATGGCAACAATGCGACTTTAAATGCTCTACTAGGCTCTAATAATGCCCTGCCTTATAATATAACAGGGGAAGAGCTATTCTTTGGTGCAGATAATGATATCCATCGTATCATTTCAACCAATATCCCCAAATTCAACCAAAGAGAATTGCATCCAGAGATTATGGACCCAAACCACACCACAGGACAAGGCAGAGAAGTCTATATAACCGCAGAAGATACGATTAGGGATTTAGTAGGGGATGATGATTCAGACCCTAACAATGATCCCCAAGAAGTCTTTTATATCACAGGAAGAAAGGCAGATGGAACAGCTTTTAAAGCAAAATTTCCTATGGATACAACTTCTAAAGTGCAAGATCTCTTAGACAGAATCGGAAGAGAATTTGGAAACACAGAATCAAGCAAAGTAGTGGATGTAACCCTCAATAAATGGGGACAAATTGAAATTAAAGATTTAACAAGTGGGCGCTCTAATATTGAGTTTTCTATGATTTCCTCTAAATGGGTAGATCCTGCTAATAGCATAAATCAAGGTGGAGATGGCATAGGATTTTCAAATCTTAATCGAGCTGGAGTTGCTGGAGTGAAGATTAATACCTATGTGCAAAGCCCGTTTTTAAATGATTTTAATCATGTAAGAACCATTGCTAACCCTGATGATAATGATCATAGAATCTATACTTTTCCAACAATTTTTAGGACTGAAGATAACAAACTTGCAACGACTAGAACACTTCTAAGGGATGTTGTGCCACCTGAGACTACAAGAATCCGACTAGATGGGAATAGAGGAAATAGTGCCTTAGATACTCCCGGAACTCCTGTCAATCCTGCGGTATTTTTAACCATCACCAATACAACTACTATACAAGATTTAATGGATAACATTAGAACAACTTATGGGCAAAATGGAAATGTAGATGTGCAATTCTCCGATGGCAGAATTATCGTAATAGATAACAATGTTTCTAAAAGAAACCCACCCGATAGGGATGATAAAAATTTGCCCTTTACTGGAAATAGCTCTTTTAGACTATTTTTAACTACCATGAATGGAAATCAAGAAATTAATGGCTTTAGATATGAACCTGCCACAGAATACGATAGAGTAAATTTTAGCAGAGATGGTTCAAAGCTTACTTCTAATGTCTCCCAAATAATAAGAGATTCTAACAAACATGCCACAATGCATACAAAACTCTCTGAAGTAGCAGGAGGGAGTTTAAATGGACATAACTATAACTTCAAAGTCAAAGATATCAATGGAACTGCGATTGAGGGCAGAATAGAGTTTAGAGATGCAGGTAGTGTAATGATTATCACCTCTCCTACACAAATGAATAATCACAATATTGCCAACATAGAAATTCCCATTTTAAATCCCAATGGAAATCCTCCACAAGTCAATAATACAATCACACCCGCTAATGAAGTTACCTATCAACAATTAGCGGACACTTTAGGCATTGTTATGAATCTCTCTAATTCTAACCAGGCAGATTTACAAAATGTCTTTAATGCTAATGCAGATTATACAAACCAAACCATTAAAGCATCTTATGAAAAGCTTATTGGGGATTCTAAAAATGCTATTTCTATTGGCTTAAATATTAATGGAAAATTAGAGATTAAAGATTTAAATCATTCAGCCACAAGAATGGACTTTATGCTTTATGATAGTGTTGCTAACAACTTTCTACTTGACGCTAATGGAAGAGTAAATACTACCAATCGCCCCGCATTAACTTTTCAAGCCAATAATGCAATTATTGCTGATGATCCGCATACTAACTTCTTTGAACAAATTGATACGATTATCAAATCTCTAGAAGAGGGAATCTATCGACCCGGAGGAAATTCAAACTATGGAGATTCTATGAGAAATCCCGGAATCCAAAATGCAATTACCACCTTTGATCATCTAGCTAATCATATCAATAAAGCCCATACCAAAAATGGTTCGCAAGGGAGTGCATTTAAATACTCTATCCAAAGGACAGAAGCACTAGTCGTTCAAGCAAAAAGCGTGCGTTCAGAAACTATTAATGTAGATCACGCGGAAGCCCTTCTTCAATTCTCCCAATTAAGCCTTAATTACCAAGCTATGCTCTCAACTATAGGAAAAATCTCCCAGCTCTCATTAGTAAATTATATTTAAGTCCTTAGGGGCTTAAATATAGAAGCCTTTTATCCCACACAAAAGAATAAATGCTAAAGTCCTTGTAAAAATTAAACATATAGAATATTAAAAGAAAAAAACTCTATAAAAGAACAATTAACATTATTTAAAACTATAGGATAAATTCATCTTAGTCCCCTTTATAAAGAAGTTAGACTTAAATTCGCAGTTGGAAGAAATTATACACAAGCTTCTTTTTGGGGATAGATTTCACCACGAGATAGAGAGCCTGCGGTGGTAATCACTCTATAGCATTATACTTCATCTCATTTCAGCAAATACACTAACAAGATTCTACGCATATAGATAAAATCTCTACAATCTACTTGAGACAACAATAAAAGCTTTTTAATCAAGCAATCAAAAAGATAAAGGATAATTTACCCAATTATCAAATGTATCATAAACCATACCCATATTGGGTATGCGGATAACTTTATAATTGGGGTTTTGGAGTTTTCTCTGTAGAGGCTGGAAGTTGTGGATAAATAACCTTAGGTTTCTCACCAGTTAAAGATTTCAAAAATACCGCAATGGTTTCTGCTTCTTTGTTAGAGATACTAATACCAAGCTGTGTGCTTCCCATTTCTCTAATAGCTTCATTTAAAGACCAAATCGCACCATTATGAAAATAAGGGGCAGTCTCTGCAATGTTTCTCAATGTAGGTGTTTTCACCAAACCATTTTCATCACCTTTAAAATCGCCTAAACTTGCAAATTTATATTGATTAGCAACTTGGAATGGTTGCATATTTCCACCAAGATTAACTCCGCTATGACAAGCAACACAACCCTTATCTATAAACAATTTTAACCCCTCTTGCTCTTTTTTACTTAAAGCATTCTCATCTCCTTCTAAGAATTTATCAAATCTTGAAGGTGTAATAAGCGTCCTCTCAAAGTTAGCAATAGCATCAGCTATATTATCAAAGGTAACTCCACTTTTGCCATATATTTTCTTAAATTCATTAACATATTCTGGTAAAGAAGAGATTTTCTCTACGGCTAATTTTGCTGGAGTTGCCATTTCTGGTTCTGCTTCAATAGGACCCTTTGCTTGCTCTACCAAAGTAGTAGCTCTCCCATCCCAAAATTGACTAGCATTAAGTATGGAATTATAAACAGTAGGTGAATTTAAATAATGAGGATTAACAGTCCATCTATGCCCTATAGCAGCTGATACACCATCAGCTCCACCAAGTCCTAAATTATGACAGGTATTACAAGAAATAATACCGCTCTTAGAAAGTCTAGGTTCAAAATATAATTTTTTACCAAGCTCCGCTTTCTCCTCTGTAAAGGGGCTGAATTTAATATTCATATCCATTAATATCTCTTCAATGCCTTTTTGATTTTTTGGCAATGGGATAAGCCCAAGATTCCTAGCCTCCTCTATTAATGAATTTGCATTCAAACACTTACTAAACTTACACTTAACAATACTTGAAATAAACGCATTATACCTCCTAAATTAGGCTTAAACCTAAATAAATTTTACTCCAAACATAGCTAAATTCTCTATTTAAAGCACTTTAGTATTATATCTTTTTCATTCTGAAATAATTCTATAAAGACTAACTTGTAAATCACTCTCACCTAAAAATAACATACACCTTCTCTAAAACTAATAATCTTAGGTTTCTACTTTATTTAGGGATACTGATACCAAGATATGTCCTTCCTATTTCTCTAATAGCTTCATTTAAAGACTAAATCACACCAAAATAGGAGGCATTCTTTGTGATGTTTTTAATATCCGTGTTTTGACTATTCTTTTCATTGCCTTTAAAATCTACCAAACTTCATAGTATTAATTAATAATTTGTAAGGGGAGGCAAATATCATCATTTATTGTAATTCAAAATCAGTGATTAAATTAAAGTTTAAATATCTATAAATAGAATCACTCTTGCCTTGTATTTTATTAGGTATTAGCTCTAAATACTCTTCTTTAGTTGGGATTCTGCCAACTAACGCACAAAGTGCGGCTAATTCCGCACTTCCTAAATACACCTTAGCACCTTTCCCCATACGATTATCAAAGTTTCTTGTAGAGGTTGAAAACACTACCGCATTATCCCTAACCCTTGCTTGATTCCCCATACATAAGCTACAACCGGGCATCTCAATCCTAGCTCCAGCTGCCCCAAAGAGTGAATAATAGCCCTCTTGTGTTAATCGCTGTGCGTCCATTTTGGTAGGTGGTGCTACCCAAAGTGTGGTAGGAACCATTCCCTCATCCCTTAAAATCTCCCCTAAAGCACGATAATGCCCGATATTTGTCATACAACTTCCGACAAAAACCTCATCAATTTTATGCGGACGATTAGAATCAGCAAGTATCTCACTTAGAGTTGCGACATCATCAGGATCATTAGGACAAGCTAAAATAGGCTCTGTAATTTCATTTAAGTTAATCTCAATCACAGCGGCATATTCTGCATTAGAATCTGCTTTTAAAAGCACGGGATTATCAATCCATTTTTGCATTTTCTCCGCCCTTCTTTTTAAAGTCTCCGCATTTTGGTAACCAGCTCTTATCATTGCCTCAATGAGTGTTATATTAGATTTTAGGTATTCAATAATAGGTTCTTTATCTAAAGCAATACTACAAGCTGCCGCACTCCTCTCCGCACTTGCATCGCTAAGTTCAAAGGCTTGTTCGACTTTTAGGTAAGGTAAGCCCTCTATTTCTAAAATTTTTCCACTAAAGATATTTTTCTTACCTTGTTTAGCAACGGTTAATAAGCCCTGCTTAATGGCATAATAAGGGATAGCATTCACTAAATCCCTCAAGGTAATACCAGGTTGCAATTCTCCACTAAATCTAACAAGCACCGATTCAGGCATATCAAGGGGCATAGAACCAGTAACAGCGGCAAAGGCTACTAAACCACTACCAGCAGGAAAGCTAATACCGATAGGAAAACGCGTATGAGAATCCCCTCCAGTCCCGATAGTATCAGGTAACACCATACGATTAAGCCAAGAATGGATAACCCCATCACCGGGCTTTAAAACCACCCCACCGCGACTACTCATAAATTGTGGTAAAGTTGCTTGAAGATTCACATCAGCAGGTTTTGGATAGGCTGCGGTATGGCAAAAGCTTTGTAAAACAAAATCCGCACTAAATCCCAAAGATGCAAGCTCTTTAATCTCATCCCTTGTCATAGCCCCTGTAGTATCTTGACTCCCAACAGTGGTAACTAATGGCTCACAATAAGTTCCAGGCAACACACCCTCTACTCCACAAGCTCTACCTACCATTTTTTGTGCTAAAGTATAGCCTTTTGCTTGAGAGTTAGAAACTAAAGGTTTAGTGAAAATATCCTCTTTTGGCATTCCTAAAGCCTCTCTAGCCTTAGTAGTTAAACCTCTACCAATAATAAGATTAATTCTACCCCCTGCCCTTATCTCATCGGGTAAGGTATTAGGCTTTAAATCAAACTTTGAAACCACTTGATTATTTTTATGGATTTCACCTTTAAAAGGATAAATATCAATAATATCCCCCTCTTTTAAATCTAGCACTGGGGCTACAATAGGCAAACAACCACTATCTTCACAGGTATTAAAGAAAATAGGAGCAACAACACTACCAATCACTAAACCACCCGCTTTTTTATTAGGTATATAAGGTATCTCCCTACCCATATGCCATACTAAGGAATTACAAGCAGATTTTCTGGAGCTACCTGTCCCTATAACATCTCCGACATAAACTAAAGGATAACCTTTCTTTTTTAATTCTTCAATCCTTTCAAACGCATTTTGTGTGCGATTTTTTAGCATTGCTTGTGCGTGAAGGGGTATATCACTACGCGTAAATGCATCACTAGCAGGGCTTAAATCATCCGTATTCGTTTCTCCATCAATCTTAAAAACAACAGCGGTAATTTTCTGTGCTAAAGGCTCTTTGCTTAAAAACCACTCCGCATTTGCCCAAGATTCCAAAACCTCTTTAGCATAAATATTATTTTTACTTAATGTTACAATATCATTAAAAGCATCATAAACTAATAAGGTGTGCTTTAGTGCATTAGCAGCTGCTTTGGCAATTTGTGAATCTTCGCTTTTAAGGGCATTAAACAAAGGATAGATATTATATCCTCCTAGCATACTCCCTAATAATTCAATGGCAAGTATTTTAGAAATCCCTTTAATAGAAATTTTTCCCTCTACAATCTCATTTAAAAATTCAGCTTTAATCTTTGCAGCTTCATCAACACCTGGTGCTACACGATGTGAGAGTAATTCTACTAATTCCTCTACCCTTTCTCCCTTTTTTAATAAATCAATCACTTCACTTACCTGCTCTTGCGTTAGGGGAAGAGGTGGGATATTTTGTTTAGCTCTTTGTTTGACTTGTTCTTGGTATTTTTCAAAAAAACTCATTATCATCTCCTTATTAAAATCATTATTATTTGTAAGTAAAATCATACAAAATTTTTGGATAAATATTTTTTAAACTTTAAGATATTTTTGAATTTGTTTCATTCTTAACACAACATAAATAGCTAAAAAAGATTTTTACAAAGAATTTTTTCTTCAATATTGACAAAGCAAGATAAATTATGATAGTATGTTACGCTTTTACACTAATTTACATTTACACTAACTAAAATAGGAGAATAAATGAAAGTTGCAGAATCTATTACACAAATAATTGGTAACACCCCTTTATTAAAATTACAACATTTATCCAAAGAATGCAATGCAAATATTTATGGAAAATGTGAGTTTTTAAACCCTAGTGGCTCTGTTAAAGATAGAATTGGGCTAGGAATGATTGAAGATGCACTCCAAAAAGGAATTATTACTAAAGATACAACACTCATCGAACCAACAAGCGGAAATACAGGAATCGCCCTTGCTAGTATCTGTGCTTCAAAAGGGATTAAACTTATTTTAACAATGCCAAGCTCAATGAGTATTGAGCGTAGAAAATTACTAAGCATTTTAGGGGCTACTTTAGAGCTTACTCCCGCAGAATTAGGGATGAAAGGGGCTGTAAATAAAGCCCTAGAGTTACAACAAACAATCCCTAATAGCCTTATCTTACAACAATTCCAAAACCCCTCTAACCCTGCTTTTCACAAAAGAACCACTGCGGTAGAAATACTAGAAGCCTTAGATAATAAAATTGATATTTTCATTAGTGCTGTAGGGACAGGTGGGACACTAACAGGGGTGGGCGAAGTCTTAAAATCTAAAGTCCCTAATGCTAAAGTAATAGCCGTAGAACCTATTAACTCCCCTGTTATTAGCGGAGGACAACCCGGACCCCATAAAATACAAGGTATTGGAGCAGGATTTATACCTGAAACCTTAGACACCAGCCTTATTGATGAAGTCTTAAAAGTCGATGCACAATGGGCTATGGAAGAATCAAGAAAAGTTGCTAAATGCGAGGGTATTTTTGTAGGAATCTCCACAGGGGCTAATCTATGGGCGGCAAGAGAAATGGCGAAAAAATACCCTAATACCAACATTGTTACGATTCTTTGTGATACCGGTGAGCGGTATTTAAGCACAGAATTATTTGATAATCTCTAATACACAACAGAACTTAAAAACAAACCCCCAGGAGGTGCGGGGATTTTAAAAATCTCCTCCGCTTCTAATTGCCTCTTTAAATCCCCTAAAGTAAGTTTTCCCTTATCTATTTCTAACAAAAACCCTACCATTAAACGAATCTGTGAGCGTAAAAAACTATTGCCTAAGAAAGATAAAATATAAAAATCCCTGCTTTGAATGAGTTTTACACGATAAATTTCACGCCAACAATACTTACTACCAGCACCCCCTTTTTTGCTGAAAGCTTGAAAGTTATGCCTCCCAACCAAATAAGCCATAGCCTCTTGCAATAAAGCCTCATTTTTTATCTTATGATGATACGAAAAAACAGAATAAAAGGGAGAATAATGCTTAGATAATACATAGCAATACCCCCTTCTTTTTGCACTAAAACGAGCATTGAAATTTTTACTTACCTCCCAAATTTGCTTAATTTTAATATGCGGATAAAGTTTAGTGTTTAAAAGATTTTTTAACTGCTCTAAGTGACTATGAAAGGCAGGTATATCTAAAGAAATCACTTGAGCAGTTGCATGCACTCCTTTATCTGTCCTACCACTCCCTACAAAAGGACTAAAAATACCTACACTCTCAAAGGCTTTTTTGAGTGTATTGCTAATAGTATGCTTTTGGCTTTGGCTTTGAAACCCAAAGAACATAGAACCATTATAAGAAATTTTCATTGCTACAAACATTAATAATATCTACTTATCCACTTCCTATAACCCCAATACCCCAGAATAAACCAAGCCACAGGAATCACTGCTATACCCAACAAAGGGAATGTATTTGCCACCAAATAGACTAAACCATAAAAAATCGCCACTACTACCATAATCTGTAAGATAGTCCAATTTTTTTGGTAACGTGGATTTTTAATCCCCAAAAGAGGAAAATAAAAAAGACTCATTAGAGGAAATAAAGAGATTAAAATATACATCGCAAGATTGCGTAATACTCTTTTTTGTTTATCATTAGGATAAAAAGCCTGCCTCCAATACTCTACAACTCCAAGATTTAAATCACTAATATAGCCTACACTATTGCGTAAAATGAGCTTTTGAAATTCAATCCTCTCTATCATCTCACTAGCTTTTTCTAAGCGATAAACTTGCCCATTACTTAATATTGCTTCCATAACCCCTAGATAATTCATAATTTTTGCTTCCTTAGCAAAGATTAACCCTCTTTCTTTTTCAAGAGAGAGCAAAACAATATTTTCATAAACATTTTCATCTTGTCTATTTTTCTCTATATAAACCAACCAATTCCCAAGTTTTTGCCCAAACTCTCCAGCTTGTAAATTAATATTAATATCATTTTTTCTCTCCTCTAAAAACCTTTTATAAAACAAATCACTTAAAGGTATCAAAACTAAAGAAAGGATAGAGAGACTAAAAGTTGCCAAAAACGCAATAGGTAAAAATATATTCACAATCTCTTTAGGATTCATCCCTAAAGCAAATAAAACAGGAAGTTCATAATCAAAACTAAGACGCGAAAGACAAAGCACACAAGCCACAAAAAAGCTCAAAGGAATCACAAAAAACATCATAATAGGAAGCGTATAAAAATAAAGAGAGAATAATTCAAAAAATCCTATTTTAACGATAAAAGTAACCTCTGCGATACGAATAAATACAATCACAGAAGCGATAAAAAACAAAACTAAAAAAATAGGGAAAAAAAATTGTGCGAAACTTTGAAACAAGAAATTTTTAACTCTCAAAAAATATCCTAAAGGCTTTTTAAAACATTATTTTACACAATTTTCAAAAATAAGAGTATAAAATACCAAAAACACAATAAAGTATTAAAGAATGAATATTATTTTTGGTCCTATACATTCCAGACGCTTTGGGGAATCCTTAGGCGTTGATTTATCCCCCCAAACTAAGCAATGCAATTATGACTGCTTATATTGCGAATTAGAGGGTAAAAAGGCACAAATGAGTATGCAAGAAGTGCTAAAGGTGGAGGATATTTTAAAGGCTATTAAAGAAGCGTTAAACACCTATAAACAGATTCAATCTCTCACCATTACAGCCAATGGAGAGCCAACCCTCTACCCCTATTTATATGAGCTTATGTTAAAGCTAGAGGATATTAAAGGGCACACTCAAACACTCCTTTTAACCAATGGTTCTTTATTATGGGATATAAATGTTTCAAGGGCTTGTTTGCTCTTTGATAAAGTCAAGTTTTCACTTGATGCACTCACACAAGCAACATTTAAAAAAATCGATAGACCCATTAAAAACATAGATTTAGAAAAAATCTTACAAGGAATCTACCAATTTAGTGCCGATTTTAGCGGGGAGCTTTATGCGGAGATTTTATTTGTAAAAGGCATTAATGATACCATTTTAGAAGCACAAAAAATGGCGAGATTCCTTGCCCCGATGCGGCTTAAAAGGCTTGATATAAGCACCATTGATAGACCACCTGCCTATGCGGTTAAACCCCTTAGCTTAGAAGAATTACAAAAACTAGCCCAAGTCTTTTATGCCTATAACCTGCCTGTTTCTCTACCCACAAGAATAAATCCTACAAAAGCAAATCCCACCGCTACTAAAAGTATAGATTTAAGCCGAGAGCAAATCCTAAAAACCCTTGCCTTGCGTCCAATGAGTAAAGAGGATGTAAAGGGGCTATGGAATAATTCCACGCAAGATTTATTACAAAACCTCATCAAGGCTAAAGAAGTTATAACAATCTCTCTTAATGGAGTAGAGTTTTATGATTTACCAAAAAACCTGCACCCAAAATAAACTTAATTTTAGTATAATACGCACTTAATTTTATAAAGGAATTTTTATGCTCTTAAGTGAAAATTTAACACAAGCCAAAGAAGGTCAAAGAATCTCTGCTAAAGGTTATGCTATCCAAACTAAAGATTCAAACTTTGAAAGTTTTAGCTTCACCCGACACGCATTAGGGGATTATGATGTTTTAATTGAAATTTATTATGCAGGAATTTGCCATAGTGATATTCATTCTGCAAGGAGCGAATGGCATAAAGGGATTTATCCGATGGTTCCAGGACACGAAATAGCGGGAAAAGTTGTAGCCATAGGCAAAAAGGTTAGCAAATTTCAAATTGGGGATAATGCAGGGGTTGGCTGTATGGTAAATAGCTGTGGAGAATGTGAATCTTGCAAAAAATCCCAAGAACAATTTTGTGAAAATGGCAAAATGGTGCTAACTTATGATTGCAAAGATTGTTTTCATAATAATGAACCTACTTATGGGGGATATTCTAACAACATTGTAGTAAGTGAAAAATTTGCTATCAAAGTCCCACAAAATGCCCCATTAGAAAAGGTAGCACCCCTACTTTGTGCAGGAATTACAACCTATTCCCCCTTAAAATTTAGCCAAGTGAAGAAAGGTGATAAAGTTGGTGTAGCAGGATTTGGTGGGCTTGGGATGATGGCGGTTAAATATGCGATAAAAATGGGAGCAGAAGTTTCTATTTTTGCTAGAAACAAAAAGAAAGAAAAGGAAGCATTAGCTATGGGGGCAAAAGCTCTTTATGATTCTACTTCCGACATACAAGAACGATTTAACCTCATCATCTCCACTATTCCTACTGCCTATAATCCAATGGAATATGTAAATTTACTCAAATATGGTGGAGAGTTGGCTATTGTAGGGCTTCCCCCTACTAATGAAAGCGTCAAAACAGATATGACAAGGCTAATCTTTAATGCAGGAAAAAAGGTTTATGGCTCTATGATAGGAGGGATTAAAGAAACGCAAGAAATGCTTGATTTTTCACTACAACACCAAATTTATCCAGAAATAGAAATTATTAGGGCTAATGAAATTGATAAAGCCTATACAAACCTCACCAATGGCAAGGCAAAATTTCGTTATGTTATTGATATGAATACCCTAGAATCTTAAGGTTATTTGGGATTTAAAGAAATAAAAATCTCTTTAATACCATAAAAATCCCTTATTTCATAAATAAAGCTTACATTTTTTACTAAAACACCAAAATATTTGATGACTTTTGGGTAAAAAAGTAACTTTATCTTATTAAAAATTTTAAATTTTTTATAAATACGATATGTATTTATACTTATATTGTATAATACAATCATTCTAAATAAATTATAAAGGATTTTTTATGCACAGAAGAAAATTTTTACATCTTGCCAACACATTCTTCTTAAGCCTTAGTGGGCTAAATGCGCTCAATGCTAAAGATATAACAATAGACTTTAAGGGCATTAAAATTGGTTATTTACCTATAACTGACCATTTATTGATTATTGCTAAAACTTTTAGAAATGCTAACTTTATACCTATTAAATTTGCATCTTGGAGTGATTTAAGTGAAGCCCTGCGCACTAAAAGTATTGATGGAGCTTTTATTCTAACACCCTTAGCACTTAAACTTGCTTCACAAAAAGTCAAGATTAAAGCTATTTTAGCAGCCCATAGAAATGGTTCTGCCCTCATTGTTAAAAAAGGATTAATACAAGAAAACAATCAACCCCATATTCGCTCATTAAAGGGGTTAAAAATTGCTATTCCTAGCAGGTTTTCTACACATTATTTACTCCTAGCAGACCTTTTATCTCAAAGCAACCTTACCCCAAATGATATAAAACTTATTGATATGTCCCCACCAGAAATGGTTTCTGCCCTAAAGAACAAAAGCATTGATGGTTTTATCGTGGCAGAACCCTTTGGCATTGCAGCACAAACCAATAATATTGGGGATCTTTTTATCCTCTCTAAAGATATTATTCCTAATCATATTTGCTGCTTACTAACCTTTCATACAGAAGTTTTACAAAATCAAAAACAAGCCATTATGGCAATCACTAAGGATTTCCTAGAAACTGCTTTGTTTATACAAAAACAACCCCAAAAAGCAGCAGATCTTTCCACGAAATTTTTAGGACAAAGACCCGCTTTAATACAAAATTTATTACTCCAAAATGATAGAGTTATATACAATAATCTCGCTATTAAAGAGGAGGATATTACAAGGACACTTTTAGATATGCAAAAATACAAAATAGAAAATCTTCACCAAAATTTTGAAGAATTTGTAGATTCTAACTTTATTCAAAATGCTTTTTATGAGAGCTTAGAAAATGAATAGAAAGAATATTACTTTTAGAATTATATCTTTAATGCTAATTCTAGGTTTTTTGCTATTTTGGGAATTTAGCACTCATGAAAGCTATTTAGAAGGAGGAGAACTCCCACCTTTTAGCATTGTTTTTCAAACTTTTATAGAATTACTCTATAATGGAGTTATTCAAGAATCTATTCTTGCCTCTTTAATCCGCTTTATCTTAGGATTAACCATAGGTTCAACTTTAGGGATTATTTTAGGATTGTTGCTTGGTAGATTTATCCCTTTAGAAATTACTTTAGAGCCTTTTATACAATTCTTTCGCCCTATCTCCCCTATTGCTTGGCTACCCATTATTGTATTATGGTTTGGCATTGGAGAAATAGGTGCTATCTTTATCATCGCCTATGCAGTATTTTTCCCAATATTATTACTAAGCATTAGTGGAGTTAGACAAATACAGCCTACGCTTTTAATGATGGCTAATAATTTTGGAGCTAGTGAATGGATAATCTTTAAACACATTATTTTACCTGGAACCTTTGTATATATCGCAAGCGGATTAAAACTTGCCGCCTCAATTGCTTGGATACATCTTGTCGCAGCAGAAATGCTAGGGATTCAAAGTGGGCTTGGCTATCTTATTATTGACGGTAGGAATTTATTGCGTATAGATATAGTCCTTGTTGCGATGCTATTAATAGGATTTTTAGGTTTTGGACTGCATTATTTATTTTCTATTTTAGAGCGATATATCCGCTCAAAACTAGGTAATCTCTAAAGGATACACAATGATACAAATTAAAGACTGCTATAAAACCTTTGGTAGCTACCAAGCCTTAGAAAATATCCATTTAGAGATCAAGAAAGGAGAATTTATAGTATTTCTTGGTGCAAGCGGTTGTGGAAAAACGACTTTATTAAACATCATTGGAGGTTTTGAAAGTTTTGATAAAGGAGAGATTATCATTGATGGCATTGCCTACACCCACAAAACAAAGCGCAAAGATTGCATTAAGATTTTTCAAGATTATGCTTTGCTTCCTTGGAAGAGCGCCCTTGATAATATCCTCTTTGCTCTACAAGCTAAAAACATACCCAAAAAGGAAGCAAAACAAAGAGCTTTGCGTTACTTAAAGCTCGTCCATTTAGGGCAGTTTCAAGATAGATTTATAAACACCCTTAGTGGAGGACAAAAGCAAAGAATAGCCTTAGCAAGAGCCTTAAGTGTTAATCCTAATATCTTACTCCTTGATGAACCCTTTAGTGCATTAGATAATTTCACAAGAAATACCCTACAAAATGAGCTTTTAAATATTGCTAAGACACTTAAAACCACAATGATTTTTGTAACCCACGATATAGAAGAAGCTATATTTTTAGGAGATAGAGTTATTATTATGTCCCCAAATCCGGGTAAAATAGTCGCTGATATTCCTATATCCATTGATAAAAAAGATAGGTATGGATTTGACTTTTTAGAGCTAAAGAGAGAGATTGGTGTGTATTTAAAAACTTATTGCTTTGAGAACAATTATGAAATATAATACTGTTACACCCAAAAAAGTTAGCAATGATTCTAATCTTTTTGGGTGTAACCCAAATTTATTTTATTAAAGGATATATTATGAAACCTGTTGAAACAAGTTGCACAAGATTAGACCCTATTGATAGAGCTGGATTAGAAGAATTAATCAAGTCTGGAAAAGCAAATCCTAATGTTATTAAAACACTTAAATGTAAAACCGTAGCGGAGGGGAGATTTAGACACGCAAACTATATTCGTAATCTTCCTGCTTATATTGTCGATGAGCCACCCACACTTTTAGGTGATGATACCGCACCAAATCCTAGTGAAGCGGTTTTAGCAGCTCTTGGAAGTTGTTTAGCAGTAGGGATTCACGCAAATGCCATTGCACAAAATATCGTTATTACCAAACTAGAATTAGAATTAGAAGGGGATTTAAATATTACCGCAGTATGGGGGACAGGAGACCTATCAGAAGATAAACCCTTAGGCTTTACAGATATTCGCGTTAAGGTGATTTTAGAATCTAATGCCGATGAAGCTACACAAAAGAAACTTATCGCACACGCTACGAAATACTCTCCTGTAGCTAATACCATTTTACGCGTTGTTAATCTTGAGGTTTCTTAAATGTTAGAATCTATACTCAAAGATTTAAAGGGGCAAACTTTAGAAATCCATAAAGGATTCTACCCCAAAGAAACACTCCAAAAACTCGGAGAAAATGGATTTTATACCCATATGGAGAATCATTATAGCCTCCATACCTCCATACAAACCATAATGGAAATTTCTAAAATATGCGGAAATACAGGCTTTTGTTTATGGTGCCATAAAATATTTATTTGGTATTTAAAGCACTCTAGCCATATTGACCGCTCCCTTTATTATAAAGCTATCAAAGGAGAAATTTTAGGTGGCACTGGACTTTCTAACCCTATTAAATCTTTTGCTAAAATAGAATCTATTAAGCTTAAAGCTCAAAAAGTAGAAGGTGGATTTATCCTAAATGGTGTATTACCCTATGTTTCAAATGTTGATTGGGGGCATTATTTTGGAATTATCGCCGCTATGGATTCTACTAATTCGCAAGATTTTATAATGGGGCTTATAGTTTGTGATAAAAATCGGGGCATAAAACTTAAAGAAAAGCTTAATTTTTGTGCCTTAGAGGGTTCTTCAACAAAAAGTGTCGTTTTAAAAGATTATTTTTTAGAAGAGCTTATGATTCTTAGCAATCCAGCCTCTGCATTATTGCCTAAAATATTACCGGGATTTGTGCTTTTACAAGCAGGAATAGGATTAGGTTTGATTAATGCTGCCTTAGAGATGATACAATCCCAACAACAAGCTAAAGGTAATATCAATACTTATCTCCCCTTTGATAATCTCCAAAAAGAGTATAAAAAACTCCTTAATCTTTGTGAATTTTTAAGCCACACCCCCTATGGAAGCCATAAAATACCCGCAAACATAACACAACTTGATAAAAATTTCTTTGCTTGTGTCTTAAACCTTAAAACTGATATTGCAAATCTTTGCCTAGAGAGTGCTAAAACTTGTATGCTTACCTATGGAACCAAAGGTTACTTAGAGGGTTCAAAAGCTCATAAACTACTTTTAGAATCTTATTTTATCGCAATGGTAACTCCCTCTACAAAACACATTGCTAAATTACTCCATACGCTTTATTAAAATAATTTAGCAATTCTTATAAATGCAAAATTCCTAAGAAAAATCTATAAAGGAATAATGTATAATCCTACCATTTTTCAAATAAGGAATAGAATGTTTGAATGGATATTTAGCCTAGAGATGTGGTTAGCCTTAGGAACTTTGAGTGCATTAGAGATTGTCTTAGGAATTGATAATATTATTGTTATTGCCATTTTAGCTAACAAGCTCCCATCCAAAAGCCGACAAAAAGCTAGAATCCTCGGCTTAAGCCTAGCGATGATAACTAGACTTTTATTACTGCTTTCACTTTTTTGGATTATGAAGCTCACCACGCCACTTTTTACCCTCTTTTCACAAGAAATTTCTGGGAGAGATATTATCTTAATTGTAGGAGGATTATTCCTAATCGCTAAATCCACATTAGAAATTCATAGTGATATGGAAAACAAAGAGGACAAAAACCAACAATCCCTTAAAGAAATAGCTAAAGTAGGGTTTTTTAGTGTTTTAATCCAAATTGTAATTTTAGATATTGTTTTTTCTTTAGATTCTGTTATTACCGCTATTGGGATGGTGAATAATATTGAAATTATGATGCTTGCTGTTATTATTGCTGTGATTATTATGATGCTTGCAAGTAAGAGCATTTCAGAATTTGTAGAAAATAATCCCACGATTAAAATCTTAGCATTAGCCTTTTTAATCTTAGTAGGTGTTACGCTTGTTGCAGAGGGTTTAGAGTTCCATATCTCCAAAGGCTATATTTACTTTGCGATGGCATTTTCTCTTGGTGTTGAATCCATTAATATTTATATCCGAAAAAAACATTCTAGCCTAGAAGGGTAACTTTATGAAAACTTTAACTATCATTGATACTTTTGGATTTTTTTTTAGAAGCTATTTCGCACTACCTCCACTTAAAAACCACGAAGGATTCCCAACAGGGCTTCTAACAGGTTTTGCAAAACTCATTATGCAACTTCATAGGGATTATCCTAAGGATTATTTAGTTTTTGCCCTTGATAGCGGTGGCGAAAATTTCCGTAAAAGCATAGACCCAAATTACAAAGCTAATCGTCCAGAAATTCCTAATGATTTAAAACTTCAACTTGAAGTAGCTATTAAATGGGTAGAAGATATGGGTTTTAAAAACATTAGCATTGAAGGCTATGAAGCCGATGATATAATCGCTTCTATTAATAAACAAGCTAATAAACTCAATATCCAAGTGCGTATTATTAGCCACGATAAGGATTTATACCAGCTCATCGATGGGGATACCTTTCTTTTTAATCCCAGCAAAAAAGAAGAAATTAGAGAAGAAGAATGTATCGCTAAATATGGAATCTCCCCTAAGCAATTCATTGATTATCAAAGTATTGTAGGGGATAGTTCTGATAATGTTCCTGGAGTTAAGGGAATTGGCACCAAAGGTGCTGCTGCCTTGCTTAACCAATTCCAAGATTTAGATTCTATTTATAATAATCTTGAAAGCATAGAATCTAAACGCACAAGAGAGCTTTTATCACAAAGCAAAGAAGACGCATACCGCAGCAAAAAACTCGTAACCTTAAGGGATGATTTATTAGAAAGCTTTGATTTAAGCGAATGTGAAATGCCCGAAGAATCCCCTTTATTAAATATTGTTGATTCTCTTAAACAATATGATTTAAATAGTATTTTAAAAAAACTCAATAAAAATCCCATTAATAAGAAAAAAATCATACAAAGGCAAAAGAATCAAGGGGATATTCCAAAACATTTTAATTACCAATCCCATTTAATCGATACCGATGAAAAATTACAAAAGATAATGCAAAACCTCACAGAGCAAACCATTATCGCCTTTGATACAGAAACCACTTCCTTAGATATTAAAGAATCTAAAATTGTCGGTTTTTCCTTTAGCATTGATGGTATAAATGCCTATTATGTCCCTATAGGGCATAATTACTTAGGCGTTGGCGACCAAGTAAGTTTGCAGTGTGCTAAAGCTTTTGTCCATAAGGTTTTTGAATGCCGCTATGTTATCGGGCATAACTTAAAATACGACTTAGAAATATTACAAACAAATTTTGATTTTACCCCTAAAGGCTTTTCAAACATTAAAGACAGTATGCTTCTTGCGTGGCTTTTACATAGCGATTCACTTTGTAATTTAGACTTTTTAATGAAAAAATATTTCAATCACGAAATGATTCATTATAAAGACATCGTGCATAAAAATGAAAATTTCTCCCAAATCCTTATCCAAAATGCGGTGCAATACGCAAGTGAGGATGCAGCAGCTTGTTATCAGCTCTATTTTAAAATTTACCATTGCTTAGAAGAAACCATTTTAGAAGTGGCAAACAATATTGAATTTCCCTTTATACAATGCCTCATTAGTATGGAGACTAGCGGGATTAAGCTTGATTTAGACTTTTTTCAAACCCTCAAAAACGAATCTAAAGAGAGGCTTTACCAAATCTCTGAAGAAATTTTCAAAATCACTAATAAACGTTTCAATTTAAATTCCCCTCAACAACTCGCTATTATCCTCTTTGAAGATTTAAACTTACAAGCAGGTAAAAAGACAAAGTCTGGATATAGCACCTCTGAAGTCGTCCTAAACTCTCTTTATAATGCCCACCCAATTATCCCAAAAATCTTAGAATACCGCGAACTTTTCAAGCTTTACAGCACTTATATAGAACCCCTCATACAACACGCAAAACTTGATAAAGAACATAGAATCTATACTTCTTTTATGCAAACAGGCACTAGCACAGGCAGATTAAGCTCAAAAAATCCCAATTTACAAAATATCCCTGTAAAAACTGCTCAAGGCAGACGCATAAGACAGGGCTTTATCGCTAAAGAACATCATCTTTTATTGAGTTTAGATTATTCACAAATTGAATTACGACTTTTAGCGCATTTTTCTGAAGATAAGGCAATGCTAGAAGCGTTTTTAAAAGATGCAGATATTCATTTAGAAACCGCTAAAAAAATCTTTGGTGAAGAACAAGCCTACCATAAACGATCAATTGCTAAAAGTATCAATTTTGGTCTTATTTATGGAATGGGTCCTAAAAAACTTTCTGAAACCCTTAACATTAGCTTCTCCGATGCCAAAACTTATATACAAAATTATTTTGAATCCTTTCCAACCGTTAAGGACTTCCTCAAAAACCAAGAAAATTTTATTTTAGAAAAGGGTTATTCCAAAACCTTATTAGGAAGAGTAAGAAAATTTGATTTTAAAGACGCACAAGAATACCAAAAAGCTGCCTTTTTACGCGAGGGAATTAATGCTATTTTTCAAGGAAGTGCTGCAGATATTATCAAAATGTCTATGAATGCCCTAACCCAAGCAAAACTTGAAGCAAAACTGCTTTTGCAAGTGCATGATGAATTAATCTTTGAATGCCCAGAAAATTTAGTGGATTCTCAAGGAGCTATGATTAAAGAAATTATGGAAAACATAACAACCTTAAAAGTCCCGCTAAAATGTAGTGTCAATAGCGGTAAAAATTGGGGAGAGTTAAAATAGCTACAATAAAGTAGGGATATTTAAAACATTGAATCCTAAGACTCATTTAAACCTAAGATAAAACACAGGTTAAATTTATCTTAAATCCCAATCAAGTGAAGTTCAATGAAAACTATTTTATGGTTTTCCATCTTAAAGCTTCAAAAGAGGCTTAAGATTACCACAGAGAGATTAAGAGCAACGCCCCAAAATACTATTTACTTAAAACACAAAAAATCCATAAAACCTTATAATTTGCATAAACTAAAAATTCTAGTGTTGTATTGCCCCAAAACTCAAAATAAGGGGATTAACTTTATCAAATAACATCAAAGCCATTATGAAGTTTGATGGAACAGCATTACAAAATCAAGCATAGACATCTAAAAGTAGTTAAGTAAATTAAGAAAAGAAATTTATGGAGATAAGATTCCCCAAAAGGGGAGAGGAATTAGAAGCTATATTTAGCTTCTACGCGGAATTTACCTCTTTTTTGATCATCTACATTTTGACCGTTAGAGTCCTTTAAACCAGTATCAGTTTGTAGGTAAGCATAGTAGCTAGAGAGTGTTAAGTTTTTACTATGTTTCCAGCTAATCGTTGGAGTGATTTCTGTAAATTTAATTTTTTGTGTGTCTTTAACTGAACTCGTAGAAAGTTTATTTTGACCATAAGCAAACTCTAAACCTAGATTTAAGCGATTATCGATAAATCCATAATTTCCAGCCGCATAGAAAACATTAATATCTTGATCTGTTTGAATTCCGCGAACACCATAACTTTGTAATGCTGAAGTGCTAATACCTGTTGCAGCATTATCCCACCACACTTTTCCTGCTCTTGAGACATTGCTTCCTTCATTTTCAAGTGCTACTGCGGTGCCATCTGCGAAGTTTGTGATATAACCTAAACGCACATCAAGAGGAAGCTGATAATCTTGTGTAAGATTTGCCCCTACTTCTAAGGCTAAAATATCATTGGCTTCTTTAATATTAGCGTGTTGTTTTCTATCTGCCACTTTACCATAATAGGTAGCAAAAATAGAATCTTTATCATTATTAATAGCTGCATAAGTATATTGTGCTTTTGCTCTTAAAAGACTATTTTTCCAAGAAAGCTCTCCAAATACGAGGGCATCTACTGCACTATCGATATAAAATCCCCAAAGCTGTCCTCCAAAGTTACCATAATCGGTATCAAGATTATAAATACCTGCAACCGCATAGAGATTTTTATCAATAGAATTATCAGTTGTTAAATTGGTTTGAGCAATACCATTTCCTACTGGAACATCATTCCTTGCTTGAATTGTTGCTTCATTAACCATCCAGCTATCAAAAGCTGTTGCTACTAAAGTAAGATTAGGCACATCATTATTAAGCACTAAGATACCTGTTCCTCTATCGCCATCAGGAGCATAAGTAATAGGAGTATCAAGAGGTTGCTTACCAATCTTTACTGTTGTAGCTGTGTTATCAGGAGTGATGGTTGCGTAGAAACTTCTAACACCAAATTGCCCATCAGCACCCGCACCTAAGCCAGTCCCTGCAAAATTAATATCTGAAGTACCTTTCCCGTGATTAACATTATTAGACTTGTTATACCATATCCCTAAATTAAGAGCAACATTATTAATAGCAGGTGTTTTAAAATCCGCTACTGCTCTCCATTGATGTGCTGCACTACCTCTACCGCTAACCCCAAATTGATTTTTATTGTATCTATCATCGGTATAGCGGTATCTTAAATAACCGCTAACATCCACACCTTTAATAGCTTCCTCTAAAGGCTGTGCGAAACTTGAAGTTGATAAAGCACCAAGTGCAATACTCGCTGCCAAACTTAATTTTAAAAATTTCATTAGATCTCCTTGTATTTTTTGAAATTACAAGCTTGATTGTAGCAAATTTAAAAGCAAAAAATCAAGTTATTTTGCCCTGCATTGCTACAATATCTTAAAATTCTTAAAATCCTATCAATTTTATGGGCTAAAAATTTATGGGCTAAGCTAAAAAGTTACTTAAAATTTTCGATACTTAAAATATAGAGACTTTAAAAATTTAAAAATTTTTTAAACACAATTTCAAATTCAAAACTATACAATATAAAGCAAAAACATTAAGGAGAAATTATGCGTGATATTTCTTGTGATACCATCACACAAGCGGTTAAAGAGTTATGTATTCAAGCTTGTTGTGTGGTTACTAAAGATATGTATGAGGCTTTTAGTAAAGCAAAGGAAAAAGAGCAATCCCCACTTGGCAAAGATATATTAGGGAAAATCCTAGAAAATGCGGATATTGCTAAAAAAGAAATGATGCCTATTTGTCAAGATACAGGAATGACGGTAGTCTTTGTAGAAATCGGGCAAGAAGTACATATTATCAATGGGTATTTAGAGGATGCTATTAATGAGGGAATAGCACAAGGCTATACGCAAGGCTTTTTGCGTAAATCTGTCGTTAAAGATCCTATCTATCATAGGGATAATACGCAAAATAACACTCCTGCTGTAATTCATACTAAAATAGTCCCCGGAGATAAGCTCAAAATCAAAGTTGCTCCCAAAGGATTTGGGAGTGAAAATAAAGGAATCTTAAAAATGCTTGTCCCCGCCGATGGATTAGAGGGGGTTAAAAAAGTGTTTTTAGAGGCAGTAGAAAATGCAGGTCCTAATGCCTGTCCTCCCTTAGTCGTAGGAGTGGGTGTGGGAGGCACTATGGAAAAATGTGCGATTTTAGCCAAAGAAGCAGCTATTAGAGCTGCAGATAGTAAGAATCCTAATCCTGAATATGCCAAACTTGAAGAAGAACTTGTAGAGCTTGCGAATAAAACTGGAGTAGGTCCTCAAGGGCTTGGGGGAAACACCACCGCCCTTAAAGTTAATATAGAAGTCTATCCTACACATATTGCAGGATTGCCTGTGTGTATCAATATCAACTGCCACGCCGCAAGACACGCAGATACAGAATTATAAAGGAAACTTATGGCAACGATTAAACTCACTACCCCCCTTACCAAAGAAAAGGCTAGAACACTAAAGGCAGGAGATAATGTCCTCATTAGTGGAAGTATCATCGCTGCAAGAGATGCTGCCCATAAGGTGCTTACAGAAACACTGGCTAAGGGAGAGAAACTTCCTGTTGAATTCCATAATGAAATCATCTATTATTTAGGTCCAAGTCCTGCTAATCCTGATAAAAATCAAGCGGTTGGGGCTGCTGGTCCTACAACAAGTGGCAGAATGGATAAATACACGCCTACTATGTTAGAATTAGGCATTAGCGGAATGATTGGCAAAGGTTACCGATCTAAAGAAGTTATTGAAAGCATTATCAAAAATGGAGCCGTTTATATGGTAGCTATTGGTGGAGCTGGAGCACTTATCTCAAGAAGTATCAAAAAATATGAGGTTTTAGCCTATCCTGAATTAGGTCCTGAAGCAGTGGCTAGACTTCAAGTAGAGGACTTCCCCGCTATTGTAGCTATTGATTCTCAAGGAAATAACTTCTACCAAGCAGGACAAACACCCTTTAGAACACTTGATTAATCGCTTTAAAGTAGGGGCTACTCCTCTATGAAGCTAGTAAATCTTTAGGATAATCCACTAGAGTTAGCCATTATTCTAACATTTAATAAATTTGATTTTAAACCATACTTAGCCAATAATACTTGCTATTAAAGGATTTAGTGTTTTTAAAATACTATATAGGGAGATAGGGGGTGTATTTTGGTATAGGAGTTCTTTTCATTTGAAAGGTTAAAAATCTCCTCGTGTGAAACATTGAAACCTAACCTTTATTTAATTTCTTTCTCCCTATACCAAAGGCGTATAATTTGTATGATCAATAAATAGCGTAAAATGCGTATATATATTATACACAAACATATAATTTATACATTTGTATAATTCATTCTATCTTAGCTTCATTAAAATAATAGTTTGAGTTTTAAAATACTCTAATTTAAAGCTCAAAATGAAATTTGGATTTTCAAAATATCGCAAAATACCTTTAAAAGTGTATTAAACAGCGTTTAAGGCACTCATAAAATCATTACAATTTAAAGCTACTCTATCACGAACCCTGTAATTTCAAAGTTTTGCCCTCTAAATTCTATGGTTTTATAAATCTTGTGTCGCTAAAAAACTTCAATTTTGTGCGTTTTTAAATATTTCATATATTATTTATCAAGCCCAACAATACATATTTCCATCATTAATGCTTACACCAAAAGATAGCTTAAAATTAAGGATAAAATCCCTTTGTCTAATAATAATTAAAAGGCTTAAAAGCAATAATCTTAAATAATATCTTGTGTGATTCCTATAGTCCTCTTGCATTGCTACCAACGCAGAATAAAACCTTTACTAATACCCATTAAGACAGGTTACTAGTAGAGTTTAAATCATCGGTAAGCGATCTCTCCGTGTAAAGATTGGTCTAGTCCATTTTCTTCTTGGTTTTCTTCTACGCGCAAGACAACAAAACAACTCATTATCTTTAAAATAACATAACTCACCACTGCAGAGAGTAGAAAACACGCTAAAATCGCTATTATTTGCACAAAGAGTAGGTTAAAATCCCCACTATAAAATAATCCTTCTCCTGCAGCTTCTTCGCTAACAATAGCATTAACAGAACTTGTAGCAAAAAGCCCAGTAGCAATACCTCCCCAAATGCCCCCTATTCCGTGCAAACCAAAAGCATCTAAGGTATCATCATAGCCTAATTTACTTTTCAAAAAACTAATCGCAAAAAAGCAAATAGGTGAAGCTAAAAACCCTATAACAATACTTGCAAAAGGTGTTACAAATCCTGCTGCAGGAGTGATAGCAACAAGTCCTGCTACAATCCCTGTAATACTTCCTAAAAGTGTTGGTTTGCCATATTTTGTCCATTCTATAATCATCCACGATAGCATTGCCCCTGCCACTGAAAAATTTGTGGTGATAAAGGCATTAACAGCGACAGAATTAACACTTAAAGCACTTCCAGTATTAAATCCTAACCAACCCATCCAAAGCAAGATTGCTCCGATAAATGAAAGGGGCAAACTATGGGGCAAAAGCCCTCTTTTAAATTTCCTCTTTCCTAACATAATACAACCTACAAGCCCAGCAACCCCAGCTGCAATATGGACTACCCCTCCCCCAGCAAAGTCTAAAGAGCCAATTTTCATAAGCCAACCTTCACCCCATACCCAATGGGCCAAAATATCATAGGCTAAAGCACTCCAACATAAGATAAAAATCAAAAGCACACCAAATCTCATACGCTCCACTAAGGAACCTGTAATAATTGCCGCTCCAATTACTGCAAAAAGCATTTGAAAAAAGACAAAAAGTTTTTCGGGTATATTTCCTACATAAGAATAATTCGTATCAATTAAAAAGATATGATTGAGACCCCCTAATATCCCTCCTTTATCCTCACCAAAAGCTAGGGTATAACCTAATATAATCCATTGCAAAGCAATCAAGGCATAAAGCATTGTGCTATTTAATATCGTGCTTAAGGTATTATTACGATTTACCATTCCTGCATAAAACAACCCCAAAGCTGGTGTCATTAACAAAACTAATGCGGATGAGGCAATTACAAAAAGAGTATCTACTGCAGAAATTTCCTCTTCTACCCCAAAAACAAAACCACCACTTAATAACAATATCCATAAACTTTTCATCTATTCTCCTTATATAGCATCAATCCCTTCTTGTCCTGTGCGTATCCTAATAACATTTTCTAAAGTAGAAAGAAGAATTTTTCCATCTCCTGTATTCCCTGTATTGAGGGTTTTTTTAGCGACTTCTATAATATCCTTTACAAGAATCTCTTTAGCGATAATCTCTATACGAATCTTAGGGAGTAAATCAATAGTCATCTCACTCCCTCGATAAACTTCGGTTTTACCCTTTTGATTCCCTGCACCCATAACATTACTTACAGTCATTCCTTTAATCCCTCTTTGCGCCAAAGATTCTTTTAAAGTATTGAGTTTTTCAGGACGCGTAATAATCTCAACCTTAAAAATTTTTTCCATAAAATCTCCTTTTTTGGAATGCAAAATTATAAAAAATTAAAACTTAACTTAAAATAAAAAACTATTTTATAAATTTAAGTTTTTAATTATAAATAAAATAGCTACAATAACAAATTTTATTAAGGGATGATATGCTTCAAATAGTTTCTACACAAGAATTTTTGTCTTTATCGCTTATCCTTGATGTAAGGTCTCCTAATGAATACCATAACTCCCATATTTCTAATGCTTTAAACTTTCCTGTTTTAGAAGATTCACAATACCAACAAATTGGCACTCTCTACAAACAAAATCCCTTTAATGCAAAAATACTAGGTGCTAGTATGATATGTGAAAACACTGCCAAACATCTTTTAAGGTTAAAAGAGCTTATCACTCCCTCTAAGCCCTTTGGCATCTATTGTGCAAGGGGTGGAATGCGAAGTCGCTCCTTTGGGCTTGTTTTAGACAATATTGGTTACCAAGTTTGTTTGTTGCAAAGTGGTTATAAAGGCTATAGAAAAGTCGTTACACAATCTTTAGATACAACCCCAAAGCACCACTTCCTAACCTTAATAGGACAAACAGGAAGCGGTAAAAGTGAGCTTATAGAGGCTTTTACAAATTCTTTAAATATCGAAAAACTCGCGAAACATTTAGGTTCTAGCTTTGGTCATATTTATGGGATTCAGCCCAATACTAAAAGCTTCCAAAACGCTCTTTTTACAAGATTAAAAGAGCTAGAAAACGCTCCCTTTGTGTTAGTAGAGGGTGAGAGTAAAAGACTTGGCAGTGTTATTTTGCCCTCTAAACTCTATGAAGCCTACCAAAAATCGCCTAAGATTCTTATCATCTCTCCACTTCAAGAGAGAATTGAACGGATTTTAAAACAATATGGTAATATTTCTGAAACCCTCTTTTATCAAGCTATGCAAAAAATTGCACCTTTTATGAAAAAAGAATTTTGGGAAGACGCTAAAGAAGCTTTTGCAAAAGGCGATTTGCCAAAAGTTGCAGAGATTTTACTATTACAATATTATGATAAAGTCTATAAAAAAGAATCTTATAATCACAGCTTAGCTTTTAAAAATACGCACGATACCCTACAAGAGATTTGCGAAATTGCTAAACTCTATTATCCTTAAAATATGATAGAATTTGAAAAAAATGGAGAATGTTTTGGATACTTACGAATATGGAGAATTACTCAAAAACCTAGAAATTAAAGTGCAAAATATCCAAAAGATTTTGCAACCTAATAAACTGGAAGCAAGAATTAAAGAAATAGAAAAACTAGAACAACAAAAAGAATTTTGGGAAGATGCCAAAAGAGCTGGAGAGTTGCAAAAAGAAAAGAAACGATTACAAAGACAATTAGAAAAATGCCACACCGCCTTAAATGCGTTAGCAGATTCTAAGGAACTTTTTGAAATCTCACAAAATGATGAGGAAACCCTGCAATTACTCTTTGGGGAATCTAAAGAGTTAGAACAACAAATTAAAAATGCAGAAATTGAAGTTATGCTAAATGATGAGCTAGATGGCAATAATGCGATTTTTACTATCACTCCTGGAGCGGGTGGGACAGAATCACAAGATTGGGCAAGTATGCTTTATAGGATGTATTTGCATTGGGGAGAACGTAGAGGATTTAGAGTTGAGCTTTTAGACTATCAAGAGGGCGATGAAGCAGGGATTAAAGATGTAAGTTTTCTTATCAAAGGTGAAAATGCCTATGGTTATGCAAAAGTAGAAAATGGTATTCATCGGCTTGTTAGAATCTCCCCTTTTGATTCTAATGCTAAACGGCATACAAGCTTCGCTTCTGTCTCTGTTAGCCCCGAGATTGATGATACTATTGATATTATTGTAGAGGAAAAAGACCTACGCATTGATACCTATCGTGCTTCAGGAGCTGGGGGACAACATATCAATAAAACAGAATCTGCTATTCGTATCACCCATATCCCCACAGGAATAGTCGTGCAATGCCAAAATGATAGAAGTCAGCACAAAAATAAAGCCATAGCCTTAAAAATGCTAAAATCAAAACTCTATGAGTTAGAGCGTCAAAAACGCAATGAAGTAAGTGCTAATCAAGAAAAAAGCGAAATTGGCTGGGGGCATCAAATTAGAAGCTATGTCTTAGCTCCCTACCAACAAGTTAAGGATTTACGCTCTCAAATTGCCTATAACAATGTAGATTCTATCCTTAATGGGGATATTGATGAAATCTTAGAGGGGGTTTTAATCCATATTAATTCTGCGTAAAAGATGGCTCGTATCTATCTTAAAATCAAAATAATCAGATTTTTGCTCACTATCACCAATAACTGTAAATTGTGAATTAGCCGCATTAAAATTTTTCTCTTGCAAATATAAAAGTCCATTAGCCACACGCGTTTCATAATTAGTTGGTGCTTCTAATTTAGAAAGCTGCAATAAAGCAGCAGCATTTTCTGTATGCCCCGCACCAATAGCCGCAACAGCTGCTAAAAATAAGGTTTGCGTATCATTTTCTTTCAAATCATCAATGAGGTTATTATAAAGCGTAAAAGCCTTTTCAAACTCTTGGAGATAAATATAAGTCAATGCTAAAGCCTGGGTAACTCCACGCACATCTTTTCTCTCTGAAATTAAACGATAATCTAAATCTTGTTGCACATAATGCAATGTCCCCACAATATGCCCTACTTTAATATACGTCTCTCGGACAATAGAGGGTCCATAGTAAATTAAATCCTTATTGAGATTTTTATCTTGGTAATAACTTTGAAGCTTCAAAGAAAGTGTTTTTGGGTCATCATAATAATTAAGTGCTAAGAGCTCTAAAAGATTGCTTAGAGGATCTGTTGGCTGAAGATTCTTTAGATGATGAGAGGAATTTATAAGTAAGCTTTGATCTCCTAATAATACCCCTTGGACAAAATTTAAAGCATAATAAATCAATATATTACTAGAGCTTTGTTCTAAAAATCCTAAAGATGCAGGAGAGCCATCACGAACAAAATTTAAAAGCACTTGCAAAAACTGCATTTCTTCCTTACTGCCTTGAAAATTCACAACTTCTTTTCCTACATCACTTTCAAGTCTTGAAAAATCTCTATGCGTAAGTTTTGCAGTTGCAAGTGCAAAAACCCCTACTTGAACATCTTTAGGGTTAAGGTGAAAAGAGCGGATAAAATGCTGGTAAGATTTATCATAATCTCCCATTTGTGCGTAATTTAAACCTAAATTATAATGCAAAATTGCGTGATTTGGGTATTGTGCTACAGCACTTTGCAAAATATCATTAGCAATTCTTATATCCCCGCTTAATATTTCTAAAATGGCACTGGCAATATTGCGATTAACTTTAGAAATAGTTTGCCCTCTTAAAAGCACTTCTTTAGCTTCTTGCAAGTTTTCAATAGAGATATTAATTCCTCCTTCTTGAATAACATATAATGCCTCTTTAGCGTCAAATACCTTATAAGGAGCGTAATAAAATAAAATTTCATAAGCATTAAGTTTAGATCCTCCAAACTCATTCCAAAAACGTTTTTGTGCAATATTTACATCAAAAAAATCATCCCTTAGAATGACCTTAATAGGATAAGGGTTTTTATTTATCATCTCTTGGTTATCCGCATAAGGTTTTAGAAAACTCACTGCTTGATTAAATCTAGCTAACTTCAACTTCACTAATGCAGAAGCCATATCTACTTCTAAAGTATTACCCGATTCATCAATAATCTGTGCTAAAAATTTATCCGCTTGCTGGTATTCACCAATTCTTGCATAAAGCAAAGCAAGATTAAACCATTCTTTAGACTCTAAAGAATCATTATCTAAATAAGCAATAGCTTTTCTATTACTATTAAAATAACTATACAAAGCTGCTAATAAACGATTATTTTGTTGCTTATAATAAGGTGTGTTTTGGTGTGTTAAAGGAGATATTGCTTCGATATAATTACCCTGATAATAATGAATAAGTCCGTATAAATAAGAGTGAATGGGTAAATTCGCAGCGTAAGGAAGATAGGTTTGAGCAAGTTGTAAATAATACTGGTATTGCAAAGGCTCCTTTAAATATAAGGAAGAAACAGCAGCATTTAAGGCACTAATAACTCTATATTCTCCTACATCAATAGCAGTTTGAAAAGATTTTAAAGCTCCTTTATAAGCCTCTTGTTGCATTTGTACCACACCTAAATTATAACTTGATAATCCTTCAGAATAACTAGCAATCCTACCATATAAATCAAGAGCTTCTTCTTTGTTGCCATTCATATAAAGAAAATTTGCCTTGCCAATAAGATCTTCTAACTCTCCCTCATCAACAATAATCTCTCCTCCACCTTCAATAGAAAATTGCGGAGGAGAAACTATGGCCTCTTCTTCTTGTGATGGCATTGCCTCTTCTTTAGAGAACAAAGATCCCATTATAAAAATAAAGGCTACTATCAAAACACCAAGCAATAAAGCAAGTATAACACTAAGTTTTTTATGGGTATTAAAAAAATGTAAAATCTTTTCAATTTTTGTTGTGGGCTTTTTTTCTTTGGACTTTTTGTCTAAAATATCACGGACAATATCAAAATCATCATCAAGTTGAATAATATTTTCTTTTGACTCTTCTGATGGCATAATATTACCTCAAATAAGTTTCTAACACAGAGGGGATAAGAATACTCCCATCTTCTTGTTGATAATTTTCCATAATAGCCACTAATGTCCTACCAACAGCTAAAGAAGAACCATTTAAGGTATGCACAAGGATATTCTTTTTCTTAGAATCTTTATAGCGGATTTTTGCTCTCCTTGCTTGAAAATCCCTTGTATTAGAAATAGAGCTAATCTCACGATAACAATTTTGACCAGGTAGCCACACTTCAATATCAATAGTATTACTTGCACTAAATCCTAAATCTCCCCCACATAGTCGCATAAGCCTATGAGGTAATTTTAAAGAAGTTAGCAAATCCGATGCACAAGCCACCATCCTCTCTTGCATCATCTCACTATCATTAGGAGTGGTGATAGCCACCAATTCCACCTTATCAAATTGGTGTTGTCTTATAATACCTCTTGTATCACGACCTGCACTTCCCGCTTCTTTTCTAAAACAAGGAGTATAAGCACTCATCATCAAAGGCAAATCTTCCTCACTTAATATTTCATCACTATAAAGATTTGTCAATGGCACTTCAGCAGTAGGGATAAGGTAGAGTTGATGCCCTTTAGTGTTCTCTTCATCTTCAAAATCAGAAATTTTAAAAAGATCATTTTCAAACTTTGGTAGTTGTCCTGTGCCAAATAATGCTTCCTTATTTACAATTACTGGTGTTGCCACCTCACTAAAGCCCCTTTTAGCGTTAAAATCTAACATATAATTAATTAAAGCTCTCTCTAATTTTGCCCCCATTCCCATAAAAACACTAAAACGACTCTTTGCTAATTTCACGCCCCTTTCAAAGTCAATCCAACCATTTTGTGCTGCTAATTCCCAATGCTCTTTAGGCTTAAAAGAAAAGTTTTTAGGCTCTAATATCCTTTTAATCTCTATATTTTCTTTCTCATCTTTACCCAAAGGTGTTTTTTCATCAGGAATATTGGGGATATTAGTGGAGAGTTCTTGTAGCTTATACTCCCATAATTCTACCTCTTGAATCTCAAGAGTAATCTTAGATTTTAGCAAATCACATTCTTTCTTCAAATCCTTAATATCTTTGCCCTCTTGTTTATATTGTGCAAAAAGCTTAGACTTTGTATTTTGTGTTGCTTGCAGTGATTCTAAAGCGATCTTTTTTTGCTTATATTGCAAACTCACTTCTTTAAGACACTTTAAAAAATTTTCATCAATATTGCGTTTTGAGAGCTTTTGTATCGTCTCATCAAAGTTATTTATAAGCAGTTTTAAATCAATCATTTACTCTAATCCAAAAATAAATGGCTTATTATACCTTAAGAGCTACTAAAAAAATAATAAAACAACCCCTCTAGTTTTATCTGAAAAATCGCTGAATCCTCTCGCAAACATAGGCTATCTCCTCATTTGTAAGTTGCGTAAATGAAGGAAGCCAAAGCCCCTTTTTGCCTATCATATTTGATACCTTATGTTCTCCTGAAACTCCATAAGCAACTTGTTTGTTAATGGGTCCATACATCAATCTTGTTCCGATATGCTCTCCTTTAAGATAATCTTGTAACTCATTGCGTTTATCTAGTAGCACTTCATAAAACCAAGGCGTTGTATGCTCTATATCTTGTTCTATAAGCCTTATACCCTCTATACTCTCTAAGCCGTTTTTATACAAAGTATATATTTCTTTTTTTCTTACAATTCTAGATTCTAGCTTCTTCATTTGCTCTATACCCACACATGCTTGTAACTCTGTGAATTTGAAGTTATAGCCTATGCTATTGTGGAAGTCATTACCACCGCCACTTCTCCCAAAATCCTTTAACTTCCTTAAAGTTTTAGCGATTCTATCATCATTAGTAATCAATGCACCACCTTGCCCAGTAGAAATAATCTTAGGTGCAGAAAATGAAAAACTACCCACTAGCCCAACACTTCCTATATGCTTACCATTTGGATAAAAAGAACCTAAAGATTGTGCTGCATCTTCAATCAACACTAGATTATTTTCTTGGCATAGCTTTTCAAATGCTTCAATACCCACTCTTGGATACCTGCCATTTGCACTAACTAAAATCAAAGCTTTCGTTTTAGAGGTAATGGCTTCTTTTACCTTTTGTATATCCATACACAAAGTATCCTCTTCTACATCTACAAATACAGGCTTTGCACCAAAAAGCTTAACAGAATTTGGGGTTGCTATCATCGTGTAATTTGGCACTATTACTTCATCTCCAGCCTCCACACCAGCAGCTAAAGCTGCTAATGTTAAGCTAATAGTCCCATTATTTACAACTATACAATGCTTTGTTTTTGTATAATCCGCTATCATCTCCTCAAACTGCTCCGTTCTTTTAAACTCTGTTAAGAATCCTCCCTCATCCATATAAACACACAAAGCTTCTTTTTCCTCCTTGCCAAACCAAGGTTTCATCTGCATAATAAAATCCATTTAAACTCCTTATAGTAATTTTTGTGCTTCCACATTTAAGCTAATTAAAATCCCATTTTCTTTATCCATATGCGGATAATACGCCTGTGAGTGGTCATCATAATTTTTATGTATCCTCTCTCTCCAATCATAAGGCTTGACATCACTAAATCCATTTTCTTCTAGCACTGCTTTTAAAGAATCGAAGTTATACATAGTCTTGTGATAAATCACCCTCTCTCCCTCTTGGGTTTGTATTTCCATCCTGCCATAAAGGGGTCCTAGAATCTTGGATAAATCCGCACTCTTTTGATACGCTAAAATGAGCTTATCAAAATCAGGCACTGCTAAACGCAATACCCCCCCCCCGCTAATACCCTACGCCACTCTTGCAAAAGAGCTTTTACTTCAATCCTATCAAAATATGCAAGGGAATGGCTACTATAGATTAAATCAACACTTCCATCCTCAAACATATCTAATTTATCAATACTTGTTTTATAATGAATATGTGGCATATCGCATAAATCAACATTAATAAAACCTGGTATATTCCTATGCCAACATCCTAAATTAAGCTTCACCATATTTTATTCCATCCTTATAAATTGCTTTTTCTAACTCTAAAATATTCCTACTTCTCTCACTCATTCTTTTTGCGGGAATACCAAAATAGATTCCAAAAGGCTTTGTTGGTTGCATAAGTAGGCTCATAGCACCCACAGCCACCCCTTCAGCCAAATACGCCCCGGGCAAAATCACTGAATTTACCCCCACAACACTATGTCTTTCAAAAATAATTTTGCTTTTTGTAACTTTTTGGTATTTTTCATCCACTAAAGGCACGACTAATCCCTCTCCTTTAAAATCCGATGATTCCGTAAAAACTTTTACGCCCGATGATACGCTTGAAAAATCTCTCATCTCTATACCCGCCCCACCATTTAAAAACACATAAGAGGCTATATGCACATAATTCCCTATACAAATATCCCCCGATAAAATGCAAAAACTCCCTATACGGACATTGCTTCCTAGGGAGATTTTATCAGGATGATAAATAGGCGTAAGCCTATCTATTAACACATTCTCACCTAAATTTCTAAAATTCATAGCTAATAACTCCTCTCTTGAATAAAATCCCCCCCCCCCCGCACACTCCTATCTACTGCCATTAGAATCTCCTCCTATCTCTATCTGCCCCTACATAAGGTCCATTTTTAACCTCTAACACTTGCGTATTATCCTCTAAGATGGTATAGCCATGCCCTCCTCGTAGCATTACTAGAACATCCCCCTCTTTAGCGATAATCTCCTCTATAAAAACTTCATTAACATCATACACTCTAGCACTAATGGCACCTTGCTTGATATATAAGACTTCTTGCGTCCAAAATACCTTTCTTTCCACCTCATTGTGGATATGTGCTAAAAGCTCCTTTCCCTCATCATAGCACCAAGTCCCCACTTGAATAAACTCATCATCACTAGAGAAGAATCGCAATCCCTCTCCCCACTCTTTTGCACTAATATGCTTTGCTAGGGTTATCCCATCTTTTGTTATTTTTTTCATTGTATCTCCTTAATAATAATCCCTATCCGATAAGATAGGCTTTTTACAATTCCATTCAATCCCAATTACTTTGTCATTCCACGCATAAGTAAATTGATGAGGGGCATCAAAATATTCCCCCTCATAGGCAAGTTTATAGTGATAAACCGCATTTTGGCTTCGCACATAATAAGCATTCCCCATATTAGGAGGGAGAAGAATCATCTTTTGCTTTTCTTTATGGATTTCAAAGCCTTCCCATTGAAGATAAGTCGGGCTATCTTTGCGGCAATCTACCACCACCTGAAAAATGCTTCCATACACACAAGTAACATATTTCCACGATTTATTATCGCCGTGTATTCCACGCAAGACATTATGGTGAGATTGTGAAAATTTATCGTGTTTGAAATGTAGGTTATGTGGTAAGAGATTTTCTATTCTTTCTTTTAAAAATGAAGTCCAAATATCCCCGCGTCTATCTTGTGAGATAGTAGGGGTTATGATATAAACGCCTTGTATTTTTTGGCTCTCTTTAATTATAAATTCCATTATGCAACCTCCAAATTATCGTTGCATAAGAATCTAACTAAAGAGGTATTACCCCCCCCCCCGCTAGAGGCTATATACCATTCATACATCATTTTTACTCCTTGCTCTAGTGTTATTTGGTATTTCCAACCTAGATTATTCATCCTTGAACAATCTGTTTTTTTAAGCATCATTCCATCTGGTTTTTGGGTATTAAACACAAACTCTCCCTCAAAACCCACGATTTCTTTGATGATTAAAGCAATATCTGCAATGCTATAATCTACGCCTGAGCCAATATTAATATGCGTATTCCTAATAGGCTTATGAGAACATAAATCTTTAAAATCCACATTTTGCATTACAAATACACACGCACTTGCCATATCTTTAGAGTATAAAAGTTCTCTCCTTGGCTTCCCACTACCCCAAATCTCTACAGAATCTTTTTTAATACCAAACTTTGCTAAATATTCCTCTGCACTCTCCCAATCTTTGAGATTTAAATCTTTTAAAATAGCCTCTCTTTTGTTTTGATGCAGTAGTTTTGCTAAATGCATTTTTCTAAGCAATGCCGGGATAAGATGGGATTTCTCTAAATCAAAATTATCATTTTCTCCATAGAGATTAGTTGGCATTACAGAAATAAAATTTGTCCCATATTGCAAATTATAAGACTCGCACATTTTTAATCCCGCAATTTTTGCAATCGCATAAGGCTCATTAGTATATTCTAACTCACTACTTAAGAGAGCATCTTCACACATAGGTTGTTTGGCGTTTTTGGGATAAATACAAGTGGAACCTAAAAACAAAAGTTTTTTTACCCCATTGACATAAGAAGCGTGAATCACATTATTTTGAATACTCAAATTTTGGTAAATAAATTCTGCCCGATAAGTATTATTTGCTAGGATTCCACCCACTTTTGCAGCACTTAAAAAAACATAATCTGGCTTTGTTAAAGCAAAAAACTCTGCTACCTCACTTTGGTTGGTTAAATCTAACTCTTGGTGTGTTTTAACGACTATATTAGTATAACCTCGCCTTTGGAGCTCTTTGATAATCGCACTCCCTACAAGTCCTCTATGTCCTGCAACATAGATTTTAGAATCCTTTTTCATTCTACTCCTTAAAATAAATAGGTATTTCTGGATTGGAGGGGTGATTAGGATAATCTAATCCCTCTAATATACCCTCTACTACTTTTTCTTTAGAAAATGGAATTTCTCCTTTTTTCATATAACTAACCTCCAAAGTTGTGCCAAAAAATAATCCTTGTGAGTAGAAAATCTTTCCATGATTATTAAAATGAAGATGTATAGGTTCATAATACTCATTAATCTTTTCTAATACTTTCAATCGCCTTTTAGCACCCTCATCCTCTTCAGGATTACATCCATGAAATTCAAAAATTACTTGCGTAAAATATTCTGCCACTAAAGCTAAATCTACCTGCTCTAAAACTTCCCATTCTGCATTTTCAATATCAACTTGCAAGATGTTTGCCATCTTCTTCAAATGATTGTCTTCAATAATAGAAGATAAAGAAATACAATTCTCACCCACTCCTACAAAACGCTTATGGAAAGCAATATTGGGATGATTATAGGGACATTGTTCTATACTTCCATCATATTCAACAACTTGATAACCCCTCTGTGCCATTTCTAAATCCCAAGGGGAACTCTCACTAACACCTAATGAAATGGCTTTTACTTCATTCAAAGGGATTCCCCCCCCCCCCGAAGAACACAAAAGGTTAGGCTTATACATCACATATCCTCCATCACCTTTGCCACCTACTCTAACTAAATCTTCATAAGCCACTTTGATAGGCTGTAAAATTTCTAAATATTTTTGGATATTTTCCAAACATTGTTGGTTATGATTAATACGGACATAGTTCCTATCTCTATCTTGCAAAAGCAATAATAAAATTTGCTTATCTTCCTCTTTTATAAGAGAATGAATAATAATATTAGACATTAAAAGATTGTAATGAATTTGCGTATTTTGCCTTATAGCCTCTTCAAGTTTTTTCATAACTACTCCTTAAATAATAAGATTTTAAAATGAAAGTCCTTAGTCCAATCCTTGCAAGATTGGCAACATTGAAAAACAGCAGAAAAAGAAGTTCTTAAGAAAATAAAATATATTTGTAGAATAATAAAAGCAGTAAATAGTAATTCGACAAATAAATATCTAATTAATATATATCTATTTAATCCCCCCCCCCCAACACTTCAGCAAGCAAGAGGATAGAATCTTTAATATCTACTTGATGATTCCCTACGAAAAACCCATTTTTATGCAAATGCTGTGCATTTTTGAGTATTCCAAACACTTCATAATCAAAAAACCGCATTACTTCATTTTGCGTAAAATCCCCAGTAACAATAGGGCGACATTCTATATTGTTAGCTTGAAGTTTTTGGATTACCTCTTGGCGATTAAGTGTAGAATTTTTTCGGATAATCAGTGAAAAGCCAAACCACGAACTAGAAGATATTTCTTTTTGTATCATAAAATCCGGATGGTTTTGAAAATATTGCTTAAAAATCTTTGCATTCTCTCTGCGATGTTTTAAAAAATTTGGCAATTTCTTTAACTGCTCTATCCCAATAGCACCGCTCATTTCTACTGGACGAACATTATATCCGGGCAAGACAAAGCGAAAAGATTCACTAAAGCTATCCTCGCTTTTAGGGGCTATCTTATTATCTTTTGGTAAATTTCTAGTCCAACCATGCGCTCTTAAACAAAGTAAAATATGATAAAGCTCTTCATCGTCTGTTACGACAAGCCCTCCCTCCATCGTCGCCATATGGTGGGAAAAAAAGGTAGAAAATGTCCCCATAATCCCAAATGTACCTGCTTGCTTACCCTTATATTCCGCCCCCATAGATTCACAATTATCCTCTAATAGCAAAATATCTTTATTCCCAATAATTTCTTGAATCTTGTCAAAATCATTAGGATTCCCAAGTAAATTCACTACCATAATCATTTTGGTCTTTTCACTAATGGCACCACTTAGAGCCTCTAAATCATAATTGAGCGTTTCTAAATCAATATCAACAAACTTCAATTTCAAACCATATTGATATAAAGGATAATAAGTTGTAGCCCAAGAAACTGCTGGGACAATAACCTCATCACCCCTTTGTAGTTTATGCTTACTTGTATAAAATAGGGCAGCAGTTGCAATTAAATTTGCAGTAGAACCCGAACTTGTCATTACCGCATATTTAGCACCTACATAAGCAGCAAAGTTTTTTTCAAACTCCGCAACCCTCGTCCCCATAGTAAAAATATCACTCTTTATAACCTCCTCTATAGCTTGTAATTCTTTATAATCCCAAGTTGATGAAGCTAAAGAATAATATTGCATCGTTACTCCTTTTAAAAAATATTTGTAAGTCTTTTCTATACCCTCTTTTAAACTTGTATTAGAACTCCAACCAAATTCTTTTAAATGGGTAATATCAACAAGTTTTTGTGCCATTCCTTCTGGCTTTTGTGTATTATAAACAAAATCTCCTTTATAACCTATAACCTCCGCTATAGCTTCATAATACTCTGTGATACTAAAATCTTCACCCCTGCCAACATTAAGAACCTTTGGCATTCTCTCAAAGTTTTTTAAAGCATAATATACAAAATCTGCCAAATCCTCCACATACATAAACTCTCTTCTAGCTTTTCCGCTTCCCCAAATCTCCACTTCCTTAGCTCCACTCTTTTTAGCACTATGTATTTTTGCAATCACTGCTGGAAGCATATGGGCTTTATTAATCTCAAATTTATCGTATTTACCATATAAATTGCAAGGTATGGCTGTTTTATAAAGTTTATTTTTAGAATCTAAAATATATTCACAAAGCTTGGTAGAAACAATCTTGGCTAACGCATAACCCTCATTGGTAGGCTCTAATCCTCCATTTAGAATCAAATCTTCACTTAAAGGATTTTTGCCTTCTTTAGGATACATACAAGAGCTTGCGATATTTAAAAACTTCTCGACCCCACACTCTAAAGCAGCCATTATAATATTCAAACCCATAGAAACATTTTGGCTTAAAAATTCAACAGGATTTGCAATATTTGCACTAATCCCACCTACAAGCCCAGCACAATGCACAATAATATTAGGTTTATGTCTTTTAAGATAAGCCAATACTTGTGTTTTATCTAATAAATTTAATTCCTCTCTTTTAGGGGCTAAAATCTCATAAAATTGAGCTTCTTTGTATTCTACAATATTACGCCCAACCATTCCGGTAGAACCTGTAATTAAGATTTTATTCATAATACCTCATAATGGTATATCCACCTTCTTGTAAATACTTATCTTTATTCATTAGCTTCAAATCACTTCGCATCATATCACAAACTAAATCCTCTAAATTAAATTCACGATTCCAACCAAGCTTTTCTTCAGCCTTACTAGGATCACCTAAGAGCAAATCTACTTCTGTAGGACGAAAATATTGGGGATCTACACAAACTAATTCTTGCCCGATTTTAAGATGCGATAAATCAAGATGATGTTCTTTAGCCTTATGAAAATCTAGCTTTGCAATAACACCCTTTTCATCAATCCCTTTCCCTACAAACTCTAAAGCAATCCCACAATACTCAAAAGCAAGTTTTACGAAGTCTCTTACCATTGTTGTTTGACCTGTAGCAATCACCCAATCTTCTGGATCTTTGTATTGTAAAATCATCCACATCATTTTTACATAATCTTTAGCGTGTCCCCAATCCCTTTTAGCATCTAAATTCCCAAGATAAAGCTTCTCTTGCAAATTAAGGGAAATTTTAGCAGCAGCCCTTGTAATTTTTCTTGTTACAAAAGTTTCTCCACGCACTGGAGATTCGTGATTAAACAAAATCCCATTACAAGCAAATACATTATAAGCCTCCCGATAATTCACGGTAATCCAATACGCATACATTTTAGCCACAGCATAAGGAGAACGAGGATAAAAAGGAGTTTTTTCATTTTGGGGAATCTCTTGGACTTTACCATAAAGTTCCGAAGTAGAAGCTTGATAAATCCTACATTTATCAATAAGTTTTAAAAACCTTACCGCATCTAAGATTCTAAGCGTTCCTATACCATCGGCATTAGCCGTATATTCTGGTGTTTCAAAACTAACAGCCACATGACTTTGAGCAGCAAGATTATAGATTTCATCAGGACAAATATCAGCAATTAATCGCGTAAGATTCATAGAATCTGTCATATCTCCGTAATGCAAATAAAAATTATTATGCTTGCAGTGATGCCCCTCAAAGAGATGATCAATCCTATCCGTATTAAAAAGAGACGCCCTCCTTTTAATTCCATGCACCTCGTAACCCTTACTTAGTAAAAACTCCGATAAATACGCCCCATCTTGTCCTGTAACACCCGTAATTAACGCTACTTTAGCCATTTTTTCCCTTTTTAATAGTTTCTAAAATTTATTTTCTACATTATAACCTAATAAATGATAATAGCTATCCATTTCTAAAGGACTTTCACGACCCTCTTTACAACAAATTTTAAAACCAAATCCAAATAAGAATCTTCTCATTTTTATCAACTTTTGTTGCTCCTCAATAAAACTAATATACCTTTAACTTACCAAAACACCAATAAAGCAAATAAAATATCTTAGAATTGCGATAATAAGGCACCTAATTAATGCCTCTTAAATGCATCTCTATATTCTATAGCCCTCAACTTCTCCCATATATATCTTCAAGCCGAACAATATCATCCTCGCCGGTATATTCACCCACTTGTGCTTCAATTAAAACTACAGGGATTTTACCTTCATTGCTCAATCTATGCACTTCTCCCATTTTAATATAAGTAGATTCATTAGGACGCACTAACTTTTTCTCATTACCAACTTGCACACTCGCACTACCACTTACAACAATCCAATGCTCATTACGGTGAAAATGTTTTTGCAAACTTAGAGATTTACCCGGTTTTACAATAATTTTTTTAATCTTATACCCTGCAGAATCTTCTAAAATCGTATAACTTCCCCAAGGACGATGTGTGGTTAGATGAGTTTTACAAATTTCACTATCCCCTAAATGCTCTACTAAAGCCTTTACTCTTTGACTCTCACTCCTCTTACCCACCAATAAAACATCCCCTGTATCAATCACCATACAATCTTCTATGCCTAAAAGTGCTATCAACTTATCTCTATGGCTAATAATAAGATTATTTTTAGAATTTAATGGTAAAGAATTGCCTAAAATAACATTCCCATCCTTACCTTTAGGTAATTCTTCATAAAGTGTATCAAAACTCCCTACATCACTCCAACCTATATCGCAAGGAAGCACTTTAACACATTTTGATTTTTCCATTAAAGCATAATCAATACTATTTGAGGAAATCTCTTCCATTGCTTCTAAAGGGATTCTCCTAAGATTTTTATCCTTAGTAACCTTAGTATATGCAGCTTTACACTGATTAAAAATATCCGGACTATACTTTTGCATTTCTTGTAATAAAACTTCAACCCTAAAGCAAAATAAACCCGAATTCCAAAAATAATTGCCTTTTGTTAAAAAATCTTGTGCTATTTCTAATTTAGGTTTCTCAATAAAAGATTCTGCATTAAAATCCTCTCCCATCTGGATATATCCAAATCCTGTATGAGGAGACTTTGGGGTAATACCAAAAGTTACCAAAGAGCCATTACCTGCTAATTCTTTAGCTTTTTGTAAAGCTTCCCCATAAGAATCCATATTTTTAATCAAATGATCACTTGGAGTAACAAGCACAATTTCATCTAATGGTAAATCCAAACACGCTAGGGTAATAGCTGGTGCTGTATTTTTAGCTATAGGCTCTAAAAGATAAGAAATGTTTGTAGGGAGTTTATGTGCTTTTATCTGCTCTATTTTATCTAATGCTAAAAAATATTGCTCGGCATTACAGACAACTAAAGCTTTATCACAAAGAGCAAAATTGCGTTTCAAGGTAAGCTCAAAAAGAGATTCTCCATTAAAAAATGAAACAAATTGTTTTGGCATAAACGTTCTGCTTAGAGGAAAAAGTCTTGTTCCACTGCCGCCACAAAGAATTACATTTGTCATAATGCTCCTCTAAATAACTTTAAATTGAATTTAAAATTTGAAGTTAAAGCCTAGATACACTCCACCTGTAGTTTGTATAGGTCTAACATCCTCACTTAATACATCTGTTTTTTGCCCACCTACATTAAAGCTTAATTTTAAATCTCTTGTCTTATATCTAATCTGCTCTAATTTAACACCTAATTCTACTTCTGCTTTAGCTATTTCATATAAAAGTCCTATTTTAGTCCCATACATAAATCCATCAAAGGCACTTGGTAGAGAAAAAACATCCCCAAAGAAATTAGACTCTGTATTAGCGCGTAGAAAAGAATATCCACCATATACGCCTAAAACACCGCGTATATTCTCAACAAGGATAGGTGTAAAGTCATAACCAGCAATCACTCTATGTGCTCGATATTTAGTTTCTACTGAGATATTATCTATTAGGTTTCCAGCAACCGTTACAGGCACTTTACCCGTATCTTTTATTTTAGATTGATGGTAATAACCAATATAGGCTCTATGTTTAGGAGATAATCTATACCCAGCTCTTAATCCAAGATTTGATACATTATTTCTAACATTTATACCAAAATCGTCTTGTTGAAATTTTGTCTTTCCATATCCTGCATCTGCACCTAGAAAAAATCCTTGACTTTCATTAGCTAGGACATTTATACCAAATACCACAATGAATAAACCCAATACAATACTTAATTTATTTGAAAACTTCATCATAAAACCTGTCCTCATTACAAATAAGAAAACAACCTAAAAAGGTTACCTTATTCCTCCACTTCTATGTGCGGGATGCTGATACTCTTTCTTTTCACACGCACTAAAAACAAAAACTGAAGCCACAAGCCCGATTAAAATCAAATACTTTTTCATTATTTATCCTTAATATAATTTATACTCTTACAATCTTACAATCTTAGCACCAAAACCACCTAATTTTGGTGGAGCATCTAAAAATTCCACAACCTTTGGATGTTGCTTTAGAAAATCTCTTACCACACTTGATAACCGACCTGTTCCAATACCGTGATAGATTAATACTTCATCAAGTCCAGCTATTAAACTATTAGAGATGAACTCATCAAGTTTTTCTAAAGCTTCTTCTACTCTCATTCCATGTAAATCTAGGGATACATTAGCATTTTGAGGCATTTTCACATCAACTTTTACTTTGGGTGTATCTAAAATATTTCCACTACTATGTTTTAATTCATTTAATGGCACTTTTAGTTTTATCCCATCATCAAGTTGCACTACTGCCATTTGTCTTTGAATGCTGATTATTATTCCTTTGGAACAACCATATTTTACCCTATCTTTTATTTTAAATTCCTTTATTTTCTCTAAAGATTTCTCTTCATAATCCTTTTTAATTTGATAAAAAATTTTATTGGCATTATTCATCTGGCGATGAATCTCTTGAGAGTTTTGCGATTTTACTGCTTTCTTTGCTTCATTAATTGCTTGATAATAAAGCATTTCTAAGGCATTCATTCTCTTTTTGTAGGCTTTTTGCATTTCCTCTTCTTTTTCTTTTAATCGCAACCTCTTATACTCTAAATCTTTTTGTTTTTGCTGCACTTCTTCTATTTCCCTTTGAAGTTTCATCTCTAAATGCGAAGAATGTTCAATTAACACATTAAGCTTTTCTTTATCTTCTCCATAAACTTTTTTAGCTTCATTAATCAAGATTTTAGGTATCCCATAACGCAAAGCAGTTTCAAAAGCATAACTCTTACCAATTGTACCCTCAAGAAAACTAAAGGTTGGCATTTCTTTCTCTTCATCAAAAAGTGCAGCAAGGAGTTGCACTTTTGGATTCCCCGCCATTAATGCTGCAAGCCGTTTATGGTGTGTAGTAATAATAATCTTATTCTCTTTCTCCATTAAATATTCCAAAAGCACCTTAAACAAACTTGCTGCTTCATCACTATCTGTGCCTAATTCAATCTCATCAATACCAATAATTCCGCCTTTTTGGTGAAGCATTTGAGAGAATTCAAGCATTCTCCCACCAAAGGTGGAAATATCATTCTTACTATTTTGGGGATCCTCTAAAATAAGGTGAATAAATTTAAACACATCCACATTAGATTTAAGAGCATTTATCGGCATAGGAAGTAAATATTTTGCAAGAAAAACTACACTTAAAACCGACTTTAAAAACATCGTTTTACCCCCTGCATTCACTCCCGTTAAAATTAAAACATTTCCTTTAAAATCAAGATTAATAGGCTTAGGATCTTTTAAAGCAGGATGCTTAAATTCACAAATTTGAATATTTCCTGCATTACCCTTAGGGGATAAAAACTCTAATCCCCTATCTTTAGCAAACATTAAACGCGCTTGGTAAGAATCAAATCTATCAAATTCTTTATTAATAAATTTCAAAAATAAAAAATGTTTCGTAAAAAGCGAAGAGATTTCCTTGCAGATTTTAAAAAGCTCCTCTTCTTTTTGGTTGTTTAAGTGATTAAGCCTATCTTTTAAACCTATAATGCTTTGGGGCAATACATAAAAAAATCCTGTGTTAGAGCGATGGATAATTTGCCCTTTTAAAACATAATGGAATCCTGCTTTAAGCAATAAACATTCTTCATTATTGATAAGGTGAATTTGTCTATCAACCAAATAAGGGGCAAGCTTATTTTGGAATAAGATTTGATGCATTTGGGAAGAAATTTCTTTTTTAAGTTCTAAAATTTTCTGACACAACCCATCAAACTCTAAATAAACACCTTGTTTGATCACACCATTGTTTTCAAAAGCCTTAACACATTCCAATAAAGACTCTGGAATTAAAATATTATCAAACCATTCTCGTAAAATTCCCTCACATTTTAGGGTTTTTAGATACATAAAATAGCGAATGATTTTTATAAATTCAAAAATTTCATCAAGCTTTAAATAACCAAACTTTTTCAATAATTGCAATTGAGTTTCTAAGGGTTTAACGGCTTGAGGAGGTGTAAAAAGAATAGATTCTAAAGCTTGAATATAACGCAAATGGTTTTTGCAATCACCCTCTAAAAATAAGGCTTTAGGACGCGATAAAAACGCTTCATAATGCTTAATAAAATCAACTAAATCAAGCTGTTTAATCAACATTATTAAAGACACAATCTTTTAGCGGAACAACCATTCTAAAATATGGGGTATTTTCCTTACCCACTAAAGTTAAAGTTCCACTTACAAAATTAAAAACTTCACTATTAGCTTCAAGGGTTTTTGCACCTATTTGGCACTCAAGATTTTTACCTTGTAAAAAGATCTGCGCTAAAGAAGTTAGCTTATCATCACTTTTATCTTGAATTATTGTAAAAACTCCAATACCCATAGCAATCACAACTAAAAATCCTGCTATAAAAATTTTTCCCTTAGCACTAATAATATTATAAGAAGCTAGTAACTGCAAAAGTAAAAACAACAAAAAACCTAGCAAAACGACAATCAATCCATACTTCAACATTAAATTCCACCCCTTAATTGATAAGTCAAATTCCCCGCATTAAACCCAATAGCGATCCCTTCTTGTATCTTGCTAATGGGTTGTTGGTTTTTATATAAAATCAAAGAATTTCCATCCCTTTGAATACGATCTGCAAAAATAGGACTATAACTTTTAAAAAGCCAAGAAAAATCAATCTCCCTTTTTGTCTCACCCACAGAATAAACAGGTAAAATCACAAGCTCATCAACACCCCTAAAGCATTCTACAAAATCCTCTAAATTATCACAGATTCTAGAATATTTATGGGGTTGCCAAATCGCACAAATTTTATTTTTCTTTGTTAATTCTTGGTATTTTTTAAGTGCTTGCAGTGTTGTTCTTATTTCTGTTGGATGATGTGCATAATCATCAATAATAATGCAATTGCCAATCTCTAAAACATCAAAACGTTTCTTAATCCCAACAAAATTCTTGATATTTTTACGAATAGTCTCTAAATCCACAGAATCTAAAACACTCAAAATAGCTAAAGAGGCATCTAATGCGATATGTTCCCCAATACCATAAACTTCAAAATAACCATAATCTTGTTGGTTATGGAATAATCTAAATCTCGTTGTTGGTTGATTGTTGCATAAAGAATATTCAATCTCACAAATTTCTTTAGAAGGATAAAGACGCACACACTCTAACTCTAATCCCCCTAAAAAACTATCTTCAGCATTAATAACACGTCTTTTAGCCAATCCTAAAAAATCCTCATAGGCTTGATAAAACATCTTTAAATTATGCCCATAAGCTTCCATATGTTCTGGCTCGGCATTAGTTACAATGGCACAATAAGGGTTACAATTTAAAAAACTCTTATCCGATTCATCAGCTTCAAAAACAACCTTCTCACTCTTTAGTGCCCGTGTATTAGAATGAAACTCCTTACTTTCTGCACCAATTAAAGCACTACAATCTTGTAAAATGGCACTCAAAATCGCTGTAGTAGTGCTTTTACCATGCGCCCCTGCAACCGCATAAACCTGCTTTTCTCTCAAAATCAAAGATAAAGCTTCTTTGCGGGATAAAATCTTAATACCCCTTTTTTTTGCCTCTTGTATTTCTATATTATCCTCTTTGATAATTGCTGAATGGATTACTAACTCTGGATCTTTAAAAGATTGAATGCTATGAGGAATTGTTACTTTAATGCCTATTTTTTTTAACTCTTTTGTCATAGCACCCTCTGCAATATCTGAACCACTTACTTCTATACCTTGTGCATACAAAAATCTAGCTAGTGCAGAAATTCCAATCCCTCCGATGCCGATAAAATGAACGCTTTGTGGCATTTTTATAGACACTGCTTAATCCTTAATAAAGATTCCCTAATAATTTCCTCTTCATAAACAAGTGCTAAGCGGACATACCCACTACCGGGATTAATACCCCTATCAACTCTTGATAAAAAGCTTCCTGGAAGCACTAAAATATTTTCTTTTTCTAAAAGTTTTTTACTAAAAGCCAAGTCATCGCCTACATATAACCATACATAAAAGGTCTCCTTAGGAACTTCAACACCTAAAATCTCCTCTGCTAATTTTAAGTTTTTGGCATACTGCCTTTGAAAATATTGCGTATGGGCTTCATCACTCCACGCTAAAGCAGCTGCTTCTTGAAGAGGCAAAGGAGAGGCACAACCTACATAGGTTCTATACCGTGCATAATCTTTTAAAACCGCACTATCTCCGGCGATAAATCCACTCCTAAGCCCCGGAGCACTCGAACGTTTAGAAATAGAATTTAACGCCAAAACATTTTTAAAGCTTGTATTACCTACCGCTATGCTAGCTTCTAAGATAGAAGATGGCTTTAATCCTGTGTAAATCTCGCTATAGCATTCATCATTTAAGATTAAAAAATCATATTCTAACGCCCATTGCACCCATAATTTTAACTCTTCTAAAGTTAAACTACTTCCTGTTGGATTGTTAGGAAAATTCAAAATAACTAAATCACATTCTTGCATTTGCTCTTTGGTTAATTGAGGTTTAAAAGCATTTTCTTCTAAGAGATTCATATAAATGGTTTTTGCCCCTGAAGCAATCGCAGCACCTTCATAAATTTGATAAAAGGGATTAGGATGGGCAATAACTTTAGAATCCTTGCCAAAGAGATAAAATTGTGGAAAATTAAATAAAACCTCTCTTGTCCCAAAACTAGGAACAATCTCCTCTAAACGCAAATTTACATTAAATCGCTTATGGATAAAGCCCTGCAAAGCTACTTTTAAGCTCTCCTCCCCACCTGTTTTAGGGTATTTATTGAGCAAGGGTGCATTATCCCCAAGGGCTTTGGTAATAAAATCGGGGGTTTTAAATTGTGGCTCCCCAACACTTAAAGAAATTCTTTGTCCTGTTGTAGAAATAGATTGAATGAGAGTATTTAATTTTTCAAAAGGATAAGGCTGAAAATCCATTTTACTTCCTTTTAGAATTTCTTTTAGTCTTTGTAGAATTAGAGACTTTATGAGTCTTCTTTGCTTGACCTACTTTTCTTTCTTTTTGATTTTGTTTTTTACTATAATCGTTTTTTTTAGGATGATCTGGTTTTTGTTTTTTATAAGTAGCTTTCTCTTCTTGTCTTAATTCTCTTTGGAATTTTTGCAAATCCTTTTTTCTCAAACCAATCTTATTAGGACCTAAAACTTTCACTTCTTCAAGCAACATTGAAAGTAATTTACAAACTAATTGAGTCATATCCGCACTACTTCTTACCTGCTCATAAAGACGCAAAGCCTCATCACTAATTGGGTATTTTAAGATTTTTTCTATCCATTGCGTATCTTTTTTGCTAATGGTATCTTGAATATTAGGTATTTCATAAAGCTCAATGGTAGCCTTAGTATTTTCTTTTATCCTACGCAATTCTTTAAACTCTAAAGGTGTTGCAAGTGTAATAGCGACCCCTTTTTTGCCTGCTCTACCTGTCCTACCTATACGATGGACATAAGATTCTGGATTTAGGGGAATATGGAAGTTAAAAACATGGCTAACTCCACTAATATCAAGCCCACGCGCTGCAATATCTGTCGCAACTAAAATATTACTCTTAGAATCTTTAAAGGCTTTAATAGACCTATGTCGCTCCCTCTGCTCCATATCTCCGTGCATTGCACACGCCTTATATCCACGCTCTATTAGCCGCTTAGCTAAAATATCGGCTTCTTTTTTCATACGCGTAAAGATAATAGCTTTAGAGGGCATCTCACTATCAATTAAACGCACAATAGCTTCTTCGCGTTCTGCATCATTAATAATATAATACCGCTGTGAAATATCTTCATTAGTAGTGTTTTCTGGTGTGATTTTAATAAATTTTGGATTATTAAGAATCTTTTGGGCTAAATGCTTAATAGGAATAGGCATAGTTGCTGAAAAAAGTAAAGTTTGATGGTCTTTATAGAGATATTGAAAAATCTCTTCAATATCGTCTAAAAATCCCATATCAAGCATTTCATCAGATTCATCTAACACAACAACGCGTGGAGAAAAACTTTTTAACTTATGATTACGAAGATAATCTAATAATCTTCCCGGAGTTGCGATAACAATTTGTGGCTTTTTATCTAAGAGTTCTAATTGTTTAAAAACAGATTGTCCCCCAACAAAGCAAACCGTGCGGACTTTGTTATATTTGCCTAATTGAAAAATTTCATCACTTACTTGCATAGCAAGCTCTCGTGTGGGGGTGATAATTAATGCTTCAATACTTCCATTATGTTTTAAACTATTAATTAAAGGTAGCCCAAATGCTGCAGTTTTTCCTGTCCCTGTTTGAGCCTGTGCTATCACATCAAGCCCATCTAAAATAGCTGGAATAGCTTCTTTTTGAATAGGGCTTGGCTGAATAAAACCCAACTCTTTAATACCTCTTAATACACTTTTTTTAAACCCAAAATTCAAAAAGTCTGAAACCTCATCAACAAAATCTTTTGCCATAGATTTTTTACTACTTTTTATTTTATTTACCTTGTTTTCCATAAATTTTAACCAAATTCCTAAATATATTCTTCAATTATAACACAACATTCGCAAACAAACCCTACTTTAAGCCAATAAACTTTTATCTCAAAAGACAACAATTTTAGGATTATTAATGCCTTTAAAACTTTTTATTTCCGTAATTAATTCTTGTAAATTTGTCCATAAAGATTTTTTGTCAATATAAATAGTATCAAATACAAAATCTCGCATCATACTTGAGAACATAATTTGTTTATAGGCGATCTTGACACAATGAAATTTTCCCTCTCCTAAAATCTTCATCTTCATATCCATTGTGTCTTTTTCATTAGTGCTTAGAATAAGAAAAAATTTTTTAGCACTCTCTTTAAGTTTTTGGTAATAAAGATAGATATTTTTATCACCCTCACTTAATCGCTCTTTATTCAACCTGTCTAAATATTGTTCCATAAAACTAATAGATACTGGGGCTAGCTGATTTTCTGGATACTTAAAATAACAATTTTTCATAGCTTTAGACTGCAAAGATTTTTGATAAATCTTATTATCTAAAATCGTAATACAAATATCTAACCCATTTTTGATTTTTTTATAAAGCATTTTATGGACTTTTTGAAAAGATTTTTGAAAACCTTGATGATAACCTTTATAAAATGCCGCTTTAATAACACTTAGATTGGATATTCTTTGGGAAATAATTTTGTTTTCTTCTGCTAATCTTTGTAATTCTCCTTCAAGTTTTTCTTGCTTTTGTAATATTTCTTGAGGTTTTTTTGCTAAAGATTCTAATTTACGCACAATTGCCGCTAATTCTGTATTACAAGCTTGGATTCTTCGCTGAATTATTTTTAAAGTATCTTTTGCATTTTCTAAGGCAGCATTTAATGCTTGATAATGTAATTGATACTTAATAAAATACTCTAAAAAAAGATTCTCAACATTTACCTTATGATCGAAGTCTGATAAAAAGTTTTCAAGCCTTACAACTACACTTAATTCCTCGATAAAATCATCTTTTTTAAGTGTTTTATCATTAAAAAGAAGATTATCCAAAGCCTTAAAAACAAATCTTTTGGTATAAATAAATTCTAATAAGACTTTTTGCTCTACGATACACAAATCATTTAGAAAACTTACGGCTAGAAAATGTTGCTGAAAATACCTTTTAATGACACTATCAATACTAAGGGTTAAAGGTATATTTTTAATTGCATCATAATTAGTAGTTTTATAAATTTCTGCAATAGCTAAATCACGTTTATTACTTTGGATTGCTTCTAATTGTTCATCTGTTTGGTTACGCCAAAAATCTGATTCACTAATAAAAGTACTTCCATCAAACTCTTGAAATTTAGAGGCTTTGCAATCTGCAATTTGATTGTTCTCATCACAACGAAACTCTACAAACATACCCTCCATAGGGATAACTTTCTTATCGTGCCAAGCCTCTTTGGTAAATTCAAAAAGCATTTTAGAGGCATTAATGACCACCCCTTTACCATTACTACTAAAATATCTAACTATTCTACCATGCATACATTTTTTCTCTCTTGATAAATCTTTAAATACTCTTGCTGCATTTGTTCTCTTAAGCTTTCATACCAATTCTCTTCATTAGGCGTAAATGCAGGAAGATATTTTATACTAAAGGGATGATTATCAAACTTCATAGAACCTATATCTAAACAATCTCTAGTTCCACAAAAAATGATAGGCTGAACCTTTAGATGAAAATGCTCAATTAAAAATTTAGCACCGCTTTTAAAGGGTAAGAATTTCTCTTTTCCCAAAGATCGAGTCCCCTCTGGAAAGATACATAAAACCCTCCCTTTAGACAATCTATCTTTAGCCTCTTTAAGTAAAAATACACTCTCTCTCTTACTTTCACGATTAATTAAAATCATCTTAGGAGCTTTGAGGGCATGTCCATATAAAAAAGGCTCACCCAACTCTTTCTTTGCAATCCAACATAAATCATTAGGGTGAAATGCTTCAAAATAAACTACATCCATAAAGCTTTGATGATTCATCACTAAAACTTGTGCAGTTTTATCTAATTCTCCTATTATTTTAGCACTAACCCCAAAAAGTTTAAAAAAGGCAGAAGCGGTAACCCTCCTCACCTTTCTATGGTATTTAGGGAATAGATACATAAATAAAATGCTCCAAGGTATTACAAGCAACACATAAAGCACTGCACTAAAAGCCCTAATCTTGGATATCATTTTTTCTTACCCACCCAATACGTTCATCTTCTAACATTACCTTATAATAATCCCTAACATCGGATAAAACTTCTACTTTCATTGGTTCTTGCGTGATTAAAATAATCGTGGAGTTAAAAGTCGGCTGAATATGTATCGCAGTATTTACCTTTAAAACTGCAGAGGTTCTAACTGAAAGTAAGAAAAATAAAAGCACTAAAAGAAGAATCCCTAAAAGCATAAAAATCCATTTTCGTTTATAAAAATACAAACCAAAAAATATAAGCGCTAAAAAAACTATCAAAGAAACTTGATAAAATTGGATATTATTTTTAGGCTTTATATCGCTCTGTGTGCTAACGCGTTCATCTTGTGGAATATTATCGACTTGCAATTCAATATATTGAGATTTTTCTGTATTGAAATATTCAAAAGAGATAACCCCTAAGCTCTTTGGCACAATCGCATAATAAAACGCAACAGCCTCTTTATAATCCCCACTCTTACTTTCAATACCTTGTTGGTAAGATTGCAAATAAAAGTCAAAAAGATTCCCTAAATTGCTTTGTAATTGCAAAACAACAAGATTGTGCCCAGAATCATAATTAGTAATTTTAGAATCTAAAATTTTTAAATCTTTAGCTAGGACTTGAGAATATCCGCCTTTTCGCTCTAACTTAATGGCTCTACCAGTGATAAAATCTGTGCTCTCTTGAAATTCCCCTTCTATAGTATTAACCATAACTTCAACTTTAGGAATAGTAAAGTTAGGTTGATTAATTTTAAAATAAAAGGTATTACTAAGACTAGAATCTTGATTTAAAGTCCAGGTTTCTTTTGGGTTTAATACTTCAACACTCGCATTATCTAAAATAAATTTTGTTTCAATGGTAGAATATTGACTTAATACCAACAACTTCAAAGTAATAGGAATAATTTGATGAACATACAAAATACTATAAGGAGGATTCACTATATCTAAATAAACATTTTTAGTAATAAGATTTTGCTTTGTTGCCTCTTGGAGTTTTAATTTTTCCTCTTCATAAGCTTCTTGTTTATTTTTTTTCTCATTTTCTTGGCTTTCTTGTGAGGTATTAAAATCCAAAGGAGAAGAACTTTCTTCTATCACCACTTCAGGTAAAATATTTTCTCTTGTTATATTCCCCTCAACCAAAATAACATCTTTAGAGGTTTCTTTCTGCGTAATAGTAGAATTAAAAGTATTATCTTTAGAGGTGGGAAATACAAACCCATCTTTAGCAAATAATTGAAGTACTAAAATACTATAGAAAAAAAATTTCATAAAATTTCTAAAAATCCCTCTAACATCTTTAATCCGGCAGTGCCACCCAAAACTTCCTCCACAGCCCTTTCAGGATGAGGCATAAGCCCAAAAACATTTTTATTTTTATTACAAATCCCAGCAATATTTTCTAAAGAACCATTAATATTTTGAGTATATTTTAACAAAATCTGTCCATTTTCCTTTAATTGTTCTAACCCTTCTTTATGAATATAATAATTTCCTTCAGCGTGGGCAATAGGAATATTAATAATTGCTTTTGTGCAAAAATTTTTCAAAAAAATATTATGGGTATCCACAATCTCTAAATCTACATTTTTTGAGATAAAATGCAAATTTTCATTATGCTTCATAGCACCAGGTAATAATCCACTCTCTAAAAGTATTTGGAATCCATTACACACTCCAAGCACATAGCCACCATTATTTGCAAAATCTATAACAGAGTGCATAATAGGTGAAAACCTTGCAATGGCTCCACTTCTTAGATAATCTCCATAACTAAAGCCACCAGGAATTATAACTAATTTGGTATGCTTAGGCAGTGCCCTCTCTTGATGCCAAATAATTTGACTTTTAACACCTAAAAGAGAGAAAGCATATTCCATATCATATTCGCAATTAGTCCCTAAAAATTGTAAAATCGCTACACCCATTTTATAGCTTTATCTGGTAATCTTCGATGACCGTATTTGCTAAGAGAGTGTCACACATAAGATGCACCTGTTTTTTTACCTCTTCTACTTCTTTGCTATCTATTTCTAAAATAATAGCTTTACCCACATTCACTTCTTGAATATTTGTATGCCCTAAAGACTCTAAAGCATTATGTATAGCCTTACCTTGAGGATCTAAAACACCATTTTTTAACCGCACAATCACTTCAACTCTCATAAACTTAGCAAAATCCTTTTTAATATTTCTTCATAAGCCATTTTTACATTACCCAAATCCTCTCGGAATCTATCTTTATCTAATTTCTCTTTTGTGTTTTTATCCCAAAAACGACAAGAATCAGGCGTAATTTCATCCGCTACTAAAATTTCCTTTTCCTTATTTAAACCAAATTCTAATTTAAAATCCACCAACATCAAATCTCTGCTATCAAAGAACTCACGCAAGATTTCATTAACCTCACGAGCAATTTTTCTTAAATATTCTAACACTTCTACAGATTTCACACAATTTAAAATCAAAGCGTGTTCATCATTGATAAGCGGATCACTTAAAGAATCATCTTTATAATAAAACTCCACTAAGGTAAAGGGTAGCTTTTCTCCCTCTTTAATCCCTAATCTTTTCGTTAATGATCCTGTTGCGATATTTCTTACTACAACTTCAATGGGAATAATTTCAACAAATTGACATAACATTAGATTATCTGCTAAAGTTTCTTTGTAATGCGTCCTAATACCCTTTGTCTCTAAAAGTTTAAAAATTTCAGAAGAAATTTTACAATTTAAAGCACCTTTTCCCTCTTCATTCCCTCTTTTTTGGGCGTTAAAGGCAGTCAAATCATCTTTAAACTCTGCTAAGAGGAGGTTTTCATCACTAGTTTTATAAAGCTTTTTTCCTTTTCCTTCATATAATTTTTCTTTTTTCTCTACTTGCATAAACGCATTCCTCTACTTTTGAATAATCGTTAAAGTCTTTAATACATCAATAGCACTTTTAAGTTGAATATCATTCATAATTTGGGTAGAAGATATTTCATTTTCTTTTGATTTTGCCTTAGTATTGTCTTTAGGATTAATTTTTTCTAATTCACCCTCTAAATGTTTCTTTAAATCTGCCTCTTTAATGCTAAATCCATTTTCATCATTAGGAACCACACCAGGTAAGACTTCAATATCAGGTGTTACCCCTACAGCCTGTATCGTGCGACCACTTGGCAGATAATAACGAGCAATCGTTAAACGCAAAGCTTCTTTCTTCTCAGTAGGCAATACAACTTGCACACTTCCTTTACCAAAAGTTGTCTCTCCTATAAGGATTCCCCTTTTATGGTCTTGCAATGCTCCTGCTACAATCTCACTTGCACTTGCGCTCCCATTATTAACAAGCACTACTAAAGGGATTCTTGCATAAGGAGTTCTTGAAGTAGCCTCATAAACAATATCCTCATCTTTTACGCGTCCTTTTTGTGAAACTATGGTGCCCTCTTTAATAAATAAATTACTTAGCTCCACAGCTTGATTTAAAAGCCCACCAGGATTATTTCTCAAATCTAAAACTATTCCATCAATTTTTTTAAATTTCTTTAGTTCTTCTTCAACCCTTTGTGCCACCCTTTTATCAAAAGAAGTTACTCGCACATAAACATAATCCGTATCCTCAATTTTTTTTGCATAAACTGATTCAACTTTGATATTATCTCTTACAATATCAAAAACTAAAGGTTTAGGATTATCTTTTCTAACAATGGTTAATTGGACTTTTGTATTAGGCTTTCCACGCATTTTATTGACAGCATCATCTAAGCTCATACTCAAAGTGCTTTCATCATTGATTTTTAAAATAATATCACCACTCTTTAAACCTGCTCTATCACCCGGACTACCCTCAATAGGAGCGATAATAGTAATTCCCCCATTTTTCAAAGAAATAGTAATACCTACCCCACCAAACTCTCCATTAGTTTGTATCCTAAGCTCTTCAAATTTTTTCTCATCTAAATAGGCAGAATGTGCGTCAAGATTGCTTAAAAGCCCTTCAATAGCTTTATTAACAATCTCATCAAGTGTTAATTCATCAACATAGTAATTCTCAATCGTTCCAATGACTTTTCTTAATTTATTATAAGAATCTAGACGTGAATTTTCTGAATCTTTAGATGCTGCTAAAACCTGAACGCTAAGCCCAAAAAACAATATTGTTAAAATCATTTTAAAACAAGTTCGTGTGATCTTCATTCTCTCAACCTAAAATTTTAATTTATTAACTAGCAATTGTAGCCTATCATCTCTGAAATAAACATAATTTTATTTTTTAAATACATAAAACAAGATGCAGAAGTAAAAATATATTTTTTATGTTATTTTAGATACAATTTAAATTTTAAACCTAAGATAAAAATGGGAGAAAAAATGGCATTGGATGAAAGTAAGCAAAAAGCCATAGAACTTGCCATCAAGCAAATTGATAAAGCTTTTGGCAAAGGTGCTTTAATTAGACTTGGGGATAAACCCGTTGAAAAAATTGATTGTATTAGCACAGGTTCTTTAGGATTAGATATTGCACTTGGTATTGGAGGCATCCCAAAAGGGAGAATCATTGAAGTTTATGGTCCTGAAAGCTCTGGTAAAACAACACTTGCATTACAAATTGTTGCAGAATGCCAAAAAAATGGAGGCATTTGTGCCTTTATAGATGCTGAACATGCTTTAGATGTTACTTATGCAAAACGTTTAGGTGTAGATATTGAAAATCTCCTTGTATCTCAACCAGATTTTGGAGAACAAGCTTTAGAAATCTTAGAAACACTTACAAGAAGTGGGGGTGTAGATTTAATCATTATTGATTCTGTAGCAGCACTCACACCAAAAAGCGAAATTGAAGGGGATATGGGCGACCAACATGTAGGACTTCAAGCAAGATTAATGAGTCAAGCACTAAGAAAAGTTACAGGCATTATCCACAAAATGAATACCACCGTTATCTTTATTAACCAAATTCGTATGAAAATTGGAGTAATGGGCTATGGAAGTCCAGAAACGACAACAGGTGGGAATGCTTTAAAATTTTATGCGAGCGTTAGAATTGATGTAAGAAGAATTGCAAGTTTAAAACAAGGAGAACAAAATATAGGAAATCGCGTTAAAGCAAAAGTTGTAAAAAACAAAGTTGCACCTCCTTTTAGAGGAGCAGAATTTGACATTATGTTTGGAGAGGGTATTAGCAAAGAGGGAGAATTGATAGATTATGGAGTAAAGCTTGATATTGTCGATAAAAGTGGTGCTTGGTTTAGCTATGGAGATAAAAAACTAGGGCAAGGCAAAGAAAATGCTAAGATATTCTTAAAAGAAAATCCAGAAATCTCTCAAGAAATAGAGGAAAAAATTAAATCCTCTATTTCTATCTCTGATGATTTATCCAATACTTCAGAAGATGACGAATAAGCCCTAAATAATCTAAAATGTAAGGAGAAATAATGACTTTTATTGATGAAATTTATGCGCAAGAAGTTTTAGATAGTCGAGGGAATCCTACTATTAAAGCAACTATTATTTTAAGTGATGGTAGTGTAGGAAGTGCTATTGTCCCTAGCGGTGCAAGCACGGGAAAAAGAGAAGCTTTAGAATTAAGAGATGGGGATGAGCGTTTTTTAGGCAAGGGAGTTTTAAAAGCTTGTGAAAATATACAAACAACTATCTATGACACCATTAGCGGATTAAACCCTTATGAACAAACTAGGATTGATAATCTCTTAATACAAGCAGATAATACAGAAAACTTCTCTAACTTAGGGGCTAATGCAATACTTGGTGTTTCTATGGCTGTTGCTAGGGCTGCAGCAAAAAGTCTAAATATACCACTTTATCGGTATTTAGGCGGAGCTAATGCTTTAACACTGCCTATCCCAATGCTTAATATTATTAATGGAGGAAGCCACGCTGATAACACTGTAGATTTTCAAGAATATATGATTATGCCTCTTGGTTTTGATACTTTTAGTGAATCACTAAGGGCTAGTGCAGAAATCTACCAACATTTAAAAAAAATCCTCAACCATTCTAAACATATTACAAGTATTGGTGATGAGGGCGGATTTGCTCCCAATCTTAAAAACAATGAAGAGCCTCTACAAATTATTTCTGAAGCCATCAAAAAGGCTGGTTATAAGGAGGGAGAGCAAATATTCCTAGCTCTTGATGTGGCAAGCAGTGAATTTGTTAATCAAAAAGGCATTTACTCTCTCAAAGGTGAGGGAAAGGAACTTTGTGCAGAAGAACTTATTGAATACTATGAGAAGCTTATCGCAAAATATCCTATTATCTCTATAGAAGATGGCTTAAGCGAAGATGATTGGGAGGGCTGGAGAAAACTTACGCAAAAATTAGGGAGCAAGATTCAACTAGTAGGTGATGACTTATTTGTAACAAATGCTAAAATACTTGCAGAGGGTATTGAACAAAATATTGCAAATGCCATTCTTATTAAACCTAACCAAATTGGAACTATCACTCAAACAATGGAAACCATACGTTTAGCACAAAGAAATAACTATAAATGTATTATGAGCCACAGGAGTGGAGAGAGTGAAGATGCTTTTATAGCAGATTTTGCTGTAGCACTTAATACAGGAGAGATTAAGACAGGTTCTACCGCAAGGAGTGAGCGAATGGCAAAATACAATCGCTTATTAACCATTGAAAATGAACTTCCTCATTCAATCTACTTAGGAAAAACACTCTTTAAGATGCTAAAATGAAAAATAAGACTATAAACTATCAAGGAATATTCCATTTGCTCCCTTTTTTTAGCCTTGTGCTAATAGTCTGCATTGCAGGAATTTACATTGGCAATTTGCTTTTTGGTAGCAACTCTTTAAGTATCTTATTAGAACTTCAAGAAAAGAAAGAAAAAATACATCAAGAAGTGAATTTTTTGACAAACCAAAACGCAAACTTACAAAAAGAACTTTTTGAATTAAAAGGCTTAGAACCACAATGAAAAGAATTATTTTACTATTTGCCCTAACTTCATTATTGGCTAATGAAGCACAAAAACTACCAAATATACCAACACTAAATATCGATTCAGATCCCACCCCAACAATAGATACAACCAATAATACAGGAAATACTCAAACATCACAACCTTTACGCAACCCCTTTGATGCTTTAGTAACCCCAAAATCAAGCGGACAATTATCAAATTTACCGGATCTTAATTTATTTACAAAAACAGAAATTACCTTACCATCAACTGCAAGAAAGATCAAAAAAATAACTATAGACTATCAAAATCTTGATGGTTCTATCACAACCTTTGAAAAAGTCTTAGATGGTAACATAGATTGGCATCTTCCTCTAATCTTAGCACAAGAAATCCAATTACCTAACACCCAAGCAGTCGCGAAATCAAACTTCACTTTAGGTGATTCTTTTAGTTTTGATATTAACAAACAAAAAGTTATATTAAAAACCTCCTTCACTCTCATAAGAAACTTCACTCTTACCTCACCTACTCGTCTTATACTAGACTTTAAAAGTATTGCCAATAAACCACTCACCGAATCCTTAACAACCAATCTCCCTGTTATTACAGAAGTTACTTTAGAGACGCATTTAGATTTTTATCGCATTACCCTAAGCCTTGATGGGCAATACAACTATTCTATCAAAAGCGATAAAGAAGAGGCATTAGAAATTGACTTATATTAACCTTGTGTTAATTGGTTTTATGGGTAGTGGAAAGAGTAGCGTTGCAAAATCACTTTACCAAAAAACTAAAAAGTTGATTTTAGATAGTGATAAAATCATTGCAAATAACGAAAACTTAAGTATCCCAGAAATATTTTCCTCCAAAGGAGAGGACTATTTTAGAAAATGTGAAAAAGATTTTTGTTATTTTGTAAGCAAAAATATTCAAAACTGCATTATTGCAACAGGGGGAGGAATGCCTCTATTTTGTGATGTTAAAATAATGGGAAAAGTTTTCTTTTTGCACTTAGATTTTGATAATATCCTCTCTAGACTTTCCAAAAAAGAAATCCAAAAACGTCCCCTCTTTGAAAATAAAAATCAAGCTTTAGAGCTTTATTTAAAGCGATTAGAAACTTACAAAAGCAATGCTGATATTATAATTAATGCTAACCAAAGTCTAGAAAAAATCTCTCAAGATATTTTAGAATCTTTATGAAAAAGCCCCTATTTATTCGCTTTAAAAACACAAAAACTGGTGGTGCAGAAATTTATCTCTCTAGGATAGCACAAGCCATTTATGATAAAAATCCCTCTATTTTTTCAAGCGGTGATTATTCCCAAGATTCCAAACTTTTTGTAAAAATTCCAAGATTTTTTCCCTCTTTTTTAGCTTTTCTTTATTTCTTGTATTCTTATGAAAAATTCCACAAATCTCATCCAAACTTTCTTTATTTTAGCCTTGAGAGGGTTTTACACTGCGATATTTATCGTGCAGGAGATGGTATCCACAAACAATGGTTAGCGATAAAAACCCACAATAAACCTTTTAAAAAATTCAAAAGCTTCTTTAACCCTATGAATATTCTCTATACTTTTATAGAGCCAAAACTTTTCAAAAATGCTAAAAAAATTATTGCTAACTCCCAAATGATAAAGGATTCTCTTATTGAATACTTTCATATCCCTCCCCATAAAATTGAAGTTATTTATAATGGTATTAAAATCCCAAAGGCTATTAATAAAGGTAAAGCTAAAGAATCACTTATCCATAAATTTCCTGTTTTAAAAGAAAAAATATTCATTCTTTTTGTAGGAAGTGGATATGCTAGAAAAGGACTAAAAGAAGCCCTTATTATGCTCTCAAAAGTTACTTCCAAACAATGGCATTTTCTCATTATTGGCAAAGACAAAAAGATTACATATTATCAAAAACTAGCTCAAACATTATCTTTAGAAGATAATGTTTTATTCCTAAACGCACAAGAAAACATAGTATCCTTTTATCAAGCAAGTGATATTTTCTTATTCCCTACAACTTATGAACCTTGCTCAAATGCTACTTTAGAAGCAGCAAGCTATGAAAATGCCATCATAACCACTAAACAAAATGGGGCGGGAGAACTCTTTTTAAGCGATACCATTTTAGAAAACTCTAAAGATATTTTAAGGGGTTGTGAAATTTTAAATACACTTTTAGAAAATCAACAACTCCTCTCTACAACACAGAAAAAATGTGCAAAAGCAGTCCAACACCTAACCCTACAAAACCATTTAGAAAAAACATTAGAGGTTATAAAAAACCTATGAATATCCTTATTAGAATCCCTAATTGGCTAGGTGATGCAGTAATGGCAACTTTTGCAGTGGAGATTCTTTATCAAACTTATCCAGAAGCTCATTTTTATTTAGTCGGGAGTGAAGTTAGCTGCGAACTTTTTAGCCATTACCCTAATACCACGCTTTTAGTGGATAATAGTAAAAAGCAAAGATTTAGAATATTTCACTTATATACTTTAGCTAAGAAGATTCCCCCTTGTGATATTGCTTTGACCTTCCAAAATAACTTTTTATCTGCTTTATTTTTATTTTTTAATAAAGCAAAAGAGCGGATAGGATACAACAAAGAAATACGTTCCTTCCTACTTACTAAAGCCCCCAAAAAACAGGCAAATTTACACGAAGTTTTGCATTTTAGCTCCCTTATAAAAACACTTATCCCAAATACCAACCTAAGCCCAAAATTGTATTTAAGAAAGCCTCCTTTAGATATTACATTACCCAAACATTGGCAAAATCAAAAAATAGCGGGTATCAATGCAGGTGCAGCCTTTGGCAGTGCAAAACGTTGGAAAGAGGAATATTTTGCAGAAGTTATCGCCTTTTTGTTAGATAAAAATTTCAAGATTATCCTTTTTGGTGTCACATCTGAAAACGCTATTAATGAAAAAATCCTCTCTTTTTTACCACCTAACCCTACAAATATTTTAAATTTAAGTGGACAAACAACCATTCAAAGCCTTATGGCTTATATTCAAAAACTCCATCTATTGATAACTAATGATAGCGGTCCTATGCATATTGCAGCAGCATTTGAAATCCCAACTTTAGCAATCTTTGGTCCAACTAACGAACAAGAAAGTGCACCTTTTAATGCAAAAAATGCCCACATTATCTCCTTAAAAACACTCCATCAAGCCCTCTACTGCCAACCTTGTAAAAAAAGAATTTGTCCCCTCTCTAAAGATTCTAAGGGCTTTCACGCCTGTATGATAGACTTAAAACCCACTTTTATCATCAAAAAACTTCAATCCCTTATAAGTAATATTTAATTAAAATAATCTCTAATAGAGGTATGAAATGAGAACAATACAAATAGGGCACTCTCCAGATGCCGATGATATTTTTATGTATTATGCTATCGCATTTGGCTGGGTTGGAAGCTCCATAAATTTTCAAAACCAATCATTAGATATACAAACCCTCAATGAAATGGCACTTAATGGAGTATTAGATATCTCCGCTATTTCTTTTGGTGTCTATCCGCTTTTATTTCAAGAACAATGCCTTCTAAGGACTGGAGTGAGTTTTGGTGAAGGCTATGGTCCCAAACTTATCAAAAAAAGGGGTGTAACCCTAAAGAAAAATTTTAAAGTTGCTTTAAGTGGGGCTCATACGACTAATGCCCTACTTTTTAAAATAGCTTATCCGCAAGCTAGAATCTCTTATAAAAATTTTTTAGAGATTGAAAAAGCCGTTTTAAGTGGTGAAGTTGATGCGGGCGTTTTAATCCACGAATCCATTTTAGAATATGATTCTACTTTAGAAGTAGAAAAGGAAATTTGGGATATTTGGAGTGATTATAATCAAGAAGGACTACCCCTTCCTCTTGGAGGAATGTGTATAAGACGTTCTATCCCTCTAAGTTTAGCTATAGAATGTGAAGAAATCTTAACTAAAGCCATAGAAATAGCTTTAAGGCACAAAAATATTCTTTCTAAAATGCTCTTAGAGAGGAATCTTATTAGAGTGGATGCTCAAAAGCTAGAACATTATTTAAATCTCTATGCTAACAACAACTCTTTATCGCTCTCTAGCATACAAATAAAAGCCATCAATACACTTTTTAAACTTGGCTATGACAGAGGCTACTATCCTCAACCCCTTGAAGTTAATGACTGCCTTATTCCTATAGAATATAAACAATCCCGCTATTAACGAATACTATAATAAATTTTAATTCTAATCTTTGTTGTTACACTTGGGTAAGGATAATCTTTATAAGCAATCTCTATCGTATGTTTGCTGTTATTATCAAGCAGAGCATAACCGCTAGAGGTTAAAAGCTTCAAATCAGAAATATTACCATTTGGGTATAAATAAAATTCTACAACATTTATTCCTTGTTGCCCTGTCCTACCTGCTACTCGTGGATACTTCAAATAAGATTGTGTGATTTTACCTATTGCCTTTAAATTATCTTCTAAAAATTTACGCTCTTCTAAACTTAGAGAATGCAAGTCTTCCCCATAGAGTTCTTCCATCTCTTTATTAGATTGACCAAAGGCATTTTTCCCAAGACTATAAATAGAGGGAGAGGAAGCAGCAGAGGGAGGGACAGGGTTACTTTTAGACTTTGATTCTTCAGCAAGAGTTGGAGGTAAATCTTCCTTTTTGGGATTTATTTCTACTTTTTGTGGAGCAGGTTTAGATTTTGCTGTTTTTAATTTCTTCTCTTTAGGTTTTACCTCCTCTTTTTTGATAACTGGTATATCCTGATTTAGAGGCTTTGTTGCAAGTTTCTCATTTTGTGGAGGAGCTAATTCTCCTTTAGAGGGTGGAACAAATTTAAAATCCCTAATATTAATACGTTCTTTTTCTTGACTTCCATGCTTTTCTAAATGCTGTAAATTTTCTTTTGGAAAATCCCAAACAAACCAAATAACAATTATTAAATGTAAAAAAAAAGATATAGAAAATGCAATAATACTTCTTGTATCAAAAGTTCTATTACTTCTTATATAATGACTTCTTAAATTTTTCAACATATTATTTATCCACAGAAAAACAATTACTAAATACTAAAATGTAAGATATATCACTTATTTCTTACAATAAAGCTTTTCTTGTTCCTCTTGTAATAATCCTTCAAATTTTTTAATATTATATTTATCTACCATACTTACCCCATTTGGGCTTAATAAAACCAAATAACGTATCCCATAAGCTTCAAAAATGATAAGTTTTGTTTGAAACCCTAAACTCATAGTCGAAGTAACATTAATATCATTAATATTTTCTTTATTTTTAAAAAATTCCAATAAAGAATAACTCTTATGAGTAGATACACGATTCTTCACATACCAAAGAAAGATTAATAAACCCACTAGAATAAGAATTACTCCTACATACTGGAATAAATCTATACTTGCTAATGGAGGCTTTGCCATTTCAAAGGGAAAACTATCTTTCCCGTCTTGTGATTTATTTAAAGATGGTAAAGAATTTTCCTGTGCTAATCCATTCAATAATAAAATAAAATAAAATAGCAAAATCCTCATACTGTGCTGATACTTTCCCTTGTAAGATAATAAATAATAGCATTAGAATCTAAAATTTCATTAACACGAATCGCAAGATTCTTTTCATAAACCATTACTTCTCCTTTGCCTATAATTCTTCTGTTAATGAATATTTCTACACTCTCTCCTGCAGGTTTTTGCAAATCAATAATAGAACCTTTTTCAAAACGTAAAATATCCAATAATGGGATTTTTGTTGCACCTAATTCTGAACAAAACACCACTTCCATATCTAAAAGCCCACTATAATTCTCCATAATTCCCTCAAGATAACGCGCTAAATCTTCTTGCTTGGGAACTTGAACTTTTGCTAATGTAAATTCATCTGCTGACATTTTATCCCTTTTATTTGATTAAAGAAGTATTATAACCTAATCTAAGAATAAAAACAAAACAAGGATTAAAGAATAAAGGAGTATTAAATACTAGCAATGCTAGTATTTAAATTAATGGACATCACGCCAAATTTTACGTTTCCATAAATAAGCGACTACACCCATAATCACCATAAAAATCACAAGTTTATAACCCAAAGATTCGCGTTCAGGTTTTTTGCTATCTCCAACGCTCTCCATATAAGCTATAACTTGATCTTCTGCTTCTTTAGTTAAACCAACTCTAGGCATAGCAGTTCCTGCTAAATGCTTCTGTGGATCATTGATAAAAGTATGCAAATACTCTATATCTCGACTTCTAATCATCATTGATAAATCTGGAACTTTTGTCTCAAGATAAGTTTTCAAACCACCCGCTGCATAAATTTTGTCATATTTTATATCGTGACATCTTGCACAAGCATCAATAAATACTTCCTTATTACTCATACTTTTAGGTGCGATGCTTTGTAAATAAGCAACCATATCAGAAATTTCTTGATCACTCATCCAATTATAATTTGGCATTGGGTGATTACCATCAAACTTATGAGTTTGCTTTGTTGCTACCGCTATATCTTTAATAACATTCCCTAAAAAATTCTTCTCATAAATAAAACCTGCACTAGAAAGATCCGGCGGAACCACCCCATAAGCAGCTAATGCATCAGTATCAGAGAAAGGAGATTCCACCCCTTCTTTCTTAATACTATGACAAGCTATACAATTCGCAAAGACAAGTTCTTTTCCATTTGCAGCATTTCCATTAGCACTTATTGGTGTTAAATCCAAAAAATTATAATCAGCAGGAGTAACTTTTGGGTGCATTTGGCTATGTGCAAAAGGCTCAACTCCCCAATAAATAATCGCTGTAACAATAACGACAATGATTAAGGTTAAGAATTCTTTCATTTTTACTCCTTAGCTATTTTATCTTCAATTTTTGTAATAATTGGCAACACAATAAGCAACAGAGCTAAAAATGATATAGAAGCAACAAAACCAATATAAGCATTAGCTCCTGTCGGAGGCAATTTACCCCATATTGTTAGAATAATCATATCTGCTACTAATAACCAAAACCATACCATAAATGCTGGACGCTTATGCGCAGGAGCCACAACATTGCTCCTATCAAGCCAAGGAAGGAAAAGAAAAATAACATTAGCAATACCAAAAGCTATTAAACCTAAATCCGCACTAAAGAAAAATCCCCTTAAAACTTCATAACTCCATAAAAAATACCATTCTGGATAAATATGAGGAGGGGTTTTTAAATGATCGGCAGGATCAAAGTTAATAGGATCAAGGGCAAAACTATAATGATAACAAGTCAAATAAAATAAAAATGCTAAGAAGAAACTTGCTACAAAGAAGTCTTTAGATAAAAACATCGGCCAAAAAGGAATGACTTTGGATTCTTTTTTATTCCCCGCTTTAAATTTTTCTGCCTCTTTTTCAAAATCAATTTCCTCGCCATACATATTATTCACATGAGGAATCCTTAAGGTATAAAAATGTATCACAATAACCGCCATAATAGCCACGGGCAATAAAACAACATGAAGCATGAAAAATCTAGTTAAAGTCGCATCAGAAACAATGAAATTACCGCGAATCCAAATCACTAAATCAGGACCAATCACAGGAATAGCACCAAAGAGATTGGTAATAACTGCTGCAGCCCAATAACTCATCTGTCCCCAGGGTAACATATAGCCACTAAATGCCTCTGAAGAAAATAGAATAAATAACAACATACCTGTAATCCAAATCATTTCTCTCCCGCGTTTATAAGAACCATAATAAATACCAACAAACATATGGATATAAATAATCAAAAAACACACAGAGGCACTAACAGCGTGTAAATGTCTCCAAAGCCAACCATATTTCACTTCTTGCATAATCGTATAATTAACGCTATCAAATGCCAATTTAGTATCGGGTTTATAATACATTAATAAAAATAATCCAGAAACTACCAAAATAGTAAATAAAACAACTAAAACTATCCCCATAGCCCAAAGAAAATTAATATTTTTAGGTATCCAATATTCTGTCATTAAAACTTTTGTTAAAGTCCTTATTGCGATTCTTTGATCTAACCAATCAATAACACCATTTGCTTTTTGTATTTGCGCCATTTAAACCTCCTTATGCCTTACCAACTAACTTTAAATACTCAGGACCCTCTTCTCCTAATACCAATTTATCCCCATCAATTTTAAAAGGTGGAATTTTCATAGGGCTAGGTGGAGGACCAAAAGTATTTTTACCACATACATCAAATTTACCACCATGACAAGCACAATGAAATTCTGCGGAATTTGTATTATAAGAGGGAATACAGCCAAGATGAGTACATATCTGAATCCCGACACTATAATTTATATCACCTACAACAACATCCCTATCTTCACATTTTTTCATCGCTACGGTTTTTTTAATAATATACACAGGAGTTCCTCTATATTCAACTTGCCTATATTCACCCTCTTGCATACTGCTTAAATCTATAGTAGTAAAACCAGCGGATACTACACTTGGCAAGGGATCCCAAGAAGATTTCATAGCAACTAGTGAAGCACCAACACCTACTGCTGCAATTCCTCCAAGAGTCATACCAAGAAAATCTCTACGATTGATATTTTCTGCCATTATTGCCTCCTAACTCATAATTTAAACATAAAACCTATTATTTTAACACAAGAAAACTTTAATTACTGAATATTTTTCTAGTAATTTGAGAAAAAGTAAAATATTTTAAATCTTTAACAAAACCTAGCAAAAAGAAAGTAAGATTTTTACATTTACAAATTCTCCAATACAAATAACAATATAAAAATTCCCAAAAAGCTTTAACAAAAAACAAAAATCTGCTTAAAAAAATCACAAACTATTAGTAAAAAACTTGAACTTGAATATAAAAATTGAGTGGTAAATCTTTTTATAAAAACTAATATGATTTCAAATATCCTAATGCATAAATATTCTTGTTGCTTTGTAATTCCAAAATAATGATTGGTGGTTTATGATTTTTAAGGAGCAGTAATGCTTACCACTAACAATTTTATACCAAATCTAATAGAAAAAAGTCTTATGAGAGATTAATTATAAGTAGCAATAGTAAATCTTACAGAACAATTAAATTTAAATATTAATAAAAAACAATTCTTCCAAAAGTCAATAACAAGAATAGCTCCTCCATAAAAGAGCATAAAAGATAAGTTTATCCTACATAGGCAAGTATAACTCCTATCTTTGAATCTTTCTTTTCACAACAAAACCATTTTAAATGGTTTTATGATTTTCTATCTTGCCCGATAAGATAAACATTCACTGGTATTAAATAACCCACAACAAACCCGATATACTTCATCCTTAAATACTACAATTTTACCTAATGCTTGCCATAAATTCCCAGTCTTAAATCATTTCAAAAAACTCCATTAGGAATTTCTTACACAAAAAGCAAGATTATCTCTACTCTTTGAAGTCAAATATATTGATAACTTCATATACTAATAAAAATAAATTCAAACAAAATATAGCAGAAAAAAGAAGTAAAATCGCAATAAGAAAACTTATCGCGTAAGTTCAGATTAATTCAATGATAGCCATTTGGGAAGCATCACCTACCCTTAATCTTGTTTTGATGATTCTTGTATAGCCACCATTTCTATTTACATATTTTGGAGCAATCTCTTTAATAATCTTTTTCACAGACTCTTTATGTTGTAAATGTGAGAAAATTAAACGATGTGCCATAGAATCATTTTTCTTAGCCTTAGTAATAAGTTTTTCAAAGTAACTTTGTAGCTCCTTTGCCTTTGGAAGTGTTGTCTCAATTTTTCCACTTATAATTAAAGCAATAGATAAATTTTTTAACAGAGCTTTTCTATGAGAGGAGGTTCTGCCAAGCTTTCTATATCCGTGTTTATGTCTCATTTCATATCCTTAATTTTAGTTAGAAAATTTTTTCTTAAGACGTAGGGCTAGATCTTTAGAAATTGGTTTATTCACTGGATAGCCTAACTCATCAAGTTTCATTGTAATTTCATCTAAAGACTTTTTACCTAAATTTTTAATATTTTTAATTTGATCTTCACTTAATAACACCAATTCACCTAAATAACGAATCCCTGACCTATCTAAACAATTAAAACATCTTGCACTAAAATTCAAACTATCGATACTTTGCAAGAGTGTTTTTATCTCAGGAATATCCTCTTCTCCATCACTAACCTCTGAAACTTCTATATTAAGCTCTGAATTAAAAATCGCCATTTGTCTATGCATAACACTTAACGCATTTTTAAAAGCAGTCAAAGGCTCTACTTGTCCATCGGTTTGAATATCAAAAATTACCTTTTCATAATTAGGATCATCTTCTAAAAGAATATTCTCTGTAGTATAAGTAACATTTGTAACGGGCGTAAAATATGCGTCTAATGCCATAAATCCCTCTGGAACATCTGGTCGTATATCTTCACTAGCTACATAACCAATTCCCTTACGAATAATGATAGAAAAATTAAGTGATGCATCTTCATTAATAGTTGCCAAATGTGTATCTGGAGTAACAATATCAATGGTATCATTTTCCAAATCTGCACCTGTAATAACTCTTGGTCCAGTGAATTTATAATCTATAGTAATGCTTTCTTGATCATCTTTAGTTTTAAAACGAATCGCCTTAAGATTAACGATAAAATGTGAAACATCTTCCACTACACCACGAATAGAATCAAACTCATGTGCCACTCCTGCTATTTTAAGTGCTATTGGGGCGCTACCAACAGAGCTTCCAAGCAATAATCTTCGCAATGGATGTGCTAAAGTAATTGCATATCCAAATTCAAAGGGATATGCACTAATTTGAACTCTATTTAAACCAATTTCTTTAACTTCAATCTTTGTTGGCACATGAGGAGAAATTTTGATACTTTTCATACTAACACCTTCTTTAAGTATTATTTAGAATATAACTCGACAATGAGCCTCTCTTCAATAGGAATAACCACCTCTTCTCTCTCTGGTAATCGTGTAAAGATTCCAAAAACCTTTTCTACATCCACATCAACCCAAGGGACAATACCAGTTTGTTTAGTTAATTCAATAGCCCTTTGGACTTGGCGATTATTCTTAGTTTTTTCACAAATTTCAATCTTTTGTCCAATATGCACAAAAGCTGAAGGAATATCAAGTCTCTTACCATCTACTAATACATGCCCATGCACCACTAATTGTCTTGCAAATCTTCTAGTAGTTGCAAATCCCATTCTATAAACAACATTATCTAATCTTCTCTCAATAAGCTTAATGAGATTCTCCCCCGTATTCCCTTGCAACCTATTAGCCTCAACAAACATTGCACGAAATTGTTTTTCAGAGACTCCATACATCATTTTTGCTTTTTGCTTTTCACGTAGTTGAATCCCATATTCAGAAATTTTACCTCTTCTTTGTCCGTGTTGTCCAGGACCATAAGGACGCTTATCTAATGCACTTTTTCCTGCCAATCTTCTTTCGCCCTTTAAGGCAAGACTAACACCAAATCTTCTCTCAATCTTTTCTACAGGACCTCTATATCTAGCCATATCTTCTCCTTAGACTCTTCTTCTTTTTGGAGCACGACAACCATTGTGTGGCAATGGAGTAACATCCTTAAACCATAAAACTTTAATTCCCTCTATGCTTCCTAAACTTTTTACAGCAGTTTCTCGACCACTTCCTGGACCTTGTATTTTTACTCCAAGCTCTTTAATTCCGTGCTCTTTTGCCTTAGCTACAGCATCTTCAACCGCCTGTTGTGCCGCATAAGGAGTAGATTTTTTACTTCCTTTAAACCCTAATGCACCTGCGGTACTCCAACAAATAACATTACCCATCTCATCAGTGATTGTTACACTAGTATTATTAAATGCTGCAGAAATATGTATAATACCCCTTGCTATATTTTTCTTAACTACTCTTTTTTTATTAATATTTCTCTTAGCCATTTTTACCCCTTATTTTGATGCACTACCAACAGTTTTTCTTTTACCTTTTCGTGTTCTAGCATTATTTTTTGTTGTCTGCCCACGAACAGGAAGTCCTTTACGATGTCTTAATCCACGATAGTTCCCTAAATCCATAAGAGCCTTAATATCCATTGTAACTTTTTTGCGCAAATCACCCTCTACGATATGGTTTGTTTGAATTTCTTTTGCAATTTTTGAAATTTCATCCTCACCAAGGTCTTGAACCCTTTTATCATAAGAAATATTTACAGCCTTTAAAATATCTCTTGCACTCTTTAAGCCAATACCATAAATATAGGTTAAAGCATATTCTATTCTCTTTTTTTTGGGTAAATCAACACCAGCAATTCTCGCCATTCTTATTCCTTTTTATCCTTGTCTTTGTTTATGTTTTGGATTCTCGCAAATTACTCGAATCACACCTTTTCTCTTAATAACCTTGCACTTGTCGCACATTTTTTTGACAGAGGGTCTAACTTTCATAATCTATTCCCTACCTTAAAATATAAAATCTCTCATTTAAGAATCTAAAATTTATTTTTGAATCGCTCTAAAAGTGCTTCCTAATTATTCATTAGACATTGAGTTTATAGTCCTCAAAAGGCTTATTCATCACCCAAACGACTATGCAAACGCGATTGAAAAAATCACATTAAATTTGCAAATAAAGCCTAAATTATAGAAAAAATCCTATTAAAATCTACTTATACCGAAAAGTAATTCTACCTTTATCAAGACTATAAGGGGTTAGTTCAATTTTCACCTTATCCCCTTGTAGGATTTTAATATAATGCATCCGCATTCTTCCTGCAATATGGCATAAAATAATATGCCCATTCTCTAATTCAACCCTAAAAGTTGCATTTGGCAAAGCCTCACGAACAATTCCATCGACTTCAATCACATCATCTTTTGCCACTCTTATTCCTTTGATAAAATTTCTGCTTTTCCATTCACTATTGCTACGGTATGCTCATAATGGCTACCGCGCATACCATCACTTGAAACGACACTCCATTTATCCTCTAAAATCTTTGGTTGCCCTTCTTTTTGGCAAATCATAGGTTCAATGCAGAATACCATTCCTTCTTTAATCTTATCACCTTGTTTAGCTTTTTTGCCTTCTAGATAATTCGGTATTTCTGGTGCCTCGTGAGGTTTCCTCCCAATTCCATGACCACAAAAACCAAGCAAAGGCACATAACCATAATCCAAAATAAAATCCTCTAGCAAGCCACTTAATTCCTTGAAATGCATTCCTGCTTTGATTTGACTAATAGCAAAATAAAGTGCATCTTTAGAACAAGCAATAAGTCGCTCATCCTCTTCAGATATATTACCGATTCCGCAAGTAATAGCCGCATCACCAAACCAACCATTAAATTCCACACCAATATCAAGCCCTACAATATCACCCTCTTTTAAGGTGTATCCATTAGGCACACCGTGGATAATCACCTCATTAACCGAAGTGCATACAGAACCACTAAATCCATATAATCCCTTAAAAGAAGGTTTTCCTCCACAAGAGCGGATAAACTTCTCCCCCATATCATCAATCTCTTTAAGCGTAATACCTGGTTTTAGTTGAGCTTTAAGGTGATTGAGTGTCTTAGCTACAATTTTACTTGCTGCTGCAATGGATTGAATTTCTGAAGCCTTACGAATCGCAATAGCCATCACAAACCAACCGCACTTAGAGTTTTATATTTATTCATATAAATTTGTGCTTCTATTTTTCTCATTGTATCAATAGCAACTTGCACGACAATTAAAACAGTAGTTCCCCCAAAATAAAAAGGGATTCCAGAAGCTTTTACTAAAATCCAAGGCAAAGTAGCAATGATAGCTAAATACAAAGAACCCCAAAAAGTTAATTTATTAGCAATACTTGTTAGAAAGTTTGCCGTTCCCTCACCAGGTCTAATGCCGGGTATAAAACCACCTTGTCTCTTTAAATTTTCCGAAATATCTTTAGCATTAAAAATAATAGATGCGTAAAAATAAGCGAAGAAAATCACAAAAAAGAACATCAAGACATTATAAAGATAACCATTAGGATTGAGATAATCTGCAATTTCAATCACAACACTATTAGAAGAGGATTGCAAAATAGTAGCAGGAAACATCAAAATAGCAGAAGCAAAAATTGGAGGGATAACCCCGCTAAGATTCATCTTAATAGGAATATAATTCATTATCCTTTTATCTTGATTTTGCATTACTACCCTTCTTGAATAAGAGACTGGAATTCTCCGCTCTCCTAATTCAACAAAAATAATACAACCCACTGTTAAGATAATAATCACGGCAATAAATAATAAAGCAAACCAACTAATTTGATTAGTATTAACTAAATTAAATGTCCCAGCAATAGCACTTGGTATGCCAGAAACAATGCCAGCAAAAATAATAAGACTAATACCATTTCCAACACCCCTTTGGGTAATTTGCTCACCTATCCACATTAATAACATTGTCCCACAAAGCATGGAAATAGCAGAAATAACAATAAAAGTATTCATATCAATCATAATAGCACCATTGGCTCCCGTCCCTAAACTTCTTAAACCGATAGAGACCCCTATTGCTTGAATTAAAGTAATTACAATTGTAAGATAACGAATAATTTGCATATACTTTTGCATGCCATCACGTTCTTTTTTCATCTTTCCTAAATTTGGAAAAGTAGCCGCTAAAAGCTCCATAATAATAGAAGCCGTAATATAAGGCATAATCCCAAGTGAAATGATACTTAAACGTTCCACAGCATTTCCACTAAACATATTAAATAAGCCTAGTGCATTTGAAGCATTATTTTCAAAAAAAGATTTAATAACGATAGTATCAACTCCTGGCACAGGGACATAAGCTAAAACGCGATAAAGAAAAAGAAAGCCTAAAGTAATAAGAATCTTATTTACAATTACTTTATTCATTATTTCTGTCCGCTTGTTAAGATTCTCTTATCTTTAATTTTAGACACAAGGTTTCTAGCCTCTTTGCCTATTAATTTAATTTTTGTGATATAAGAAGGAAATTTATAAACACTCCTAATGCTTTCAAAAGTAATTTCACTTAAATCATTGATGGCTTTAACCTTTTGGACATTAATAACATAAGGTTTAACCACTCTACTTGTAAAACCAATTTTTGGTAATCTTCTTTGCAAAGGTTGCTGACCACCTTCAAAGCCTCTTTTTTGTTTAGAGCCTGTCCTTGCAGTCTGTCCTTTACCTCCTCTTGTAGAGGTTTTACCCATACCACTGCCTTGACCACGTCCAACTCTTTTTATTTTCTTTACACTACCTTTTGCGGGTGCTAAATTTTCTAATGCCATTATTTCTCCCTTATACCTTTACTTTAGAAAGGGCATCAATAGTTGCACGAACAACATTATAAGGATTGTTTGAACCTAGAGATTTTGTCAAAATATCTTTAATCCCCGCCATTTCTAAAACTGGACGCACTGATCCACCTGCAATAACTCCTGTTCCCTCACTTGCTGGCTTAAGTAAAATAATACTTGAATTATATTTTTGCTGCACATCGTGTGCTATGGTTGTGCCTTTAATATTAATTTTAATAATATTTTTAAAAGCATCATCAATAGCCTTTTTAATAGCATCAGGAACTTCTTTTGCTTTCCCAAGCCCAAATCCAACCAAACCTTCTTTATTCCCTACTACAACTAAAGCATTAAAACGGAATCTACGACCCCCTTTTACTACTTTTGTTACACGTCCAATATTTACAACAACTTCTTTAAAATCTTCTCTATTGATTTCCATATTATCCCCTACAAACTAATTCCGCTCTCACGAAGAGAATCCGCAAAACTTGCAACAACTCCGTGATATAAATAACCATTCCTATCAAAAACTACTTCTGCAACATTTATCTTTTTTAAATTATCCGCTAAAGCAATGGCGATTTTTTTCACATCTTCTTTATTGTTTTTTAAACCCATTTTCTTACCATCTATACTAGCTAAAGTTACGCCTTTAACATCATCAATAGCTTGTGCATAAAAATATCTATTAGAACGAAAAATGCTTAATCTAGGAATATTAGCATTACCAAATATTTGGGAGCGGATTCTTAATTTTCTTTTTAATCTTAAACTTCTTTTTTTCTTAATAATCTTATCTGTCATAATCTATCCTTATTTTTTAGAAGTTTTTCCAGCTTTACGAATAATACGTTCATCAATGTATTTCACACCCTTACCCTTATAAGGTTCTGGGGGTCTAAATTCTCTAATTTCCGCAGCAATTTGCCCAATTTGTTGCTTATCAGAACCTTTGATAATCACTAAGTTTTTATCAACACTAATTTCAACACCCTCTGGAATATCATAATTAATAGGATGAGAAAAACCAAGTGCAAGTTCTAAAACTTTACCTTTAATGGATGCTTTATAACCAACACCATTAATTTCTAATTGCTTAGTAAAGCCCTCTGTTAAACCAACCACAATATTATTTGCTAAGGCTCTATAAGTTCCCCAATAAGCTCTAGCTTGTGCATTCTCTCCATTAAGTGAAAAAGTTAATTCATTTTCTTTATGGGTAATACCAACACGACCATAAGTTTCTAACTCTTTGGTAAGTTTTGCACCCTTAAAAACTATTTTGCTTCCTTCAACACTAACTTGAATATTATTAGGAATGCTAATAGGCTTTTTTCCAACTCTTGACATTTAAAACTCCTACCAAATACTGCAAAGGGCTTCACCACCCACATTTGCTTTATATGCTTCATCATTTGCAATAACACCTTTACTAGTGCTAACAACAATAGTCCCATAACCATTTTTGAAATGCCTTAATTCATTCTTGCCCTTATAAACGCGTCTTCCGGGTTTTGAAATACGGGTTATTTCGTTAATCACAGAATAACCTTTCTCATCATATTTTAAAACAACATTAATGGATTGCTTCTTATTCTGCTCTATTACCTTATAACCTTCAATAAAACCTTTTGCTTGAAATACTTCTAAAATGGATACTACAATTTTGGCATAATATAAAGTAGTAGTATCTAATCGCCTCATACTAGCATTTCGTATTCTTGTTAATGAATCTGCAATAATATCATTTACCATATTCTTCCCCTTACCAACTTGCTTTTCTAAGTCCTGGTATTAAACCTTCATTTCCCATCTTACGAAGGCAAACACGGCAAACACCAAAATCCCTATAAACAGAATGTGGTCTCCCACAAATAGAACATCTCGTATAAGCTCTAACTTTGAATTTAGGCTTCCTATTAGCCTTTGCAATCATTGATTTTTTAGCCATTTATTCTTCCTTTTGCAAAAGGTAAGCCAAAAGATTCTAAAAGTTTAAAGGCTTCTTTATCATTTGTTGTTGAAGTAACAAAAGTGATATTCATACCGTGGCTTACCATAATATCATCATACACAACCTCTGGAAAAATTAATTGTTCATTGACGCCAAAATTATAATTTCCTCTACCATCAAAACCATTTCTAGAAATGCCTCTAAAGTCTTTAACCCTAGGTAAAGCAACAACGATTAATTTTTCTAAAAAATTATACATTTGATTACCCCTTAAAGTTACTTTTACACCCATTGGCATTCCCTCACGGATTTTAAATCCCGCAACAGATTTCTTAGCAATGGTAATAACAGCCTTTTGTCCAGCCACTAAAGAAATAGTATCCGCAATATTTTGCATAATTTTAGTATCTTTAGCGTATTCTCCAGCACCAACACTAATAACAATTTTCTCTAACTTAGGTAGTAACATAGGATTTTTGATATTTAATTCTTCTAAAAGCTTCTTTTTAATTTCATTTTTATAGGCGGCTTTTAATTGATACATAGACTATTCCTCCGCTTTTTTAACATTTGAAATATGAATAGGCATTTCCTTTTGAATAAAACCGCCTTTTGGGTTTTTATCGCTTGGTTTAATAGCCTTTTTCACTACTTTACAACCTTCAACAAGAACCTTAGAAGTTTTAGGAAAAACACGCAAAATCTTTGCTTTTTTACCCTTATCATCTCCAGCAATAATCTCTACCATATCACCTTTTTTAATCCTGCATTTGACCATTATAATACCTCCGGTGCTAAGGATACAATTTTCATAAAATTAGCATAACGAATCTCTCTTCCAACGGGTCCAAAAATACGCGTTCCAATAGGCTCTCTTTTGCTATCTAAAATTACTGCTGCATTATCATCAAATCGGATAAGTGCCCCATCTTCTCTATGCAATTCTTTTTTAGTGCGGACAACCACAGCTTTTACAACTTGTCCTTTTTTAACTTTACCATTTGGAAGTGCTTTTTTTACAGAAGCTACGATAATATCCCCAACGGTTGCATACCTTCTTTTACTTCCACCTAATACTTTAATACACATAACTTCTTTTGCACCACTATTATCGGCAACATTTAATCGTGTAAAACTTTGAATCATAATTCAACTCCTACAGATACTACTTTATGAAGTGTAAAAGCTTTTCTTTTAGATAATGGCTTACATTCAATAGCCTCAATCACATCACCTACTTTTACACTATTATTTTCATCATGAACAATATAACGTTTAAATCTTTTAACAATTTTTCTATATTTTGGGTGAATCACGCGTCTCTCGACTAAAACAGTAACACTTTTATCACCAGATTTAGTAGCAACCTTTCCTATAATAATCCTTTTATGTGGTTGTGTATCACTCATGCTTCTACCCTCCTTTTGCTATTAAGAGCAGTTTTGATTCTTGCAATATCTTTTTTAGCTACCCTTATCTCATTAGAATTTGTAAGTTGCATAGTTTTTAACTTTAATCTTAATTCAAATAAAAGAGATTCTTTCTCTTTTAAAAGTTTTAATAACTCTGTGGTATCTTTTTGATTAATCTCAGTATATTTCATTTTCACCCTCTCTAGTTACTATTTTTGTTTTAAAAGGGAGTTTGCTCTGTGCCAAAGATAAAGCATTTCTTGCTAAAGCTTCATCTACGCTACCCATTTCATAAATAATTCTACCGGGTTTAATATTCATAACCCATTTATCAACAGCACCTTTACCTTTACCCATACGAGTTTCAAGAGGTTTAGCGGTTAAAGGCTTATCAGGAAAAACACGAATCCAAACCATACCTGACCTTTTCGTCGCACGAGTCATAGCAATACGCGCTGCTTCAATCTGTCGTGAATCAATTCTACCATGCTCAATAGCCTTAATCCCAAATTCACCAAATGCTAAGGAAGTTCCACGAGATGCTTTCCCTCTATTTCTTCCTTTCATTTGTTTTCTATATTTTGTTTTCTTTGGCATCAACATAGTTATTTCCCCCTTCTCTTTCTTGTAGAGCGAGTTTTTTCTTCGCCCTCTTCAGTTTGCTTCTCTACTTGGATTCCCTTTTGTAAAACTTCACCTTTAAAAACCCAAACCTTTACACCAATATTTCCATAAGTCGTTAAAGCTTCAGCAAAACCATAATCAATTTTAGCCCTCAAAGTATGAAGAGGAATTCTTCCCTCCATATACCATTCTGTCCTTGCCATTTCAGCACCTGCTAAACGCCCAGAAACCCTAACCTTAATACCTTTTGCACCGGATTTCATTGCACTTTGCATAACTTTTTTCATTGCTCGACGAAACGCTACTCTTCTTTCAAGCTGCGTTGCTACACTTTCAGCAACTAATTGTGCATTGCTTTGGGGCTTCTTAACCTCTTTAATATTAATAAAGACATCTTTATTAACAATTTTTTTAAGAGAATCTTTAAGCTTCTCAACATCTGCACCTTTTTTACCAATGATAATTCCCGGTCTTGCAGCGACAACCGTTACGCGAATCTTCCTTGCGGTTCTTTCAACTAAAATATCACTTACACCTGCATAATAAAGCTCTTTTTTTAAAAATTTTCTAATTTTATGATCTTCTGCAATATTTTGCGGAGCACTTGTAAATGATGGAAACCAACGGGATTCCCAATTTCTGTTGATTCCAAGTCTTAAACCAATTGGATTAACTTTTTGACCCATTACTTATCCTTATTTTTTTGTGCTACTTCCACAAAAATATGTGAAGTAGGTTTTCGAATTGGAGTTGCTCTACCTCTTGCCCTTGGTATGAAACGTCTAAGCACAGGACCCGCATCTACCCTACAAGAAGAGACAACAACATTTTCAGCCTCATAACCACCATTAGCAACGGCAGAGGCAATCACTTTAGAAATAACTCTTGCAGCCTTATTTGGCATAAATTCTAAAGAAGCAATTGCTAATTCAGCATTCATTCCTTGAATTTCTCTTGCAATTAATCGTGCCTTTGTAGGAGAGAGGCGAATATATCTTAATAATGCTTTACTCATCCTAGCCCCCTACTTACCAATTTTCTTTTGGACACTTCCTTTGTGTCCTTTGAAAGTTCTAGTAGGTGCAAATTCTCCTAACTTATAGCCAACATGATTTTCTGTTACATATACAGGAACAAAAGCTCTTCCATTATGAACATTAAAAGTAAATCCGATCATTTCAGGAATAATTGTGCTTCTACGTGACCATGTTTTTATCGGTTTATTCTCTTTTGTTTCTTTTGCTTTGATAACTTTTTTCATCAAATGCGTATCAACAAAAGGACCTTTTTTTATCGATCTAGCCATTTACTTTCCTTTATTTTTTTCTTCTTGAAATAATAAGCTTATCACTTGCTTTTTTTCTTCTTGTTTTATAGCCCTTTGCTGGCATACCCCAAGGAGAGACTGGATGCCCGCTAGAACCCGTTTTACCTTCACCACCACCATGTGGGTGATCAACAGGATTCATAGCACTTCCCCTTGTTTGAGGTCTAATGCCTAAATAACGATTACGTCCTGCCTTACCAATAGAGATATTAGCAAAATCTTCATTACCCACTACACCAATAGTTGCCATACATTCACCTAAAATATATCGCATCTCACCACTTGGCATTCTTAAAATAGAGTATTTACCCTCTCTACCCATAAGTTGAGCACTAGCACCTGCACTCCTTGCAAGTTGTCCTCCGGCTCCAGGGTGCATTTCAATATTATGCACAACCGTTCCAATAGGGATATTTTTAACCTTCATCGCATAGCCCAAACGAATATCTAGCCCACTCTCCGCAGAGATTACTTTATCACCCACATTTAAACCGCTTGGCTGGATAATATACCGCTTATCGCCATCTTGATAAGTAATAAGAGCAATTCTACAATTCCTATAAGGATCATATTCTATAGCACTTACCTTACCTTCAACATTAAATTTATTACGTTTAAAGTCAATAATCCGATAAAGCTTTTTAGCCCCACCCTCTTTATGGCGACTTGTAATGCGTCCATTATTGTTTCTACCTGCAGATACAGGAAGCTTTACTAATAACTTTCTTACACTAGGTTTAGCTGTGATATTTTCTGAGCTTAAATTACTCATAAATCTCCTGCTCGGAGTATAGGGTTTATAAGTTTTAATTGCCATTTTTTACTCCTTAAACCGCTAATGATTCAATTTTAGCACCTTCAGGAAGCTTAACATAAAACTTCTTGAAGTCATTTCTTTTACCAATAACACCACGAAACCTTTTAACCTTTCCTTCTTGTCTTAGAGAGTTAATCGATAAAGGGGTTACGCCAAAATATTCTTTAAAAACTTCTTTGAGTTGTGTTTTACTTATCTTTGGAGAGGTTTGCACCACCAAAACACTTTGTTCTTGTAGTTTTAAAGATTTTTCTGTATACATAATGGATTTTATATCTGTAATACTTGCCATTTTTAATCCTCTTTAGTAATGGATTCAAAAAGTGATTTTTCAATCACTATAGATTTAAATGTTGCTACCAAGTAAGCATTAAGCTCAACACCATCAATCAAATAACAATCCTTGATATTCCTAAATGCTAAAAATGTTTTTTCATCAAAAATTTTTGATACCAAAAGAATATTCCTTTGATTTAATGTTTTAAACATAGCATAAGCATCTTTTGTTTTACCACTTTCTATTTGGATTTTATCCACTACAAACAAACTACTATTATTAGCTTTTTCTTGTAAAGCATATTGCAAAGCAAGTTTTTTTTGTTTTTTATTAATTTTTAAATTGTAATTTCTATTATTGCTTGGACCATGAGCCACACCACCACCTACAAATACAGGCGAAGTAATGCTTCCAGCTCTTGCTCTACCGCCGCCTTTTTGACTCCAAGGTTTCTTGCCACCACCACTGACTTTACCACGGGTTTTTGCTAAAGCATTATTAGTCCGCAAAGAGGCTAAAAATGACTTCACATAAAGATAAAGATTGTGAGAATTGATGGTTTTATAACTTTCTGGTAATTCTACTTCCCCACTCTTGTTTAAATCTTTATTTAAAATAATTGCTTTACTCATTTCACAACCTTTAACCTATAATCTTTAATTTGCCAAATGCACCATTAAAACCGGGAATAGACCCCTTTAAAACAAGCAAATTATGTTCTTTGTCAAAAGATACAACCTCATTTTGAACGGTTACTTTTTCATTCCCATAATGCCCTGCCATTTTTTTACCCGGCTGAACGCGTCCTGGCCACTCACGATTCCCAATAGACCCCGGTCTTCTATGGAATCTACTACCGTGTGCTGCAGGACCCCCTTGAAAATTCCAACGCTTTATAACGCCACTAAAACCTCTCCCTTTGGTATTAAAAGAAACCTTAACGCGTTTTGCACTCTCTAAGGAAGATAAATCCAAATCACCCGCTTGTGTATTACCCACTTCAAGCGTAGCAAATTTATTATATTCTTTATCAAGATTATATTTTTTTTGCTGACCTGCAATAGCTTTATTGAGTGATTTTCCTTGATGATAAGCAACAATAGCCTTTCCACCCTCTAAAACTTCACAGACTTTCATAGGTTTTATTTTTAATAAAGTTACAGGAATACTAGGCTTCGCAATCGTTCTACTCATTCCAATTTTTTCTGCTAAAAATTCCATTAATACCCCTTATTTACCCATTGAACGGACTTCAACATCGACCTCTGGTGCCATATCTAATTTTGTTAGGCTATCCACTGTTTCTGATGTCGCTGAAACTATATCAATAATCCTTGTATGAACACGAATCTCAAATTGCTCTCTTGAATCTTTATTAATATGAGGAGATTTTAAGACCGTATAACGTCTTTTTTTTGTTGGAAGTGGAATAGGACCACGAATCTCTGCACCTGTTCTTTTCACCGCCTCTACAATCGAAACAACCGACCTATCAAGGACGCGATGATCGTATGCTTTTAGCTTAAGTCTAATTTTTTCCATAATATTTCCTTCAAAGAACTCACCAAAATTAAGCTTGATGTAATGTTTTGGAAGCTGAGATTATACTTATATTCTTGATTTTTAGCAATATTTTTTGAAGTTTTTTTATATTTTATTTCCTTTTAAAAAGGAAAAGTATAAAATATATCACTCATTTCTTTATTAAGACTTATTATGCTTTTAGAAAAAATATTACAATCCTACCCTAAGCCATTTTGCAAAAACAATAGAAACTTACCCCTACCTTTAAAAAATTTTAATTTTATTTATGGGGGCAAAGGGTTAGGCAAAACTAATCTCATCCTTCATTATTACCAAAATATCCCTTCATTAAAAAAAATGTATATAAACTTAAAAGATGCGAGATTAAACCCTAATAAGGATTTTCAAGATATTCAATCCTTTTGCCAAAAAGAAAATATTGATCTCTTAATTATTGATAATTATGAACCATACTTCACACTCCCTAAACTTCCAAATCTCACACTTATTTCACAAATTCCCTATGCAATAAAAAACTTTCATTACATACATATCCCTCCGCTTAGTTTTCAAGAATATCAACAAATCCATAAATACCATTTAGAAGACGCCTTAAGCCATTTTATCAAATATGGCAATTTATGGGAAGGGGAATCTTATAATGATTACAACAAGGCACAATCCCTCCAAAACATTAACCCTAATCCAACAGATTTTTGCATATTAAAAAATCTCATTTTAAACCTTGGCTTAAAAGTTTCTTTGCACCAAATTTATTTAAAAATCAAAAAAGATACAAAACTCTCTAAAGATAGATTTTATGAATACTGCTCCTTATTACAAAAAAGCAAAATGCTCTTTTGGGTGGAAAAATTTGAGCATAAACTATCCGCAAAAAAACTTTATTTTTATGATTTTACTTTGAAAAATGCCTTTAGTTTTGAGAGAAACTTCCATTCACTCTTTGAAAATATGGTATTTTTAGAGCTTTTTTATGGTTTAAAACAAGAAATCTTTTTTACCGATAAACTCGATTTTTATCTACCAAATTCTTCTTTGGGAATCTTATGTATGCCCTTTATCCAACAACAAACTTTAGAACAAAAACTCCATAAAATAACTAAAGAGCGGGAATATTGTGATACATTCTTAATCCTCACACTTAACCAACAAGGTAAAGGAGAAAATTTAGGAACTCCCTATACCATACTACCTTTTAAAGATTTTGCTTTAAATGTAGCCCACTATACCTAAAAGGCATTATTTTATTTATCCTTATCTCCAAATCCTTAACACATCCCCTACCACATATAATTAAACTTCCCATATCCTGTATGCATAGTTGTATTCTTAGTCCAATTCATCCCATAATTTAAAGAGAAATAAAAAGCATCATTTAAAGGAATAACTAAAGTAGTCCCTAAAGCATATTCTAAATTATCTAATTTACTCTCTCCTCCTCCATAATACCCTATATTAGAATATCTCCCTTTAGGATTAGCAACATTAGGATTAATAGTCCAATCTACTCCTGCATACACTAAAGTCTTAAAATATTTATTCCAATCACTATAAAAAGAAAGAGAGGTTTTAGTTTTAAATAAATTCATCTTATGGGTATAAGTTCTTCTTGTAATAGTATTAATAGCATTATTCATAGTATAAGCCTTAGAATATCCTCCATTATAACCTAAACCTATCTCTGGAGTTAAAGTATGCTTAGTA
>NZ_JRPC02000127.1 GCF_000765745.2 Helicobacter apodemus
GGGTTTTCTTGCCTGAGGTTAATAAAGAGACTTATCGTGCTAGATATGTCCCTATAAAGACTTCTTTAGCTGTTCCTGTGAGTGGTTTAGCTTTTCTAATGCGTTCCACTGCTTCTTCATATTCTTTTTTGTCTTTTATGTATCCAACAACCATCAACACAATCGCAGAAATCGGAATAACAGCAAGGACGAACAATACAATTATTTCTTTAATTTCCATATTATGTAACTCCTTTCCTTTAATTCCCTATATTATAGCATAAAAATCATATTTTAATCATTAAAATAAGCTAAATTGATTAATATAAACAATTAAACAACTGGCATTTATTGTCGGGAAAATATATCATTTATAAAATCTTTACCATTTAAACTATTTTTATCTGGAAATGCTTTT
>NZ_JRPC02000128.1 GCF_000765745.2 Helicobacter apodemus
ACTCTAACCCCGCACAATTACCGAAACCCTTTAATGAGGAAATTATAACATTTTATAGCGATAGAAATCTTAAGAATAAAATGGAATTTAAAAATTATTCGGTAAGCGACTATTTCGCTAAAAAACACGCACAAGAAATTATAGATGCTATTGAAGTCCCCACTTATGAACCCCTAACCCTACCTTACTCACAAGAGGAAATAGATCTAGCGTTGCAAAAATATCACAGGGCTGTGGAATCAGAAAAGGACAAGCTTAAGGAACTTCCTCTTTTGTCATGGAGTGAAGCTAAGAACTTACATTAGCACAAGAAATACCCTCACCTATAATTCTAAAGATAGCATACCAACTTCCTCCATCCCAAGTTGAAAAAAACATTCTTATAAAATTGCGTC
>NZ_JRPC02000020.1 GCF_000765745.2 Helicobacter apodemus
CCTCAAAAACAAAGGATAGAAAAGGTTTTTATTAAAGATGAGAGCTGCAAAGCAGAGCTAGAGGCTTATAAGCAACTCTTTAAGGAGTTAGGGCAACCCCCTTAGGTTTTAAAAATTAGCTTTAATTCTGCACCTTTTAAAAATAAGTTGGAAGCTAAGACAATGAATATTTTTGGGTGTAATTTTTAAAATTACAAGGTGGCGGTGAAGGTGCAGAGCTAAGGTTAATAGAAGCAAAAAACTTTAACCCTTTAATTGAAAAAGCTATTGTGTAATGATTGCTCTAAAAAAGGTTTGCAATGTTTTTTATGGATTTTTTATTAGGCTTTTTTGTGGATTTAAAAAGGGGAATCTTAACACCCATAAGGGTGCAAGGCTACAATGCCTTGACTACAAATACACAAAGGAGTATAATTACTCTTGTTATTTGTTTAGTAAGATTTTTAAAAGACAAATTCATCACCTCATTTCAGAGGTTAAAACTTACCTTAGAGGGTTGCGCCCCTTTAAGGCAAACCTCCAAAAGTATTATACTTAAACTTTCTAAATACTTCAAAAAAACCCTATTTATCGCTTTTTTATTACTTTCTTTAGCTGGTTGCGCTTCAAAGCCTATTGTAAGAATTGATACAAAAGAAGTATTTATCCCTATAAAATGCAATTTAACTCTGCCTAACAAACCTAAAGAGGATGGAAGCTTTCAAAGCCATAAAGAATTATTGATTTATTATTTAGAAGTAGAGAGTATCGCAAAAGATTGCACTAAATAAGGAGAGAGAATGCTAAGTATAACACAGCTAGAGGGATTATACACTAAAGACTATGAGTTTAACCAATCCTCTTTGCAAGAATATAAAGAGGCTAAGAAATATTATCACTCTAATCAACTCCCGCCTGATGTAAAGAATATCATAGAACAAAGAGGGGCGGTGCCTGTGTATGAAAACATTTATAGAATGGTTGTTAATAAAATACTAGGATACAAGGCTCAAAGTATTCAAGAAGTGCGGGTTAGTGGCAGACAAGAGCAAGATAAGCCTTTAGCGGAGTTACTTAATGATATTTTAGATGTTTTCATCCAAAGTGAAAATTATGACAAAGAGATATTAAAGCGGGATAAAGATTTAATCTTTGGTCTTTGTGTTATGCAAATATGGGTTAGCAAAGAGGAGCAAGATTTTGCTTTAGAAATAGAGAATATCCCTCCTGATAGTTTTTTAATCGATAAATATAGCATAGATTCTAATGCAAAAGATGCTAGGAGATTCCATAGAAGCATTAATACTTCTTTAGATTTTGCTAAGCAATTATTCCCTGCTAAAAACTTTGTAACTACACAAGATAATATAGAATATAGGGTTAATTTGATAGAGAGTTGGATAAAAGAGGAGGGCGGGTTTGCACGCTATATATGGCAAAAAGGGGGCAGTGTGTTAAGCTACACACCAAAACCTTTTAGAGATGGCTCTCATCCTTACATTATCGCTAAATATGGCATTGATGAGAAGAATTGCTGGTATGGACTCTTCCGCGATATAAAGCCTTTGCAAGATTATATTAATTTTGCAGAGAATAGAATGGTGAATATGATGGGGAGTTTTAAAGCCTTTTATGAGGAAGACGCGGTTATTAATGTAGAGAGCTTTGCCAATGAGGCTTCTTTAGATAATGCAGTGGTGAAAGTGGCAAGTGGAGCGATTAGAGATGGTAAAATTCACTTTGTAGAGCATAGAGGTAATATTGCTACTTTAAGTGAGAAGGTCAATGAAAAAAGGAATCTTGCTAAAGTGTTAAGTGGTCTCAATGATGAGGCTTTAGGAATGGCGATAAATCGCCAAAGTGGAGTAGCCATAGCCCAAAGGAGAGATGCAGGATTAATGGGACTGCAAGACTTCATCAAAACAAGCGATGAGATGGATAAACTCATATTTAAAAAAGCCATCTCTTTAATCCAGCATTATTTTACTAAAAAGCAAATCTTTAAAATCGTAGATAAGAAAGTAGGACTTAGGTATTTTGAAATCAATACTAATGAGAGAAATAAGATAAAGGTAGGCAAATTTGATTTAGTCTATAAAACCCAACTTAAAACACAAGGTAGAGAGGAGAGATTTGCTCACTGGAGCGAGATGCTAAAAACCATCGCACAAATACGACCTGATTTAGTGGCTTCTTTATTGCCTCTTATGCTTAAAGATACTGATAGCCCAATAGTAGCAGATGTAGAGGAGATTATCCAAAAGCAACAACAAGCCCAAGAGCAAAGCACAGAGCAACAAGCCCAAGTAGAGCAACTGCAAATGCAATTAGCTTTAAAAGAAGCAGAGGCTAAGATTAAAGAGCTAGAGGGCAAGGCTATGAAATATGCCGCACAAGGGGAGTTAGCCCAAAAGTTAGCCAATAGCCAAGAACAAGCACAAGGACAACAAACAGAGATAGATTTTAGCAAATACCATAAAAAGGCAGATACGACTTATAATAACCAAGCTAATAAGGTTTTACAAACCGCTAAAGGGATGGATTTAAGGTAGGTTTGTTATTTAAAAATATATCTTATATATACAATATTAATATATATTTAAGTAAATAATATTTATAATTTTGTATCTTAAAACAAAGGATACAAGATGACTTTAAAACAAATACAGAAAATAGGTTTTGATAACTGCGATTTTGAATCTACTTTTGGTAGCAGCAATTATTATGCAGAGCCTATAGATTTAGAACCCCAGCCTCCTACTTTTGGTGATTTAAGAAATCTTTTATATTGCAACAATAGTAAGCAAGAAATTAGAGACTTCTTTAAAGCAAAGTATGCCATTAAATATCAAACTGCAAATGATGGTCGGGGAGAGTGGTTAAATACAAAAGGGGAGTATTTATACTATGGCTTCTAAAAAACGCTTAAGTGATGCTGATATTAGCAACATAACAGGTATTCCACGCATCACTTTAGCAAAATGGAAAAAAGATAAAGAAAGCTATAGAGTAAAACTCTATTGGCTCTTAAAAAGGAGTGATGAGAGTTTTTTGCTTAAGAAGTTTAAATATTTTAAAAATAAAGGCAGATAATGCAGGTTTTACCCCAAAAAACCCAAGAGGGAGAGGCAATATATTTGCTTGATAGCAATATTGCCATTTGCGAAAGCGGGAAAATACTCTATTATGATGATTTAGGGGAATTACACGATACAAACTTTGAGTGTATTTTTGAGCCTATTAACGCAAAGAGTGATGTAGCAATTCTTAAACAAAATATCATCGATTTAGAGCATATCGTGATTGATTTCACTTCCATTGATTTAGTCCATAACACCATCAACAATGTAGAGAGATTTCATTTTTTAAATGAGGATGTGGTGAAATTTAGAGAATATCGCATTAATTTAGAGACTTTAGAAATAAGAGGGGAAATGCAAGAGCTTGAATTTTTTTTACAAAATCCCCCTAAAGAGCTAGAAGCAGAATCCCAAGAGAAAATTAAAGCTATTGTCTCTGCAGTGTATAGAGAAAATATCGAAAACTTTGTTGATTTTGAGGTTTTAAAAAAGATTTTAATAAAATAAGATTAGCTTAAAATCCCTAAAATAAGGGTTTTTTAGTTTTAACCCTTGAATTAAAAAGCCAAAATCTCTAAACTTCTTGCAAAAATTTAAGGAGTTTAGAAATGGCAGATTATGGAAGTTTTCAACTTGTTAATAGCATATTTAACCCTAACAAGGGCAGTGCGGTTTCAAGTATTCTAAGTGCTAATCGTGCAGCAAATGGGCTTAACCCTAGTGCGAATATCACACAAGGGCTTTTAAACACAGGGAGTGCAAACAATCCCACCACGACCTCTTTTTTGAGTAAGTTAGGGGGTGGCAATGCTTTAGCAGGGATTGGAACTGCAGTATCGGCTTTTCAAGCTTATGCTAGTTTTACACAGGGCAAAAAGGCTTTTAAAGAGCAAAAGAGAATGAATGATTTGCTACAGAAGCAATATGGCATTGAAAATGCACGCTACCAAGAAAGGAAAGCAGAGCAGGATAAAGCAAATAAAATCATCGCAGATTCTGCAAGTGTTGTAGATAATTCTAAAAATACAATCCCAAACCCTAAACCCAAACCCAAAGAGCAACCTCTACCTTTTGAGCGACAATAAAGGGCGGTAGTGAAAAGAGTTATAAATTATCCCTATCCTAGCAATAGTGGGGCTTTGAAAAATGCCTTTTGCCACACCATAAAAGAAGTAGAGCTAGTGCAAGGGGAGCAATCTTTAGAGCTTACCACAGGAGGGGATTTTTATGAGGATAATACAGGCAATAGGTTTTTTGTCTATGCAGGTGAGGGGGTGCTAGAGTGGGAGGATTGTTTAAAATATCTTGATTTTAGCAATTTGCCTTTTAGCTTCCTCTCTTATTTTTTAAGCAAAAAAGAGCATAGCCCTAATGCAAGTAATTTAATCAAGCGAAAAATACAAGAGTTTGTAGAAGTGTATGATAAAAACATACTCAAAAATAGTCTTTACCTAGCACCACTTAACTTTGAAAAGCTGGATAAAGCTTTAATTTCAGGACAAATACAAAGGAGAGGCAATGAAACAAGACCCTATTAATACAGGAAGCTACACATTAGGACTACTGGTAGCAAATACTAAAAATATGGCAGATACCCAAGCACAGAATAATTTAATAGTAGGCAATCATTTAAAAGATGCGTATAACAAACTAGCAGACGCTTATGCTCTAAATCTGCAACAAGAGCAGCTAGAAAAGCAAAATGCTTTTAAGCAAGAAAGTTTAAATCTACAAAAGCAACAAATCACAAACCAAGTGCAACAATGGTGGGATACAAAGAAGCAGTGGGCGGAACAAAATAAGCTAGAGAAGCAAAAAATGCAAGAGAGTGCAAGAGTAGCAAATTTGCAGTTTGACCTAGCTAATAGGCAATTAGCCTACCAAAAAGAGAGGGATAAACCTAGTATAGGATTGCAACAACACCAACTAGATTCTTTAACAAGCTTATCCATAAATCCTTTATTGCAAGTGCCGACAACTCAAGACTTTGGGGTGGCAGGGAGAAGTGCTGGAGTAAGTCCTACCAATGGTGGAAGTGGTGGAAGTGGTGGAAGTGGTGGAAGTGCTAGAAATACAGAAGTGAATTTTGGGATAGTAGGGAGAAGTGTTGCGGGGACAAATACTGCGGGATTTGGTGCTGCTGCGAATACTGCACCCATTGCGGGAGGATTTTATACAAAATATATGCAATCACAAATGCCGCAAAAAGATTCTACCTCTAATGGTGGGTTAAATATTACAGGCAAAGATGTTTTAACAGCGGCGTTAGGACAAGATAAGCTAACACAAGCAGCAAAGGTGGGAGGATTTTATACAATATATTCAAAATCACAAATGCCGCAAAAACATTCTACAAATGCAGTAAGTCTGGCAGCACAAAAACCTAAAGATGAGTTGGCGAAATATTTTATTCCTGCTTCAAAGGCTAAACCCCGACAGATAAACACGCAAGAGTTTTTAATCCCTGCCTATCAAGCGGTGCTTATTAAGCTCGATAATGATATGCCACTTAGCGCACAAGATAAATATGTCGCAAATCTTATGGGGCTGAAATATGATGATGAACAAAAATTAAGTTTAAGAACCCATGAAATAAGCAAGAACATAGATCATTTTAATTATAGGATTCCTGCTCTTAACCAAATATCAAATTTCATCTTGGAGGGACAAACTCAAGCGGGGGTTGTCAATATGTTTCAAAGAGGAGTTCATTACGGCTCTAGAGGTATTGTCCCTCTAAATTCTGAAAATTCTACTTTTGCTACAAGAGATGAAAATATAATTTCAATAATGGCAAGAGGCTTAGCAGGTGCCAATCCAACAAATAGAGAAAAAGATGATGCTAGAGTATATTCTATTTTAGGAAAAGATAGTGAGGAGCAAAGAGCGTCTTTGTATCCTGGCTATGAATTAATTGTAGAAATGGCAAGAGCAGAGATCAATGCTTTAAAAGATAAGCGTTACAATAAAAAAGAAATAGAATTGATGGAAAAAAAACTCAAACCTCATGAGGAAGCTTTGGCATATTTAAAATCTACTATCAAAACACCTGAAAAATTTAGTTATACAAAGTTTGGTGAAATCTTAGGCATAGAGGTAAATACCGACAAAGACAACCAAACCATCATCACATTTGTTAAATAATTGTGTTAAACTTCCTTTTTAATAAAGGAGAGTTATGCGATTAATAAAAATACTTTTATGTCTATTGCTTGTTGGTGGGGGACTTTTAGAAGCTAGATGCAATGATAATGAATGGAATCATATAGATACTTTTTATTCAAGGAAAACCTCACTTGCGACCTTGTCGGATTTTATAGGTGAGTCTAATATCCGATTAAAATTTGCAAATAAACTTAATGGGTTAATGTATGAAATTAGTTTTGGTTTTTTTCATCTGAACGCACAAAATACTTATATTAAAACAAAAGAGCACATCGTTGAGTGGGTTTTAGCTAATTATGAAATCGAAAGTTCTATTTCTGGTGAGAGTAATAAGAGGCAAAGGGAAATACTCACTGATATTTATAGTGAGATAGTAAAAGAATCATTGTGGGATATTGAGTGCTTAAAAGAAAAAGGATTCCCTTCAAAACAAATACAAACAATGCAACAACATATTGAGCCCTTTGTTGAAGCGAGTATATACCTGCAGGAGACAAAGAAAGGGATAAAAACATTTGATTATGATGAGTGGGCTAAAAAATTTCTAAGATAATTCAAATAAAAGGAGAAAGCAATGCTGAAACTGCAAAATATTTCTTTTGAAAATAGAGTCGTTGTTGGAGTTAATGCCATTTATGTGATACTTCCATTTTTTTTCTATTCTTTTGGCAATTCTAGCAGATGGGAATGGGGTATATTTGCTTTTTGGTGTTCTTTGCCCCTAATTAACGCACTATTATATTGGATAATAAGTGGATATAAGAAACAAAAAGGCACAAAGTTTGGCTTTTGGTTCAAACTCATTATCGCATTGTGGCCTGTTATTACTTTCTTTAGCTTGATAGCTCTTGCTGCGATATTTGGGTAGCAAAGCATATTGTTTAAGGAAAATTAATCCCCTTTGGAGAGATTTAAAGAATTATTAAATCGAGAATTAAGAATGTTTAAAAAGAGTAAAGGAGTTGATATGTCTAGCTCTTCCCTTTCCTCTTTTGGTAATTCAAGATAGAAATCCATTAATTTCCCAATATCTACATTAGGATTTACCTTTAAAAACTCTTCTATAGCCAATCTAATAAGTTTTTTGTCTCCATTTAATTGATAATAATCTACAATAGTAATCCCATTTTCAGATATTGTTTTATATGCTGTTACAAGAGCAGATATTTCTTCTTGCGAGAATTTTTTGTTATTTTTCTTGGACAACTTTGCGTATTTATCATAATCAAAATTTTTGTCCCAAACTCCCAAAATATCATTTAATAACATTTGCCATTCTGTAGATTCTCTATTTTTTTTCAACAACTTTAATAGCTCTACATTCAATTCTACTTCCCTCAAGACTTCATCTATTGTTAGTGTTTTTGTGAGAGTTAGAGAGATACTTCTTAATTCTTCATATTTATCTGCTAGATAGCGAATGATTAAAAAATAAACTTGATTTGTAAATGTCTTAAAATCTTCTGCGCTATTCCCTATGTCAAAAGCTCGTTTTATGATGTCAATATTTAAATTATTTAAAAGCCCTATTGTTTGGAATACATCAAGAAAAACAAACTCATTTGTTTTCATCAAATTATTAAAATAACTATTGGTTTCAGTTAATGGAATCCAAGAAAAACTACTATTTAAATCTCTATTAAAAGAATCCCAAAAATTTGTCTTAATTTCTTGTCTTATAGCAGTTGAAGTGTTCAGAAGCTTTAACAAAAGGTTTGCACGAATAATCTCATCGTTTATTTTATAGGCAATTTCTCGTTTCTGGTCTATAATTGTGGTTTTTTCTTTAAATAACTCATATACTGCATTAAAAAAGTCTAAAGGTTCTAGCGTTTCTAATTCTTTTTTTTGTTTAGGGGTTGTTTCCTCTAAGAAAAACTCCATTAGGTCTTTAATATCCACATTAGGATTTGCGTTTAAAAACTCATTTTTAGCTTTTTCTATAATTAAAATCTCATTTTGGGAAATTTCTGCCCTTAATATCCCTACAACAACCAACAACACTAAAAGAATTTTTTTCATACTACACCCCCCAATAATATTAATGTTTGCATAAATCCCCCTTGTGAAAATTCTCCCTTGAAAGTCTATCTAAATGAGGCATTATAACATAAATCAATGGCACACTATGCCACCTGTTTTGTATTGTCTTTTGCGATTTGTTTTGCCCCGCCCCACACGAATCCGAAATTTTTTTCTTAAACATAACTTAAGTAATTTAAAAGTTTAAAAATCTATTTAAAAAGATTTAATTTGGTTATTTTGTTACAAAACTGCACCCCGATTGTTGTTTTTGAAAAAGTTTGCGAAAGTGCGAAATTTTGTGTCTTTTTGTAAAGCAAGGACAAAAAAGGCTTTTCTGGCAAGAAACGCCTAAAATCCTAGATACTTGACTTTTAGCGAAGAATATGATTATAATTTTGCCTGAATAATTTGTTAATTTTTTGTGTCAATTTTGTGTCAAAAAGTTAAAAATTGCATTTTTTCACCCCCCTAAAAAAGGGAACTACAAGATTTGAAAAAATATAAATATAAAGCCTATTTATAGTGGGATTGGTCTTAATGAAAATATTTTGTTGCTAACTTTTGGGTTATTAATGTTTGTCCCTAAGATTGGTTGTTTGCGTTGGGAAGATTCTAAGGCTATTCCTATTGAAGTTATGTTTTTGTTCGGTGCTGGGTTTTGTATCGCTATGGCAATAGCTAAAATGCATTTAGGAGATGCCTTTAAACCTATTTTTGAGTATTTTGGGACATTGCCTATTCTAATCTTTTTATTATGTGTCTGTTTGCTAGTTTTATGCTTAACGATGTTTATTAGTTCTACCGCTTTGATCGCTATTTTGCTTTCTGCTATTTTTGCTTCTACCAAAGATTTTTTAGATGTGCCTATGCGAAGCTTAGTTATGCTTATTGCTACGATTTGTGTGGGGTTTTCGTTTATGTTCCCAATCTCTACTCCTCCTAATGCGATAGTCTTTAGCAAAGGTGGGGTGAAAATCTGGGATATGTTTAGGTTTGGATTCTTATTAAGTATGGCGGGGATTGTTTTAATCATTATCTTTGGTATGCTGTATTGGCGGTGGTTTTTTTAATCTTTAGTTACTCTGGGAGTTTTAAATTCATAAAAGATAATAGCTGCTAAAATGCAAAGCCCTCCTAAGATTTGGGATAAATTTGGACTTTGGGCTAGGAGAGCAAAGGCTAAAATCATAGCAAAAATAGGCTCACTAAGTTCTATAAGTGCGACAGAGTTTGAGCTTGTTAGACTTAGGGCTTTTATTGTGCAGTAAAATCCACCAATGGTGGGTAGGAGGGCTAGGGCTAAGAGGAGGCTTAGGTTTTGGAAGTTTAGATTAAAATTTAAATGTGTATTAAGAATCATCGGAAAAGCTAAATAAAAGCTTCCTATCAAGAGTAAAGCACAAAGCCCTAAGAATCCTGTTTTAAGATTAAAGTATTTAGTAAAAAACAAAAATAAGCCATAACCAAAACCTGCTAAAATAGCCTGAATGAGAGCTTTAATATTGCTAAAATCTTCTAAGCTTCCTCCCTCGCTTATGAATATTAAAGTAAGCCCGATAAAAGCTAGGATTAGGCTTATTATCTCTTTAGGTGTAAAAAATCTTTTTTGATATACGCATTGGCATAAAAAAGCACAAAATAGGGAACTTGCAAAAAGTGTAAAAACAACACTTGCCACACTCATACCCACATAAGCGGAACTTTCAAAATGATAAAGCATAAAAATTCCAAAAAACGCACATAAGAGCAGGGCTTTAAAATGTTTTTTTATCAACACTAATAAATCTTGAAACTTTTTAAAAAAGTGTAAATACGACAATAGAATCAATCCCGCTATAAGGCATTTCAAAAAAGCCACTTCAAAACTTGTAAAATTTTCTTGAAAGAGCAATACGCTAAAAATCCCTACAAAGGCATTACATAAAGCGGCTAGAGTGGCGTAAAAAATAGCGTTAGAATCTTTGATAATGTTCTTTTCAAAACGCATTTTTGTCCCCTAGTTGTTGAAAGTTTTAAAATTTGATTTTTAGTCTTAATTAAGACTAAATGGATTTTCTTAGCCTAGCCAAAATAAATCGCTAAATTCATTGAAATTCATAGCTTCTAAGTTTTGTTGGTTACTGCAAATTTCTTGAATAACCGCTGCTTTTTTAGGGTCAAACTTGGTAGCTAAATTTTCTTTAAATTTGTTTAAGAGTAGTGGGATTCCCTCATTTCTACGCCTTTTGTGTCCTACTGGGTATTCTACTTCTATCTTTTGGGTTTTAGAGCCATCGTTGAAAAAGACTTGCACTGCATTTGCGATACTTCTTTTATCGGCTTCTAAGTATTCCTTAGTGTATCGCTCATCGACTTCTACAAGCATTTTTTCTCTTAGCTTATCTATTCTTGAATCTTTGGCTATATTATCTTCATAATCGTCGGCGACAAGCCTACCAAAGATTAGAGGAATTGCCACCATATATTGTATGCAGTGGTCTCTATCGGCTGGGTTTGCAAGTTCTCCTACCTTATTGATAATGCGGTGTCCTGATTCTTGGGTTGTAATGATGATTTTTTCTATTGTCTCAAGGCGGTTTTTGACTTCATTATGGAGTTTTAAGGCTGCTTCTACCGCAGTTTGTGCGTGAAATTCTGCAGGAAAGGAGATTTTAAATAATACATTTTCCATTACATAAGAGCCAAATTCTTGAGGAATGGTAAGCTTTGCACCTTTCATTTTCACATCTTCATAACCCCAAAAACTAGCACTTAGAGCAGAGGGATAGCCCATTTCACCACTCTTTGCCTTGAGGGCTAAATCCACGCCTCTACTTGAGGCGTCCCCTGCTGCCCAACTCTTTCTACTCCCTGTATTTGGAGCGTGGCGATAAGTTCGTAATGCCCCCCCATCAATAAAAGCGTGAGAGATTGCGTTTCTAATCTCTTCAAAGCTACAACCTAGAAGCTTCGCACTTACTGCACTAGAGGCGATACGGACAAGTAAAACATGGTCCATTCCTACTTTGTTAAAGCAGTTTTCAAGTGCTAAAACTCCTTGAATTTCGTGAGCTTTTATCATAGCCTTTAACACACAACCTACTTTCAAAGGCTCTTTACCCTCGCTAATATTTTTGCGACTTATATAATCACTAACCGCCCAAATCGCTCCTAAATTATCGCTTGGATGTCCCCATTCTGCCGCAAGCCAAGTATCATTAAAATCAAGCCACCTTACCATAGCACCTACATTAAAAGCCCCTCTTATGGGTTCAAGCTGATAAGAAGTTCCGGGTATTTTGCTCCCTAGTGGTCTAAACTCTGCTCCCTCAACACTGGGTCCTAAAAGCTTCGTGCAAGCGGGGTATTTGAGGGCTAAAAGCCCACAACCTAAAGTATCCATTAAACAATATCTGGCAGTCTCTAGGGCTAATTCGCTAGTGATTTCATATTCATCCACATATTTAGCGATTTTTGTTAGCAACTCATCAAATTCTGGTCTTTTTGCCTCTAAGATTCCCATATTACTCATTTGTTCTCCTTATCTCTTGTCAATCTCTACAAATTCTCTAGGTTCTACGCCGATATACTCACTGCTTGGGCGGATGATTTTGTTATTTGCCCTTTGTTCTTTGATATGTGCACTCCACCCACTTACCCTACTCATAATAAAAATAGGGGTGAAATACTCTGTTTTAATCCCCATAAAGTGATAGGCTGATGCACTATAAAAATCTGCATTAGGGGGCAAATTTGGTTTTTTCTCTTTCATTAGAGTTTCAATAGCTTCACTAACTTTAAAGAGTAGGGTATCGCCCCCTAAGTGCTTACTCCATTCTTTGATTAAAGCATTTCTAGGGTCTCCTCCTGCTCCATAAACCCTATGTCCAAAGCCCATTAAGAGTTCTTTATTGCTAAGTTTTTCATTCACGCCTTTGAGGGCTTCTTCTACACTATTAAAGCTTTGTATTAAATACATCGCTGCTTCGTTTGCTCCTCCGTGCAATGGTCCTCTTAAAGCACCTATGGCTGCGGATATGGCAGAGAATATATCACTTTTGGTGGAAGCACAAACTCTAGCGGTAAAAGTAGAAGCGTTAAACTCGTGTTCTGCATAAAGGATAAGGGAGCAGTGCATAGCTTTGATAAAATCCTCTTTGGGTTCTTTTCCTAAAAGTTTTTCTAAAAAATATCCTCCTATACTCTCTTGTTTAGAATTAAAGCTAATTTCTTTGCCAAAATTTGCATAATGATGCCAAAATACAAGGATTGAGGGCAGGATTCCTAAAAGTCTAATGATTTTTTCATCTTGATTACTAAAATCCTCTTTCTCCCCCTCTAATGCCCCTAGAGCTGATACTGCAGTTTGCATAAGATTCATAGGATGGGCGTTTTTGGGGATTGCCCTTAAAATTGCCTTTAATTCCTCACTTAAAGCCCTTTGTGCGATAATCTTTTGTTTATATTCTTTGAGTTGTGAGAGGGTGGGTAGTTCTCCAAATTGTAAAAGGTAAGCGACTTCTTCAAATTCTGCATTTTTTGCTAAATCTTCAATCGCATAACCATAATAATTTAACCCATTGCCTAATCCGCAAGTGCAAATCGCACTCTCTCCAGCTATAATTCCGGCTAAGCCGCCTTGCTTTTTTTTCGCTTCACTTAAGCTCATTTTTTTCTCCTTTAAAAAGTTTATCAAGTTTGTTTTCATAAGCATAATAATCAAGCATTGTATAGAGCTCTTCTCTTGTTTGCATAAGCTCTAATACTTCTTTTTGGTGTCCATTTTTGAGTATGCTCTCATACACTAAAACCGCTGCTTTATTCATCGCTCTATTAGCAGAGAGTGGATATAGCACCATAGAGATTCCTACTTCTTTAAGCTCTTTAGCGGTGAAGTAGGGGGTTTTGCCAAATTCTGTAATATTTGCTAAAACAGGCACTTTAATGGTGTTGGTAAATTCTTTGTATTCCTCTAAAGTATGGATAGCTTCGGCAAAAATCATTTCAGCACCCGCTTCTACATAGGCTAAAGCCCTTTGTATGGCCTTTTGTTGCCCTTCTATGGCGTGTGCGTCTGTTCTTGCCATTACCACAAAATTATTATCAATCTTTGCGTCCATCGCCGCTTTAATCCTATCGCACATTTCTTCGGTGCTAACAAGCTCTTTATTGGGTCTATGTCCGCATCTTTTTTGTGCTACTTGGTCTTCTATATGGGCTGCTGCTGCACCTGCTCTTATTAGCTCTTTGATAGTCCTTGCGATATTAAAAGCACCTCCAAAGCCTGTATCTGCATCAACAAGCAAGGGAGTATCTACACAAGAGGTAATGCGTCTAACATCAATACACACATCTTCAAGCCCTACTATGCCTAAATCGGGTAGTCCATAACTCGCACTTGCAACTCCGCTTCCTGAAAGATATAAGGCTTTATGCCCTAATTTCGTAGCTTGTAATGCACTATAAGCATTAATAGTCCCTACTATAAGTAGCGGTGAATTTTCTTTTAAAGCTTCTCTAAATCTCTTTCCTGCACTCATTTATTCTCCTTTATGTGATGGTTTTCATAAGTTAAATTTAGTGATACTCCTTATATAATTGTGTTTAAGGCATTATAAAACCAATTTCTATAAAAATAAATGCTATTTCTTTTGGTAAAATGCAGTACAAATAAACTTTTTCTTAAAAATATATTCAACTTTTATACAAAGTGTAGATTTTCTATACTATATTTTTGGGTTTTAATTACCTAAAAATAAGAGTAAAGTATTACTAAAAGTAACATTGCAAAGATGGGGAGCTAGAATATGTTAAACTCAATGGAGAGATTAGGAGAGATTTTTAAAAAGTCAAGATTGAGTATCAATAAGTTTGCAGAGATTCTACATAAAGATAGGAGGACGCTTGTAAGCTGGATTAATCTTAAAACCAAAAAAGAGCTTAGTGAGGAGATTAAAGAAAAGATTTGTGAGCTTTTTTATTATCCTAGAGAGATTTGGTTTTGTGAGGATGTAGATTTTTTTAACCTATTGCATAAGATTCAAACAAAAGAAATTAAAATTATTGATGATGGGTATTATGGGGGATTGAAATATATCTTTGAAAATGAGAATGAGGGGTCTTTGATTATCCACCCTAGCTTTCCTAATCCTGCTTATAGGGATTTTATCTGTCCTGCGGTGTATAAAGAGAGTAAAAATGAGGATATAGAAGTTTATAGGATTAAAAGGTGGGAGAAAATGAAAAATTACTCTTTTGCGGTTAGTGAGTGGTATTCGATTAAATCTTTATTGGAATTTTGCTTTGCTAATATAGGGAATTTCTATACATATTCCCAAAAAATAGCAATTCTTGAATTAATGATTGAAACCTTTAAAGATAATCTTAATAAAAATCTTTATTTTTTTGATTCTTATGATAAAAAAATTTATGGATTAGATCTTATTTATACTTCTATTAATATTAAAGAGGAAAAAATGTTTTTTAAAGCACCTATGGAATCTTTGATTATAGAAATTTGTAATAGTGAGTTTGTCAAAAAGCTTCATAGGCATTATACTAACGCTAAAGAATGTCCGATACATATCACTTCTAATGGGGCTATTGAAACGCTTTGTCTTTTGTTGGATTGTATTCAGAGGAATTTAAGCTTTGAACAAAGCTGTGAAGTGATAAAGGAGAAGAGTTTATTTAAAGACTTATTCCTTAAAAGTTTGAGTTTAGATTATAGGAAGTAGGGCAGGGATAAGCTACTAAAGCCTTATACTTTTATACTTTGGTTGATTTAGTTTGGTTTTTGCCACTAAAATCCCATATCTAAGTATAATTTGGAATATCTCTTATATTTTCATAATTTTGGTTAAAAGTTTTTTATCAATTTAAGTGGATTTTTATCAATGGTTTCTTACAATCCGTTTTATATTTTAATATACATTCTTATTATTATAATTATGTTAAATTTATCTTTTATGGAGTATTTATATGGATAGTAAAAACCTTTTGCACCAAAAGTCTTTTTTAGGTTTCTTAATTGTGTATTCTTTGGCATTAAGTGTTAATGCTGAAGAGAATTATAAAATTCCTAATGTAATTGTTTCCTCTACCGGGCTTGAAGAAAATGTGGATTTAAAAGTGGGGAATATTTTAGTCCTTGAAGGAGAGGAATTAACTAAAAAAGGTTATTCTTCATTAGAACAAGCCTTAGAAAGAGTTCCGGGAATCTCCTTTGTTAATAGTGGGCTTGGACGCAATATTGATATGAGGGGGCAGGGGAGCAAAGCAAATGTTGCGGTGAAAGTTTTAGTTGATGGTAGAGAAATTAATGTGCTAGATAATTCACACGGCGTTACGCCTCTTGAAGTTATCAATTTAGAGAATATTGAAAGGATAGAGATAATCCCTGGAGGAGGTGCGGTGCTTTATGGAAATGGCACTAGAGGTGGAGTGATTAATATCATTACCAAAAAAAGTAAGCAAGATAGTTTAGGTGTGGCTTTGAAAAATCAATTTTTTGATGCTGGGCATTGGGGTGGAAGCTTCAATACTAATCTAAGTAAAAAAATTAACGAAAATTTTGCTGTTTCTGCGGATATTAATGGTTTTAATAAAGATGGTTTTCAAAATGGAAGTAACGAAAAAGGGTTTTTTGTAAATTCTAAGGCTTATTTAGATTTTGAAAATAATTCAAATTTAGTGCTTGGATATGGATTTTTTAGGAATAAAAAATCAAGCACCGGTTATTTAACAAAAGCTCAAGTGGATTCAAATCCAACACAAGCAGGAGCCGATGATGTTTTGCAAAAAATCACGCGTCCAGAGATTAGTCTTGATTTCGCCCATAACTTTAGTGATGAATGGGAGTTTAACGCTAATACTTTTTGGCAAAGTCAAACTATAAAATATATAAAAAATATTCAAGCTTTAAAGACACAGAATAATACTAGTTATAATCTAACCCAAAGTGGAAGCTCTTTTAAAGATACCTTAACAGGACTAAAGCTTAAGAATAAATACCATTATAGGGATAATTCTTATTTCGTTGTTGGTTATGATTTTGAACATCACGATGCAAAAAGAGATAGTAGGGTTAGTTATGGCAATGTAGGACCTATTGTATATCATAAAATGACAACTATTATGGATATGAAGAAGCAAAGCCATTCGCTTTTTGTCTTAGATTCTCATCAATTTACAGAGCAATTTTCTCTTAGAGGGGGAGTGAGGTATGAATATGCTACTTATAGAGGGGATAGGACTTATCGTAGTGAGATGGCTATGCGTGTTCCTCCTAATGGCACTCCTACTGATACAACCACAAATTTTAGTATGGATAAGAAAAATACCCATAATTTTGCCTTTGAGCTTACCCCTAAATTTCAATATTCTAATACAGGTTTAATATACTTCAAATATGAAAGAGGCTTTGTAAGCCCAGCTCCAGCACAATTTATGAATCGTAACAATACAAGGACAAACCCAAACTTACCCCCTTACTATACTGCTAATTTGAATTCTGAAAAGTATAATACCTTTGAGATGGGCTTAAACGACCTTTGGTGGGATTTTTATGGTTTAAATGTAGTAGCCTTTTATACTCAAAGCAAGGATGAAATCTCTTATACAGGAGATCCCCATTCTGCAACGGGATCCTTTTGGAGGTATTATAATATAGACAAGACAAGACGCATAGGTGTAGAGCTTGCGTTGCACCAAAATTTTTCAAATGGACTCACACTTAAGCAAAGCCTTAACTTTTTAGACGCAAAGGTTTCAAAAGGTGTAAATGATGGTAAGAGGGTGCCTTATGTTTCAAAGGTAAAAGCCACAGCTTCACTTGAATATGCCTTAAATAAGTATTTTCAAATATTCACTGATTGGAGTTATTATTCAAGGGCAAAAGATGGTGGCAGGATTCTGCCAAAGGATACAAACACTGGGAAAATTTCAAATATGGGCTGGATAAAGGAGTATTTATTAACAGATATAGGTGCAAGCTATACTTATAAGGATTGGCAAATTTTAGGCGGTATTCATAATCTTTTTGATGAGAGCTATTATACTTATCAAAACTCGGTAGATAATCAATACTTGGTGGGTAGTGGAAGAAACTATTATTTAGAACTTAAATATGTATTCTAAAAAGCCCTTTATCTTTACAACTATTATTTTTGTCGCTTATTTTTTTATTATCCTTGCTAGTTTATGCTTAGGTGATGAAAATCTAAGCCCCATTGAGCTTTTTAACTTTCTTGTAAGAGGAGATGAAATTCAAAGAATGATTATATTAGAGGGGAGACTTCCGCGTATTATAATGGCGATTCTTATTGGAATGTTACTTGCAAGTAGTGGAGCTATTACACAAACAATATTTTCAAATCCCATAGCAGATCCTTATATCATAGGCATAGCTTCTGCGGCAACTTTTGGGGCTTTTCTTGCTTATCTTGTTGGTTTAGGGGATGTTTATTTTGGGATTGTTGGCTTTATTTGTGCGTCTATTTTTTCTTTTGGGATCTTTAAGGTTTCAAATAGGGCTAGTTTAGTTACATTACTCATTATAGGCATAGCAGCTTCTTCATTCTTAGGTGCTTTTACTTCGTTTTTTACCTATCTTATTGGTGAAGATTCTTTTAAGATTGTTACTTGGCTTATGGGGAATATTGGTTTTGCATCGTGGTTTAGGGTAGTTTTGCTTTTTATTCCTTTAACTTTTTGTATCTGTTATTTTTATAAACATAAAAATGAGCTTAATATTCTCTTAAGTGGTGATGATGAAGCTAGAAATTTAGGTGTTGATGCCACTAGACTTAAAATCAAATTACTTGTTGTCTCTAGTTTAGCTGTCTCCTTTGCGGTCGCATTTACTGGGCTTATTGGTTTTGTAGGATTAATCATTCCTCATATTGTCCGCTTAGCGATAAAAAATTATAATAATGCACTTGTGATTCCACTTTGCACACTTTTAGGTGGATTGTTTTTGATTATTTGTGATACTCTTGCAAGGACACTTTTAGCCCCTGTTATCTTACCTATTGGAATCCTTACTGCGTTTTTTGGGGCACCTATTTTTTTGTTTTTAGCACTGAAATCTAGGAGTATGCTATGATAGAAGTTAAAAATTTGCATTTTTCTTATTACCAAAAATCTCTGCTTAAAAACATAAGCTTTGAAGTAGGGCAGGGGGAATTTCTAGGGATTTTAGGACCTAATGGTGGTGGCAAAAGCACCTTGATGAAAAATATGTTGAAAAATTTAGATTATGAGAGTGGGGAAATTTGTGTCTTAGGTAAAGATTTAAAAGACTTTAGCTTAAAGGAGTTTGCTAGAATTTCAGGCTATGTTCCACAAAGCTCACAACTTAAAACACCGCTTAAAGTGCTTGATGTTTTGCTAATGAGTAAATATGTAGGGCTTAAGCATAGCTTTAGCGGTTATAGCCAAAAAGACAAGGATGAAGCGGTGAAGTTAGCTAAGAGTTTAAAATTTGAAGACTTTTTAGAAAGAAATGTGCTTTCTTTAAGCGGTGGTGAATTTCAAAGGGTGCTTTTAGCAAGAGCGATTCTAAAAAATCCAAAAATCTTGTTTTTAGATGAACCAACTTCTGCACTTGATTTAAATTATGCTATTGAACTCTTAAATTTGTGTGAATCCCTAATTAAAGAGCGTAATATAGCAGTTGTAGCGATTTTGCACGATTTGAATTTAGCGTCTATGTTTTGTTCGCGTATTCTTTTTATCAAAGAGGGCAAAATTTGTTATGATGGAAAAGTTAATGAACTCTTTACAGAAGAGAGATTAAAAGAAATTTATGATTTAAATTGTAAAGTGCTTATGCAAGAGGACAAACCCTATATTTTAGCAATCAAGTAATTGGGGTAGAGATTGAAATAAAAGGAAAAGAATGAAAAAGATAATTTTTTTATGGTGTGCTTTTGTTGGACTTGTTTTTGCTAATACAGAAGAGTTAAGATTAGTTGTGCTTGACCCAGCGAGTATCGAAACGCTTTTTATGCTAGAGAGTGGGGATAAAATTGTAGGAATTGCTAATTTGCAACATTCTAGTATTTATCCACAGGAGAAAACAAGTAAAATTACTTCTGTTGGGACTTTTTCTAATCCTTCTTTAGAGAAAATCGTTCAACTTAAGCCAACTCTAGTAATACTAAGCTCTTATTCTTTAAATTTAGAAAACGAGCTTAAAAAGTTTGGGATAAAAAGCTTGTATTTAAAGGCTGATAGGCTAGAGGATATTCAAAGCAATATTCAAACATTATCTCAATTAGTTCATAAAGAAAAGGAGGGGGAAAGTTTACTTAAAAACTTTAATCAAGAATTAGAAAAACTAAGAGAAAACCCCATTAGAAAAAGTGCGTTTTATCTCTATTCTAGTAATCCCTTAATGGCTTTTTCGGATAACTCTTTAATGGCTGATATTTTAAATCTCATTGGAATTAGCAATCTAAGCCCTAAAAGTGAGATTGAGAGATTTATTATCTCTAGTGAATTTATGGCAAAAGCAAAGCCTGATATTTTAATCCTTGGAGTTGGAATAGGGAATGTTGAAAAGTTTAAAGAAGCTAATCCTCTTTTAAAAAATACTCCAGCATTTAAAAATTCTGCCATTTTCTTTAATTCTAATACCTATATTTTACTGCGACTAAGCCCAAAAATCACAGATAGAATCGCAGAGTTTAAAACAAAAATAACCCAAAATTCTAAAAGATGATTAAAAGATTGGCAACATAGCCAATCTAAAAGAGGAGAGGGAAATCTTTGATACTTATGGGTAAATCATTAATGTAAAGGCACTCTTTAAATAAAAAAGTTTGAAAATTATAGTTTTCAATACAAAATAATATTTTTTTTGCTATAATCACAACTTATTAATTATGGCTGTATTTAAACTTTAATAAATTTTTAAGAAAAAGGTTAAGAAAAAGGAAGCTTATGCGTTATCCTATAGATTTTAAAGATGATTTTGCGATGAATCTATTATTTTGGATTGAGAGATTTATTTATAGCAAACTTAATAGCCTCTCTAATCATCAAGTCAATAATAAAAAGGAAATTATCACGAGTCTTAATATATTGCGTAAAGGGGTTGAAAATATAGAAACCTTGCAAGAAGTTTGCAAACAATGTAGAAATGCGGGATTAATTGGCATTAATACTTATGTAAATCCACTTCTAAAATTGTATGAGTATTTAACTTATTTGGGATTTGCTTCTTTAAAGGAAGTTGATGAAGAAATGCTAAAAGAATTTTTAACTATCCATACAAGTGCGTTATCGGATGCGACTAAAAAAAACTATCGAATCGCGTTAATTAACTTCTTTGGCTTTGTAGATAAGCAAAATGAGGAAGAAGATGGCTCTTCTTATATTTTTCGTATTGAATTAAAGAATTGGGGAGGATTACGCGGTAAAAGCGGACAAAAGCTTCCCTCTTATATGAATGAAGAGGAAGTAAAAAGGTTTTTAGATGGGATTGATTCTTTTCCTTTTAAGCATATGAATTTGGGTGCTAGGAATAGACTTTTATTAAAAATTATTATTTACACAGGGATACGCGTTGGAGAAGCCTTAAACCTTAAGGTTAAAGATATTATGCTTGATAAGGAACTTTATATTATACAAGTTCGGGGTAAAGGCAATAAACCACGTGTCGTTATGGTTAAAGCAAAAAATATAGCTTCAGATTTTTCAGCTTGGGTAGAATCTCGACCGCTTGAAATTGAAGATGATTTACTTTTTTGTAATCATAAAGGCAAAAAGCTTACTCAAGCTTATGTTAGTAGGATTGTAGAGCAAGTCTTAATAACTAATGGGATTCGCAAAGAAAAAAATGGCGCACATATGTTAAGGCATTCCTTTGCCACCCTACTCTACCAAAAATCTCAAGATTTAGTATTGGTGCAAGAAGCCTTAGGACACGCAAGTTTAGATACTTCAAGGATTTATACACATTTTGATAAACAAAAATTAAGGGCTACAACAGAGATTATAGAATAATAATTTAATCAATGTCTATTAAGTCAAATTCTTTAAAAATAGTTGGTTTTTTGATAAGTGGAGCTGCAAATTCATTAGCTCTTTGGTAGATTGGTAAAGAAAAAATCTCTTTTTTATCTTCTTTGTTGGGCTTTTCTTTGAGGGCGTAGAAAGGTTGATCATTTTTCTTAGATTTTTTAGAAAGATTTAAAGCAATACTTTGCATTTGGGGTGTTTGAAAGTAGCCTTGAAGTTGTTTAATTTTGTTAGCAATATCTGTATAATAAAACTCTGCTTGAGTGTTAGATTGAGAGTTTTTTTGCCAAGTATAACCCTTGTTGTAGGATTTGATAATATTTTTCCAATTCCCCTTGTGTTCTTTATACCAAAATTTTAGCTCTGTAATAGCAATTTTTGCAGCAAAATCATCATCATCTACTAACATAGCTCCAACCATATTTTGAGTAAATCCATTTTGCTTGAGTTCGGGATAACGTTTAATAACTCCTGGAATATAAGCGTGAAAATTTCCTGCACTTGGGTCTTGAAAATTCATTTTATAAACTCCAGCACAAGATTCTTTCCAAGCTATGGCTGCTAAAGTATAACCAAATCCTTCTGCTTCTCCAGCTAAATAAGCGTGGAGTAAAACCTCTTTTTGGGAAGGGGAAAATTGCTCTAGGGGGACACAAGAATTCTTAAAATCTACCTTTGGGAGAGCATAGGAGGAAACACTATATAGAGCAATTAATAACCCTTGCAAGGCTAGTTTAAGCATAAAATTTCCTTATCTTAAAATTAAACAAAAATTAGCAATTATTATTCCACTTTGGAATCTTTAATTCAAAAGTTGCAATGGCACCTTTTTTGTCCATTCGGTTTTGCAAAGAAATAGATCCACCAAGATTTGTAGCCGCATTTTTGGCTAAAAATAGTCCTAGCCCTGCCCCACTTTTATTCCCGGCTCTTTTAAAGGGTGCATAAATATCTTCTAACTCTGAATCTACACCACATCCTTCATCAATTACAACAATCTTTAAAATCTCATTATCGACAATAAGGCTTTGGAGAAATATATTTTTACCCTCTGGGGTAAATTTAAAAGCATTTTGTAAAAAGTTTTGTATAACTTGGGTTAGGAGTGTTGGTTTAATCATTAAGAAAAGTCCTTGAGTTTGCAGTTTATAGGTAAAATTTTTCTTTTCTTTTTGGCTTAAGATTTTAAAATTTTCTGCGATATTCCTTAGGGCTTTGGTTATATCAAGATGGATAGATTTTTCAAATTGCGCACTCTCTTGGCGACCTAATCCTAATAAAGTTTTAACAATAGTATTAATTTCATTGATGCTATGAATGTTTTCCTTTAAAGCATTAATATAAATCTCTTTTTCACGCTCTTTAATGAGTGTTACTTCGCATTTAGTTTTAATAACAGCTAGAGGTGTTTTTAGTTCGTGGGCTATACCGATAAATAACTGCTTTTGTGTGTTAAAGTAATTTTTAATTCTTTGCAAAAGATTATTGATAGAGGTTACAAGAGGGTTAAATTCTAAGGGCAATACCCTCTCATCAATTAATTCTAAATCATACTCTTTAAGCTTACTTAGAGTTGTTGATAATTTTTGAATAGGTTTATAGAGAATATTAGAAAAAGCTAAAGCAAAAAGCTGAATTAAGATGAGACAGAAAAAAAATACAACAATGATTCCTTCTAATAAGGTATTTAAAAAAGTTACTTCTTTGGTTATGTTTTGGGTAATCTTTAGGGTTTTATTGTGTAAATAAGGTGTAGAGATGGAATAGTAATAACTCTGATGAGATTGAATGCTTTCATAAAGATTTTTTGGTATTTTCTCATCAAAGACTTCTATTTTTAGCTTTTCATTGGTTAGTGGATTTAAATCTTGAATATAAAAAATTTTTCCTGCTTTATAATGAATATTGTTTTGCAAAATATGGTCAATGTATTTATAAATATTGTGTTTAACGCTTGTATAGGTTGCATAATAAAGATAGGAATAAAGCAACAAAGAAAATATCGTTAAAAAAGCAACAAAAGAGATTATAATTTGCTTTGTATAATCTCCTCTTATACTCCTTTTGGATAACAAAATCTATAACCTCTGCGTCTTACAGTTTCTATGGTAGAAATATCTAAAGGTTTATCCATTTTTTGACGAATCTGATTGATAGCGACTTCGATAACATTAGGAGTTACAAGCTCTGGTTCTTCCCAAATAGCATCTAATAATTGCTCTTTTGATACAATTTGTTCTCTATGTCTTGCAAGATGTGTTAAAACTTCAAAGGGCTTTCCTTTAAGTTCTATTTCTTGCCCTCTATAAGTAATTTTTTCTTCATCTGGATTAATGATTAAATCTTCAATTTCAATTAGATTTGTTCCTCCAAATCGCAATCTCGCTTCAATTCTCGCGACCAAAACACCAAAATCAAAAGGCTTGGCTAAAAAATCATCCGCACCACCTTTTAAAGCCTCTATTTCACTCTCTGCATCATCTCGTGCAGAAATTATTATAATAGGGGTTCTAGGGGATTTACTTTTGACTTGTTGAATAATTTCTAATCCACTTCCATCTGGTAACATCCAATCAACTAATACTAAGTCATAATTACGAATGCTAATATAATATTCACCATCTTTGAGATTTTCTGCTACATCTGTTTGATAATTAAACTCATTTAGTCCTTCAGTAATTGTTTTATTAAGACTAATTTCATCTTCAATAATTAAGATACGCATTAAATATCCTTGCTTTACAAATTTGATACCGCTGCCATTATAGCATAAATTTAGCTAATTTTAAAAAAAGTTTTATAAAAAATTAAATTTAAGGATAAAAATAAATCTAATTTTTTAAGTATCTCTCATTGACTTTTTTAAACTTTTATCTTGATTATATTTGGCGATTTTTTAAAATATCGGCAATTAAGAAAGATAATTCAATTGCTTGATTAGCATTTAATCGAGGATCGCATTGTGTATTATAGTTACAGCCTAAATTTTCTTCTGTAATGGCTTGCATACCTCCTACACATTCTGTTACATCTTCACCTGTCATCTCTAAATGCACACCACCTGCATAAGTTCCGATGCTTCTATGAATCTCAAAAAAACTTTTAACTTCCTCTAAAATGCTGTCAAAATTGCGTGTTTTATACCCACTCCCTGCTTTAATAGTATTTCCGTGCATAGGGTCAATACTCCAAAGTATCTCCCTGCCCTCATTTTTAATAGATTCTAAGAGTTTAGGTAATTTTTCTTTAATGGTTGTAGCCCCCATACGAATAATGAAGTTTAATCTCCCCGCCTCGTTATTTGGGTTTAAAATCTCACAAATGCCTAAAATATCCTCTTTTGTTGCATTAGGTCCTATTTTTACCCCTAAAGGATTATCTACACCGCGTAAAAATTCTAAATGAGCACCCTCTAAATTACGCGTTCTTTCACCAATCCAAAGCATATGTGCAGAGCAATCATACCATTGCCCAGTAAGATGATCTTGTCTTGTAAGGGATTCTTCATAATTTAGCAACAAAGCTTCGTGAGAAGTATAAAATTCTGTCTCACGCAAGGTAGGTGTATTAGTAGTATTAATACCACAGGCTTCCATAAAAGCTAGAGCTTGATTGATTTTATCTGTCATTTGTAGGTATCTATCCGTAGAAGCTCCGTGTGCAAAATCAAGATTCCATTTTTGTACTTTGTTTAAATTGGCTAATCCACCTTGTGCGAATGCACGAATGAGATTTAAGGTAGCAGCACATTGATGATAGGCTTGCAATATTCTTTTAGGGTCAGCCTCTCTAGCTTTAGCTTCAAAAGCCATTCCATTAATAATATCCCCTCGATAGCTAGGTAATGTAACACCGTCAATGGTTTCTGTATCATTACTTCTTGGTTTAGCAAATTGTCCAGCAAGTCGTCCAACTTTTACCACAGGAGAAGCACCTGCATAAGTTAAAACTACCGCCATTTGTAAAATAACTTTAAATAAATCACGAATCTTGATGGTATTAAAATCCGCAAAACTTTCTGCACAATCTCCACCTTGCAACAAAAAGGCTTCACCCCTAGAGACTTTAGCTAAATGTTTCTTTAAAGCCCTCGCCTCACCTGCAAATACTAGGGGGGGGAATTTACTTAATTCTTCTTCAACTTCTTTTAATAGTTTTATGTCATTATAAATTGGTTGTTGTAAGGCAACTTTTTTTCTCCAACTTTTTAGATTCCACTCTTGCATAAAATTTCCTCTATATATATTGTAAATGTAATTGTAGTTAAAAAAGATTAAAAAGGACTAAGTAAGGGGTTCTACTTAGTAAATTAGTAATAGTATTATTTGCCTAAATAAACCTGTCTTGGGCGAGTAATTCTAATATTTGGAGTTTTGATATGTTCCATAACTTGTGCACACCAACCAGGCATTCTACCAATTACAAAAATGGGGGTAAAAAGTGACACAGGGATTCTTAGAGCTGTTAGGATAATGCCACTATAAAAATCTACATTGGGATAAAGATTTCTTTCTTTGAAATAATCATCATTTAAAGCTACTTCCTCAAGTTTTTCTGCAATTTCACTGAAACGATCATTCATTTTAATCCCCTTTTTAGCTAATTCATCTTTCAAGCCTTTAATTGCTTTAGCTCTAGGATCATAACTCTTATAAACGCGATGTCCAAATCCCATTAGTCGGAAAGGATCACTTTTGTCTTTCACCCTTGCGATAAATTTATCCACATTTTTAACATCCCCTATTTCTCTTAATTGATCTAGTACTTTTTCATTGGCACCTCCATGTGATGGTCCCCATAAAGCATTAATACCTGCTGAAATAGCTGTATAAGGATGAACTCCTGTTGAAGCTACATTCCTAACCGTTGTAGTAGAAGCATTTTGTCCGTGGTCTGCGTGTAGGGTAAAGATTTTATCTAATGCTTCCACTTCAAGGGGTAAAATCTCTTCTTCTCCGGATAAAGAATATTTCAATCTTCCATTAGGATATGCCCTTAACATATAAAGGAAGTTTTCTACATAACTACGACTAACATCTGGATAAACAAAGGGAATACCAACAGAATTACGATAAGAAGAAGCGACTAAAGTTGTGATTTTGGCGATGATTCTTCTTGCCATAGTTTGGTAATCATCTTCATCACCCATTTCTTTATGGTCAAAGTAGAAAGTAGATAACGCAGATACTGCGGAACTAAGATTTGCCATAGGATGCCCACCATCTGGAAAGGCGCTAAAGATATTGATTAATCCCTCGTGTAAAAAAGAGCGGTGTCTAAGTTCTAAATCAAACTCTTGGGATTGAATATCATCTTTTGGCAATTCTCCTGTAATTAATAATTTGGCAACATCAGTAAATTTATATTTTTCTACTAATTCTTCAATAGGTAGTCCTCTATAAAGTAATTGACCATTTTTGCCATCTATATAACTAATAGTTGATTCACAGCCTGCAGTAGAGCTATAACCGGGATCATAAGAAAAAATATTGGTTTTTTCAAATAATTTACTAAAATTAACTGCTTTGGGTCCCCTTGTGCATTCAATAAGCTCAAAGTCAAATTTTTCACCTGTTTCATTATTAATTAGTGTTATTGTTCCCATTTTAATTCCTTAAAGTTATTGTATGTTAATCAGTAAGTTGTAGGTTATAAACCCTAAGTTTCTTACCTCTATCTTTGGTGCTTATGCCTTTTGATTTTACGGAATTTTAAAAAAAAAGTCAAATAAAATTTATCTTTACTTAAATAGTTAAAGAATGATTTACTATTTTTACACATTAATTATAGATAATATCTATATCACTGCCAGGATTGAAATCAAAAATATTTTCATTTTTTAATGTATTAAGTTTTATATTTTTAAAAACAATATGTATTTTGTTTTCTAAAGCATCTATAAAAGTGATTTCCTTAGGGATACCATCTTGAACTAAAATTGTATAAATTACTCCTGCAACCTTAGCTTCATAGGTATTTTTATCAATTTTTTTTGCTTGTTGTATGAGGGATAAAATATTAAGATTTTCTTGGATATTTGTAATAATGGCTTGTTGGAGTTTTGGTTCATAAATGATGCTTATGCTCTCTTGGATATAAATATCTTTAGGGATTGGTTTAGTATATCTCCATAAAGCATTACTTGGAGCTTGAATATAAATTTCTCCCTCATAAAGAATCTGTTCATTTTGGGAAGTAAGTGTTTGGATAAATTGTGCTTCAAAGCTTTGAATCTCATTTAATTCTACCGCAGACGATAAGATTTTCAAAAAACATAAAGATACAATTATTTTCTTCATTAAATTTTCCTCAATTTTGATTATTTTTAGCATTTTAGCTAACTAGTATCGCAATTATGATAAAATCTTGCTTTTAATATCCCCATATTTTAAATTCGAGAAAGAAGGTTATTTATAATGATAGCAAATCTTACAAAAAATTTTTTTAGTAGTAGGAATGATCGTCTTGTCAAACATTATCAAAAAGAAGTTAAAAAGATTAATAATTTAGAATCTCACTATGAAGCCTTAAATGATAAAGAGTTGCAAGAAGCCTTTGAGGCATTAAAGAGTCAAGTTCGACAATCAGCAGATCCCCAAGAAGAGTTGCAAAAAGTGCTTTTTCGCTCTTTTGCTATTACAAGAGAAGCTAGTAAGAGGATTCTCAATATGCGTCATTTTGATGTGCAGCTTATTGGGGGTATGGTATTACATGTAGGTAAAATTGCTGAAATGAAAACAGGAGAAGGAAAAACTCTTGTAGCAACCTTACCAGTATGCCTTAATGCAATGACGGGGGAAAGTGTGCATATTGTTACGGTTAATGATTATCTAGCTAAAAGAGATGCAGAGACTATGCGACCCTTATATGAGTTTTTAGGGTTTAGTGTTGGGGTTATTGTGGGTGGATATTATGATGATGAAGATAGGCTAAAACAATATGCTTGTAATATTGTTTATGGCACTAATAATGAATTTGGATTTGATTATTTACGCGATAATATGAAATATGATTTTCAACAAAAAGTGCAAAAACATCATTATTTTGCCATTATTGATGAAGTAGATTCAATCCTTATTGATGAAGCAAGGACACCGCTTATTATCTCTGGTCCTGCAAATAGGACTTTGGATAATTATAAAATCGCTAATGAAGTTGCCTTAAAATTGAAAGAAGAAGAGCATTATAGTATTGATGAGAAAAATCGTGTTATTTTATTAACAGAATCTGGGATTAGCGAAGCAGAGAGGCTTTTTAATATTGATAACCTATATAGTATAGAAAATGCAATTTTAGCCCACCATTTAGACCAAGCTTTAAAAGCTAATAATCTTTTTAAAAAGGATAAAGATTATGTATTGCGTGATGGGGAAGTCGTTATTGTTGATGAATTTACGGGACGATTAAGTGAGGGAAGGAGATTTAGTGAGGGATTGCATCAAGCCTTAGAAGCTAAAGAAAATGTAAAAATAAAAGAAGAATCTCAAACCCTTGCAGATATTACTTACCAAAATTATTTTAGGCTTTATGAAAAGTTATCGGGTATGACAGGGACAGCACAAACAGAAGCTAGTGAATTTTTACAAATTTACAATCTTGAAGTAATTTCTATTCCAACTAATATTCCTGTTCATAGAAGGGATTTGAATGATTTAATCTATAAAACAGAAAAAGAGAAATTTAAAGCTCTCATACAAAAAATCATAGAACTTCATAAAAATGGGCAACCTATATTAGTAGGGACCGCTTCGATTGAAAAAAGTGAGAAAATCCACGAACTTTTAAAGGCACAAAGGATTCCGCATTCTGTTTTAAATGCTAAACAACACGCACAAGAAGCAGAGATTATCAAAGATGCTGGAAAAAAGGGGGCGGTAACCATTGCTACAAATATGGCAGGAAGAGGAGTGGATATAAAGATTGATGATGAAGTAAGAGAGCTTGGGGGGCTTTATATTATAGGGACAGAAAGACACGAATCTAGAAGAATTGATAACCAATTGCGGGGTAGAAGTGGAAGACAAGGAGATCCTGGAACAAGTCAATTTTATTTAAGTTTAGAGGATTCTTTATTGAGGATTTTTGGTAGTGATAGGATTAAAAATATTATGGATAAATTAGGGCTTGATGAGGGAGAGCATATAGAATCTAAACTTGTAACAAGATCTGTTGAAAGCGCACAAAAAAAAATTGAAAGTATGCATTTTGAAGCAAGAAAGCATCTTTTGGAATATGATGATGTGGCTAATGAGCAAAGAAAGGCTATTTATCGTGTAAGGAATGAGCTTTTAGATCCTAACCAAAATATCACGCATCGTATTATTGAAAATAGACAAGAATGTATTGCCCTGCTCTTGCAAAAAGCTGAAGTTTTTAGTAATGAGGATGATTTAAATGCACTTTGTGGATTAGCTTTAGAGGATTTTAATATTACCCTAGAAGCAGAAGCACTTAAAGAATATTACCAAAAGCATAATAATTTTGAAACCTATTTAGATAGGGTTTTAACACAAGCCTATGAAGAAAAAATGTCTTCTTTAAATGAAAAAACGCGGAATGAAATAGAAAAGCTTATCTATTTACAAACATTAGATAATCTATGGAGAGAGCATTTATATACAATGGATAACTTAAAAACAGGGATTGGCTTAAGGGGGTATAACCAAAAAGATCCTTTAGTGGAGTATAAAAAAGAGAGTTTTAATCTTTTTTTAGATCTTATTAAGCAAATTAAATACACAAGTATTAAAATGCTACATAAAGTTCAACTAAACCCTCTTAATGAAGATATACAAGAAGAGGCAAAACACACTAAATTAAAACTTGAACAAAATAATACTCATCTACAAACCAATGATTCTTCATTTATGTCTAAAAAACCTGTTAGAAATGAACCCTGCCCTTGTGGAAGTGGAAAAAAATATAAAAATTGTTGTGGAAAAAGCGGTCCTAAACAAGGAATCTTAGCTCAATGAGTTCCCCAATAATCCCTTTTTTAATCAAACGTTATTTACGTTTTAACAAACGACAACCCTTTATTTCTATATCCGCTATTCTTGCATTTTTTGGGATTTGTGTAGGTGTAATGGTTTTAATTGTTGCAATGGCATTAATGAATGGTTTTGATAAAGAGTTTGAACGCAAACTCTTTGTGATGAATTATCCCCTAACAATGTTTTCTAATTATTTAGAGAAAATAGACAAACAAACTTTAGAAACTTTAGAAACGGATTTTCCTCATTTGAAATTTAGCCCTTTTATCCAAACACAAGCATTTTCCAAAATGGGACAGAGATTAGAAGGTGGTATTGTTTTTGGTGTAGATTTTCAAAGAGAGGCTTTAATAAATCCTATATTTGCTAAAGCTTACCAAGAAGCACAAACTTCTTATAAACAAATCTACCAAGCACCTTATATACCAAATACTTTTGATGTAATTGTTGGTGAGGGGTTAAAAGAATATTATGGATTACAATACCAATCTAATTTGCTTTTAATTTTTACCAATGCAATGCCTAATGCAATGAGTATTTCCCCAACTATAAAACGTTTTAATGTTAATGGGTTTTTTCATTCTGGGTTATTAGCTTATGACAAAGGCTATATTTATACTACTCTTGAATCTTTAAGTATTATTAAAAATATGCCTAAAGATACTTATGATGGGATACATATCTACTCTAATAATCCCCAAAAAGATATTTTACTGCTTCAAGAAAGATACCCGCAGACGAAAATCATTGGCTGGTGGGAACAAAATGGGAATTTTTTTGCCGCTTTAGCGTTAGAAAAAAGAGCGCTTTTTATTGTTTTAATGCTTATTATATTGATAGCTTCTTTAAATATTATTACTTCTTTATTAATGACAATAATGAATAGAAGAAAAGAAATTGCCCTTTTACTGACTATGGGAGCAAGTATTCAAGAAATTAAAAAAACTTTTCTTTATCTAGGGAATCTTATTGGGATTAGTGGAATGCTTTGTGGTTGCACGCTTGCTGCTATCATTCTTTTTATTTTATCAAATTTCTCTGTAATTTCCCTCCCTGCTGATGTTTATGGAAGTTCGAAACTCCCATTAGAACTCTCTTTAATTGATTTGATTTTTATTATCAGTGGCTCACTCATAATTATATTCCTTTCCTCTTATTATCCTGCTAAAAAAGCTATACAAATGGATCCTTTACAAGTTTTACGCAATGAGTGAAAAATTTGAAAAAATCTTTATAGAAATTACAAACTTCTGCGGACTTGATTGTTCCTTTTGTACACCTAAAAAACAAGTAAAAAAGCTAATGCCACTTGAGGATTTTAAGAAAGTTACACAAAAAGTTTCACCTTATACAAAACTCTGTGCTTTACATATTTTAGGTGATCCCCTTAGTGTTAAAAATCTATCGCAATATCTACAAATCGCACAATCTTATAATTTAAAACTAGAAATAACTAGTAGTGGATTTTATCTTGAAGATAACATTGATTTACTTTTAAATACTCCTTGTATCCACCAAATTAATATTTCCTTAATGAGTGCTTTATACCAAAGTAAAGCTGTTAATCTTAAGGAATATTTTCAACCGATTTTAAGACTCTGTAAGATGCACCAAGAACTAAAAAGTGAAAAATTTATTAATTTAAGACTTTGGAATTTAGATAAAAATTTCAATCCCCCTGCCCTCAATACAGAAGTTTATAATTTGCTAAAGCGATATTTTGCATTTCGAGAAACCTCTGCTTTGAAGATTCGCCTAAATTACAAAATTTTTCTTCATCAAGCAAGATGTTTTGAGTGGGCAAATGTAGATTCTACAATTTCATATAAAAAAGGATTTTGTTATGGGGGTATAAAGCAGCTTGGAATCCTTTGTGATGGGAGAGTTGTTCCTTGTTGCTTTGATACTAAGGGTATTATCAACTTAGGCAATATTTTAGAAGAATCTTTAGAGGAGATTTTACAAAAGCAAAGAATAAAATCTTTAGTGCAGGGATTTAAAGATAATAATCTTGTAGAATTGCTTTGTCAATCTTGCAGTTATCCTCAATATTTAGCCTCTAAGTCTCCTTGTAGGAATTGATGAAGTTTATTGTATTCCCCCCTTGTTAAAAACCTAACTTTTCCACTGGGGAGATTATTTAAAGAGACAAAGCCATAAGCAATGCGTTTTAAATCTAGTATTTCTAACCCAAAATGGCTAAAAAACCTCCTTAACTCCCTATTCTTACCTTCATTGATAATCACTTTAAGCTTTGAAAATTTTTTTGTATTTTTAATGACTTCATAGCCTAAAAAAGGTGAAAATTCCATAGATTGGATAGGGCTTTTAAAATGCCCACCTTTGGTAGCATCCTCTAAGTTTAACCCACTCTCCATAGTATCAAAAACTCTCTCTTTAATAAAACCAGAAAATTTCAATAAATAAACTCTCTCTAATTTGCTCTCCATAAGTTTTGTTACAACACTTATATCATCACTTAATAAGAGTAGCCCTTCACTAGCAAAATCAAGCCTACCAATAGGTGTAAAATGAGCAAATCTCTTAGGCAAGGAATCAAAAATGGTCTTGCGTCCCCTATCATCTTTTTTGCTAACTAGTTCACCTTTTGGTTTATTATAAACAATAAGAGTGTATGCTTCCCTTTCTTTTAGTAATTTATCATTGACATAGACTTTTTGATTTTCAACCTGATAAGAAAAATCTTGAATAATCCTTTTATTGATAGAAACTCTACCTTCTTGGATAAGCTTATCGGCTTCTCTCCTTGAATATGTAGAATGATGGGCGATATATTGATTAAGACGCATTATTTATTAAAGCAAAAAAATTCTTTTTTTAAAAGTTTTTTAAGAATCTCTAAATGCTCCCCTTGAAACTCTAGTAAATACCCTTTTTTATAGACTTTTAAACTCCCCCCACAAGCAAGGGTTTTCTTGATTTTTTTTAAAACCTTTTGCATAGTGGATTTTTCTTCATAAAATATTCCACAAAGTGTAATATCTTTTCCTTTACGTTTTTGAGAGTTTATCCATAAAGTATAAGAATCCCTGTTTTTAACTTCTAAGGGAATATTGCAAACACATTGGCTTTGGAGATTCTTGCATTGCTTACAAACTTCATCAATCCCATCACAAAAATTTGCTTCTAATTTGAAATGATTGAAATTTAACCCACCCATTGCAATTCTTTCAATTCCTCTTTAATCTGACTATGCACATAAAAAGAGCTTATCATTTCTAATTCTTGTGTTTTGGTTTGATAACGAATCCTAAGCTCTCTTTTTCCTTTATGCTTAAGAGCAGCTTCCCGCAAAATGATAATAGTATTTTCATTACTTTGCGTATCTAAAAGGAGAATTAAAGGATCACTGGTATCAGCCTTTTGCATAGCAAATTCAACCTTTTCATTATGTGCCTCTTCTAAATGCAAAATTTTATCGGCTTTAAGTTTTTTGGTTTCTTCTTGTTCTTGCACTGTGCATTTAACCACAACGGGCTTTTCCCTATCCCATAGTTCAAGCTTGCTTAAAGTTTGTTCAAAAATAGTAAGCTCTACACTTCCATAGAGATCTTGAAGCTTTAAGATTCCATAACGTTTGCCACTTTTTGAAAATTTACTAATAATATCTTCAATTTTACCCACTAACAAAATACTGCTATTTTCTGCAATATCTTGGATTTGATTCGTAAAGGCACAATGAAGTTTTTTAATAGCCTCTTTGTATTCATCAAGAGGATGTCCTGAAGCATAAAACCCTAAGCTCTCTTTTTCAAGCTCTAAGATCTCTTTAAGGGAATATTCCTCTTTATCTATTAGATTAATATCAACTGCCATTAATTCCTCACTATCTCCAAAAAGTGAATTTTCAGCAACTTTTTTAGCGAGTTGGGCAGATTTTGAAGCTTCTGTTATAGTCTCTATTTGCTCTAAGAGTGTTTTTCTCGTATATCCAAAACAATCCATAGCCCCACTTTTAATAAAAGATTCTAAAGCTTTTTTATTAACCTTTTGGGAATCAATCCTTTTTAAAAAATCTTTTAAATCTTTAAACTCTCCATTCTTTTTTCTCTCCTCTAAAATAATATTAATAGCAACTTCACCTGCTCCTTTAATAGCACCTAAACCAAATAAGATATTACTCTCACCATCAATATCTGCAACACTAAATTCTAATTCAGATTTTTGTAGATTGGGTGGGGAGACTTGAATATTCATCTTTTTAGCCTCTTCAATATATTCTACAACTTTATCGGTATCATTCTTTTCTGAAGTTAATAGGGCTGCCATAAATTCTTTTGGATAATAAGTTTTTAAATAGGCAGTTTGAAAAGTAATCATCGCATAAGCAGCGGAATGTGATTTATTAAATCCATAACCAGCAAATTTAACAATTAATTCCCAAAGTTCTTCGGCTTTAACCCCGTCAAATCCTTGTTTTTGTGCTCCTTGTGCAAATTTGCTTTTATTATCTTCCATAATTTGAGCATCTTTTTTTCCCATTGCTCTTCGTATTAAGTCTGCCTCTCCTAAGCTAAAGCCACCAATTTTTTGCACAATTTGCATAACTTGTTCTTGATAGACAATGGTTCCATAAGTAGGTTTTAAAATAGGCTCTAGTTCTGCAAACATATAAGAAATAGGTTTTCTGCCGTGCTTTCTATCAATAAAATCATCTACCATTCCAGATTCCATAGGACCAGGACGTCCCAAAGCAATAATAGCTATAATATCTTCAAAAGTATTAGGCTTTAATCGTTTATTAATGCCTTGAAACATACTTGATTCTATTTGAAAAACACCCAAAGTGTTACCATCTTGTAAAGTCTCATAAACCTTTTGATCATCCATATCTGCTTCTAAAAAGTCAATTTCTTTTTCAAATCTATTTTTAATAAGTTTTAAAGAATTATCAATAAGTGTTAAAGTCTTTAAGCCTAAAAAGTCAAATTTTATTAGATCTACATCTTCTAAGTATTTCATAGAATATTGCGTTGCGATGATACCATCACGTGTAGAGCAATATAAAGGGGCTTTATTCCAAAGTTCTTGCTCAGAATCTATGACAACAGCAGCAGCGTGAGTTCCGGGATTGCGTTTAGTGTTTTCTAAGATTAGGGCAAATTCCCATACCTTTTTTGCTAAAGGATTCTTTTGGATTAATTCATTAATTTTTGGTTCTTTTTCATAAGCTTTTTGTAGTGTAATGTCTAATTCTTTAGGGATGAGTTTTGCCATAGAATCTGCTTCGCCATATGGCATACCCATCACCCTTGCTACATCTCTAATAACCGCTTTTGCTTTCATCATACCAAAAGTAATAACTTGGGCTACATTATGCCGCCCATATTTTTCTGTTACATAATCTAAAATCTCTCCGCGTCTGCTTTGGCAAAAATCCATATCAATATCGGGCATACTTACGCGTTCGGGATTTAAAAATCTCTCAAAAAGTAAATCATATTTTAAAGGATCAATATTAGTAATTTCTAAGCAAAAGGCAACCAAGCTCCCTGCAGCACTTCCTCTACCAGGTCCTACAGGGATTCCCCTCTCTTTAGCAGCTCGCACAAAATCCCAAACAATTAACATATATCCCGGGAATTTCATAGCATTAATAACATTTATTTCGTGCTCTAAACGTTCTTCATATATTTGGTGTTTTTCTTTAGGGATTTTTTCTAATCTTTTCTTTAAACCCTCTTTGCATTTATGGGTAAAATATTCACTATCTTCGATACAATCTAACCCTTCTTGTTTAGAATATTCTTTAGTAAATTTAAAAGTAGGTGGAGTTGGATTCCCTAAATTTAATTCTAAATTACATTTGTTAGCAATTTCTTGCGTATTTGCAAGGGCTTCTGGAATATCTGCATAAAGAGCTGCCATTTGCTCGGGGCTTTTAATATAAAATTCTTGCACGGTATGCCGCATACGATTAGGATCATTAAAGTCTTTGCCAAAACCAATACAAAATGCAACCTCTTGAGCTGTAGAATCGCTTTGTTTGGTGTAATGTGTATCATTGGTAGCGATAATTTTAATCCCTGTTTCTTGAGAAATTTGAATAATTTGTGTATCAATGAGTTGTTGCTCTTCAATACCGTGCCTCATAAGTTCTAAATAAAAATCCTCCCCAAAAATATCTTGATACTCTAAAGCTACTTCTTTAGCTCTTTCATAGCCTTTTCTTCCTTTGTTATCCTCTTTTTTAAGATTTAAATGCCATTGCACTTCACCATTTAAACAAGCTGAAGAGCAAATTAAGCCTTTGCTATACTCCCTTAGCATTTTTTTGCTAATACGTGGCTTCATATGGAAGCCATACAAACAAGCTTGAGAGCTTAAATACATTAGATTCTTATAACCCTCTAAATCTTTTGCATAAAGGCATAAATGAAAACGTTGGTTGCTCTTATCGCCTATTTCCTCGGCATTGTGCAAATAAGCTTCCATTCCTAAAATAGGTTTAATACCCTCGCTTTTCATTGTTTTATAAAATTCAATAGCACCAAACATATTTCCGTGATCTGTAACTGCAACGCTATTCATTCCTAATTCTTTAATACATTTTGCTAATGTTTTGATTTTATTTAACCCATCTAATAAAGAATATTCTGTGTGTAAATGTAGATGTGTAAAACCCTCTAACGTTGTGTTAGAATTTTGTATTTCTGTTTTGCTCATTAATGCCCCCTCTAAACTTTTTAAGCTTTAAAAGATCTTTTTAATCCTCAATATAATTTTTGAGTTTTCTCCCTACTTTTGGGTGTTTAAGTTTTTTTATCGCACTAGATTCTATTTGCCTTACCCTCTCTCTTGTTACATTTAATTCTTTTCCAATTTCTTCTAAGGTTCTATCTGATTCATCCTCTAAAAGTCCAAATCTCATACGAATAACAGCTTTTTCTCTTTCATTAAGCTGGTCTAAAACATCATCAATTTGAGACTTTAAATCCTCTTTTAAAATCTGCTCCATAGGTCCTGCTAAAGTCTTATCCTCAACAAAATCTCCGAATTTTCCATCCTCTCCATTGCCAATAGGGGATTCAAGGCTAATGGGTTCTTTGGTGATTTTAATAACATTTTTAACCTTATCTACAGGAAGCCCAACCTCTTCTGCTATTTTTTCAATGTCTGGCTCTTTACCTTCCTCTTGCAAGAATTTCCGCATAATCTTATTGATACGATTAATGGTTTCAATCATATGAATAGGTATCCTAATAGTCCTTGCTTGATCGGCTATTGCTCTTGAAATCGCTTGCCTAATCCACCAAGTTGCATAAGTGGAAAATTTATAACCTTTTTTATATTCAAATTTATCGACAGCTTTCATAAGCCCGATATTCCCCTCTTGAATTAAATCTAAGAAAGGCAATCCACGATTAGTGTAACGTTTAGCGATACTTACCACAAGACGCAAATTAGACTTTGCCATTTTTGTCTTTGCTTTATCGGCTATATCTTTTCCACGTTTAATTTGTTCTAAAATCTGCTTGAGTTTTTCTGGCTCTAAATCAAAGCTTCCCTCACTGGCTGCTTTAGTTTGAAAGAGTTTTTTTATCTCCATATAAGTAGATACCATTGTAGTCTCTGGCACAGATGCGGTAATTTCTGCTTTACTCATTTGTGTAATATTCTCTAAGATTTTCCTATGGTTATTAAGCAATAAATCATTAAAAAGGGGTAAGCGGTATTCTAAACGTTTCAATTCCCTATCAAAGCCCTCATCGCTTTTTATAGTATTCTCCATAGCCTTCACAAGCTCATTAATCAATTTACTAGTAGGACCTAAATCTAATAATTTTTCTTTTAGGAATTGTTTTTTATGGGCTAAAATAAGCAGAAAAAGCATATCATTATCGCTTTTTTTCTCATTGCTTTGCTCCCAAGTTTTTAACCAATCTTTCTTAGCTTTCTCCAAAGCTTTAAAGCTCACTAAAACATTTTCAATTCTTTTTTGATCTTTTTTGCTAATAGGTTTTTTTGCCTCTCCACCTTCTTCTCCCTCTTCTATCTCTTCCTCCTCCTCCTCTTCACCCTCTTCTGCTTCTTCATCATCAAAGCTTTTAAAAAGCTCTTTAACTCTTCTTTCCCGATTAATCAAGGCTTCTTTATAATCTAAGATAAAATCAATCAAATAAGGCACAGAGCAAATCGCATCTAAAATAATATTCTCACCCAATTCTATATTTTTACTAAGCTCTACTTCATCCTCACGAGTTAAAAGTTGAATCTGTCCCATTTCTCTTAAATACATTCTTACTGGACTATCACTACGACTCCATTCTAATAGTTCTCGCTCTTTCATAAAATCAAATTCTTCTTCTAATTCCTCATCTAAAAGTCGTTTTTTTTCTTCTTTTATTTTCTTTGCCTCATCTTGATTAAGGAGTTTTGCAACTTCTGAAGCAGACATTAATTGCTTATTATATTTTTTAGCTAATTCTAGCACTCTTTTTGCTTGAGCAGCTGTTGGTAATTTACCTAAGACTTGTGCAACCTTTTCATAAGAAATGTATTTTGTTGTATTTTTAAATAACTCATCAAGCTGTTGATTAACATTTTTCGCAGACATAGCAAACTCCAAAAGCAGTATATATGATTTGTCAAAAGTCCTGGATTATACATAAAATTATTTAAAACTTTATTAAGAATATTTTATTCTATTTTTAACGAAATTGCCAACATTCTTTCATTTGTTTTAAATATTTTTTATCCAAACTTACAATTAATAGCTCTTCCCTATCGCCTAAACAATCTATAACCTCACCATTAGGATTAACTAGTAAAGAATCCCCATAAAAATTCCATAAAGTTTGTGTTATTTCATCTTGATGTTGCCCTATACGATTAGCCCTTAGAATATAACAATTATTTAAAAAAGCACGCATTTTAATAATACTTCTCCAACGTAAAGAAGAATCAAAAGTAGAAGCACTAGGGAGTAAAACACAATCGACTTGATGAGTTTTAAATTGTAACCAAAACTCATCAAAGTGTAACTCATAACCAAATAGGATAGAAAACTTTAGTCCGCCCATATTAAAAACGGGAGGGATTTTGATATTTTTAGGAATAGTATTAGCAAAAAATTTTGCTTCATTCCAATGTTCATAGGGCATCAATCTTTGTGCTCGATAAAAAAGAATTTTTCCCTTATTAATAATGGCTATAGATTTATAAATTTTATTCCCCACTACTTCAAATATCGGCGTTACTATGGTAAGAGCGTAAGAGTTAGAGATTTTTATCAACTGCTCATTGCTAGATTGTATAGAATGAATCAGTAAGCTTTTCTTTGTATTTTCAAATTTTTTAAAAAATGGGCTTAATAAATACTCCCCAAAAAGAATGATTTTTACTTTTTGTTCTAATGCAACTTGCAAATAAGATCTTATTTCGTTTTCACCTCTAAGGGCTGATAGCTGAAGTGCAGCAATTTTCATTATACTTCCTTTTTATCAACTTGCTCATCAAATTGTGCTTTTAATTCTTGGCATCGTATTTTTGCATCTTCAAGCATTTTTTGTGCCTTTTTTAAGGCTTGCATTCCTTCTTTATAAAATTCCATACTCTGATGTAAGGTTATATTTTCATCACCTAGCTTTTCAATATATTGTTGAACAATCATCAAATAATCTTCAAAACTATCGCTTTTAATATTGTCATTTTTTTTGTTTTTATTCATTGTTTTGCTCTGTTGTTTCACTCTCTAAAAGTTTTTTTGCATCTATACAAAGATTCTTCCAAGGAGATTGAATATCTACTGCTTCACATTCTGTGTAAGCTTGTATTGCTTCTGGAATCTTATTTAATTTGTGATTTAAATAACCTTGTAAATAGTAGATTTGTATTTTTTCTTGTGGTTTTGAGATATGTGTTTGGGCTGATAAAAGCAATTGTAAAGATTCTTGAAACTTAGCTTCACGATTAAGAGTTTCAACTAAACTTAATTCAACCCAAGGAGAATATTCATAATGTTGGTATTTATTTTGTAGGTCAATAATCTTTTGAGCATAGATTTTAATAGCCGTATCATCTTTTTTTTCAAGTGCATTAAGTAAGACAATGCGATAAATTTCAATCATTTTTTCATTGTCTTTTAGTTTTTCTTCTAAAATTGGTAAAAGGTTAAAAGCTTCTTCTTTACGTTTTTCGTGATTTAAAGCCATAAATAACACCCACGCAATATCATTATATTTTTCTTTACTTAGGAGATTAAGGGCATCTCTGGACGCAAGAGCCGCTTTAGGATAATTTTGAAGTTGGTATTCCACCCACCCTAAATAATAAAGCCATTTTTCTTTATTCTCTGCTTTGGTAATTTTTTGTAATGCTTCTTGTGCAATTTTTTGAGCAGGAATATATTGTTGGTTTTGGTAAAGGCATTGTAATAAATCAAATTTTTCACTCTCTTCAAGAGGAATTTTTTCTGCATATAAGTTACCATAATAAGCAGCACTTTTGCAGTTATCTTCAGAGAGGGAATCTTTGACTAAAGCAGCCACTGCACCTAATAATAAAGGATTGTTTTCTTCTAATTCATTACGCAAGGCAAAAATTTCTTCATAATGTTTTTCTTGAAATAAGGTTTCTATTTTTTTCTCTAAAGCCTTTTTAGCTTCTTCTTTGCCTTCATAGTTTTTAAGAACATAGTCATAATGTTCCAAACGTTTTTCTACATCATCTTCATCAAGTTTTAAGAGCAAAATATCATCTAATTCCTTAATTTCCTCTTCTTCTTTGCCATCTGTTGGGTTTTGTAATAAAAGCTGATAATAATGATGAGCCTTAGGGAGATTTTCTGATTTATCATACCATATAGCGACATCTTTAAGTATATCTCTGTATTCTGGATAATCTTCATCAAGGGATAAAAATAGTAATTCTGCAATTTGTGCTGGAACTGTATAAATGCCTTTTTCTGTCCATTGTTTTAACATATTATAATAAGTTGGGACATCTTTTTCAAAGAAAGTTGGATTAGCCTGTAAAACACTCTGGAGATATTTTTGGGCTTCTTCTTTATCCATTTCTCTGTAGTATTCCCCTAAAGCGATGGAAGCTAAAGAAGCAATATCTAAATTTTGTGTTTCATTAAGCACGGATTGATAAAGATTTAATACTAATTTCCTCTCCCCCCTTAAATAAAGATTTTTTCCATAATCTAATCGCGCTAGGAGTTCAAATTGATCCCCTTTGTATTCATCAAACAATCGTCTATAATAATAACTAGCCTCTTCAAAGAAATCCATCTTTGCATAGGTCTTAGCTATAATATATAAAATCTCTGAAATGTGAATATCTGTGGGATAGGCATTTTGCCAAGTCTTAGCAAGTGTAATAATATCCTCATAGTTTTCCTCACTTGCTAAACCATCTAAAGCTATTATCTTTAAATACAAAATATCACGTTTAAAAATGGTATTAGGAAATAAAGAAGACATTTCATCAATAGCTATTAGGGCTTCTCTATAAGACTTATTAGCTATTAGGGATTGAATTTTTAAAAAAGAATCTTTATCAGCACTCCCTGTATTATCACTTATAGGAGACATTCTAACATCTAAAACACCAATACTTGGATAGCCAATAATATCATTAAAAGTAATAGGAAAATTTAAACCCTCACTTGGTTTATCCTCTAAAAAGGGCAAGGTATCCTCATAACCAACAATCTGCCACCTTTTAGATTCTATATTGGTTTCTAAAGGGATAGGATAAGGGGTATTAATATTAAAGGCTGTGTTAAAAAGTTTTATTTTTTTATTAGGGGTTATTCGCAGATAAAAACCTTTTTTTTGCAATTCTGGTTCGATTACAAAAAACAAAGTATTGCTACTTGAAACCCTTGATGCTAGTTTTTGATCAAACTTGCATAAAATACTTTCTACTTCGGAATTTCTATTTAAAGTTTCTTGGCATAAAAAAGGTTTATCGTGAATAATATTTAAAACTGCGAAGTTTTTATTGTTTTCTTTACCGCCATTAATATATAGCTCTAGCCCAAATGCAAATTCTAAGCTACAAAAATACAAAAAAATAAGAATAAATTTTTGTTTCATATACTTCCAAGCTCTTTAAAATTCTGTGTATTATACTTTTTTTGCATTAAAACTCTCATCAAACTTTTCTTGTGCTGGTAAAAATTTAAAATAAGTAATTTCAGCCCTTGCTAAAATTCTCATAGGAGGACCCCAAAACCCTGTTCCGCGATTTACATAGATTTGTGTTTTTGCATTATGTTGATAGAGTCCTGCTAAATAAGGTTGATCAAGAGTTACTAAAAATCTAAAAGGAAAAATTTGACCGCCGTGCGTATGTCCGCTTAAAACTAAATCTACCTGATTTTCTTCTTTTACTTCAAAGATAAATTTAGGCTGATGGGCTAAGAGGATAGTTGGTAAAGTTTCTTGCCTATTTTCTAAAGCTTCTTGTAAATTAGGCTCTAAAACGCCAATTCTCTTACCAAATAAATCATAAACTCCTGCAAGATTAATTAAAGGCTCTCCATTTTTTTCTAAAAGAATATTTTGATTTTCTAAAATTTTTATACCCATTGACTTAATGGTTCCTAATAATTCACCAATATTATGAAAATATTCGTGATTACCAGTAATAAAATAAATACCAAGCGGGGCTTTTAAATTTGATAATTCTTGCAGTGCTTCTGAAACTTGAGAGATTTTAGCATCAATAATATCGCCTGTAAGAAATATAACATCGGCTTCAAGCACATTAGTTTGTTTAACAATCTCTCTTACCGCATTTTTTTCTATTAATCCCCCAATATGTAAATCACTAATTTGCACAGCACTAAAAGATGCGGGTAATTTTGATAATGGGAGTTCTATGACTTCTATCTTAGGTTTTAACCCCGCTTCAATCATACCCCAACCCAAATAACCACCTGCGAAGATTCCACTTCCTATATTGACAATATTTCTAAAAAACCCTCTCCGCTTCTTACTAAAATAAGGGATTAAAGATAAGGGTTGATAAATAAGCATAACAACAAATAAAACAAAAGCTACACCAATAGATAAAGAGACTAAAAAATAAAGACTTAAGGGTATATTGAGATAATAACGTCCCCAAAAATAACACAAAATTCCCAAAAAGTTAAAGACTAAAAAATATTTTAAAAGCAAAAGTGGGAATCTTGTCTTTATCATTCTTTTAAATAACAAAAAATAAATGCCAAGATGCATTATCAAAAAAACTATTAAAGCTAAAAAGGGGAATAGATTTTTCATAAAATTTTATCCTTTATTTGTCTATAAACAGATTTAATCTCTCTTAAGGAGTTCTAAAATTTCAAATTTATACCATTCTCTAAGAGAATTTTCAAGATACTGCTTAATCTATAAGGGATACTTTGCCGCTCTAATAAGGCTATTTTACAATCTTGATAAGTTTTAAGGTATGCTTTAATCACAAATTGAGAATTATATTTAAGCGTGAAAGATAGTGATAAATTTAAACATTTATATCAAGTTTTTTCATTATGGGGGGGGGCTTTAATTTTTTTGGATAATGGAATTTAATTGCGGAAACACGAAAGCTCATCAGCTATTCTACGCTTCGACATTAAGAGATTGTTTTAGTTTTAAGTTTTGAGATTTTAGATTTTTTGCCTTTAAATTTTTGCTATTAAGTAGATATTGTAGATATTTAACTTTTTCCTCTATAGTATCCATTAGTTCAAAAATGCTTTTGTTATTTTCCCCTGTTACTTGGGAATTAATCTTAAGCTTAAACATCTTTTGTTTAAACTCCTTTATATTTGTGCCATTAACAGCTTCTAAAAATTCTCCAAAGTGATCAAAATCCAATAATGAATCTAATTCTTTATTTATATCCTCTACCGCACTTTTACTCATAGAGGGGTCAAGTCCCTGCATTTTCCCCCAAATAGTTACTTCTCCAGCAATTAAAGGAGTAGGCGTTGTGCCAGTATGCATATTGCTACTTAAAAACCCTACTAAAAGCCCACCTTTAGTAATATTTCCGTCTTTATCGGTGTATTTTTGAAGCATAACATCAAAACTTCCATTATTGAAAACATTAATATCAAAAGGCTTTGAAATAACACTATCATCTTTAGTAAAAAAGCTAGGGGCAATGCTTTCATTACTAGAAACACCTTTAAAGCCATCATTAGCTAAGATGTTTTTAACTTCTTTATAAGAATATACTTCTTTAACCTTTCCACTTTGTTTATCTATCTTGTAGTTTTGTGGAAAATGCTCTGCTAAATCCTCCCCACTAAAACTCTCTTTTAGAGCCAATTTAGGACTTTTTTCTAAAAGTTGAGAAACTATCTTATAGGCATTACCCAAAGTTTGGGCTATATCTATGCTTTTATATTCTCGAAAAACCTTTCTACCATCTGTCTCTTTTGCTACTAAGTTTTGCATTGTGGAGGAGTGAATTTTATAATCCTCTGGTATTCCTGCTGCTTTATTAAATTCTTTGGTAAAATACCCTTCTTTATCGACTTTATAACCTAAAACTTCTTTAGAATCTAAGGAGGATTTTTTAGATTCTATGCTTTGGTTATTTTTTTGTATATTAGTATTGTCTGCATTATCTGCATTAGTATTATTGATACGAAGTTTATTGCTAATGTTTAAAGAATAACTATTAAAAGAAAAGCTAGAGTTTAAAGAACCTATCATAGTTATATTCTCCTTTTTCAAGATTAAATCTATCAATATGCTTTGATACTTTATACTTCCATTCATTACAAGGTATCAAAGCAAAAGATATTCCTTAAATATTCATAGGGGTTTGTCTATCTTTATCAATACTCTTTTCTCTTTCTTCTTTGCCCTCTTTTAATAAAGTTTGCATTAAAGAATCCCTAGAATTTATAGAAGAATCTTTAGAGAGTTTTTCTTTATACTTAAACATTTCTAAAAGGGTTTGGTGATTCTTTTCTTTATAGCTTAAGATTAAATTCTCTACTTTATCAAATGGGAGTGTAACACTTAAAGTTCTTATTCCTTTTTCTACACTACTTTCAATAATAAGACCATTTTTAGTTTTAATATTTGAAATATCGTAATTATCCTGAATATAACTTTTCATTATCCCTAAAGAATCTTTAATCTTTTGGAGATTTTCTGTAGGTATTTTGCTATCTGCAAGTGCAAAGAACCACCACATAGTAGTTATTCCGCCACTGGCAATTTGCACTATGCTTAACTCATACTCTAAATCCTCTTGTGCTTTTACAATCCTTTCTTTATCTTTTGTCTTTAATGATGAAGCAAATTCTCTAGCACTCGATTCTAGTCTATTTTCTTTACTATCTTCTGCCCAATCTAAAAAACTCCTAAACGCTCCTTCTGCAATCAATGTATCAAAGAATTCTGATTTTCCCTCTTCTTCATAAACAGCAAGAGCAATTTCTTCCATTTGTTGATAAATATAAGCTTTAGCACTTTGGTATCTTTCTTCACTTACATTAGTAAATCTTTGGGAATGTTCCTCTATAACACCATAGTTAATCCTGCCAGCGTCTATTAAAGAACGATATTTTTTATCTATTGGCATAGGATTTAAATCAACCTTTGGCCAAATTGGAATATCTCCTGCTTCTCCTGATAAAGTTTTTATTACTAGTTTATTTCCAACTATTGAAATTCCTTGAAAAGGTATATGCAATAAATCTTTTATCATTATTTGTGCTGGTTCTATAGGGAATTTAACCGCTTTATTTTGCTCTTGTGTAGGTTGATTACCTCTTAAAATAGCCCAAGCAATATTAGAAGTTTGGCTTAACATAATTACCCTATTATCTATAAACCATAGGCTGTTCTTAAGATTAATTCTTCACGAAATCTTTCATTTAACTTCTCAATGATGGGATGTCCTTGATAAATCCTTCTTTGGGTATTATATCGTGTATCATAAGCCACAATTTCAGTCATAATTTGTCTTGCTTTATAATCAATTCGCACAAACATCATCGCTCTTTCATATCTTGGATCAACAACAGTTAGCCATTTAAAGTCTGAATAGTTTTGAACCCTTTGATAAGTGCTTTCTCCATTTTTCAAAATAGCCATACCTCGACTTTGTTCATAATCAGATAGAATAAACTCATAATAGCCATACTTCATTATCAAATTACCATAATTATCAATTAATGTATTACCCCTATATGGACTATAGCGAATCCCCCCCTTCACCTGTTTTTTCTCTTCAGTGTTTAATTTAGTAACGCCTGCACTCTCACTAGTAACTTTGCCTTTACTCACTAACGCTAAAACATCTTCTTGTGCTAATGCTAAGCTTAAAGGTAAAGAACCTAAAACTAAGATACTCAAAACCCTTTTAAACATAATTTCTTCTTTTTTGAAAATTTTGAGTTTTCACTATAGTATATTTTTATTTTAAAATCAAGTTTTACTTTACTTTGTAATGATTTATTCTTTAAAATTCTAGTCAATATCTTTAATAAGGATTGGAATGAAAAAACTTTTGCTTACTCTATTGTTTTTGTTTTTAACAAATTGTGTTTTAGCTAGTGATGAACTCAATATTGATAATCTCTTTAAAAAACAAATTGGTTTAAGGAGTATTACAAGCTTTTCTTTGCTTAGCACAGGAAATGCCA
>NZ_JRPC02000021.1 GCF_000765745.2 Helicobacter apodemus
AAGAATCCTTTAAAATGAAAGTTAATAGAGAGATTAAGCATTAGTTTATTCATTAGAGATTCCTTAATCTTAAAATTAAGGTAGGCATTATAACAAAAAAGAGGGGCAAGTAATACCATTAAAAGAAGAACTTATACCCATAAGATGAATTTATTTAAAACTAAAACCTCTCTTTCTTTTTATAGTGATTGGAATAAACATTTTAAGACTTTAGTGTATGCAGGAGTAGATTGGACTATTAATCCTAATGTTGCTAATCCTAAAGGGAGATATTCTAATATAGGGTATTATGGAGGGGGAGAGAGTAAATTAGATAATTTAGAATATGCTTTAGGGACTACTTTAGTTATTCCTTTAAATGATGATTCTTGTAAAAAGTATTACTATAAAAGTATTACTATAAATATTAGATTATGGCATATTATAGTTTAGTGAAATTTATTTAAGAATCTTAGAGTGTTATTTAGTTGCAAATTTTAAAGAATCAATAGGCAATATTTTTTTAAAATTTTGTATGATAGAATTTTAAAGCGTTTTATATCTTAATTAGGATTTTTAGGTTTTTTAATGAGAATTTTTTTACGACTTTTAGGCGTTGTTGGGATTGTTGGAGTTCTTATTATTATCATTGTTGTTGGTCGTATTTATTCAGAAATTAGAGATGATACAGATAAAATCTTGCATTATAATCCTCCTATAGCTACACAAATTTTTGATAGAAAAGAACGTTTAATAGCTAATCTATTTGATAAAGAATTTCGTTTTTATGCAAACTTTGAAGAAATACCCCCTAGAATCATTGAAGCCTTATTAACCATTGAGGATACTTTGTTTTTTGAACATATTGGAGTTAATTTAGATGCTATCATGCGTGCTATGCTTAAGAATATCAAAAGTGCTCGTTATGCAGAGGGTGGAAGCACTATTACACAGCAACTTATTAAAAATATTGTTTTAACCCGAGATAAAACCATTGAAAGAAAGCTTAAAGAAATTCTTTTGGCTCTACGTTTAGAGACTCTTTTAAGCAAAGAAGAGATTTTGGAACGTTATTTAAATCATACTTATTTTGGACACGGATTTTATGGTATCAAAACAGCTTCAAAAGGATATTTTAGAAAAGATATGGATGAGCTTACTTTAAAAGAAATTGCTATGCTTGTCTCCCTCCCAAGAGCACCAAGTTTTTATGACCCAACCAAAAATTATGATTTTTCTTTAGCAAGGGCTAATAATGTTTTGCAAAGGATGAATGAATTAGGTTGGATTTCCCAAGAGGAATTAGAAGAATCTTTAGCCCAAGCTCCACAGGTTTATGATGATACTTTAACAAAGAATGTTGCTCCTTATGTGGTAGATGAAGTGCAAAGACAACTTAAGGAGATAACAAATTTAAAAAGTGGTGGTTATAAGATTTATTTAAATATTGATCTTGATTATCAAGAGATTGCTCAAGAATCCCTTTATTTTGGCTATGAACAGATATTGTCACGACATAAAGATAATAAAAGTTTGGAAGATAAGCTAAATGGAGCCTTTGTTGTTTTAGAAAGTCAAAGTGGGAAAATCCTTGCATTAGTAGGTGGTGTGGATTATAAGAAAAGTAATTTTAATCGTGCAACACAAAGTTCTAGACAAATTGGAAGTAGTGTTAAGCCTTTTTTGTATTTAAGTGCAATGGATTCTGGACTTTCTCAAAATTATGAAATACCTGATATTGCTAGGACTTATGATTATAGGGTTAATAATGAGAAAAAAAGATGGCAACCTAAGAATTATGGAAGCACTTTAAGAGGTTTTGTAACGCTCAAAGAAGCTTTGTCAAAATCCCTTAATTTAGCGACTATTAATTTAGTAGAAGAGGTGGGATTTGATAGGATTTATAATGAGTTAATGAAATATGGTTTTAAAAATATTCCAAAAGATTTAACGATTTCTTTAGGAAGTTTTGGCACATCCCCAATAGAAATGGCGAAAAATTTTATGGTTTTTTCTAATTATGGTGTAGTAGTTGAACCAAGATTAGTTGATAGGATTGTAGATGTTAGGGGGAATACAATATTTTTTAGTGAGGCGATAGAGACAGAGTTAGCAGATGCAAGACAGAGTTTTTTGGTGATGGATATTTTACGCAATAGTATCGAAAATGGAACAGGAAGACGTGCTAAAGTTGCAGGGATTGAAATAGCTGGAAAGACAGGAACGACTAATGATAATATTGATGCGTGGTTTTCTGGATTTTCACCTAGCATAGAGACAATTATATGGTATGGGAAAGATGATAATACCTCTATGGGGGATAGTGAGACAGGGGGAGTTGCTGCAGCCCCTGTATTTTCTTATTTTTTTAATAGGATTTTAGAAATTGATCCAGGATTGCAACGTAATTTTAATATCCCTGAAGGAGTAAGGAGTAGTGTTATTAATGGCGAGAAATATTTTTACACTGATAAAACACCTCTAAAACATAATCAAAGCATACAAAATAATGAAATTATTTTTTAAACGTTTTTATCCTTATATTAAGCAGTATAAATTATATTTTATTTATTCTATATTGGGGACTATTATGGTTGCCCTTGCTAGTAGTGCTAGTGCTTATCTTGTGAAACCTGTGCTTGATGATATTTTCATTAAAAGAGATCAAGCAATGCTTGTAATACTTCCCTTTTTGGTTGTTTTAGCTTATTTTACTAAAGGATTGGGTGCTTATATCCAAACTTATTTTATGAATTTTGTTGGGCAAGATATTACAAGACGTTTGAAAGATATTTTGTTACAAAAAATGCTAACTTTTGAAATGGAGTTTTTTAATCGTTATCGTAATGGCGAACTTTTTTCGCGGGTTACAAGTGATATTGGAGCGATTCAAGGTGCAGTTTCAAATTATTTTATTGAGGGAATTAGAGAGGGATTAACGATCATAGGGCTTGTTGCTGTTGTGATTTATCAAAGCCCCGAGTTAGCATTTTTTGGGTTGTTTATTATGCCTTTAGCCCTTTATCCTATTGTTTTAATCGCTAGAAAAATGCGTAAAACTTCTAAAAAAATGCAAGAGAAAAATGCGGATTTATCCGCAAAACTTATCGAAATTTTCAATAATATAGAGATTATTAAGGCTAATAATGGGAATAAAATAGAGCTTGATGAATTCTCTCACCAAAATAAAGAGCTTTTTAGGCTCTCTATGAAAACAGTGCGTATTTCTGAATTAACATCGCCTTTAATGGAGACTTTAGGGGCTATTGCTGTTGCGGGCGTGATTTTTATTGGTGGGCATAAAGTTATTGATGGAGAGATTACCACAGGAGCATTTTTTTCTTTTGTAACAGCCTTATTTATGCTTTATACTCCTTTAAAAAAAGTTAGCCACCTTTATGGGAAGATACAGATAGCTTTCGTGGCTGGAGATAGGATTTTTGAAATCTTAGATAGGAAAGAAAAAATACAAGATGGCGTTGAAGTTTTACAAAAGGGGATAAAGAGCATAGTTTTTGAAAGGGTAGATTTGTTTTATCAAGAAAAACAGGCTTTAAAGAATATTAATTTATGCATTAACGAGGGAGAGTGTATTGCTTTAGTTGGAAGTAGTGGAGGAGGGAAAAGCTCTTTAGTGAATTTGCTTTTGCGTCTTTATGATACAAGTAAAGGGAGGATTGTTATTAATGGAAAAGATATAAGAAGTTATACACAAGAATCTTTGCGGAGTAAAATTGCTATTGTTACCCAAAGGATTTTTATTTTTAATGATAGTATTGCAAAAAATATTGCTTATAATGTAGAAGTTGATGAGGATAAAGTAAAAAATGCTTTAAAACAAGCTAAGATTTGGGATTATGTCCAATCTCTCCCTCAAGGAATTTATAGTATTTTAGATGAATTTGGGACTAATTTAAGCGGTGGCCAAAGACAAAGGATAGCCATTGCAAGAGCATTGTATAAGAATCCTGAAATTTTAATTTTGGATGAAGCAACCAGTGCTTTAGATAGTAAAATAGAAGAAGAATTAAAAGAAACTTTGGCAAAGATTATCAAAAATAGGATTGTTATTATTATTGCGCATCGTCCTTCAACGATTGCTTTGGCTAATAAAGTTTATTTTTTTCAAAATGGCGAAATTACTAATAGTGGGAGTATGGAGGAAGTATTTGAAAAATCAAAAGCTTTTGGGGATGTATAAAAATATCTAAAGTATATCTAGTATAAAGTATGTTATAATGCAGAGAAATTCTCAAAAAGAGGAAATGATTATGTCTAATTTATCTAGCGTTGATCAAACCACGAATTTACATAGAAATAATGAGTTACAGCTTTTGTGCTTTAGGCTTGAAAAAGATAAGGATCTATATGCGGTTAATGTTTTTAAGATACGGGAGGTTGTTAAGTATCGTGGGGATGTTACGGTAATATCTCACGAAGGAAATTCTTTAGTGGAGGGATTAATCACTATTAGAGAACTTACTATTCCTTTAATAGATTTAAAGAAATGGTTTTATTATGATGCTAATAACGAATTTAAGAATCTTGAAAATTATGGTGTTAAGAGGGAAGAGGGTGAGGATGAAGTGGTTATGATTTGCGAGTTTTCTAGATGGACAGTGGGTGTTCGTATCTATGAGGCTGATAGGATTCTTAATAAAAAATGGACAGAAATTGAACAAAGTTCAGATACAGGCTTAAATACTAAATTAGTTAGTCGTACAAGATATTTTGATGGGAGCTTGGTTCAAGTAGTAGATATTGAGAGAATGCTTGTGGATGTGTTTCCTTGGGTTGAAGATGAAAAAAACGATCAAATTAACAGAGTTAAGCAAATTGTTAGTGATAAAGAAGTTCTTTTAGCCGATGATTCTTTAGCTGTTGTTAAAACTATGGAAAATATTTTGAATAAATTAGGTGTTAATTATAAAACTTTTTCAAATGGGCAAAAATTGCTAGATTATATCTTTGGTGGAGCAGATATTTCTAATATAGGCATTGTTATTACGGATTTAGAAATGCCAGAGGCAAGTGGTTTTGAAGTTATGAAGCAAATGAAAGGGGATTCTAGAACTTCTCATATACCTATTGTCGTAAATTCTTCTATGAGTGGTAGTAGTAATGAAGATATGGCACGTTCTTTAAATGCTGATGAATTTATTTCTAAATCCGACCCTATTCAAGTAGAGGATGCTTTAAGACGTTTAATGGTTAAATAAGTAAAACCTTATTTTGACCGCATAATTATGAAAAACTTTTCAAACTTCTTAACTTCGATAAATTCCTAAAAAACCGTAATACCAAAATGTATATATTGACTTAAATCAAATTTTAAGAATTCTTAAAGTGTTATAATTTTCTATAACATCAAAAATGATGTTGAATTTAAGACTTTATAGGGAGGCTTATAGTTATGAATAGAAGAGCATTTTTAAAAACTGCTGCAGCTGCTAGTGCTGCTAGTGCAGTTGGTATTGCTGTGCCTACTTCAAGTTTAGCAGCGGCTAAAGAAATTGAAAGTAATTGGAAGTGGGATAAAGCAGTTTGTAGATTTTGTGGAACGGGTTGTGGGATTATGGTGGCAACTAAAGATGAACAAATTGTTGCTGTTAAAGGAGATCCAGCGGCTCCTGTAAATAGAGGTTTAAATTGTATTAAGGGTTATTTTAATGCAAAAATTATGTATGGACAAGATAGGCTAACCCAACCTTTATTGCGTGTAAATTCTAAAGGTGAGTTTGACAAGAAAGGAAAGTTTAAGCCTGTAAGCTGGGAGAAAGCCTTTGATGTAATGGCGCAAAAATTTAAAGAAACTTATAAGGAGCTTGGACCTACAGGTATTGGCGTATTTGGCTCTGGGCAATATACAGTTCAAGAGGGTTATGCGGCAGTTAAGCTTGTTAAAGGTGGATTTAGAAGTAATAATATTGATCCTAATGCTAGACATTGTATGGCTAGTGCGGTTGTTGGGTTTATAGAAACTTTTGGTATTGATGAACCAGCGGGCTGTTATGATGATATTGAATTAACTGATACTATCGTAACTTGGGGAGCTAATATGGCGGAAATGCATCCAATTTTGTGGGCTAGAGTTACAGATAGGAAGCTATCTAATGCTGATAAAGTAAAGATTGTGAATCTTACGCCTTATTCTAATAGAACTTCGGATTTAGCAGATATTGAAATTGTGTTTGCCCCGCATACAGATTTGGCAATTTGGAATTATATCGCAAGAGAAATTGTTTATAATAATCCTAAAAGCATTGATTGGGGATTTGTTAAGAAAAATTGTATTTTTACAACAGGTTTTGCGGATATTGGCTATGGTATGCGAACAGATATTAAGCATTCTGATTATGATCCCAAAGAGCTTGATATTGCAGCTAAAGAAAAATCAAAAGTCCTTAGTGATAGAGAGGGGGTAACCCTGCAATATCTAGGAATGAAATCTGGCGATGTTATGGAAAATAAACATAATGCTCAAGCTGGGAATCATTGGGAAATCTCTTTTGAGGATTTTAAAAAGGCATTAGCACCTTATACATTAGATTTTGTCGCACAACTTGCTAAGGGGGATTCTGCTGAGAGTTTGGAGGATTTTAAAGCAAAGTTGAAACAACTTGCAAATTATTATACGCAACAAGATAGAAAAATCGTAAGTTTTTGGACTATGGGTATGAATCAGCATACAAGAGGAACTTGGGTTAATGAACAAGCTTATATGGTGCATATGCTTTTAGGCAAACAAGCAAAACCTGGGAGCGGTGCTTTTTCATTGACGGGGCAACCAAGTGCCTGTGGGACAGCAAGAGAAGTAGGGACATTCGCCCATAGATTACCTGCTGATATGATAGTGGGAAATAAAAAACATAGAGATATTACAGAGAAAATTTGGAAATTACCTTCAGGAACCATTAATCCAGCTATTGGAGCGCATTTTATGCAAATTATGCGTGATTTAGAGGATGGAAAGATTAAATGGGCGTGGGTTCAAGTCAATAATCCTTGGCAAAATACCGCTAATGCAAACCATTGGATAAAAGCTGCTAGAGAAATGGATAATTTTATCGTAGTCTCTGATGCTTATCCGGGTATTAGTGCAAAGGTGGCAGATTTGATTTTGCCCGTTGCGATGATTTATGAGAAATGGGGTGCTTATGGAAATGCTGAGAGAAGAACACAACATTGGAAACAGCAAGTATTACCCCAAGGTGATGCTATGAGTGATATTTGGCAAATGATGGAATTTTCTAAATATTTTACGCTAAAAGAAGTATGGGGTGAGCAAAGAATCAATGATAAATTAACACTCCCTAATGTGTTAGAGGCAGCCAAAGCTATGGGATATAATGAGGATACAACACTCTTTGAAGTGCTATTTGCTAATAAAGAGGCAAAAAGCTATTCCATCTCTGATAAAACATTAGAAAACACTCTAAATTCCGAAGTATTTGGTGATAAGCGAAATGTTATTGGAAGTGATGGGAAAGTTTTTGAAGGTTATGGATTCTTTATCCAAAAATACCTTTGGGAAGAATACCGCAAATTTGGTGTAGGGCATGGTCACGATTTAGCAGATTTTGATACTTATCATCGTGTAAGAGGCTTAAGGTGGCCAGTTGTTGATGGAAAAGAAACTCAATGGAGGTTTAACGCTAAATATGATTATTATGCCAGAAAACAAAATAATGGTGATTTTGCCTTTTATGGTGAATTGCAAAAATCCCTTCCTAGAGGAGACTTGCTAAGTCCAAAAACACAAGAAACCTATTCACTTAAAAATAAAGCAAAAATATTCTTTCGCCCTTATATGGACCCACCAGAAATGCCAAGTGAAGAATATCCTTTTTGGTTAAGCACAGGCAGGGTTTTAGAGCATTGGCATAGTGGGACTATGACAATGAGGGTTCCAGAGCTTTATCGTGCAGTGCCAGAGGCGTTATGTTATATGCATCCAAAAGATGGAGAGAAGCTAAGCATACAACAAAATGATCTTATCTGGGTTGAATCAAGACGCGGGAAGGTAAAAGCTAGGGTTGATATGCGTGGTAGAAATAGACCCCCTATGGGCTTAGTTTATGTGCCGTGGTTTGATGAGAAGGTTTATATTAATAAAGTCTGTCTTGATGCGACTTGTCCAATCTCTAAACAAACAGATTTTAAAAAATGTGCGGTTAAAATTTACAAGGCATAAACAATATGAGTGCAAATAATCCACGAAGAAAATTTCTATTAAATAGTGCTCAAGCTGTTGCATTAGCTTCTATTGGTGGATTAGTTTGGAGTGCTTTTTTAAAAGAAAGCAAAGCTAACCCCTTAATACTAAGACCACCAGGCGCTTTAGAGGAAAAAGAGTTTTTAAAGCATTGCATTAAGTGTGGCTTATGTGTAGAGGCTTGTCCTTTTGATACTTTAAAGCTTGCTAGTGCAGGAGATGGAATGCCTATTGGGACGCCTTATTTTAAACCAAGAGATATTCCTTGTGAGATGTGTCCTGATATTCCCTGTGTGCCTATTTGTCCTACAAAGGCTTTAGAGCCTAAGTTGGTTCAAGATGAAAATGGTTTATGGGAGATTAGGGATGCAAAAATGGGCGTGGCTATTGTTGATAAAGAACATTGCATTGCCTATTGGGGAATTCAATGTGATGCCTGTTATCGTGCTTGTCCTTTAATTGGTGAGGCAATTAAGCTAGAAGTAAAACGCAACGATAGAACGGGTAAGCATTCTTATCTTTTACCTGTTGTGGAAAGTGAAGTTTGCACGGGTTGTGGTAAATGCGAAAAGGCTTGTGTAACTGATAAGGCTTCTATTATTGTTTTGCCCCGAGAAATTGCATCAGGCAGTGTTGGGACAAATTATATTAAAGGTTGGGAAACCCAAGATGAAAATCGCTTGAAAAAGGCAAAAACGCGTAATTTACCAGAAATTCTTAATCCTTCAAAAGTGCAAGATTATTTAAATGGTGGAGAGATTTAAGATGAGGCAATACCAGTTTTTAATCTTAAGACGATTGGTTCAAGTAGGATTGCTTCTTTTGTATTTTTTAGGTAATTATGCAGGTTGGAAAATATTACAAGGCAATCTTAGTGGTTCTTTAGTTTTTGGTGTGATTCCCTTAAGTGATCCTTTTGCTATCTTACAACTCTTTTTTAGTGGGGCTATTGTAGGGAGTAATGCGTTAATAGGGGCTTTAATTGTTACATTATTCTATGGATTGCTAGTTGGGAGAGCTTATTGCTCTTATGTCTGCCCGATAAATTTAATTACAGATTTAGCCAATTATTTGCGTAGAATCTTAAAAGTTGGGAATTTAGGAAGTTTTGTATTTTTAAAAAGACAAATCCGCTATATCGTATTAGCCCTCTCTTTAATCCTTTCAAGTATTTTTGGATTAGCTGCTTTTGAAGCTATTAGTCCTATTTCTATGTTGCATAGAGGTTTGGTCTTTGGGATGGGATTAGGTGGCTTTTCTTTGCTAATAGTTTTTTTGCTAGATTTGTTTGTAACTAAAAATGCTTTTTGTGGGCATTTATGTCCGCTTGGGGCTTTTTATTCATTCATTGGTAGATTTGCGTTGTTGAGGGTTAAATATGACTTGGAATCTTGCACACATTGTATGGAATGCAAACATATCTGCCCAGAAAAACAGGTTTTAGGGCTTATTGGTAAAAATAGTGGAAATGTAATAAGTGGTGAATGTACACGTTGTGGAAGATGTATTGAGGTTTGTGGGGATAATGCCCTTACATTTAATCTTTTGAGTTTTGCAAAAAAGGAAAAACAATGAATTTTAAAAAAGTAGCAATGATGAGTATTGCGGTATTAGGAATTATTTTTTTAGGCTGTCAAGGTTTAAAGAGTTATTCAGAGGATGAATTAGGTTTAAGAAAAACTACTTTATTTAATGAAAATGCAACCATAGAGGCTTATGATTATAGTGGCAAGGTAGCAGGAGAATCAATGCTTATTGAGAGAGCTTTTGAAAATGCTCCGCCAATGATTCCACATAGCACAGAGGGTATGTTGCCTATTACAAAGGATAATAATGCTTGCACTTCTTGCCATTTACCTGATATTGCTGAAGCAGTAGGTGCTGTTTCTATGCCTAAATCACATTTTTATAATTTTAGGGATAATGTTGATTTACAAGGACAGATGGATGATTCCCGTTTTAATTGCGTGATTTGTCATACAACACAAGTCAATGCTCCAGCACTTGTTGGGAATAATTTTAAAGCAGATTTTCGTCAAGATAATGGAAATGTGCGTTCTAATCTCCTTGATGTTTTAAATGAGGGGTTAAAATAAATGCTTAATAGGAGGGAGTTTTTTCATTCTTTATTAAATTATGGGAAACAAAAAGATGAGAATCTTTTTGTTCTACCTCCTTATAACTTTAACCGCTCCCTTTTTTATAAATTTTGTCAAGAATGTCAAAAAGATTGTGTAGATGCTTGTAGCAGAGTTTGTAAAGAAGGAATTATCAAAAGCAATGGCAAATCTGTTTATGTAGATTTTAGGGTTGATGGCTGTAAATTGTGTGGAGAATGTGCCATTGTTTGTCCTAATGGAGTATTGGAGGTTGGAGAGGAGGGTTGGGAGAATAGGGCAAATTGGAATGTCGCTATTGTCATTGAGGAAAATTTATGTATAGCCCATCAAAAAACAATGTGTTATACTTGTAAGGATATTTGTCAAAGTGTATTGGGAATCTCTAATGCTATTGAATTTATTGGGCTTTTTTATCCTAAAATTAATCGAGAATGTATAGGTTGTGGAATGTGTATTAAAAGTTGTCCTACTAATGCTATAGGAATTAGGGAGAGAGAGAATGTATAGAGTTTTGTTTCTATTTATACCTATTTTTCTTTTTGCTAAGATAATAACCCCTAGTTATGAACTCAATATAAACCATAATATTATTTCTATGGAGTTGATAGAGGGACGATTATTTGTTGCCACAGATTTTGGTGAAGTTTTAGAAATAACTTTTGATGAATCTTTAAAAAATATTCAAGAACATAGTATTGTTAAACTTCCAGATATTCGTGGTTTTCTTGATGATTTTTATGCCCCTAAAGTTTTTTCTGTCGATCTTTATAAAGGAAAATATTTAATTAATAGTGAAGGTAGTGAAGGAACGAAAAATCTTTTTATTCTTGATGGGGAGCTAGTATTAATTTTTGGTGCGGAGAATTTTTTAAACATTAAAAAAGCCCTTTTTATCAATGAGGAACAGATATTTTTGGGCTTAGTAAGTAATGAGATATTGTTATATGATTTAAAGCATTCTAAAATCTTATACCGCAAACAACTCTCTGAAGCGAGATTTTCAGACTTTGTTTTAAGTGAAGATAGAAAATATTTCTTAAGCACTTCAGAATCGGGGATTTTATATTATGGTAAAACCCAAGATGGAGAGATTTTGCAAACTTTTGAAGAAGTTAATAAAGACAATGTTTATGAAGTAAAGATGAAAAAAGATTCTATGGGTAATAATATTATTATTACAGCTGGGCAAGATAGGAAAGTTGGAGTTTATTTCTTAGATTCCCAACAAAAGAGACAATTTTATATTAAGGAATCTGAATTTTTGGTGTATAGTGTAGGTCTTAATGAGAATGCTTCTAGGGGTGCTTATACTAAAAATGAGAATAGCGATATTATTGTTTTTGATATTAAGAGTAAAGAAGAAGTGGCTTATTTAAAGGGGCATACAAATTTGTTAAATAGCATTCTTTTTATTAATGATACAATTCTTGTAAGTTCTGAAGATGCACAGAGAATTTTGTTTTGGAAATTACCTTAAGGAGAGAGTATGGAAGATTTTAATGTATCTAGTGTTGTCGTTATGTGTCAGCCTGAGGATATAGATAGATTGTGGAGAGAGATGGGGCAAATAACTAATGTTGAATGCCATTATAAAGAGCAGAGCGGTAAAATTATTATTACTATTGAATCTGAAAATATTGACAATGAGATAAAAACACTTAAAAGGATAGAAGAAATTAAAGGGGTAATGTCAGCCCAAATGATTTATTCTTATCATAGCTCTGAATTGGAATCTATGCGGGATGATATACAAAAAGCTAATAGTATCCCCCAAATTTTACAAGATGATACATTACAAGCTCAAGATATTACTTATGCTGGGGATGTTGAAAGCTCTTTGGAGGCTATTTTAAAGCGAAAATAAATTATTAAATTACAAAATTACAAAACTAAAGGATGATTTCATCTTTATTTGGTATAGCTAGATGTAACTTTTGTCAAAAATTTTTTTAAAAATATTTTTTCTCTTTTGATTTTTAGGAAAACTTCGATAATATTTAATATAAAATTTTTAAGCATTGAGGAGAATTTATGTCTCATCTTGATTTGGCTCATCCTTATTTTGGTGTTTTTGTGATTTTTATTTTTACTTTTGTGGCATTTTTAGCTACTACTTTTTTATCAAGATTTATTGGTCAATCTCTTGCAAATAAAAATGCTCAAAAACTAAAATTAGCTCCTTATGAGTGCGGTTTGGCACCAACAAAGCAACCTAATAGAATTTCTTCACAATTTTATTTGATGGCTTTATTATTTATTTTATTTGATGTGGAAATTATTTTTATGTTTCCTTGGGCAGTGGATTTCAAGGTTTTAGGAGTTTTTGGCTTTATTGAAATGCTTTTATTTGTGTTTTTATTAGTAATAGGTTTTGTGTATGCTTGGAGAAAAGGAGCTTTACAATGGCAGAGCATGAAGTAAATTATTTTAAAAGTGCAGGATTACCTGTTGCTTTAACCAGTGTTGATAAACTAGTAAATTGGGGCAGAAGTAACTCACTTTGGGCTATGACTTATGGATTAGCCTGTTGTGCTATTGAGATGATGGCAACAGGTGCTAGTCGTTATGATTTTGATAGATTTGGGACAATTTTTAGGGCTTCACCTAGACAAAGTGATGTAATGATTGTTGCAGGAACGGTGACTAAAAAACATGCACAATTTGTAAGAAGACTTTATGATCAAATGCCAGAACCTAAATGGGTTATTTCTATGGGAAGCTGTGCAAATACGGGGGGAATGTTTAATACTTATGCCACGGTTCAAGGGGTTGATAGAATTATTCCTGTAGATATTTATCTTCCGGGCTGTTCCCCGCGTCCAGAAACCTTACAATATGCTTTGATGGTTTTACAACAAAAAATCAGAAAACAAAAAGCAGGTCGCAAATTAGCTCCTAAACGTCTTTTGTAAAGGTGAAAAATGAGAGAATATAAACCAAAAACCAATGCACAAAAGAAAGTTTATTATAAGGATAGATTCTATGTATCACCTCAAATACCCAAATTAGAGGTAACAGATTTTATTTATCTAAAAGATGTAGAATCTTTAAAAGCACAATGTCCTTTGTTAGAAACCTATGAAGAAAGAGGAATATTAGTAATTTGGGTGGATAAAGATAATATATTCTCTCTTTTAGAATCATTGAAGGCTTTAGATTATGATATTTTAAGTGAGATGAGTGCGATAGACTATCTTGCGCAAAAGGGTGGTTTTGAAATTTTTTATCAATTACTTTCTATGCAGAAAAAGAGACGTTTGAGGGTAAAAACTTTTTTAAAAAAGGATTCTAAAATAGAATCTGTTAGCTCTCTTTTTAGTAGTGCAAATTGGAGCGAAAGGGAAATGTATGATATGTTTGGAATCTTGCCTTTAAATCATCCTTATCCTAAACGTATTTTAATGCCTGATGATTGGGTTGGGTATCCACTTTTGAAAAGCTATCCTTTGAAAGGTGATGAGTATGCACAATGGTATGAGGTTGATACCATCTTTGGTAAGGAATATCGTGATGTTATTGGTAAAGAACAAAGGGATTCTGCAAGAGTAGATAGATATGATACAACAAGATTTTCAAGACTTGGTTATGAAGTTGATTATGGAGAGAGTATTAAAGAAGGTGAAGAGAGAGCGCATCCTATTACTTATCAAGAAGAGGAAGGAGTGCTTTTTGTTTCTAAGGTAAAACCAGAAAAAATTAAACAATTACAAAAGAGGAAATAATATGCAAACTCCAAATAGACTAGTTCCTTTTTATGAAAATATAGCTTTTGATAGGATTAGCGATAATGTAATGGTAGTGAATTTTGGTCCTCAACATCCAAGTGCACATGGTCAGTTACGTTTAATTTTAGAATTAGAGGGTGAGAGAGTTGTTAAGGCAACTCCAGAGATTGGCTATTTGCATCGAGGTATGGAAAAAATGGCTGAAAATATGATTTATAATGAGTTTTTGCCTACCACAGATAGGATGGATTATATTGCTGCGAGCTCTAATAATTATGCCTTTGCTCTAAGTGTTGAAAGACTTTTAGGTGTAGAAGTCCCTAGAAGGGCAAAAGTAATCCGCACGATGCTATTAGAGCTTAATCGTATTATCTCTCATCTCTTTTGGTTGGCTACTCACGCTTTAGATGTTGGAGCTATGAGTATTTTTCTTTATTGTTTTAGAGAGAGAGAATTTGCTATTGATTTAATTGAAGATTATTGCGGTGCTAGATTAACGCATTCTAGTGTAAGAATCGGTGGAGTGCCTTTGGATTTACCAGAGGGTTGGTGTGAATCTTTAAAACATTTTTTGGATGAATTACCCAAACAAATTGCTTTGTATGAAGGGATATTAACAGAAAATAGAATTTGGAGAATGCGTTTAGAAAATGTTGGTGTTGTTAGTAAAGAGATGGCAAAAAGTTGGGGATTATCGGGTGTTTTATTACGTGGAAGTGGTATTGAGTGGGATATTAGAAAAGAAGAACCCTATGAAATGTATGATGAATTAGAGTTTGATATTCCTATAAGTGATAGCAATGATAGTTATGGTAGGTATTTACTCTATATTGAAGAGATGCGTCAAAGTGTTAGAATCCTTTATCAACTCATTGAAAAATACAAAAAAACAACTGATACTCTTTTGATGTGTGAAGATACGCGTTATTTTTCTGCCCCAAAAGAGCAGATTATGACTCAAAATTATTCTTTAATGCAGCATTTTGTTTTGGTTACGCAGGGTATGCGTCCTCCTGTAGGAGAAATTTATGTCCCAACAGAATCTCCTAAGGGAGAGCTTGGATTTTTTATTTGCTCTCAAGGAGAGCCTTATCCTTATCGTTTAAAAATACGAACGCCTAGTTTTTTTCATACCGGAATCTTACAGGATTTATTGCCTGGGCATTATTTAGCAGATGTGGTTACAATTATTGGTAATACAAATATTGTTTTTGGAGAGATTGATAGATGAAGCGATTTGATTTAAGGCATTTAAAAAATGATTTTGCAGGACGTTTAAAAGAGATTTTAAATAATGAATTACAAAAAGAGGAGGTAGGAATTTTTTTGTTTGAAGTTATAGATTTTGATAATGTTCAAAAGAGTGCAGATATTGTTGATGAGTGTGGTTATATATTGATGAATTCTTTACGTTTTAATGAAGTAGATTGGACAATTGTTGTTAAAAAGGCTTCTTAAAAATGAGCAAAACAATTTTTTTTGATACTTATCTTGGGAATGGTGGGAAGATTACTTGTGTTGATGAATATTTAAAGCAGCAGGGTAGTCAGCAAGAAAGTATTATTTTATTGGGTGGTTTTATTCAAGAGTTTTTTAATTTATTACCTAATTTACATTTTCGAAACAAAGAAACTTTTTTATTGCATCCTTTGAATTTTTGTAGAGATCCTTTTATTAAACAGATTCTTTATGAGGTAGAGTGTGAGGAAGCGGTTATTGCTCTTTTGGCGATGTATTTGATTACCCAAGCTAATGATGAAGTTTTGGAATTTAAAAAAAATCTTGATATTGGCTATCTTGCATCCGAATCTAATTTATCAGAAGAGGAATTAGAAGCCATTGAAGAGGTCTTTGCAAAATCTCTTAAAAAGACCTTAATTATAGGAGAGGATTTTTATAATTCCAAAAAGGCTGAAAATATTGCTAGAATTTTAGCTTTAATAAGTCAAAACTTAGATATTCAAATAGTGTTCTTAGAATCTATAAAAGTGCAAACAAGTATGACTAAAACCCCTATTAGTAGTATTAATGAAGTCTATGGAATTGATGGAATGGTGGTTTATATTCAAGCAAGAGATACTATTAAATCTCCTTATCTTGAGGCTTCTAAGCAATTTGCTAGAGTGGGGAAAGTTTTAAATAATCAAGTTATTAATATTCAACTAGATAATAGAAATTTAAAAGTTTCTTTTGTTGAAAATCAATTCATAAAGGGAATGATAGGCATTTTATGGTTGCCAAAAAAAGAAAAGAATAGTTATTGTTATAAGAAAATTAGTATAAATAAGGTGGCGTAATGAATCAGGTAAAAATCAAGATTGATGGTTATGAGATTGAGTGTAATGAGGGAGAGAGTATTTTAAATACAGCAAGAGCAAATGGAGTATTTATTCCCGCTATTTGTTACCTTACTTCGTGTTCTCCTACTTTGGCTTGTAAAATGTGTATGGTGGAAGTTGATGGGAAGAGAGTTTATGCTTGTAATGCTAAAGTAAAAGATGGCTTAGAAGTTATTGTAAATACCCCAGAAATTGAACAAGAGCGTAAAGCAATTATGCAGGCTTATGATGTGAATCATCCTTTGCAGTGTGGTGTTTGTGATAAAAGCGGAGAATGTGAATTACAAAATTATACGCATTATGTTGGTGTCAATTCTCAAGAATATGCCTTAAAAGATGAATATAAATCTTTTGATAGTTGGGGAAAGACGGTTTATGACCCTAATTTATGTATTGTTTGTGAGCGTTGTGTAACGCTTTGTAAGGATAAGATTGGAAAGTCTTATATTAAAGCCCTAAAGCACGATGGCAATATGCCTTCTAAAGAGTATAAAGATATTATGCCAAAAGATGCCTATGGGGTTTGGATAAAGTTTAAAAAATCTTTAATTGGTCTTAGCGGTGAAGGAGATTGTGGTGATTGTGGAGAATGTGCGAGTGTTTGTCCTGTTGGGGCACTTAGTATTGGGCATTTTCAATACCGCTCTAATGCGTGGGAGTTGCATAAGATTCCAAGTAGTTGCGTGCATTGTGCTAATGGCTGTCCTATTGAATATGAAGTGAAGCAAGCAGGCATAGGAGGGGCAGAAAAACAGGTTTATCGTGTTACTAGTGATTGGAATTTTGCAACCCTATGTCCTGCTGGGAGATTAGCCTTTGATGTAAATAATCAGAATATACAAAAGAATGAAAATGCTTTTAGAGCTACTATAGCAGCTTTTAAAGAAGCCCATACGATTGCTTTTAGAGGGGATATTAGCAATGAAGAGGCTCTAATCTTGCAGTATTTGAAAGAAAAAATGGGTTATAGGCTTTTATGTGATGAAGTCAAGGGGTTTTCGAAATTTCTTGAGGTTTTTTCTTATACATCTGGAAATTTAGGGGAAGCCACCCAAAAAGATATTATGGATAGCACATTAGTGATTTGTTTTGGTGGTGCTATGAGTTATGATATGCCAGTAGTTACGCATTTTATTAATAATGCTATGAAACAAAATAAGGGTGCGACTTTAGCCTATTTTCATACTATGGAAGATTGTGTTGCTAATAATTTTGTCAAACCTGCAAATCTTATTAAAGGTATTTATAAACCAGATTCTGAAGAAGCCTTTGCCCTTTTGTTAGCAAGTATTTGTATTCCAGAGGATAAGAGGGTGGAATCTTTAAAGAGGCAAATTGAAAATTATCAAACATTCATAGAAAAGGAAATAGAAAGGGAAGTTAAAACAAAAGTTAAAATTCTAGAACTTGATGAGAGTGGGAATGCAGTTTTAGATGAAGAGGGAAAAGAGAAATTTATAGAAAAAGAGGAGAGTAGTAAAGTTAAAGAAACTATTACAATTTCAAGTAGTCAGCTTATTGATTATTGCTCTAAGGATTTATTAGAATCCCTAGAGGCGTTAAAACAATCTTTAAATGTTGCTAAAAATCCGATTTTGGTGATTGGATTTGATATTTATAATGCCCCAAATGCTCAAAACATCGCTAGAATCCTAGGAATGATTGAGAGATATTCGGGAGTCAAGATTTTGTTACTTGCACCTACAACTAATGCTTTAGGAATATCGCTTATTTGTAACCTAGATGAAGAAAAAGAGGGATATTGCATAGGCTATAATACAAAAGGGGATTATAGGATTGGAACTAGTAGTGATAATATGCTTATAATGCCTTATTTAAACGAGCAAGAAGGCACATTAGTTAATATCGATAAAAGAGTGATTCCTATATCTCCTGCAACGCCTTATTATGGCTATGAGCTTAATGATATTGCAAAAGAATTGTGTTTAGATTGTGAAAATACTATTGATTATACCCCATTGCTTCCTTTAGAAAAAGGATTTAAATCTGTAGAATATGATGATTTAGAATATGGCTTTGCAAATGATGGCACAGAAATACGGGGATATTTATTAAACACTAATTATCCCTTAGAAGAAAATATCGAAATTCAGCCTATAGCGTTAAAGCCATTGCGAGAATATAATCTCTATATTAGAAACCCTATGGCACATTTTTCTAAACAAACTCTAAAGTCTAAATATATTGATTCTAAAAATGGTTTGCAAATTTCTGCTTCTTTGGCACAAAAACTGCAGTTAAGTGCTAATGATAGAGTGGAGATAAGTTTAGATGATAAAAGAACCTTGCAAACACAAGTTATCATTGATTTGGGTATGGAGGGTGATTTTATGGCATTGGGTGATTGTGAATTTGATGATTTTATCGGTAGTTCCCGTTATCTTAAAGCTTCTATAAAGGTTATTTGATGTTAGTTTATGTGATTGAGACTTTGATTAAAATCTTATTAGTTGTGTTAATTTTTTCTGCCTTAGGAGGCTTTACTACCTATGTAGAACGCAAAGTATTAGCTTTTTTTCAAAGACGTTTAGGTCCTACAATGGTTGGTCCTTTTGGGGTTTTACAGATTTTAGCCGATGGAATTAAACTCTTTACTAAAGAAGACATTGTTCCTAGCGGTGCTAATCCTATTATTTTTAGAATAGCACCAGCAATTACTGCTGCAACGGCTTTTATCGCTATGGCTCCAATTCCATTTTTTCCTGAATTTGAAGCTTTTGGAATGACTATACAACCTATTATTTCTGATATTAATGTAGGGATTCTTTTTGTGCTTGGTGTCGGTGCTGCTGGTCTTTATGGTCCTCTTTTAGGAGGGATTAGTGCTAATAGTAAATACTCCCTCTTAGGGGCTGCTAGGACAACTATACAGCTTTTAAGTTTTGAAGTGGTGTCGGGATTATCGCTTTTAGCACCTATTATGCTTGTTGGTTCTTTGTCTTTGATTGATATTAATAATTATCAAAGCGGTGGAATTAGTAATTGGTTAATATTTTCTCAACCTTTAGCATTTTTATTATTTTTAATCGCAGGATATGCAGAGTTAAATAGGACACCTTTTGATTTATTAGAACACGAAGCAGAGATTGTTGCAGGATATGCAACAGAATATTCTGGAATGCGTTGGGGAATGTTTTTTATTGGTGAGTATGCTAATATGATTGCACTTTCTTTTATTGTTTCTCTTTTATTTTTAGGTGGGTTTAATCCTCTATGGTTTATCCCCGGAGGCATTGCCATTATTTTAAAAGTAATGTTTTTTATCTTTTTGTTTATGTGGGCTAGGGCTGCTTATCCCCATATTAGACCTGATCAACTTATAGGATTATGTTGGCGGGTTTTATTTCCTTTGGCACTTTTAAATGTTTTACTAACAGGTTTTGTAGTTTTAGGAGGTGGATTATGAGTAAGTATGTAAAAATTGTTGATAAACAAAAGCCACTAAGTGATGGACAAAGATTTATTCGGTTTTGGAATCGAGCCTTTAGGGGAGAGATGTTTGTAGGGTTATGGTTAGTTTTCAAAGAGTTGTGTAAGGCGCAAATTCATACCGTGCAATATCCTTTGGAGAAATTACCTATTAGCCCTAGATATAGAGCTGTGCATGAGTTAAAAAGACTTTTAGAAAGTGGGAGCGAGCGTTGTATTGGTTGTGGATTGTGTGAGAAAATTTGTGTGGCTAATTGTATTAGAATGGAGACAAGCTATGGCGAGGATAAGCGTAAAAAAGTGAGTGAATATACGATTAATTTTGGACGTTGTATTTATTGTGGTTTATGTGCTGAAGTTTGTCCAGAGCTTGCTATTGTGCATGGTGGTAGATATGAGAATGCTTGTGAGCAAAGGGCATCTTTTTCTTTGAAGCAAGATATGCTAACTCCTCTTGATAAAGTTTTAAAAGGTCAAGATTGTGAATATGATGGGGTAGGGAGTGTTAGTGTGGATGCGGATTTAAAAATCAAAATAACTCCATTGAAATATTTACAAAAGGAAGAGGAAAATGTTTGAGGCTATTGCTTTTTATACTTTTTGTGCCTTGACTTTGGCAATGTTTTTGGTGGTGGTTACTACAAAGAATATCCTTTATGCCCTTAGTGCCTTAGCAGCAGGAATGATATTTATCTCTGCTTTCTTTTTTTTGCTTGAAGCGGAGTTTTTAGGGGTGGTGCAAATTGTTGTTTATACCGGAGCTGTTATTGCACTTTATGCTTTTGCTATGATGTTTTTTGATACACAAAATTTACAAAATGAAAAAATTGAGAATCCTAAAATTTTATTTTTATTAAGTGGGGTTGGTGCATTGTTGCTTGTTATTATCGTTATAGCACCTATTATTGGGGAGAATCTTGCTGAAATTATCCCTTCATTACCTGCACAAGAGGGAATAGGTAATGTGCAAATGGTTGGGTATGTGCTTTTTACCAAATTTTTAATACCTTTTGAAATTGCCGCTATTATGCTTTTAGTTGCGATGATAGCAGGAATTATTTTGGCAGGTAAGGGTATGAAATATTCTTTGACTTTAGGAGAGAGTGAAAACCATAAAGAGGAATTAAAATGATAACACTTAATCACTATTTAATTGTGTCTGCTTTGATGTTTATGATAGGTATTTTTGGGATATTAAGACGTAAAAATATTTTAATGTTGTTTTTTGCAACCGAAATTTTATTAAGCTCTGTTAATGTGGGGTTAGTAGCTGTTGGTTATTATTTGGGTGATTTAAATGGGCAGCTCTTTGCCTTTTTTATTTTAGCGGTTGCTGCAAGTGAAGTTGCTGTTGGTGTAGGATTGCTTATTGGGTGGTATAAAAAATACCATACGCTTGATCTAGATTCACTTCAAATTATGAAAGGCTAAGAATGGAAGCTTTTTTGTATAGTGCTTTATTTGCTCCATTGGTTGGTTCAGTGTTTGGGATACCTTTTGCTACAAGAGAAAAAGTTTTAAGTGTCGCTATTTTTGCTTCTTTAATGATTGGGGTTTCTTTTCTTTCTTCCTTATTTCTTTTTGTTTATACTTTTCAAAATGGAATCTTAAAATCCGTTTTAATGGATTGGATTGGTGCAGGGGGGCTTTATATCCCTTTTGGCTTTTTAGTTGATGGAGTAACTGCTACAATGATGATAGTTGTAACCTTAGTGTCTTTGTGTGTGCATATTTATGCGATAGGTTATATGAAACACGATAAAAGTTTTAATCGCTTTTTTATTTATTTAAGTGCTTTTGTGTTTTCTATGCTTATTTTGGTAGTTAGTGATAATTTTGCTGGTTTATTCATTGGTTGGGAAGGTGTTGGGTTATGTTCTTGGATGTTAATTGGGTTTTGGTATCAAAGGGATAGTGCTAGTTTTGCCGCTAATGAGGCTTTTATTATGAATCGTATAGCGGATTTAGGAATGTTGCTTGGCATATTTTTAATCTATTGGACTTTTGGAAGCTTAACTTATGAGGAAGTATTTAATAATATTTATGAAGCACCTAAGGGGATTTTGGTAGCTATTGGTATTTTATTGTTTATAGGAGCTATGGGAAAAAGCGCGCAATTTCCCTTACATACTTGGTTAGCTGATGCGATGGAAGGTCCAACGCCTGTTTCGGCACTTATTCACGCAGCGACTATGGTAACAGCGGGAGTTTATTTAGTTATTAGAGCAAATCCTCTTTATGTAATGATTCCAGAAGTTGGGTTTGTTATCGCTTCTTTAGGAGCGTTTGTAGCGGTTTTTGCAGCAAGTATGGCTTTGGTTAATCGTGATTTGAAAAGAATTATTGCTTATTCTACACTTTCACAATTAGGGTATATGTTTGTAGCTGCTGGTTTAGAGGCTTATTGGATAGCACTTTTTCATTTGGCAACCCACGCATTTTTTAAATCTTTGCTATTTTTGGGTGCGGGAAATGTTATGCACGCAATGAATGATAAATTAGATATTAGTAAAATGGGGGCTTTATATCAGCCTTTGAAATACACAGCAATTTTAATGATGTTAGCCTCTATTGCTCTAGCGGGCATTTATCCTTTCTCTGGCTTTTTCTCTAAAGACAAAATCTTAGAAGCCGCTTTTGGCAGTGGAGCTTATATACTTTGGGGTATGTTGCTTTTAGGGGCATTTTTAACAGCTTTTTATAGTTTTAGATTGATTATGCTTGTTTTCTTTGGAGAGAAAAAACATCAAGAGCATCCTCACGAAGCTTATCCTTATATGCTTTATGCAATGTTGCCTCTTGGTATATTAGCAGTTTTTAGTGGATTTTTTGAACCTTTCTTTCATCATTTTATCACACACACATTACCAGATTTTGATTCTAAACTTGATAGCCAAATAGTATGGAATCTTATATTTATCACCTCTTTTGTCGCATTAGCGGGGATTGTTTTTGCCGTTATTAAATATTACAAAGGCGGTTTTTCTCCTTGTTGGGAGCAAACTTTTATTTATAGGCTTTTGTTTAATCAATATTATATTCCTTATCTTTATGAAAAGATTTTTATTCAAAGTTTTATCAAAATTTCAAGATTTTTTTGGTCGCAAATCGATAAAAAAATCATTGATTTTATTGTTGATGGTATCGCCTATATGCTTAATGGAGCTGGTTTTAGGTTAAGAGTTATTCAAAGTGGTAATCTTTCTAATATGCTTAGAATAATGTTTTTTGGATTAATTCTTTTATTATTATTGATATTTATATCTTAAGGAGAGAGCCCTATGGATTATCTTTTAACTTTACTTATTTTCTTTCCTTTTTTAGCGGCTATATTTGCAATTGTTATTAGGAATAATCTTAGAGCCTATGCAATTATTGTTAGCATTATTGAATTATCTTTAGTGATTCTACTTTGGATGAGCTTTGATTCTAAAGCGGATAGTTTTCAGTTTGTTACTGCTTTTCCACTCATAGATAGTTTTGGTATTCATTATATAGTGGGAGTTGATGGTATCTCCTTATTCTTAGTCCTATTAAGTGCTTTTATTAGTCTTATTGGCTTCATTTATCTTAATGAAAAAACCGAAGTTAAAAAGCTTGTCATTTCTTTGCTATTTTTAGAAGGCATTATGATAGGTGTTTTTTGTGCCCTTGATATGATTTTATTTTATATTTTTTGGGAGCTTTCTTTAATCCCTATGTTGTATATCATAGGTGCTTGGGGTAGTGGCAGTAGAATTTATGCGGCTGTGAAGTTTTTTCTTTATACTTTTTTGGGTTCTTTGATTATGTTAGTAGGTATTTTATATCTAGCCTACTATTATTATGCAATCAGTGGTATATGGACTTTTTCTCTTTTGCAATGGTATAGCATAGAAGTTATCCCTAGTGATTTGCAACTTTGGTTATTCGCAGCATTTTTTTGTGGATTGGCTGTTAAAGTGCCTATGTTTCCTTTCCATACTTGGTTGCCTTATGCTCACGGACAAGCTCCCACCATTGGTTCGGTCATTTTAGCTGCTGTTTTGTTAAAGATGGGAACTTATGGCTTTGTTCGTTTTTCTCTACCGCTTTTTCCTGATGCGAGTGTAGTTTTTCTGCTCCCTATAGCTATTTTATCGTTAATTATGGTGGTTTATGGGGCTATGGTAGCTTTTGCTCAAGAGGATATGAAGCAAGTTATCGCTTATAGCTCAATCTCACATATGGGTGTTATTATGATAGGAGTTTTTTCTTTAAACATTGAAGGGATTGCGGGTTCTATATTTTTTATGTTAAGTCATGGGATTATTAGTGGAGCTTTATTTATGCTTGTTGGTGTGATTTATGATAGACGCCATACTAAGCTTATTAGTGATTTTGGCGGATTAACAAAAGTTATGCCAAATTATGCTGCAATTTTTGGGGTTATGATGATGGCATCTGCTGGATTGCCTTTAACTATGGGGTTTGTCGGAGAGTTTTTATCGCTTTTGGGATTTTTTGCCATTTCTCCTATTATTTCCGGAATTGCTGGAATTAGTATCATTGTAGGTGCGATTTATATGTTGCATTTATATAGAAAGGTATTTTATGGAGAGTTAAAAAATGAAAAGAATTTCAAATTAAAAGACTTAGATAAGAGGGAGATGATTGCTTTATTGCCGCTTGTAGTGATTGTTATATGGCTTGGAATTTATCCTAAAGTGCTTTTAGAGCCTATTAATAAAGGGGTGGAGAATATGCTAAATATTGCTCATTTAAGGGTGGTAGATGAGAAAAATTGGGAGTTTTTAAATATGGTATCAAAAGAGGATATGCAAAATATTCAAGAGGAGGTAGTCAATGTTGGAAGCTTTTAATATTTCCTTAGAGGGTTTAAATTTCTTTAGCATTATGCCAATGTTGATTGCCATTGTAGGTGCAATTATTATTTTGGTGGTGGATTTATGTATTAAAGATTCTAATAAGCAGCTTTACAGCATACTTGCCCTTTTGTTCTTAATCCTTGATTTAGGGTATATTGTATTTTTAAATTTTGACTTTTCTTTAGCCTTTTTTGATTTGATTTTAATTGATGGATTGTCGCTTTTGGGGCAGATAATTTTATTAACCGCAGCGATTTTGTTTATCCCCCTAACATTGAATTATAATAAATTTCACGAATTTGAATATCCCGAATATTACGCACTTTTTTTGTTTTTATGTGCTGGATTGCAATTTATGATGAGTAGCGATCATTTAATTGTTATTTTCTTAGGTTTGGAAGTAGCTTCTTTAGCACTTTATACACTCATTGCTATGCATAATAGAAAAACTGCTTTTGAAGCTGCTATTAAATATTTCACAATGGGGGCTTTATCTGCGGGTTGTTTCGCTTATGGGGCAATGTTATTATATGCTGCAACTGGGCATTTAGATTTAAGTGGCATTATTGGTGTTTTACAACAAACTGATTATGAACCTTTTTATTTAGTCTTAGCGGGTATTGCATTTTTTATTGTTGCACTTGGTTTTAAATGTTCATTGGTACCTTTTCATACTTGGACTCCTGATGTTTATGAGGGTTCTAATGCTTTTTTAGCTGGTTTTATGTCTATTGCCCCAAAAATTGCAGCCTTAATAGTATCAATTAGGATTTTTAACTTTTTTATTAATGATATTTTGTGGGTTCATTATGTATTTTATGCCTTGATTGTTATTACAATGACTTTACCAAACCTCGTAGCTTTAACACAAAAAGATGTGAAAAGAATGTTAGCTTATAGTTCTATTTCGCACGCTGGATTTGCCTTTAGTGCTATTTTAATTAGTAATGATATGGCTTATAGCGCATTGTTTTTGTATTGGATTTTATTTTTATTTACTAATTTAGGTATTTTTGGAATGCTCTGGATAACCCGATCAAAAGAGCAAATATGGGATACGCGTTATGATCACACTTATGAGAAATTTTCAGGACTTATCAAATTATCTCCTTTTATGGCAGTAATTATGGGGTTATTGATGTTGTCTCTTGCGGGGATTCCACCCTTTTCATTGTTTTGGGGAAAAATCTATTTAATAGGGGCGGCTCTTGCTAATGATTATTTATTTTTAGCACTTGTAATGGCTATTAATAGTGCCATTGCTGCTTATTATTATTTAAAGTTAATTGTCTATATGTTTTTAAAAGAACCTATTATTCAAGATGGTAGTATCTATTTGCAAAATGTTACTTTGCCATTGAAAATTATTGTGGGGATTGCTCTTTTGGGTGTTTGCTTTTCTTTATTTTTTGTTGATAAAATTTTATGGGTTATTAGTAGGTTATTAGTTATTTAAAGGGTTTTAGAGGCTTGCCCCAAAAAGATTGAATTGCCTCATTGACAGATACATTAATTGCGTTGGTAAGTGTTTGTTGTATTTGATTAGAGGTTAAAGTAGCGGATTTACCAATGCCGAGATATTTGGTATTTTGCTTTTCAAGGGTGGATTTTCCGCTAAAGATTCTTGTTTTATTAGGATTATGAAAAGCTAATTTAACTTCAATAATGGCTTCATTTTGAGAGCTTGAGCTAAGAAAATTACCTTGTGCTTTTTGGTTATTAATGCTTCCAAAAAGAACTTCTAAAGAATATACATTATCATCAAGTATCGCTTCTTCTTTAAAGCAACCACTTGTTTCTAAAGCAGTTTTTAAAAGACTTTTAATCGTGCTTTCTTCAAAATTTAAATGGTTAAACTCTCCCTTTGCAATATAGTCAAATTGGTAAAAAACAATAGGTTCTTTGCAGGATTGATTAACATTGACATTAAGCACTAAATTTGGCTTTTGCGAACAAGAATTTAGTAGTAAAAAACATATTGAACTAAAAGCTATCAAAGATACTTTTTTCATCGTGTTGTCCTTATACAGGAGAATAATTCTAATTTTAACATAAATTTGCGATGAGTAAGGAATTTAAGGATGAATGTTTGTAGAGGATAGGACTTTAGAGGGAATATTTCTTACTCCTCCCTCTCCACTCCCTTACTATTCTTTTAGATTCAACAAAATAAAACCATAGAATGCCCCCCCCCCCCACTATAATTAACATTATTAGCTTTTAAGTAAGGAATAGGAAATTTAAAGAAATTTTGTTTCTTAGCTTTAATAAAAGCTTCCCCTAATTGATAAGAAAGTGTATTTTTTATTTTTAAAGCATCTTTATAATCTCTATAAGATTCTAAGGTAGGAAGTTTTAAACTAGGATTCTTTTTTATCTTTTCTTGATATTCTTTTTGTTCTTGTTTATGTTTATCTTTGATATAAGATAATACATAAGGCATTCTTATATATCCCCATAGGCTTTTAGAGTTTAAAATCAAAGCTTGTCCTAGTTTATAAGAAAGATGAGATTTAATGCGGGAGGAGGCACCTAGAGGTTTTGGAGGAATAGGCACTTTATTAGAGGTCTGGATGTTTAAATGTTTTAATGCTAAAGCAATGGCTGCAATATTATGATACTCAAAACTTATTTTTAGGTATTTTTCTCTTTGGGCGGTATGATTTGGTTGTGAAAGCATTGTTATAAAGCTTGAGTGATGATTATTAATAATATCCTCTAAAGATTCATTAGCTTGATAATACCTTTTAGTCTCTAAAAGCAAATCTATATAAAGCATTTTATAGAGTAAATTTTCTTTATCTGCTTCCATACAAGCTTTAATATGGGTTTGTTGGATATTATAATCTAAGCTTAAATCTCCGCTTAATAAGAAACTATAAAGGTTACTCAAGGCTCTTTGGAAACGATGAGGGGTTATAGTGTATTGTTGTAATAGTTGGTATTGTGTTTGTTTATCAAAGACTTCATAGGTATTGATTAAGACACTATTATCCCCAATATAATGGCTAAGTCTAGCATAAACAGAGGTTTTAGAGGTATAGATTTTATCAGCAAAGGACATAAAAGTAATTTCAAAAAATACTCTCTCTGTATTGTTAAGATGAAAATCATCGGGGATTAAAGAGCTAATGGAATATAAGTTTTGCTCCCCCTTGAAATATTCCAATAAAACCTCCATAGAAGAAAAATCATCAGAAAATAATACGACTTTATGGTTTGTTTTTAGTTCCACTTCAATACAAGCTATTGCTAATTCTAAGGGTAATGTATGAGCGAACATTCTATCTAAGTTATTGCGGTATTCAGGGACAAAAATTACATCTCCACTCCTTATGTGTATAGCCACAAAATCTTGATTTTGTAAGGCTATGTTTTTAGCAGCATTTATAATATTTTTAAGTTTAGGGATGAATGCTAAAGTATCCCAAATCTCTCTTAAGCCCTTCCTGTATTCACATTCTTGAATTTCTTTAAAGATTTCATAAAGTGGCGTAGGGATACTTAGAAAAAAGCAATCTTTAGTTGTGGTAGCCTCTATAGAGAGTTGCAGAAATTCTTGCAGATTATTGCCTCTTGGATAAGAGCCATTATAGACTCCTAGAGAGTTTGTGTAGGAGAATTGTTGGATAAATTCTTGTGTAAAAATTGCCTCTTCACCCTCTAAACCTAACCCCGCGATTTTATTACCCTCTATTTCATTTTTATTCCTCATAGGATTAAGATTATTAGAGAGAAAGTCATTTTTCCAAACAAAGCCAAACTTTGTTCGCTCTCCAAGCAGATTAGCTAAATAGATATTATTAAGTAAGGCTATCATTCTAGCCCCTATGCCATCACTTCTAGCAGCTATGATTAAAGAATTATATTTTTTGGCAAATATTGCTATGTTGATATTTTCATCACTTCCGCTAAGAATCTTGACTTTGATAGCAGCAATATTTCCCCTAAAGGTGTTTTTTACCCTATGGAACTTTCCATTAGCACAAAATTCTTGCAGAGGGATATAATGGGTTTTGTTATAGCTAATGGCAATTTTTATGGTTTTTGTGATATTTTTGCTAAATAGTAGTTGGATTGTATGAATTTCTTGTGCTTTTATAAGGTGTAAATAGTGGGTAAAAGAATCTTGACTTGCTTGTGTGGTTTCTATAAAGTTTATTGCTCTATAATCTAAGTCTTTAAGCATTGTTTATACTCATTCTCGTCTTGATAAAATCCGCTATTTTTTCTGCGGTATTGCCATCACACTCTCCCATATATTCTTGCCATAGTTGCTGCACTTTTACACTTATGGACGGGATATGTTCTAGTAGCTTTAATAACTCCTCTTCACTAAAGGCAATATCTCCGGGGACAAAATGCAAATAGTCTTCATAAAATCCTTTTTGGCTTAGGTATTTTGGATAATCATAGGGGTAGAAATAAATAGGGCGTCCAAAATACGCATAAGTAAATATAATAGATGAATAATCTGTAATTAGAGCATCAGCAGCATTTAAAACTAACCATTCTTCTTTTAAAGAAAAGTTATGAATCCCTTGTTGGTTGATGGTAGGTTTGGTAGTTGGGTGGATTCTTAGTGCAAACTCGTATTTATCAGAATATTTTTCTATAAAGGATTGGAAGTCTAAATGAAGATTAAAATCAGGTCTTTCCCAGTCCCTAAAGGTTGGGGCATAGACAATGAGTTTTTTATGAGGATTAACCCCTAAAATCACTTTTGCTTCTTTTTGGTCTATTTGCTTGTTGATAAGAATATCTGCCATAATATTCCCTAAAGGTAGGATTTGCTCCCTTTTGAGATTAAAAGCACTCATATATCCCTCTATTGCCTTTTTTCCAGATACGAAAGCATAAGAATAGGATTGATGAATTTTGGTTTCATATTCGTATGCTTTGCTTCCTTGAAACGCATTATCACAGCCAAATTTTTTGAAAAGTCCTCCAGCGTGCCAGCATTGCAATACAAGGGATTCTTTCCTTGTGGTAATGCCAAAGAGGGGTTGGTAGTAATTATCGATTAATATAATGGGCGATTTTGCTAAATGATACATTCTTTTTATATCATCACTTAACGTTACTCTATAATTTAGGGTTGTGATAATAAGATTAGAATCTTTTAATGTTTCCTTAATATCCCCTAGATATTTCATCCCATAGATACACTCCCCAAAGCTAACCTTTGCTTTGGTAATGGGTAAATAAGAGAAGATTTGGTAGAGAGCTTTTAAGAATTTATGGCGGCATTGGTATTTCTTAAGCAATCGTCTATACCATAATCCATTAGCCGTATCTAAAAGATGTTTTAGGGGTTTGATAAAAAATTTTTTCAGCTTTTTATAGGTTTTTTTAAGCTTTCTATTGCGTTTAATGCGTAATATGGTTTTATAAATTCCATTCTTGCTAGGGTCTTTAAAGGCATACCACTTAGGCATATATTTTTGTTGGTATTGGGTTGGGATAATTTCTAATAGTTTTTGCAAAGGCTCTACTAACTCTTGGAGTTTAGCCTTATCTTGCCCTATAATAGCCTGTTCTACAATAAACTTTTTAAAATCAAAGTTTTTTAAAAAACGCTCATAATAGGAGTTTAAATCTAAAGGGATTTGGAGTTTTAAAATATCCTCTTGCACCGCTATCATATCTTCTAAATAACGATTTTTCCAGTTACCTACAGAGTTGTTAGTGTGCATTCGGTAATATAAAACGACTTCATCGAGTAAAAATATAGTTTGTGCGTGTTTAAGCAGTGATAGAGTCCATAAATGATCTTCGCACAGATGATGTCCCTCTAAGAAACGCAAATGATGTTTGGTGAGAAATTCTTTTTTGTAAGCTTTTGTGCAAGGACTAATTGCATTAGCGAAGATAGGTATAAAGAGGGATTTATCATTAAGAATTCCTTTGTAGCTTTTTAAATAATTTTTTTCTATGCTATATTGCTTATTGTGTTGATAATAGATTCCCATAAGTCCCGCTACAAAATCTACTTCATAGTTGCTAAACACTAAATAATAATGCCAAAGTGTGTTTGGGGGTAGCATATCATCACTATCTAAAAAAAGCAGTATTTCACCTCTCGCCTTTGAGGCACCCTTATTCCTCGCCTTTGTCAGTCCGCCGTTTGTTTGGGTATAAATTTCTATGTTTTTATGAATTTGTAAGTAATATTCGCACACTTTTAGGGTATCATCACTACTCCCATCATTAATAATAATAATCTCAAAGTCATACTCGGGGGTTACTTTTTGTTCTAATATGGATTGTATAGTATCAGCAATTGTTTTTTGTGCATTATATGCAGGAATGATAATAGAGAATCTCATTTTTTCGCCTTTAGTAGGGATTGGAAGTTTTGGATTTGCTTTTTGGACAATTTTTTGTTAGGGAAGATACTAGAAGTGCCAGCGACAAAAATATCTGCTCCTATTTCTTTAAATTTCTTAGCGTTTTCAAAGCTCATATTCCCATCCACTTCAATAAAGATATGCTCTAAATTATTTTTGGAAAGGTAGGATTTAAGGTATAAAAATTTTTTTATAGCCATAGGTAGGATTTTTTGCCCAGAGAATCCGGGGTTTATTGTTAAAAAATTTACACCATCGATATGATGGTGTAAATTTTCTAGGATACATACGGGAGTTTGGGGGTTTAGAGCGATAAAAAGCTCACATTCATAGCTTTTAATGAGTGCGATAATATCCTCTAAATAATAACTTGCTTCAAAATGAATAGAGACAATATCTCCTTTTTGCAAAGAAAGTCTAGGGATGATTTTGAGAGGATTTTCTACCATTAAATGGAAGTCAAAGGGCAAGGAGGTGCATTTACGTATGGATTGTATGAAATCTATGCTAAAGCCTAAGTTGGGGACAAAATGCCCATCCATAATATCCATATGCAAATAATCAATCTTTGTATTTTCTAAAGTTTGTATATCACTTTGTAGGGTGTAGGGGTTAGAACACATTAAAGAAGCAGAAATTTTACTCATTAATAAAAGTCCCCTTTATATGGAAGTTAGAAGTGGATGAGAGTGTTTGAAAAGCCCTTTGGCATTCGTGGAGTTTAAAGGTGTGCGTAATGAGTTTTTGTGCGGGGATTTTATCTAGGTTTTTTAAAACAAAATCCCAATCTTTGGGATACTCACTATTCCAAACTCCTTGTATTTGCAACTCTTCCCTTAAAATCTTCCAATAGACTTTTTGGGGTAGATTTATCGCAGCTTTAGGGTTACCTACAAGGATAATTTTACCCCTACTTTTCGTAATTTCTATGCAAGATTGCAAGGATTCTTCACTACCTACACATTCTATGCAAGAGTCAAATTTTTTAGTTGTTGAAAAAATCACTCCAAAGCCTAATTGCTCTAAGAATTTTGCTTTTGCTTTATTTCTAATTAAGAAAAATACCTCTAAATTCGCAAGTTTAGCCCAAATGCCTATTAAAATCCCAATTACGCCCGAGCCTATAATACAAATCTCTTTTCCCTCAATCTTAGAGAGGGTATGTTTTGCTATCGCAGCAGGCTCACAAAGGGAAGCGTTTAGAAAATCAAATCTATTTTCAAAAATCTTAAGATTCCACAATGGGACAGATAAAAACTCTGCAAATCCTCCATCTCTCCTTGAACCAAAGTAGTTATAATTTTCACATTGTGCGTAATTCTTGTTATAGCAATTTTGGCATTTGTTGCAAGGTAGTAGGGGGAATACCACCACCTTTTTGCCGATGAGATTTTTATCTAAATCCTCTGCTACTTCAATGACTTCTCCAGCGATTTCGTGCCCTAAGATTAGGGGATAGTGATAAGCCCCTTTGTAGAATCTATCTAAATCACTGCTGCAAATACCGCAAGCTCTAATTTTCACTAACGCTTCACCTTTATTGATAAGCGGCGTCTCCACTTGGGTTTGCTCTATATCTTCAATTCCTTTTAATACCCACGCTTTCATTGCTCATACATCTCTCTATAAATTGCTTTAGCTAAGAATAAATCCATTATGCTTGTAATTTTTATATTCCTTTCATCCCCTAAAAAGGTATACACTTTAATCCCCTTTGTTTGGCAAATTTGTGCAGTGCCGGTGATAGTGGCTTTTTCTTCAGCTTTTAAGCTCTTGATACAATCATAAATGAGACTAAATTTAAATATATCAGGGGCTTGTCCGTGAAATAAGCAGGAGCGATTAGGCATTGCAAGGGCTACTTCATCTTCTACAATAATCATCGTATCTTTAACTGGGGTGATGGCGACACAAGCGTCATATTTAAGGGCTGTTAATAAGCCTCTATTGAGTAACTCTTTGGTGATAAAAGGTCGGACAGCATCGTGAAAAAGCACTATATCATTATCTTTTGTGCCTTTTGTCTTTAAAACATTAAGGGCGTTTTCTATGCTATCTATTCTCTCTTTTCCACCACAAATAATGTTTTCTTTAGGGATATTTACACAAGAGTTTGTAAGCAATTCCTCAAGATATTGTTTCCAATCTTTATGGATTACAATATATAAAGAATCAAAAAGTTGTGAATCTAGGAGATTTTTTAAGGTTAAAATAATCGTAGCAATGCCATTAATTTCTAAAAACTGCTTAGGTAGCTTCACATCTCCCATTCTCTTTCCGACACCACCAGCTAAAACAACGGCTATTTTCATAATCTTTTCCTTTTATAATCCCTATAAATAAAAGTTATTTTAAACACAAAAGTCAAAGGATTTTTAAGCATAGCCTCTCCTAAGCAATAACTTAAATACTCTTTAACTTTTAATGCTTCTTTATAATCTGCATAATGCTCTAGGGCAGGTGGTTTAAGTTGTGGATGAGATTTATAAAGAATTTTTAAAACTTTAGATTCAAGTCTATGAGCTTGAATAGTTTGAATAAGAGTAAAGGGAAGATTTAAAACCTTTAAAGGAGATTTTGCTTTTAGCATTTCTTGACCTAGTTTATAGGCTAGATGATTTTTTATTCTTTGTGTGGCACCTCTTGGTTTGTTTAAATCTAAAGTTTTTAAAATTTTTTCTTTATAGGGTTGTGTTTTTTCATCGATAAAATAGGGATTATCAAAGGTGGCTAAGTATTCTTTAGCCTTTTGTGCAAAGCTTGGTTTAAATGTTTTAGAGCAGCGATTAAAGTGGTATTGGGTATGCTCGCAAACAAAGATGAAAAATTCTTTTTTTAAGGCATCCATTAAATGGTGGGTTAATAAAAATTTTTCGATTTGTTTAACCGCAACAAGGGAATCAAAAATACCTGCATTACGAGAATATTGGCTTGTCATTGTAGAATTTTCTCGCACGCGATAAAAATATTTATTTTGGTTTAAAAAGGTGATTTTTTTTGCTAAAAGCAAAGATTTGATATGGGGCAGTATATCTTCAAAGAGTATATTTTCTGGGTAGAGTTTTCCATTTTCTAAAAGTGTTTGGAGGAAGCTAAAGCGGTAAAACTTAAAAAAGGGTGCAATTCTAGTAAAAATCTTAGATTCTATGGCTTTAAAATCGCAAATTTCTTCATCTTGCTTATCGTAGCAAGTGGATAAAAACTTCGTATCATATTTTTCTAAGAGTTGGTAATATATGGTAGCTCCACTTAACACTATATCCGCATTACTTTTTTGGAGTAGGGTATAAAACTTTTCTAAAGCATCTATTTCTAACCAATCATCAGAATCTACAAAATACACACATTCAGCATTTACATAAGCAATACCTAGATTCCTAGCACTCCCTTGTCCGCCATTTTGTTTATTAAGTATTTGTATGCGTTTATCTTTTTTGGCATATTCTTCAAGAATACTTAAGCTCTCATCTGTTGAACCATCATTAACACAAAGGATTTGTAAGCTTTTAAGGGTTTGGGAGAGTAGAGAATCTAAACATTGCCTTAGGTATTGTTCTACATTATAAACAGGAATAATAACCGCAACTTTGGATTTCATAATCTTTTCCTTTTATAATCCCTATAAATAAAAGTTATTTTAAACACAAAAGTCAAAGGATTTTTAAGCATAGCCTCTCCTAAGCAATAACTTAAATACTCTTTAACTTTTAATGCTTCTTTATAATCTGCATAATGCTCTAGGGCAGGTGGTTTAAGTTGTGGATGAGATTTATAAAGAATTTTTAAAACTTTAGATTCAAATCTATGAGCTTGAATAGTTTGAATAAGAGTAAAGGGAAGATTTAAAACCTTTAAAGGAGATTTTGCTTTTAGCATTTCTTGACCTAGTTTATAGGCTAGATGATTTTTTATTCTTTGTGTGGCACCTTTGCCTTGAAGTTTTAAGATATGCTCTGCCATTGCTTCTGTTTTTGGGTCTGTAAAATAAGAATCATCATACCCATTGATAATCTCTTGGGATTGTTGAATAAACCTTTCTTTGAATCCTTTGGAGCAGCGTCTAAGGTGGAAGTTTATACATTCACACACAAATAGAGAAAATTCATTTTTTAGTTCATCCATAATATGATAAGCTAATAAAAACTGCTCAACTTGCTTTATCACTACAAAAATATCAAAAATTCCCTCATTGCAAGAATAACTGCTTCTCATCGTGGAATCCTTTCGTATGCGGTAGTAGTATAAGTCTTCTTTGAATATGCAAATTCTTTTTGCAAGTAATAGAGCCTTAATAGATGGGAAGACATCTTCGAATAATAGTTTGTTGCCCCCCCCCCCGTCATTTTATTGTTTTCTGGATAGAGTTTTTCATTAGTTAAAAGGGTTTTTAAAAAATTGTAGCGGTAGAATTTAAAAGGCACTCCAAATCCTGTAAAAATAAGAGGCTTTATTTGTTGGTAGTAATAGGTTTTGCCAGAAACATAAGGGGTTTTATGGAGAATACTAGAAAAGTCTGTTGGAAAGAATTTTTGCGTATCATCAACATAGGCTAATGCTCCACTTAACACTATATCCGCATTACTTTTTTGGAGTAGGGTATAAAACTTTTCTAAAGCATCTATTTCTAACCAATCATCAGAATCTACAAAATACACACATTCAGCATTTACATAAGCAATACCTAGATTCCTAGCACTCCCTTGTCCGCCATTTTGTTTATTAAGTATTTGTATGCGTTTATCTTTTTTGGCATATTCTTCAAGAATGCTTAAGCTCTCATCTGTTGAACCATCATTAACACAAAGGATTTGTAAGCTTTTAAGGGTTTGGGAGAGTAGAGAATCTAAACATTGCCTTAGGTATTGTTCTACATTATAAACAGGAATAATAACCGCAACTTTGGATTTCATTAATTTATAACCCCCTAACACTATTGAAAATTGCACTTTTCAAACTAAAACATACTTGTATTTTTTAAATATTCTAAAAGCCGCTACGAGTTTTTGCAGTAACTTTTGTATAAATTCTAGCTGCGGATTATAGTTAAAAATTCAATAAAAATTTCTTAAACTTCAGGGGGATCAAGATTAAATTATGCTCTACATTCGACAAAATGTATTACATTCTTAAAAGATTAATTATTTTTAAAGTAAATGAACTAAAAAAGTTTGAAAAGTGCAATTTTCAATAGTGTTAGGGGGTTATAAATTGATAAAAAGAGTCTTATTTGTTTTTGGAACTCGACCAGAAGCCATAAAAATGGCTCCTTTAGTGAATGTTTTTAAAAAAGATTCTGATTTTGAAACCAAACTCTGTGTGAGTGCTCAACACAGAGAAATGTTAGATCAAACTTTAAATTTTTTTAATTTACAACCAGACTTTGATTTAAATATTATGGAATCTAATCAAGACCTATTTAGTATCACTTCAAAAATCCTATTAGCTTTAAAAGATATTCTAAAAGACTTTAAACCTCATTTAATCCTAGTTCATGGAGATACTACAACGGCATTAAGCGGTGCTTTAGCGGGGTTTTATGAAAAAGTCCCAATTGCCCATATCGAAGCAGGTCTTAGGACACACAATCTTGCATCCCCTTACCCCGAAGAAGCCAATCGACAAATGATTGATACTTTAACAAATTACTATTTTGTTCCAACCAACGATTCAAAAAATAATTTACTCCTTGAAGGCAAAAAAGAAAAAAATATCTGCATTAGCGGAAATACCGTTATTGATGCACTTTTTCTAACGCTCAATCTTATAAAATCCAATCAAAATCTAGAGCAAAAGATTAAAAAAGATTTATCGCTTTACTATCCTTTAAACCCCCAAAGAAAATTTATCCTTGTAACAGCTCATAGGAGAGAAAATTTTGGAGAAGGGCTTATCCAAATTTGTGAGGCTTTAAAACAAATTGCCTATAATAATCCACAAATAGATATTGTTTATCCTACACATCCTAACCCTAATGTGCAAAAAACTACAAAAAGCTTACTTACTGATACCCCAAATATCTTTTTAATTCCACCCTTAAATTATGAATATTTTGTCTATTTAATGTCTCATTGTTATTTCATAATGACAGATTCTGGAGGTATTCAAGAAGAAGCACCTTCACTAAGAAAGCCTATATTATTAATGCGAAACAACACAGAAAGACCTGAAGCATTAGAGGCTGGGGTAGTGAAATTAGTCGGAACGCACATTCAAAGCATTACAAAAGAGGCACAAAATCTTTTGGATAATCCTAAAGATTATCAAGCAATGTCTCACTCTATTAATCCATATGGCGATGGAAAGGCTTGTGAAAGGATTGTAGATTTCATCAAAAACTTTCAAAGGGATAAGGAATGAAAGTATGTGTAATTGGACTTGGTTATATTGGACTACCCACAGCTGCTATCTTTGCGCAAAAAGGATTAGAAGTCTTAGGCGTAGATACTAATCCAACCATTGTTGATACTATCAATCAAGCCAAAACACACATTATAGAGCCAGAGCTTGACAAGCTTGTCTTTGAGTCGGTAAAACAAGGATTTTTAAAAGCAAGTTTAAAGCCTAATTATGCAGATGTATTTATTATTTGTGTGCCAACACCTTTTAAGCAAAATCATCAACCCAATATAGATTATATACAACAAGCCTCTAAGGCTATTGCAAAATACTTACAAAAAGGTAATCTTGTGCTATTAGAATCAACCTCTCCTTGCGGCACTACAGAAAAAATATCCCAATATCTTAGCACAATAAGAGAGGATTTGAAATTTCCTCATAACAATAAACAGCCAGATATTTTTGTAGCTTATACTCCAGAGAGAGTATTACCGGGATCTATCCTCAAAGAGTTAGTAGAAAATGACAGGATTATTGGCGGGATTACAACCCAATGCACAAAAAAAGCTATAGAGCTTTATAAGATTTTTGTTAAAGGAGAATGTATCCCTACAGATGCAAAAACTGCCGAAATGACAAAACTTACAGAAAATGCTTTTAGAGATGTTAATATTGCTTTTGCTAATGAATTATCTTTAATCTGTGAGGAAGCGGGTATTGATGTTTATACGCTTATTAAACTTGCTAATCATCACCCACGAGTGAATATACTAAAGCCAAGTTGTGGAGTTGGTGGACATTGCATTGCTGTTGATCCTTGGTTTATTATAAGTGATTTTCCTAAACAATCTAAACTCATTAAAACCGCTAGAGAAGTTAATGACTACAAAATACATTTTGTTACTCAAAAAATCACGCATAGACTCTTACAAAAGGATTATAAAAAAATTGCTATTTTAGGATTATCTTTTAAACCAGATATTGATGACTTAAGAGAGAGTCCAGCAGTAAAAATCACCAAAACCATTATATCAGATACCCAAAGAGAAATTTTCATTGTTGAACCCCATATCAAACATTTACCTCAAGAATTAAGTTATCCAAATGTTAGACTATGCACTTTACAAGAAGCTTTAGATGAATCTCAACTCATTATTATCTTAGTAGCACATAAAGCATTTTTAAATTTAAATATCCCAACCCAAGAAATTTTAGATTTTGTTAATATTAGAGAAGTGTAATGGAAACACAAACAATTACAACTTTAATATTAAATGAAGAGAATGTAACCTATAAACTCTATCTCCCTTATAAAGAAAGTGATTATATTCAAAAAGAAATTACTGCTAAATTAATCCCTTACGAATATGCAATGCTACAAGATATTCTAAAAAGAATAGACAAAAATTCTGCCTTTTTAGATATAGGAGCAAATATAGGCAACCATTCTTTATTTTTAGCAGCTAATGGGATTAAAGTCTATGCCTTTGAAGCCAATAAAGAGCTTTGTGAAATAACTCAAAAAAGCATAGAACTCAATAAATTATCCAACAATGTAAAAATTTATAATTATGGCTTAAGTGATAGAGAGGAATTAGGAGAATTTACACATTTAGATACGAGCAACTTAGGAGGAAATGCACTTACTTTAGGAAAAGGCGATATCCAATGTAAAAGATTAGATGATTTTAAATTTGAAGAAAAAATAGGGGTAATAAAAATTGATGTTGAAGGAATGGAGGAAAAAGTTTTATTGGGGGCTAAAGAAACTATTAAAAAAAATCGACCCCTTATTTATATTGAAGCTATAGATATTTCTTCTTATCATCGTATCAACACTCTTTTAGAAGCCTTAAATTTTAGCTGTTGTGAAACTTTCAATACCACACCTACCCATCTTTATATTCCCAATGAGCACTTAGATGAAAAAAAAATGTTAAATAAGGTATTATCAAAACTCACTTATGATAATTATTACACACTCTATAGCTATGGAGCTATTAAAAAACTAGACAACAAACTCAATACCTCCCAACAAAACGAAGAACAGTTAAAGCAAACTATCACAAATCTAAAAGAACAAAATCAAAATCTCTTACTAAAACTCAATACCTCCCAACAAAACGAAGAACAGTTAAAGCAAACTATCACAAATCTAAAAGAACAAAATCAAAATCTCTTACTAAAACTCAATACCTCCCAACAAAACGAAGAGCGGTTAAAAAACACCCTTTCTTTTAGATGGGGGAATAGAATCATTAAAGCAAAGTCTTTGAAAAAAATCCTCACTCTACCTTATGATCTCCATCAAGACTATAAAGCCTTTAAAGGCAAAATCAAGCCTAATATTTTATTTACTTCTAATAAGCATAGCTTCCTATTCCCCACGCACAATATAGACAATGCTCAAAAACAATTTATCCTTCAATCAAAACCTAATTCGATCAAAGTAGCTTGTATCCTTGATGAGTTTAGCTACCATTGTTTCAGATATGAATGCAATTTGCTCTATCTTACATTTAGCAAATGGGAATCCCAAATTCAAGAATTTCAACCAGATTTTGTATTAATAGAATCAGCGTGGAGTGGGCTTGATACTTCGTGGAAAGAGAAATTATCAATGCCAAGCAAGGAGATTATAACATTACTTGAATTTTGTAAAAAAGCAAAAATTCCAACAGCGTTTTGGAACAAAGAAGACCCTATTGATTTTGAAAGATTTTTATACCTTGCAAAGAAAGTGGATTTTATATTTACAAGTGATATAGATTGTGTAGCCAAATACAAATATTACGCGAAACACTCTAGAGTTTATTGTCTCCCTTTTGCCGCACAAACGAAATTTTGCAATCCCATTGAAGAATTGAGCAGAAAAGATGGTTTTTGCTTTGCAGGTTCTTATTATATGCGTTTTCCAAACCGACACAAAGACTTTAGTACCATTATTGACGCTGCTAAAGCACTAAAGCCTGTGGCTATTTATGATAGAAATTATGGCAAAAGCCACGCACATAACTCCTACCCTCAAGAATTTCAAGATCTTATTATTGGAGGCTTAAATTTTGAAGAAATACAAAAAGCTTATAAAGGCTATAAATTTGGAATTAACATTAATAGCATTAAAAACTCACAAACAATGTTTGCTAGAAGAGTTTTTGAACTTTTAGCCTCCAATACCATAGTATTAAGCAATTTCTCAAGAGCGCTCCGATATTTTTTTGGTGATTTAGTGATTGCCTCTGATAATATTCAAGAGATTCATAAAAATTTAAGCCCTCTCATAAAAGAAGATTTATATTACAGAAAATTCCGATTATTAGGACTTAGGAAGGTTATGAGTGAGCATACCTACAAAGATAGATTTTCCTTTATATGTTCTGTGATATTTAAAAATTTTACGCCTTATTGTAAGCCTCCTATTTATATCTACTCCCAAATAAACTCTTTAGAAGAATACCAAAGAGTTATCGCTTATTTTAAAGAGCAAAAAACCATTAATAACAAGACTTTAATCCTTTATAAAAACTTCAACCAAAATTTAGAGGCACAAGATAAAAATATTTTATTAAAAGATACTAAAAAAGAATGTGCAGACTATTTAAAAAATTTAGAATCAGGATTTTTTAGTATTTTTAATCCTAAGGATTATTATGGCAAATCCTATCTCACAGATTTACTTTTAGCACAAAAATATTCCGATTATAAAGCTTTTGGCAAAGCTTGTCTCTATGCTTATACAGAAAAATTAATACTACAAAATGAGGATTTAGAATACCGCTTAGTCAAAGAGCTTGATATTTGCTCATCCATTCTTTGTGTAAAAGAACTAAAAGAAGATTTAATTCACCAATTCTTAGATGGCAAAACAAATTATCACTTAGAACATATGTTAGCACTTGATCGATTTAATTATTGCAAAAATGGAGCCTTACTTCCTGATGATAAACTCGAAGTTATTGATGATCTGTATCTACAAGATAGCGGCATCACTTTTAAACATATAAATCCCAAAATCACAAAACTCATTCCCGCTTCTTTGAAAGAAGAATGCACCACAAAAGATATTTATAAATTCTCTGCCTCTAAACTCTATGAGCTTTTTAAAAACTCCCACAAAGTCTCTATGAAGCTCCAGGATTCTCATTTAATACTTACCTCAAAACTCCAAAAACACGAGGAAGAAACCATCTATTTCAAAAAGCCCTTAGAAAAAGAAGCGATGAATCTGCTCTATAACTCAAAACTTCTCTTTAAATGTGAATATGATGTAGAAGATTTAAGGAGTGTTTGTGAGCTATTAGATAAAGGTAAGCATAGTATTTCTAAAAGCCTCAATGAGATAGGAGACATTATTACTTTAAGTTTGCCAAATCATTGCGCTTATATTCGCTTTGGGTTAAGGATTAAAGGGAGTGGCACAATCCAGATTAAAGAGCTAATTTTAGATGATGTGAGTAATGAGCCCTATTTAATGTTAGCCAAATCTAAAACATTAGTTCTAACTAGACAATACCCCTCTTATGAAGACATTTATAAATTTGGGTTCTTACACACAAGGATAAAAGCCTATAAAGAAAAGGGTGTTTTAGTGGATGTTTTTAGACTAAATAATGATTGCAAATACTCCACTTATGAATTTGAGGGAATTGATGTAATGAGTGCCTCTAAGGAAGTTTTACTGCACTCTTTGCAAAGTCAGCAATACACGCATATTTTGGTGCATTTCTTAGATGAGGGGATGTGGGAAATTTTAAGCCAATTTATAGATAAAATGAAAATTATTGTATGGATTCACGGCTATGAAATACAAATGTGGCATAGGAGATTATTTAACTTTGAACATTTAGGAGAAGCTGAAATCAATCGCCAAAAATCAATGAGTGAGCGAAGAAAAAAATTTTGGCAAAAAGTTATTCATGCAAACCATAAAAATCTCCATTTTGTCTTTGTTTCAGAACATTTTAAAAATGAATGCTTAGGAGATATTGGAATGGATTTACCAAAAGATTCTTATTCTATCATTCATAATCCAATTAACACGACTCTCTTTGATTATATCCCAAAAGACATAGAAGCTAGAAAGAAAATTCTTTCTATTAGACCTTTTGCTAGTAAAAAATACGCTAATGATTTATCGGTTAAAGCCATATTAGCACTTAGTAAAAAAGACTTTTTTAAAGAGTTAGAGTTTCTTATCATTGGAGATGGAGAATTATTCAAAGAAACACTTAAACCTTTAAGAGACTTTAAAAATATAACCATTCAACAAAAATTCTTACAACAAGAGGAAATCGCTAAACTCCATAGAGAATATGGAATCTTCTTAAATCCAACGCGTATGGATTCACAAGGTGTATCAAGAGATGAAGCAGGATCTAGTGGATTGGTGCCTGTTACTAATAGGGT
>NZ_JRPC02000129.1 GCF_000765745.2 Helicobacter apodemus
TGTATTATTTACAAATCCACCTTTTAAGTTTCCTTGGTTGGTAAAGCTTGTAATGCTTCCTTTATTAATAACTTGGTTGGTGATGGTTCCACCATTAGCATTAGTAAAGTCTCCTATGTTTTTCGTGTTATCAAGGGAAGTTATAGTTCCAGAGTTAGTAGCATTTGCTAAGCTTCCAGTATTAGCAAGGGTTCCTATTGTTTTAGTGTTACTAAGGTTAGCTAAGCTTCCAGCATTAGTAAGGTTAGCTAGAGTTCCAGTGTTAGTAGCACTTTTTACGACTCCAAGATTCTTAAAGGTGCTTAGATTGCTAGAATTAGCAAAGTTTGTTAAGGTAGCCCCTGTATTATTTACAAATCCACCTTTTAAGTTTCCTTGGTT
>NZ_JRPC02000022.1 GCF_000765745.2 Helicobacter apodemus
GTATAATGCTTGTTATTTAATAGAATATTTTGCATAATATTGCAACCTCTTTTTTTGTATGTAGTTATTTATGTAGCTATTAGGGAATTTATAGCTAAATTATTCTAAAAATATGGTTAATTCTACTCTTTAACGAATATGCCCCATAAACTCTTCTCTTGTTTTAATATCACTTTTAAAAAGTCCTCTAATAGCACTTGTTATCATTATGCTATTTTGTTTTTCCACTCCACGCATTATCATACACATATGCTGTGCTTCTGCTACTACCATAACTCCTTTGGGCTGTAACACTTCCATTAAAGTATCTGCAATTTGGGTTGTCATCTTTTCTTGGATTTGCAAGCGTCTGGAATAGACTTCCACTAATCGTGCTAATTTTGAGATTCCTACTACTTTTGAATCTGGAATATAACCGATGGAGATTTTGCCAAAAAAAGGTAATAAATGATGCTCACATACTGAATAAAACTCTATTGCTTTTAAAATCACCATTTCATTACAGGCTCCATCACTAAAAACTGCATCCAAAATCTCTCTAGGATTGCTTTTATACCCACTATATAAATGCTTCCAACTTTCAATAACTCGATTAGGGGTATCTAATAATCCCTCTCGCTCCCTGTCTTCTCCAATATAATCAAAAAACTTTTTAATACTTTCTTCCATATCTTACCTTTATCGATTCATTAAAGCCCTAATGCGATTTTCAATACTAGGGTGTGTGCTAAATATCTCTTTAATGCCAAAAATATAAAGTGCTGCTCTAGTTGGGTTCTGATCGCTTGTGCTAAAATCTGATTGTGCGTAATGATTGCTAATCTTTTGCAAAGCTTTAATCATAGGCTTACTATCACCCATTAAATAAGCCGCACCTGAATCTGCCATATATTCTCTACTCCTGCTTAAAAACATCTGCAAAACCAAAGTAAAAAGGGGTAGAATAAATTGCAAGGCTATCAATAATCCTCTAGCAAGATTCGCCCCTCTTTGTCTTGAACCCCCCAAAAACATATAAACACCATAATTCACCACTAAAAGCATAATATTGCTTAAAACCCCTACCATTAGAGTAAGCCGAATATCTCCGTGGCGGATATGGCTTAACTCGTGTGCCATTACTGCCTTTAATTCCTCTCTTTGTAGATTCTTCACAAGTGTTGTGGTGAGAGCTATTAAAGAATTATCCTCTCTCCAACCACTGGCAAAAGCATTCATAAATGGGGCTTCCATTAAATAGAGTTTGGGTCTATAATCCAATCCTGCTTCTTTAACTAACTCCTCTAAGATTGTGCTTAATTCTCGCTCTTGAATGCTTAACTCATAACCATATTTAATCTCTTTGTATTCATTCCCACTTAGCAAAATCCCTTTAAAGTTACTAATAACTAATAAAACGATTCCACTAGCTACTAACAAAAGACAAAAGGTAACTACTGGAAATTGCTGAAAAGTTATTAGGGCATAGAAGCCAACACTAAGTGAGAGGGCATTAATACGAATAATATCTACAAGTAGCCCGATAAAAACAAAAATAGCGATATATATGGCGATAACACATTGGGTTTTCAAACGATTTTCTGCGATTATTCTTGCAAACACACTTGCTCCTACTCTATTTGCATAACTTCATTATGTGCAATTTCTCGTAAAAGATTGGTCGCATAAGCACCCTTTGGTAAATAAAAGCTAAATTCACCTTGTGCTTCTTCTTCTTTGTAAAAAAACTCTAAATCTTCTACAAAAATCCACGCATATCTTCTTTGCCCGATACTTTTTATTCTAGTATCTACGAAATTTTTTTCAAAAAAACCTGCTAAGTTTTGCGTTACTTGCATTTTTTTGCCCCCTAATAACCCCATAACAGAAATACTTTTGTTTAAAAAACGATGAGAGTCCTCATAAAGGCTCTCATTGCTTATCATAAAATTTCTACCAAAAGGATAATGGCACATCATATCTCCGCTAAAAAGCTTAAAAAAGTGGGGTTGGTTTTTTATACCTTTGCAATATTGCTTATCACTAAAACATTCAGGAATATCTTGAGTGTGGAGATAGGTGGTTAATACTTCTTTAAAGTTTTCATCAAGTTTGAGTAAATGGGATATATCAATCCTCAAAGAAAGCCATTGATTAAAAAGGAGGCTTTGGTAAGCCCCTATCAAAAAATCTCTTAGTTTTTTGTTGCGTAGTTTTTTCTCCCCTTTAATAATAGATTCTCCTAATAAATAATTATCTAAATTTTTACCAAAACGTTGGTAGCCAAAATAATTAGGAATTCCATAGGATTTTATTTGGGAGATAATTTGAAAAATTTTTACACTATTGAGTGGATTTAGTTTTTTTACGCGGATAAAAAATCTATTGCCTTTAAGGTGTCCGATTTTGATTTTATTTTGGTGTTTGGTTGTTTCTAAAATTTTGATACGTTCGTGAAAAAAAGACTCTAACTTCTTTTCATAAAGGCTTGGTAGGCTAATGTGCTGAATAGCTAAGGAATCCTTATCTTTAAGCCCGGCATAGCCTATCTCATTTTCTTTAACACCTAAATAAGAAGAAAAAGCTTTTAACATTTCAAAAGTTGTAATATTTTTTTTACGCAACTTAATGATTAAATGCGAACCGCTACCGCTAAAAGTATAAAGGGGAATCTCTTCTACAACGAAATCTCTTGGGGTTTGCTTAAAATAAAAATCAATAGGAGAGTGGGTATAGGCATAAGAAAAAGAAAAATTCATTTTCTTACTTAACTTTGACTAAAGATTAATGACAGCCACATCCTCCGCCACCACAACATCCTCCACCGCCGTGATTATGAGCGTACAATCCTTGACTTAACTCTTGTTCTGTCGCTTCTCTAACATCTAATAAAGTTACTGCAAAACTCAAAGTTTTGCCCGCTAAAGGGTGGTTATAATCCACAATAACTATATCATCATTAAAGTCTTTAACAATCACTTGAACGGTTTGCCCATTATCTCCTTGCCCAAAGAGAGTCATTCCAGCTTGTAAATCAATCCCTACAAATTGTTCTCTTGGAACTTCTTGCACATAATCTGAAATGTATTCACCATAAGCATCATTAGGGGCGATAACTATTTCTTGCTTATCACCAACAGACATTTTAGCAACTGCATTTTCTAGCCCCTTAATAACTGCACCGCTACCCATAATAAATTCTAAAGGTTTCCCCCCTATATTAGAATCTAAAATATTTTCTGTGCCATCTTCTTTTACTTGGTATTCAATGCTTACAACTTGGTTATTATTAATCATAAATTTCTCCTATAAATTTAATAGAATCTTTTTAGATTCTTCTGCTTCTTTGGTTTCTGGATAAAGCTCTATTAATGTATCTAAAAAACGTTTTGCATTGTCTTTTTCTTTAATTTCAATAAAAGATTTTGCACTATTTAGCATTAAATTTGGTATATAATCTGCTTTATCATAACGCGTTGCACTCACTTTATAATAGTAAATAGCGTCTTGATAACGCTTTTGAGTAAATGCAATCTCTCCTAATAAATAATTACCCCTTGCGGGTTTATAATGCCCTTTAACTGCAAATTGCAAATATTCATTCGCTAATTCATAATCCTTAGCGTTTAAATACTCTTCAGCTTCTTTAAATACTAATGCAAGTTCTTTATTTTTGAGTTCCTCTAAAGCTTTTGCCTTTTGAGTATCTTGTGTTTCTTTATTTTCCTCTTTAGGGGTTTCTTGCTCATTCTTTGCTACTAATTCATTTTCTGCTTTACGTTCTTTATCGGTATTTACATTCTCACCATTATCATCTTGCTTACTATTATTATTATCTTGTTTATCTTCTAAAATCGGTTGTTTTTTTAAATCTTTTTTAGAATCAAGATTTGCGATATTTTCATTTTGTTTATCCTCTTGAATTACCTGTTTTTCTGCTTTTTGTATAGGATTAGAGTCTTTTTGATTATTCTTTGTAGCTAATAATTGTTTTTGTTTAGCCGTTTGTTGTGGGATTAAATCATATATTTCATCTTTTAAACTTTGAATCTCTTCTTTAAGTTGTGTGTTATTTTTTGCCAATATTTCACTTAATGCAGTAATACTTTTTTTAAGATTTTCTATATTTTCATTTTGTAAAGCGAAATTTGAATCAACATGATTGCGTATATTTGCCATAGCCGCATTATTTTCACTTTGCATCGTATGGATTTTATTAGTAACTTCTTGTATCCTCTGTATCTGTCCTTCAAAAACACTTTTTAAGCCTTCTTGTGATTCATCAAGGGTGTCTATCTTCGTAGAAAGATTAAAAAGTTTTTCATTCATCAATTTCGCTTCATTCTTTGCATCAAGAGAGCCGCCAGAGTTAAAGGCTGATGGCTCTTGTGAAAAAGCTATAGTAAAAATCATACCTATAAAAAAAATTTTTCGCAATTCATCTAACCTTATGGCAGTATTTTAAAGGTTACTTTTCTATTTTCAGCCCAACATTCTCTAGTCTTTGAAGTGCAAGTTGGCTTACTCTCTCCATAACTTACAAGGATAGTTTTATTTTGATCAACACCCTTTGCTACAAGAGATTCTCTAACAGCTACCGCTCTTTTTAAACCTAAAGCATAGTTATACTCATCAGTTCCCCACTCATCGGTATTACCTTCAATTCTTACTGATAATGTCCCAATTGCAGGAGATAGTAAAACATTTGCATTATTATCTACCACTCTTTGCATATCTGGGCGAATAGTAAATTGGTCAAAGTTAAAGAAAACATTCTGTAAATTACTATCTACATACTTTATCCTCTCTTCTAAATTCGCAAAATTATCTTTACCCGCTACATAACCCTTTCCATTATTTGCACTTTGTCCATAAGAATTACTTGATGAACTTGATTGCACACTCCCTTTTTGACTACAACCAGCTATTAACAAAACAGCTACTAATGAACTTAAAACTAAAAGTCGTTTCATTATCTTTCTCCGTGATATTTTTGATTTAATTTAAAGATTATAACACATTATTTAACAAAATGCTATAAAACTTCTTTTACCAATCCATAGATTGAATCACACTATCTCGCAAAGGAAATAATAAGGTTTTATTGTAATTTAAACGTATAATTCCTAAGGCACTTTGATTGGCTTCGTGTTTAATATACATAATAGTCTCTCCATCTCGTGAAAATCGTGGTAATTGATTTACCCCATTAGATGTTAAACGTCTAATAAAATCACTTTTAGTAGAAACTAAATAAAGATTAAAGGTATTAGGATTAAAAGCTTCATTGCTTTCACGACTTGAATAAACAATATAATCCCCAAAAGCATTAGCAGCATTATTATTTCTGCCGTGAAAAACCATTTGCTCTATTTTCCCCGATTCTTCTCCTAAAATTGGCATAGCAAATACATTAGGATACCCTAATCTATCAGAAATAAACATAATCTTGCTTTCTTCTTCAATAAAATTTGCACTTACATCAATACCTTTATAATTTGACAATTTCTTTAATTGTGCCGATGGAATATCGTATAAAAAAATATCTGCTTGCTCATTAGGAGCCATTGTTAAAAGTATTTTTTGAGAGTCTTTACTCACATCAGAAGCTACCAACATACCCTCACTTGTTAAAATCTTAGTATTCTCTCCAGTTTTTAAATCATATTTAAAAAGTGTAGGTCTATCCAAATACTTCGTATAATAAAAAGCATTTTGTTCCTCATTAGCCCATTTTGGAAACACATTTAAGCCTCCAGCAATAACTTTAGTTTTATGCGTCAACGTATAATCTGCTAATAAAATCTCACTCTCTCCGGGTTTTGTATAACGAGCTAATACCACCATTCTCTCTAACCAGCTTACATCTGGGGCTTGCGTATATTCGTTAATATCCACTGCTATTTTATGTGCTAAAAAAGGATAAGCATCAAATTTTGTAGTGCTATATTCTTTATTAAAGGCTGGATTTTCAGAATTAATATCATAAAGCTGTAAATTAACTTTTAATCCCCCATTTTTGAATGTCTCCGTATAAATCTTTGCGATTAAATCAATTTTTTTAGAACGGTATTCATCAAAATTAACGACTATTCCACTTGAAACAATTTGCTTCTCTTCTTCAACGCTAAAATGCCCAGTAACCTTTAAATCAGCAACAAGCATTTTAAAAATTTTTAAACCATATTCTTTTTGATAATAATCTGTTCCTACAATTTGCACTAGAATATTAGGAAGTCTTCCAAATTTTTTTACCACCTCTAAAGTTGCATCAACATTAGCATATACTAATTGGCTGCAAAAAATAAGAAAAATATATAGTATTCTCATATTTTATACCTCTGTTTTAAAAGTTACAATAATATTTGTTTGATTTCCACCTTCATATCTTGGAAATTCTTGTATCAGCATTATATCTAAAAACTCTCTCAAAGCTGTATCAAATTCCAAATCTCCAGAAAGCCTCATAATCGAATAAGAAAATTTTCCTAAACTATTAATACTAATTTGCACCTCTGCTTCATATTGATTCCTATTCCATATAGGATTCCAATTTTTATATAAAATTTCTTGAACTTTTGCATAAAACTCATCATATTCGCCTTTGGGAGGAGTAAAAGTCATTGTCCTTTTCACTTCTAAGCCTGCTATTATTTTTTCTAATTCACTATTAAGAGTATCTTCTTTTTGAACACTCTCACGAGCTTGCTTTCTCTTAGCAATTTTATCGTCTTGACTTTGGGGTTTCAACACTTCTTTTTTAAGAGGTTGCTTAATTTCTACTTGTTGGAATAAATCATTAATTCCCAATCCAACATTAGGAGTTTTAGAAGCACTTTCATCTTTTATAGGGATTTCTTCAACTTTAGGTTCAACTTTTTTAGCACTAACTTTTGCTTGTATTTTAGGTTTTTGTTCTTCAAAAAAATCTATATGGAATGCTGTCTCTTTAAAAGTTGTATATTCTTTTATGGGTTTGTTAATATTATTAAAATGTGCAATAAAAAAAAGAATAAGGCAAACATAACCAATAATAGCTATGCCACCACTTATAAATAATAAAGGAAACTTATCCATCAGTTACTAACGAAACTCTGCTAAAACCACTTTGTTTAGCTATTTTTAAAATATAAATAACATCATCATATTTTAAATTTTTGTCCGCTCTAATATACACCTGCGTATTTTTATCATAAGCATTAGCAAATACATTAAAGCCATCAGGAAAACTATCAAAAGTAAAAATATCACTATTAAGATAAATATTTCTTTTTAAATCAATACGAATTTCAATCTTTGAATCTTCTGCAACTCTTGAAACCTTAGAACCTTGAGGTAATACAATTTCTTCTTGATAGGTAATCACAGGTGCAGTTACCATTAAGATCGCCAAAAGCACAAGCATAATATCTACTAAAGGGGTAATATTAAGCTCTGGATTCTCTTCCCAATTAAAATTTTTCAAAATAACTCCAAAGTTTTTATTCTTTTGATGCGATTAAAACATTAATTTGTAATTGCAAATAAGTATTAAGCTCAAAGACTTTTCTTTTTAAGAAAAGATGAAAAGAATAAGCAGGAATAGCTGTCAAAATACCTGCTGCAGTAGCTACCAATGCTTTTGAAATAATAGGAGCAATCACATCTAAAGTTGTTTTAGAACCAACCCCTAACTTTGAAAAAGCTTCTAAAATCTCAATAACCGTCCCAAATAAACCAATAAAAGGGGCAGTAGAAGCAACAATAGCTAAAAATGTTAAACCCAAAGTGGCATCTTTCATAGCTTTATCAAGAGAATATTGTAAAATAGTTGCTGTTATTTTCTTATCAATATTATTTAAATTAGAATAAAGTAAAGAGCTTCTAGATAACGCATTTTTACCATTTAATAAACCCTCTAAACACTGCTGCTCATTTGCAAGAGTCAAATGTAAAGAAATATAACGATAGAAAAATATCCAAATTACCAATATTAAATAAATAGAAAGCCAAGCAAGCACCACTATAGTTACAACACCATAGTTTTGCAAAAATGAAAATATCATAATGCACTCTTAGCATTGTTTTCGATATGTGAAAAAACCATTGAAAGGGCTAGTTGATTGTCCGTAGATTCTTCAAGAAGCTTTTTAGCATCAGAAATAGCTTTAGCCATTTCACTTTCATTGCCTCCATTAATATCTACTGCACCATCTACAAGCACATCAACACTTCGTTCATCAACCCTTACATAGCCCCAATTAATAGCAACCATCTCTTTTTTATCATCCAATCTTTGCACTTCTACAACACCTGCCCTTAATGTTGTAACTATGCCAACATGTCCTGGAAGAACACCAAATTCTCCCTCACTTCCTGGAAGAGTAACAGATTTTACATTATTAGAAAAAATCTTTCCCTCTGGAGTAACAATATCTAATTTTAAGGTTTCCATTTAAAGGCTCCTTTAGAAATTTACCTTCATTTTTTCTGCTTTTTCAAGAACCTCATTAATATTTCCTACCATATAAAAAGCATTTTCTGGAATATTATCGTATTTACCCTCTAAAATCCCCCTAAAACCCTCTAGGGTTTCTTGTAAAGTTACATATTTACCAGGACTGCCAGTAAAAACTTCTGCGACGAAAAATGGTTGTGAAAGAAATTTTTCTATTTTTCTTGCTCTTTCAACAACTTTTTTATCCTCCTCTGAAAGCTCATCCATACCCAAAATAGCAATAATATCTTGCAAGTCTTTATATTTTTGTAAAACTTGTTGCACACTTGTTGCTACCCTATAATGCTCTTCACCTACTACTTGAGGATCTAAGATCCTTGAAGTCGAATCAAGGGGATCCACAGCTGGATAAATACCCTTTTCAGCAATCTTTCTATTTAAAACCGTAGTAGCATCAAGATGAGCAAAAACAGAAGCAGGTGCTGGGTCTGTTAAATCATCTGCTGGAACATAAACCGCCTGCACAGAAGTAATAGAACCTTTTTTAGTAGAAGTGATTCTCTCTTGTAATTTTCCCATCTCACTTGCCAAGGTAGGCTGATAACCAACTGCTGATGGAATCCTTCCTAGCAATGCAGACATTTCAGCACCAGATTGAGCATATCTAAAGATATTATCAATAAACATCAAAACATCCAAGCCTTTCTCATCTCGAAAATATTCAGCCATTGTCAAACCAGTAAATGCTATTCTATTTCTTGCTCCTGGTGGCTCATTCATCTGTCCATAACATAAAGCAACTTTATCTAACACTCCAGACTCTTTCATTTCGTGATACAAATCATTCCCTTCACGCGTTCTCTCACCAACACCAGCAAACACTGAATAACCGCTATGCTTAAAGGCAACATTATGGATAAGCTCCATAATAACAACGGTTTTACCAACACCTGCACCACCAAATAAACCAACTTTACCACCTTTTGAATAAGGAGCTAGTAAATCCACTACTTTAATCCCCGTTTCAAACATTTCTGTTTTTGTGCTTTGGTTTTCAAAACTTGGGGCACTCCTATGAATAGACCACTTTTCAGGATCTTTTAAGTCCTCTCCACCATCAATAACATCTCCAATTACATTAAAGATTCTACCTAAAACTTGCTCTCCAACAGGAACAGAAATAGGGTTTCCCTTAGCAATCACTCTCTCGCCTCTTGTCAAACCCTCTGTCATATCCATAGCAATTGCACGAATTCTATTATCTCCTATATGTGCTGCTACCTCTAAAACCAATTTATGGCTTTGACCATCTATATCAAAATTAATCTCTAGTGCTTCATTAATTGCTGGAAGATAAGATTCAAAATCTACATCTACAACAGGTCCCATAACTTGAATTATTTTTCCTAACATATTTTCTGACATTTATTACACTCCTTATTTCATCGATTCAACGCCGGTATTAATTTCCACCAACTCTGTTGTAATTGCTTCTTGTCTTGCTTTATTATAAGCAATCGTTAAACTTTTTGCCAATTCACCTGCATTACTAGTTGCCGCATCCATTGCTTGCATTCTCGCACTATGTTCAGCAGCTAAGGAATCCACTAACGCAAAATACATACTAAATTCGACATATTTATTGGCTAATTGATTTAATATTTCATTTTCTTGCTCATTGGGTTCAACCTCTAAAATTGAACTACATACTTCAGGTAATTCAATAGTTTTAATAGGCAATAATTGTGAAACTTTCATTTCTTGAGAAATCATATTTTTAAATCCATTATGCACTAAAATTATTTTTGAAGTAACACCATTTAAATAATCCTCAACAGCCTTATTGATAAAATCAGCCGCTTGTGAATAATCTGGAGAGGTACTTAAACCCACTACACTATCTAGCACTTCAATTTCATTAAATCTATAATATTCAACAGCTTTTTTACCAATCACACGTAAGCGGACTTTCATATCTTTAAGTTTATGCTCTGTTATAAGTCGATTCACTTCTTTAATAGTATTAATATTAAATCCTCCACACAACCCTTTATCTGCAGTAACAAGAACAATATCTACAAGATTTAAATTACTATTTTCAAGAAAAAAATAAGGATTATCAACCGCATTATTCCCATTAGATACTCTAGCTTTAATTTCTGCAAGGACTTCTACAATTTTATTAGCATATGTTTTCGAACGTCTAGCCATCTCATCAGCTTTTTTAAGCTTAGAAGTAGATACAAGCTTCATAGCACGTGTAGTTTTCTGTGTATTAAGAACGCTTGAAATCTGTTTTCTAATATCTTTTAGATTATTTCCCATATAGGCTCCTATGCTATTGCCATTATGCTGTAAAACTAGCTTTAAATTCTTCTAAAGCTTTACAAAGTGTTTCTTCAATGTCTTTATCAAGCATTTTTTTAGAACGTATATCTTCAAAAATTTGTGGATATTTGGCTTCTAGAAATGGATATAAATCCGCTTCAAATTTTGTAATGTTTGAAACAGCAACATCATCCATATAACCTCTAGCACCTGCAAAAATAACAACAACTTGACGCTCAATAGGTAATGGTGAATAAGGAGGCTGCTTTAATACTTCAACCATTCTTTGCCCTCTATCAAGCTGTTTGCGACTTGATTCATCAAGGTCTGAAGCAAATTGTGCAAAAGCCTGAAGTTCTCTAAATTGAGCTAAATCTAATCTCAAAGTCCCAGAAACTTGTTTTGTAGCCTTAATTTGTGCTGCACCTCCAACACGTGAAACTGATAAACCAACATTAATAGCAGGACGTATCCCAGAGTTAAAAAGGTCTGTTTCAAGGAAAATCTGACCATCTGTGATAGAAATAACATTCGTTGGGATATAAGCAGCAACATCTCCTGCTTGTGTTTCAATAATAGGTAAAGCTGTCAATGATCCAGCACCCAATTCGTCATTAAGTTTTGCAGCACGTTCTAATAATCTAGAATGAAGATAAAAAACATCTCCTGGAAATGCTTCTCGACCAGGAGGGCGTCTAAGAATTAAAGACATTTCACGATAAGCTACAGCGTGCTTACTTAGATCATCATAAACAATTAAAGCATGCCTACTATTATCCCTAAAATATTCACCCATAGTTACACCTGCATAAGGAGCCAAATATTGCATAGCAGCAGAATCAGAAGCAGGGGCATTAACAATAATAGTATATTCCATAGCACCATGCTCTTCTAATTTTCTTACAACTTGTGCTACGGTGGATTCCTTTTGTCCAATTGCAACATAAATACAAACGACATCTTGACCTTTTTGATTAATAATGGTATCAATAGCGACAGTTGTTTTCCCTGTTTGCCTATCACCAATTATTAATTCTCTTTGTCCTCTACCAATAGGAACGAGTGCGTCAATAGCCTTTAAACCTGTTTGTAAAGGTTCATGCACTGATTTTCTAGCCATAATACCAGGGGCTTTTTCTTCCATAAAACGATATTCTTTAACTTCAATAGCACCTTTTCCATCTATAGGATCACCTAAAGCATTTAAAACACGTCCCATCAATCCATCGCCAACAGGAACACGCAAAAGCTTATTAAGTCTTTTAACCGAAGTGCCTTCTTTAATTTCTTTACCAGCTCCTAAAACAACAACACCTACACTTCCTTCCTCTAAACTTGAAGCTAAACCTTTATCACCTGTATCAAACTCAACCATTTCATAAGACATTGCATTCTTAAGTCCATAAACTTTAGCAACTCCATCTGCATAAGCGACTACTTTACCTACTTCTGCAATATCTAAATTTAATTCAAAATTATCTATTCTTTCTTTAATAATTGAACTAATCTCATCGGCTTGTAACTTTGCTACCACTACTACTCCTTAATAATAAAATTAAAATGCTCTTAATATATGATTTTTCAAATCATTAATAAACTTATCTTGAGAAAAAGAAATTTCAATTCCTAAATCTTCAACAACCAATTTAATACCATTTTCTTGAACAATTTTTTGTTCTAGAAGTAAATTAACTCCGAGTTTCTTACTAAACTTACTTTCAAAATCTTTTACTTTAACTTCACCATAATCTTCATTGACTATAAGAAAAGCAACATATTCTTTTTTTAAAGAAGAAACATAAGAAGATACCTCCTTATACAGCTCTGGAAACAAATCTAACCGATTATGTTCTGCTAAAATTTTAATAAAATTTATCATCTTACTATCGATTTTATTTTCTAAAATATCTTGAATAATAAAATCAACTTTTTTTTCTATAGCAATGTAAGGAGATTCCATAATTTCCTGAAACTTAACAATATCATAGACATTACTAAGTCTTGCAAATATATTCATGGCCACATTTAATTCTTCCTGTGTTGCAACCCTAGAAAATGCTTTAACATAACGTTTTGCAATTAACTCTTTCATCTTATATTGCCTTTTTTAGTAAAGATTGAGTCAATACTTCTTTGTTTAAAGAAATAGAATCTTGATGAAGCACTTCATCTAAAATTTCATTAATAACTGATTTTTCAATTTTTCTCCGTTCAAAAGCCATACTTTCATTGAATTGCTTTACTAAATTTTCAAGTTCTATTCTTGCATTTTCTTCGATTTTTTGAGTAATCACATAGGTTTCCTTATGAGCGGTTTCTACAATCTCACTTGCAATCCTTTTTGCTTCTTCTAAATCCTTAAGGGCTTGTTGCTTTTCTTTTTTAGATGCTTGAAGTTTTTCTTGAATTCTTGCTAAAGAACCTGCTATCTCTTCTCTTCTATTTACAAAAATTGCTTTAATTTTATCTGCAGCAAAATAATAAATTAAAGCAAAAAAGATTACAAAATTAATAGTTCTCTCGATAATATCTACCTCTCCACTCCCATTAGCTGCTAAAAGTATATAAGGAGCAACGACCAATAAAACAATGATTCTTTTCACCTATTTCTCCTTACAACTTCTCAAGTTTAGCCTGTAAATTTTGCTTAAAAATTGGTATTTGCAATGATAGTGAAGTTTTCAAAACATCTCTTTCACTCCGTAAGTTTGCAACAAAATCATTATATTTTCGCTCTAATTCTTCTTTCTTTTGTGCAATTTTTATCTCTACATTTCTCTTGGCATTTTCATGAGCTTTATTCTTAATAATAGCAGCTTCTTTTTTGGCATTCTTTAATATCTCTTCCATTTCATCTCTCAAAGCTTTAATATCTGTTATATTCTCTTGGATACCCTCACTATCTCTCTTAATTGAATCCTCTCTAGTATCCATAAAATGAAGTAATGGCTTATACAAGATATTATTTAACAAATATACCAAGACAAGAAAAGTAACGAACACCAGTGCCATTACCCACAGAGTTGGGATAATAGTCATTTGAACTCCTTTCTACAATTTTAAAATTATGCTTTATTGTATCACGAATATTTCTAAGTTTTTCTTAAAAACTTTCATTGAGTAAAATATTCTTAAACCTTTTTATCTCCTCATCGTTACTAAATTCTACAATTAATTTATTTTTAACAAAATTTGCCGAAATTTTATTCGAATGCAAAATTGCACAAATATTCTTTAGCTGCTTCATTAATGCTTTATTCCCTTTATTTTTAGGCTGTAAGATATTATTTTTTGCAATATGATGACTTTTACTATCTTTTATATTTTTAACAATTTTCTCTGTTTCATGGACACTTAATTTTTGTCCGATAATAGAATGAGTAACCATTATTTGCTGTTTTGGAGGTAAAGTTACGAGAATCTTAGCGTGCCCTTGTGAAATCTTATTTTCTAAAATGCATTGCTGAACTTCTTTATCAAGCTCTAAAAGCCTTAAAGTATTCGTAATTTGCGTCCTTGATTTTGAGATACGTTTAGCAACTTCTTCGTGTGTAATTCCACAATCCTCAATCAGTTCCTTATAAGAATGTGCCAAGTCAATAGGATTTAAATCCTCTCTTTGAATATTTTCGATTAAAGCAAGTTCTCTTAATTTCTCCTCTTGAACTTCAACAATAATTGCTTTAATGCTGCTCTTTCCTGCAATTTTACTAGCCTTAAGACGCCTTTCCCCCGCAATTAAATAATAAGAATCGGCTTCTTTGGTATTCTCATAGACCAAAACAGGTTGCAATAATCCATGCTCACTAATAGAATCTGCTAATTCTTGCAAGCTTTTATTATCAAAAACTTTTCGCGGCTGTAAGGGATTAGGCTTAATACTATCAATATTAATTTCAATCACCAAACCAGAATTATCATTTAAATCTTTTTGATAAGCTTCTTCCACTTCACCTAAAATTGCACTTAATCCTCGTCCCAATCCAACAGACTTTTTAGCCATTAAGCCCTCTTTAAAATGGCTTTTGCAAGGTTTTGATAAGCTATATTACCCTGTGAGCGAACATCATATAATATTACAGGTTTTCCAAAACTAGGAGATTCAGCTAATTTAATGTTTCTAGGAATAACTATCGTATTTTGAGCATCATTAATCTTAATAAGTTGCTCATCAAAATGCTGTAACAAATCTGCAAAAACCTGTCTTGAAAGATTGTTTTGAGAACTATACATTGTAGGCAACAAACCTTTAATAGCCAAATTTGGATTAATCTCTTTACGCAAAAGCTTAATAGTATTCAAAAGTTGTGCTAATCCCTCTAAAGCAAAAAATTCACATTGAATAGGAATAATAACAGAATGTGAAGCACTAAGAGCATTAATGGTTAAGGGACCAAGTGCTGGAGGTGAATCAATAATAATGTAATCATAGACACTAATAATATCTTCAATTTTCTTTTTTAATATTAGCTCTCTACCACTTCTTTTTTGATTATAAAATTCTTTTTCAATACCCACTAAACCAATATTTGATGGTGCAAGGTGTAAAGTAGAAATAGAGGTTTTTTGAATAATCTGGGATAATTGTTTGGTTCCTATTAAAACATGATAAATATTAAATTCTATACTATTACGATGAAATCCTAAACTTGTAGTTGCATTAGCCTGTGGATCAGCATCAATAAGCAAAACTTTTTTTTCCTCTACCGCTAATGAAGCTGCTAAATTCACAGCTGTTGTTGTTTTACCAACTCCACCTTTTTGATTGGCAATACAAATCACTTCACACATCTTTAACTCCACTATCGCAAACTATAAATTCTCTGCCCATCAAGCAATATTGAACCATCTTCAAAAAGACTTGCATTCTTAAGAGATAGAATCCTTCCTTTATGGTGAAAATTAAAATGAAAATTATTTGGAAATTCTAACTTATATTTACTAAAAATTTGCTTCCATTTAAAAACTTCTGTTTTTTCTATAAATTTTTCTAAAATATCTTTTCTTGAAATTTGAATATCCAAAGCCCCAAAATTTTTATTTTCTACCTTTAAATTTAAACCAATCCCAACTAAAATCTTATCTTCTATTAAAGTGCATAAAACGCCACCAATTTTCTTATCTTGAATGTATAAATCATTAGGCCATTTTAGCCATACCTTAGAGCGATGTTCTTCTAAAATGCTTTTAAAAATATAACCATAAAAAATAGAAGTAGATTCTAAGGGTAAATCTTGCGGCAATGAATCTTTATAAAGAGCAAAAGAAAAATACAATCCCTCTTTTGCCGCTTCCCAAACATTACCTCTACTCCCTATACCTTTATTTTGATGATGTGCTACAACCATAATAGGAGGTTTTAATGTATTATCTTTTAATTTTTTCACTAAAAAAAGATGGGTAGATTCTAAACATTCAAAAAATAAAATTTTCATTATTCTAATATATCTCCCTCCTTAAGCCTCTTTCCTTGTAAATATTGATAAGCACTCACAATATTCTTAGAGGGTGATTGTAGAAACTCAATCCACATACTCCCCATTTTAGTCCCTACCAAAACTTTTTCTTTAGTAACTTTAAGGATTAAACCAGCTGGATTTTTAGACTCCATCTCCTCTAAAATCAATCCCCTCATTTTTAAACCATTTTTTAAAAATATTCCTGGCCAACTCTCATAAGCAAGGGATTTTACAACAATCTCTTGGGCATTATCTAATACAACCTCTCCAAATTCTTTTTTAATCTTTTTACAAAAGCTACTCTCACACTCCCTTTGCTTTAAAGGCATAACGCAATCTATTCTTTCTAAAAACTCTAAAATTAACTCTGCTGCTAAATGCGATAATTGCTTAAATAATTCTACAGCATTTTGTTGAGTATTTTTTATAACTTTTATCCCTAGAATATCACCACAATCTAAGCCTTCTTCCATTTTCATTACACTAACACCAAAATATTTTTCATTCTCTAAAATACTTGCTTGAATAGGACTTGCTCCTCTAAATTTAGGTAAAATCGAAGCGTGAAGATTAATACAAGGCGCTATATCTAAAACTTCTCTTGAAAGAATCCGCCCAAAAGCCGCTACAATAATCATATCACAAGGGATATTTTGGAGAGATTTTATGGTATCTTCATTCAAGTCTTGAAAGATTGGAATATCTAACTTTTTATTAAGAATTAATGCTTTAGTAGGAGGCATTTTAAGCTGCATAGATCTCCCTGATTTTTTGTCACTTTGACAAACTAATGCCTTAATATTATGATTTTTTAACAAAGATTCTAAAATAACAGCTGCATAAGTTGGTGTCCCCATAAAAATAATATTCATTTTTCTGCCTTAATTTCTGCCCTCACACAATTTCTGGAACAAAAAGCGTCCCTTGTGTATGTTTTTGATTTAATAAAAATTCTTTTAAAACTTCAAGTTTTTTACCACTTGATAAAAACATACTCCGCTTATTTTTTAACAAAAAATCCGCCGCTTTAAGCTTAGTAACAATTCCGCCTGTGGCAAAAGCATCATTAGGAGTAGGATTAGATTCTAAATCCTCTTTAGGGATATAATGCACAATTTTACGCATTTTTGCATTAGGATTAATTTGTGGATTATCCTCATAATAACCCTCTACATCACTTAAAATTACCAACATTGAAGCATCAAAATAATGTGTTACCTTAGCAGAAAGCTGATCATTATCACCCCCAAAACCTAAAAAAGCTAATTCCCCGGTAGTAGTTACATCATTTTCATTAATAATAGGCAAAACCTTATTCTTTAGCAATACTTCAATAACATTCCTAGCGTTTTGCGTGTGCTTTCTTGAATCAAATTCATAATTAGAAATTAAAAGTTGTGCACTAGTAATTTGATATTGCTTAAGGGATTCTGCATAAATTTTCATCAATAAGGGCTGACCAATTGCTGCTAATGCCTGTTTATTTTCTACAATATCTTTATCAAGATTTAAGGAAGTAAAGCCTGTCGCAACAGCTCCAGAGGATACCAAAATAATCTCATAACATTTTCTTAATGTCGCTATTAATTCACTTAAGGCGTGTATTTGGGTTAAATTAATTTTTTGCTCTTTAACCAAAACAGCACTTCCTACTTTTAAAACAATCCTATCTTTTAACATCAATCCTCCTTTATGCTTTGGTATAAAAAAAACTTTAATATTTCTACATTTTTGCCACTCACACTAGAAACACCAATAACAAACAAAGGCTCATCACCCTTAGTAGTTTCTCTAGAAAAAGCTTTTTTTTGCCTAAACCAACAAAAGGCTTTTTCTTTATTTAAAACAAATCCAAAAGACTTTAAAAATCCCTCCAAAGCTTCAGTATTTTCATTAATATCTATTTTTGAAAACATAATTCCATAAGGTTTATTAGATAAATCTTCACTAAAATTTCTTAACTCCTCTTTTAAAACTCTAAATTGCTGAACTAATGGGCAATGATTTGCAACATCAAGCACAAAAAGCAGAAATTTTGTTCTCTCAATATGTTGTAAGAACTTGATTCCAAGTCCTTTTCCGGCACTAGCACCACTAATAATTCCGGGAATATCTGCCATAACAAAAGATTGGTATTCATTAATATTCACAATCCCTAAAGAAGGGATTAAAGTGGTAAATTCATAATTTGCAACTTCTGGCTTTGCATTAGATAACACTGAAATAAGCGTAGATTTACCCACATTAGGGAAGCCAACTAAGCCTACATCAGCAATTAGCTTCAACTCCAATCTTACCTTTTTTTCAATACCTGGCAAACCCGGTTGTGCATAAATTGGACGTTGATTGGTAGGGCTTTTAAAATGGACATTACCAAGCCCTCCTTTACCCCCTTGCAAAAACAAAACCAACTCTCCCTCGTCTATTAAATCAAACAACAAAGCATTATTTTGTAAATCAAAAACTTGAGTCCCAGGAGGAACTACAATAACTAAATCATCGCCCTTTTTTCCATATTTATTGCGTCCCATTCCAGACTTACCATTGTGTGCTTTAAAAATCTTATGTCCTCTAAAATGTGAAAGGGTATTAGTATTTCTATCAATTTTAAAATAAACATCACCACCCTTTCCACCATCTCCCCCATCAGGACCGCCATTAATAACGAATTTTTCTTTGCGAAAAGAAATAGCACCAGCTCCACCTTTTCCAGAAGATACAAGAATCTCAACACTATCAATAAACATAAAAATCCTAGAAAGATTTATTTAAGAAGAAAGCCCATCAAAGGGCTTAGAGAAGCTTAAGAAGTAGGATAGATAGAAACTTTTTTACGATTCCTATCTTTTCTTTCAAAAGAAACAATACCATCAATTAAAGCAAAAATAGTATGATCTTTTCCGATTCCGACATTATTACCAGGATGCACTTTTGTCCCTCTTTGACGTATGATAATATTTCCTGCCCGAACAAACTCTCCACCAAACTTCTTAACACCTAACCGGCGTCCAGCTGAATCACGATTATTTTGGGTACTTCCTTGACCTTTCTTATGTGCCATTATAACTCCTTATTGTAAGAATCTATGCAGTGATTTTAATAACACGAACGCGCGTAAAATCTCTCCTAAAACCTCTTTTGGTTTTACTATCTTTTCTACGACGTTTCTTAAAAGCGATAACTTTCTTGCCTCTACCCTCATTAATAACTTCAAGTTCTACTAGAGCACCTTCAACATAAGGATTCCCAATATTTATATTATTTTCTTCACAAAGAGCTAAGACTTCTTTCACTTCAACTTTTGACTTTGGCTCAAGGTTTAAACAATCAAGTAATACAACATCACCTTCACTCACCTTGTATTGTTTGCCTCCATTCTGAATGATTGCATACATTATACAATTCCTTATAATTTGAAATTCTGAAGTTTCATTATTTTAAGACAATAAAACTTTCGATTATACTCTAATCTTTTTTAAAGAATATTTAAGCTACTTAGGATTAATAACACTTTTACCCTAAAACTCTATTTCAAAATTCTAAATACTTAAAGTTATACTTCAATTTTAAGTTTTTTATTCCACCAAAGCAATACACTCAATTTCAACCAAAGCATCCTTAGGCAATGTTTTAACCGCAACTGTGCTTCTTGCAGGTTTATGTTCGCCAAAAAATTCCGCATAAATCTGATTAACTCTAGCAAAATATTCCATATCACTTAAGAATATTGTTGTTTTAATAACCTTACTTAAACCACTATTTGCTTCCTTTAAGACAACTTGCAAATTATTTAAAACCTGCCTTGTTTGGTTTTCAATACCTACTACTAAATCTCCCTTTGGTGTAAGACCAATTTGTCCTGAAGTAAAAACCATTCCATTAACACAAATTGCTTGTGAATAAGGACCTATAGCCTGTGGAGCATCTCCTGTAAAAACAATTTTTAGCATTTTCTCTCCTTTACTTTATTCTATAAATAGTATAGAATTATACCAATATTATAAACTTTTTCTAATTCTAAGCATAAGGAAAATCTATGAAACTCATCTTTAAAATTATTAAAGTAAGCATTTTTCCTCTCTTTATTACCTCTACTTCATTAAATGCAGAAAATTTTTTAGAAATTCCCTCTAACAAACCCGATCCAACCCTAGCCTTAATACTTACACAAAACGACAAAGACTTTTTAGAAGAGTTGCATAAATACCCTAAAAATACTGCATTTTTCATTGATGGGAAAACAGAAAAAATTATTGCCACCAATAATCCCCCCAAACTTCCAACAACACAAGAAATATCAAGAACTTCCCCACAAAAAGTAAATACTACCCCAAAAACAAAAAAACTTCAAAAACTAGCTCCGCATAATATACCCTACCAGATGCAAGAAGAGAAAATTGACCTTTTACGATAATTTTTAAACTTAAGGATTTATAATGATAGAAATTGAATTTTTAGGACCACTAGGAAATAAAGTTTTACAAAGCAATGCAAAAGACTTCTATAATCTTAAAGAAGAATTACAACAAATTCCAGAAATACGAATTTGGCTTAAAGATTGTGCAATTGCACTTAATAATGAAATAATTACTTCTTTAGATACTCCTTTAAAATCTGGAGATAGGGTTCTACTCTTACCTCCAGTATGCGGTGGATAATGCAAACAAAAATAATAGGATTAGAACTTTTTGATGGGGCTTTAGATACTAGAACCATTTATGCAAATTGGTATGACTTTGCGGCTAATAATAATCTTGGTGCTAATAGTGTATTTACAGGGATTGTCCGTGCTGAAAATGGATATGAGGGCTTAAGTTTTGATATTTATGAACCCCTTTTAGAAGAATGGTTTTTAGGATGGAGCAAAAATGCCTTAGAAAAAGGAGTTTTTTTGAAAATGGCACATTCTAAAGGGGATGTCTTAAATCATCAAAGCTCTTATATAGCAGGAGTTTTTAGTCAAAAACGGCGGGCTTGTTTGGATATTTTTGAAAGCTTTATTGAAGATTTTAAACACAAGGCCCCTATTTGGAAATATGATATTAAAAACAACCAAAGATTTTATGCTAAAGAAAGAAGCCATAAGCTCCCATTTAGTGGAATACTATCGTGAGAATTGTGGTATTTAGCGGGAATTCTAATAGTGGCAAAACTACGCTTATTGAAAAACTCTCCCTTGCCTTACAACCCAATAAAAAGATTAGTATCATTAAACACGACCCAAAAGACAAAGCCATCTTTGATACAAAGGGAAAAGATTCTTATAGATTTTATGAAAGTGGAGCCAATATAGCTATTTTAAGCCCTACACAGACAACCTTACGTTTTCATACCTCTTTAAACATTACAGAAATTATTAAGTATTTTAAAGATTGCGATTATCTTTTTATCGAAGGGCTTAAAGAACTTCCATTCCCTAAAATAACAATCGCTAGAGAAAATTTAGATGAACGTTTCTTTGCTTTTAGCAATGCTTTAGCTATCGACAATAGCATAAAAGATTATTCCAAAATTCCTAAAAACATTGATATTTTAAACTTAAATAATACCCAAGAAATACTCCATTGGATTAACACACACATAAAGGATACACTATGAAAGAAGCAAAAATTGGAATTTTAACACTATCTGATAGAGCTAGTGCGGGAATCTATGAGGATATTTCAGGAAATGCTATTATTGCAACCTTACAAGAATACCTCATCTCACCTTGGAGTAGCATTTATAAAGTCATAGCCGATGAACAAAAAGAAATTGAAAAATACCTTATAGAGTTTGCGGATAAGGAAGTATGCGATTTAATCATTACTACAGGTGGAACAGGACCGGCAAAAAGGGATGTAACACCAGAGGCTACAGAAGCCGTATGCCAAAAAATGCTTCCGGGCTTTGGCGAGCTTATGCGACAGAGTAGCTTGCAATATGTTCCAACCGCAATTCTTTCAAGACAAACTGCGGGAATTAGGAATAAAACCCTTATCCTTAACCTACCGGGAAAACCAAAATCTATTAGGGAATGCTTAAATGCTGTATTTCCTGCAATCCCTTATTGTTTAGATTTAATAGGTGCAAGTTATCTACAAACTAATGAATCTATTATCAAAGCTTTCCGCCCCAAAAGCTAAGAGCAAAAAGGCTTTAATACAACCTAGAAATAAGATTAAAGATTCTATAAGTGGCTTTTTCAATACCCAAAGCGATATTATCCCCAAGCAATTTTTGTAAATATAAATCAAATTTATCCTTTTGCAACCAATGCACCTCTTTAATCCCTGCAAGAGTATAAAGCTTATTTTGTGCTTCATAAATACTTCCTATCTCATCAATTAACCCAAACTCTAAAGCATTAGCAGCACTTAAGATTCTACCTTGTGCAAAATATCCTTGATTGTTTATATCTAATCCTCTAGCTTGCACCACATCATTAACAAACATTTTATACTGCTCTTGAATTAATCCCTCTAACATCTCTTTTTCTAAAGCATTCCAAGGACGCATAAAAGTTCCAGCCTCTTTATAATCTCCTGCTTTTAAACTTTGAGATTTTACACCTAATTTCTGTGCTAACTCGCTAATATCTACACCATTTAAAATTACTCCAATAGATCCCAATAAAGCACCTTTATTAGCAATGATAGAATTTGCCCACATTCCTGCTAAATAACTGCCACTTGCCATAGAACCTTGTGCGTAAGCAACAATAGGCTTAATTTTACTCACCCTCTTAATCGCTTCAGAAATCTCTATACTAGGGGCTATTGCACCACCTGGAGAATTAATAACAAGCAAAATACCTTTAATATTTGGATTTTGCTCTAATTCATAGAAATTTTCTAAAAAACTCTCACTTTGCATAATGGGACCTATCAAGTCAATCCTTGCTACATTAGCATTGTTATTCTCCCCTTCACCACCTGCAGAGAATATTAAAAACACAATCAATAAAAACACTAAAGCCTTAAAATACTTCATAATAAAATCAAGCGGCATAAGCAAAACTCTAAAAAACTTCACAAATATCCTTTAAAATAATTTTGATATATAGAATTATACTAGGTTTATATTGGTTTAATAAAACTGAATGCTATAATTCCTATGCTATTAAACAATAATTTTATTTAAAGGATATATATGATTAATTACAAAAAATTTGCTTCAATATTAATGCTTTCAGCTTCTCTTTATGCTGCAGAATATACTGCGGAATGGAATTATACAAATAAAGGTCCTAGTCGTTGGCATTCTTTACATCCAGAATGGGAAACTTGCTTTTTAGGAAAAGAACAATCCCCCATTAATATATCTTCTTTGAGAGCCATTGATAAAATTAATAGCTTAATATTGAGATATGAATCTGATTCTAAAAATGTTGTCAATAATGGACACACTTTGCAATTAAATTTTGATAATATGAGCTACATTACTTTCAATGATACAAAATATAATTTATTACAAGCACATTTTCATACGCCATCAGAGCATCATTTAGATGGAGTGATTTATCCTTTAGAAGGGCATTTAGTTCATCAAAATGAAAATGGAGATTTATTGGTTATTGGGGTATTTTTCAAAAAAGGTAAGCAAAATCCCATCATTAAAAGTATGTTAGCAAACTATTCTACAGAGATTAATAATCAAATGCCTTTGGAAAAATTAAATGCAAAAATGCTTTTACCTACAAAATATCGTTTCTATTCTCTCAAAGGAAGTTTAACAACCCCTCCTTGCACTGAAAATGTGCAATGGATTATTCTTGATAATCCAGCAACAGCCTCTGCAGAACAAATCAAAAAATTAAGGGAGCTTTTTCATAATAACAATGCACGAACTTTACAAGATTCTAATAATAGAGAGATTACTTTCACAAAGTAATCTCAACTAATTTATAATCCATTCAGGTAAAGAGCCAAAATTTTTGTATTCTCTAGATCTAATTTACTACTTATGGCAAGTAATTACTCAAAAGAAGACTAAAGAACAATATCAACCTATATTTCTTAACAGCATAGCTATTAAAAAATTGAAAAAGAATTTAAAAACTTAATCTTGAAAAACAAATCTCGCCACTTATTATTAAAGAAATGGAATAGGTAATTTAACAAGTCCAATTAAATCAGCTTGTGATGTTTATTATAAATGTCTTAAATAATTTGGCTACAACATTTATGGCTTAGCAAGATTTGGCTATGTTGTTTTAATCCCTATTATGATACTCTCAAACAAATTAAATAAATCAAAGCATTCAATTGAGTATTGCAATTTTATTGGGATATATTTTGGTGGTTTTTTATTATTTTTTTAAGGAAATTTATGAACCTTGAAAATATTACAAAGCTAAGTTTTTTAATAATGTCTTTAAGTTTTTTTGCTTAGAACACTCAAAAAGCCTAAACAAACAATACATAAAGATAATAAATTTAAAATCCCTTATAAATTATGGCTTCTCATTACTTCATATATTCTTAACGCCATAAGGTATTTACCTCATACGCTAACACTTTCTATTCATTCTTGCTTTTGTTTGGTGTGGATTCGCCTTTTTCTTTTGTAATTCTAATATTAACAAAGGGCTATCCTTGATTTTAATTTCTTTATATTGTAGTATGTATGTTCTTGTTCTCTCCAATTTCTTTAACAATTTTTCTATAATTTATTATCAACAATAAGCATACCTAATCCATAGCCATAGGGTTTGTTAATTTTGTCAATATTTTGATAAAATACCCTATCTCTATTTCAAGGTTTGGTATGGATATTCCTTTAAACCACATACGAAATTTTTCAATTATTGCTCATATTGACCACGGAAAATCTACCTTGGCAGATTGTCTTATACAAGCTTGTGGAGCAATAACAGAGCGCGAAATGAGTTCCCAAATAATGGATACTATGGATATTGAAAAAGAAAGAGGAATCACCATAAAAGCACAAAGTGTAAGGTTAATCTATAACTATGAAGGACAATCTTATATCCTAAACCTTATTGACACCCCAGGACATGTGGATTTTAGCTATGAAGTTTCACGTTCACTTGCTTCTTGTGAGGGGGCTTTATTAGTCGTTGATGCTAGTCAAGGTGTAGAAGCCCAAACTATCGCTAATGTCTATATAGCCTTAGATAATAATCTTGAAATTATCCCTGTTTTAAATAAAATCGACCTCCCAGCAGCAGCACCAGAACGCGTAAAGTCAGAAATTGAACAAACTATTGGGTTAGATTGTTCTAATGCTTTAGAGGTTAGTGCTAAAGCAAATATTGGCATTAAAGACTTATTAGCGGCTATTATCAAGCTTATTCCACCACCTCAAGGGGATACCAATGCCCCCACTAAAGCCCTCATTTATGATTCGTGGTTTGATAATTACTTGGGGGCTTTAGCCCTTATACGCGTAATAGATGGTAGCATTAAAAAGGGGCAGAATATTTATATTATGGGAAGCAAAAAAAACCACGAAGTCTTAGATTTACTCTATCCCCACCCCATAAAAGGACAAAAAACCAAAGAAATAAAAACTGGAGAGATTGGCATTGTAGTTTTAGGATTAAAAAATGTAACAGACATTGCTGTTGGAGATACCATCACAGACTTTAAGAACAAAACTAAAGAAGCCATTGCAGGTTTTGAACCCGCAAAACCTTTTGTTTTTGCTGGAATTTATCCTATTGATACCAATAAATTTGAAGATTTGCGTGATGCACTTGATAAACTCAAACTTAATGATTCAAGCCTCACTTATGAACCTGAAACCTCTGTAGCCTTAGGATTTGGATTCCGCATAGGATTCTTAGGGCTTTTACATATGGAAGTTGTTAAAGAAAGACTAGAGAGAGAATTTGGATTAGATTTAATCGCCACTGCACCCACTGTAGTGTATGAAATTATCCAAACTGATGGCACTATTCTTAAAATCCAAAACCCCAGCCAATTACCCCCTGAACAAAAAATCGCTAAAATAAAAGAACCCTATGTAAAATCTACCATCATAGTTCCTAGCGAATTTTTAGGAAATATCATAACCTTACTCAACAAAAGAAGGGGCATTCAAAAAAAAATGGAATACCTGCAAGAAACAAGGGTATTATTAGAATATTGGATTCCTACCAATGAAATTGTTATGGATTTTTATGATAAGCTCAAATCTTGCACGAAAGGTTATGCAAGCTTTGATTATGAACCTATCCATTACCAAGAGGGTAATTTAGTCAAACTTGATATTAGGGTAGCCAATGAAATTATTGACGCTTTAAGTATTATTGTCCCCAAAAGCAAAGCTTATGAAAAGGGCAAGGAGCTTATAGAAGCAATGAAAGAAATTATCCCTAGACAGCTTTTTGAAGTAGCCATTCAAGCAAGTATAGGGAATAAAATTATCGCAAGAGAGACGATTAAATCTGTAGGGAAAAATGTAACAGCAAAATGTTATGGGGGGGATATTACAAGAAAAAGAAAATTATTAGAAAAGCAAAAAGAAGGCAAAAAAAGAATGAAAGCTATTGGAAAGGTAGCCCTTCCACAAGAGGCATTTCTAGCAGTGCTTAAAATTGATTAATCCTAGCAAACTTTAATAATTCCTTAAAGGTAGCAAGAAATCTTTTAGCCAATCACTACTTCTTTAAGCTATTCTTTAGATTCAAACATTTATGTATAACTTGACTTGGAATGCAAATATTCCTGCCCTAATCCCTGCTAACACATTAGGAGAGGCAAGAATCCCTAAGTTAAACTTCCCAAAAAGGAACTAAAAGCATTACTAGCATTATTCATAAGCCTTGTATGAGAACAGAATTAGAATTAAGTATAAGCCCTTGAACGATACGATAATTTTTCATAATCTCCGATATATCTCTGCATTTCCTTTTGTAATCAATTCAAAACTTTCATAACCTGCCATATTCATCCTTTAATGGTTTTTATAATATTAAGCCATTTTAGTTTTGGATTAAAGGATTAAAGAGATTATCTTAGAAAGAGGGCTTTTAAGACACAATTACTTAAAAACTCGGATCGGTTTTGTGCGGCTTTGTCAATCTCTTTTAAGAGACTTTGGGGAGGGAGCTATATTAATCCTCACCCTTTTATCCTCTGGCTCTTTGATATAATCCTTTTTTTCTAGCATTACTGCAATTGCTCCCTTAAAGGCGTCTTTAACATCCCTTAAGGCTTCTATTTCATTCTCTCCATCCCCCATAATATAAGGATAGTCTCTATAATAAGCAAAATAACCGCCTCTTTCTTGAGGCTTTAATTTTCTTAAAATAATCTCATAGGGCAAGTTTAAATAATATTCTAAATCTTTTTGCATTATTCCTCTTTTAAGACTAAGAGCGTTTTGATATAAATAAGCTTAACCCACCTTAAATCCATTCCTTTTGTATCACTTTATTAACTTGGTTTGTTTGTGTGCTATCCCCTACCTTTGTATTTACTAAAGTCTATTTCTCCCTCTTGTAGTTGCTTCCTCTCTTGTGCTAATTCTTAAGCTAACTCCCCTTGTGCGGTGTACTTCTTAGCTTTTCCTCCTAGCTTTTTATCTTAACTTCTGCTTCTTTAAGAGCTAGTTGCATTTGCCTCTACTCTGTGTGTTTGTTGTTATTCTTTTACCTCTGCCATTAACTATTCTACATCAGGTATTATTAAGATACACACATTAAGTAGAAAAACTTTAAAGATTCTTAATTGAACTTCTTTAAGCTTCAGTCCACAAAGCCAATAAAAAGACCTAACCATATTTAACCTATAAACATTGCACTAAATTTAACCTATCAAGTAGGTAGAATATACCTGCTACTTACAAAATTTAATGAATTAACCTTAAAAAATCTTTTATTATGCTATGACTTCTTTTGGATGGTTTATGTATTTTCCTAAAGACAGCTTATAATTGCCCATAACATCTTTATATCTAAATGCGATCCCCTAAATCGCCTCTTTGCATAAAAATTTTATAGACTTTAATGCAAAGCCATCAATAAAAACTCGCCACAAAAGACTTTCTTACAAATAACTCCGCCTACAAAATCCCTTGCACAAAATCCCTTGCCTCTATCAAGGATTCTTCAATTTTTTCTAAATTTTTTCCTCCAGCGGTAGCAAAATCATCCCTACCTCCACCATTACCGCCCATTACATTGGCAACCTTTTTAACCCACTCCCCAGCCTTAATGGGAGCATTTTTAACACCTGCAGCAATTTTACCCTGCTTATTAATAAGCAAAATCACCACCTTATCATATTTGTTCTTAGCCTCATCAATAGCGACTTTAATGTCCTCTAAATCCACCCTAGCGATGATAAGAGATACCCCTTTTAGATTCTCTACCTTAAAAGAGTGCAAACTCTGAGATTTTTGTTGCGTGTTTTTTAATAATTTTATCTGCTCTTTTAGCTTTTCAATCCCCATTAACAAATCTTGTGTTTTTAAAGCTTCTTTTGCTTGGCATACCTGCTCTAAGGCACTTTTTCCATAATCATAAGCAGCCCTTCCACATACCGCTTCAATCCGTCTTACTCCACTACTTACTCCACTCTCTTTTGTGATATAAAAACTCCCTATATTTGCAGTATTTTCTACATGAATCCCCCCACAAAGTTCAATAGAATCTCCAAAAGTAATCACCCTAACTCTCTCCCCATATTTCTCACCAAATAACGCCATAGCTCCCTTATTCTTAGCCTCATCAAGAGTCATTTCCTCAATAACTTGCGGATTAGATTCTAAGATTTTTTGATTTACCATCAATTCAATTTGTTCTAATTCTTTAGAGTTTAAAGGTTTAGGATGAGAGAAATCAAAACGTAAGCGATTAGGTTCTACCAAACTCCCTGCTTGTGCGATATGTGTCCCTAAAACATCCCTCAAAGCCTTATGTAATAAATGGGTTGCACTATGATGCTTCACAATCTCTACCCTTGAATCATTTACTTTTATTATTACCCTATCCCCAACCCTTAGAGTCTCTAAAACTTCTATTTGTGAGATATTTAAACCAAAATATTTTTTTGTATCTAGCACCTTTGCTACGAGCTTATTATCAAACTTAAAAATCTCCCCCCTATCTCCAATTGCTCCCCCACTCTCTGGATAAAGTGGAGTTTTATCAAACATTACATAGCCTCTATTTTCTAAACACCTAACTTCTTTAAATTCCTCATCAAGCAAGGCAAGAATCTTCCCTTCAGATTTTGAAGTTTCATAGCCTATAAAAGTATTTTTCCCAAAGGATTCTAAAAGTTTCTTAAAATCACCCTCTTTTAAACTATCCCCACTTCCCTTCCAATGAGCCTTTGCTTGCTCCTTTTGCTTTTGCATGCAAGCTTCAAAGCCATCCATATCTACACCTAATCCCTCCTCCCTTAACATATCCTGTGTTAAATCCAAAGGAAACCCATAGGTATCATAAAGCCTAAAGGCAACTTCTCCACTAAAGAGTTGATGAGTTTTTTCATTTTTGATTTTCTTTAATTCTTTGCCAAAAAGACTCATCCCATTTTCAAGCGTTTCAAAAAACCTCTCCTCCTCAGCTTTACATTGAGATTGCAATACCTCTTGCTTCTCTTTTAGATAAGCATAATGCTCCCCCATACACACACAAACGACCTCTAAGACTTTATACAAAAAAGCTTCCTTAATGCCTAATAAATACCCGTGCCTAACCGCTCTACGCAAGATTCTACGCAAAACATAACCCCTACCCTCTTTATCGAAATTCACCCCTTGTGCTAAAAGAAAGGCTATCGCCCTTGAATGGTCAGCAATCACCCTAAAACTTGCCCCACTCTTATAAATATATTTTTTCTTAGCAATTTCCTCTACTTTAGCAATTAAAGGCATAAAAAGCGAAGAATCAAAATTACTCCTTTTGCCCTCCAAAAGTGCCATAACCCGCTCTAAACCCATTCCTGTATCAATACTTGGCTTAGGAAGAGGTTTTAAATTCCCCTCTTTATCTCTCTCGTACTGCATAAAAACAAGATTCCAAATCTCTAAAAATCTATCCCCATCCCCTCCAAAATAATCCTCTTCTCCCTTAAAATACTCCTCGCCTTGATCAACAAAAATTTCGCTACAAGGACCACAAGGACCAGTATCTCCCATTTGCCAAAAATTATCCTTATCCCCCATTCTCTTAATACGATGAGGGCTAATATGCGAACACCACAGCTCATAGGCTTCATCATCACTTTTATGAATCGTTACATACAAGACCTCTTTATCAAACCCCAAAACCTCTGTAACAAACTCCCACGCATAGGCAATTGCTTCTTTTTTGAAATACCCACCAAAGCTAAAATTTCCAAGCATTTCAAAAAGCGTATGATGCCTTGAAGTATAACCCACATTTTCTAAATCATTATGTTTCCCACCAGCACGGATACATAATTGTGAGCTTGTAGCGATATTGGGCATAGGGATTGGGACTTTTCCGGTAAAAACATCTTTAAACTGCACCATTCCAGCATTTGTAAAGAGCAAACTTGCATCATCAGGCACTAAAGGCATAGATTGATAAACCTTATGCCCCTTATTTTTAAAAAATTCTAAATACAAGGCACGAACATCTTTTTTCATACAAAAAACCTCTAAATCAAAATGCAAAGATTTTACTAACTTTCTATTAAAAAATGGCTTTATTAACCAAAAACTAGAATCCAAAGAATATAAAAATGAAGATTATTTAGTGGTGGCCACGACTGGACTTGAACCAGCGACCACTACCATGTCAAGGTAGTGCTCTACCAACTGAGCTACGCGACCCTACAAAGACAACTGAAGCAAAATAAAAGAGGGGCTAATTCTAGCAATTTCCTCTTTTAGGTTTTCTTAAAAAACTTTGCAAGAATATCCAAGCTACCCCACAATTAATCATTACATCTGCAAAGTTAAAAATTGCAAACTCAAAAAGATAATGCCAAAAGATATAATCCACCACCCCTAAATGGATAAATCTATCAAAAACATTAGAAATTCCTGCACCAAATATCACACCCAAAGGGATACTATATTCCCTCAAAAACTCTTTATTGTTATATAAATAAAAAAAGATTCCTAAAAGCAAAAGTATTTGTAGATATTTTAACCACCCTTGCAAAAATGCAAACATAGAAAAGGCAACGCCTTTATTATAAACAAGCACTAAAGAAATAATACTCCCCTCATAACCAAAACCACTTAACACAAAAAACCATTTAATACATTGATCCAAGACAAAAATAACGATCAAAGCAATAACGAAGAACAAATAAGACTTTCTCACGAATAAATTTTTCCCTTAAAATATGCTTCACACTCTTGCATAGTATTTTCCAAAAGTTTTAAATCCTTGCCCTCTAACAAAATCCTAAGTTTATTCTCTGTCCCGCTATAACGGATTAAATGCCGAATCTTTTTAGAAGCAATCCCTTTCAAAAAAGTTCCATACCCCTCTAAACCCTCTAAGTTTGGTTTAGAGTCAATGGGCAAGTTTTTTAGAATTTGGGGATAAAGCTCAAAACAATCCAAAATCTCGGATGCAGGTTTATTAAATCTTAAAATATACGCCATTGTTTGCAAAGCACTCACTAGCCCATCCCCCGTTTTTGCAAAATCACTAAAAATAATATGCCCACTCTGCTCTGCACCGAAGTTTAAATGATGCTCTAACATACTCTCAAGCACATATTTATCACCAACATTAGAACGTATGAGTTTAATATTATGCTCTCCTAAAAACTCCTCTAATGCGTAATTACTCATAATAGTCGCGACAATAGTATTATGCTTTAGGGTTTGATTTTCTTTAACTGCAAGGGCTAGAACACCAATAAGTTTATCCCCATTTACGACATTACCCTTTTCATCCACGACTACAAGCCTATCAGCATCACCATCAAGTGCAAATCCAATATCAGCCCTAACTTTCCGCACCTCCTCTTGCAAACTCAAAGGTTGCGTAGCCCCACAGCTCTCATTAATATTAAAACCATTAGGCGTATCATTAATCACAAATACTTCTGCACCTAGCTCATTAAAAATTGTTGGAGCTACCTTATAAGCAGCCCCATTAGCACAATCAATAACGATTCGAACACCGTGCAAAGATAAATCCTTAGGAAAAGAGTTTTTAATATGCACGATATAACGTCCTACCACATCATCAATCCTCTTAGAAGAACCTATCTCTTTACCCCTCTTTTGAGAGCTTTCAAGCAAGTCCTCATCAGCATAAATCTTTTCAATATTTTTTTCATCTTTTTCATCAAGCTTATAGCCACTTTTACCAAAAAACTTAATCCCATTATCCGCATAAAGATTATGACTAGCACTTACCATAATCCCACCATCACAACGCATATCTTCCGTTAAATACGCAATAGCAGGGGTTGGCATAGGACCTATTTGTATCACTTCATACCCCACCGAAGTAAGCCCACTAACAAGGGCATTCTCGAGCATATAGCCACTGCGTCTAGTATCCTTTCCTACCAAGATTTTATTAGTCTTAGAATGCTTTCTATAATAAATTCCAGCGGCAATGCCTAATTTCAACGCACAAAAAACATTTAATTTAGCCCCAGCCACACCCCTTACACCATCTGTCCCAAAAAGATCCATTACTACACCTCTTTAACAATACTTTTATTTTATTTGCTTTTAATAAATTTTCAAATAGAATTCTAGCTTAAATTTTTAACAAAAGGATTAACATCTTATGGCAAATCACAAATCAGCACAAAAGCGTATCCGACAGACCAAAAAAAGAACCGAAAGAAACCGATACTATAAAACAAGAATCAAAAATATGACAAGAAACTTACACGAAACACTAGAAGCAAAAGATATTTCTAAAGCTCAAGAACTCTTGAAACAAATCAATCAATCATTTCATAGCTATGTTAGCAAAGGAATCTTAACCAAAAATACTGCTGCAAGAAAAGTTAGTCGCCTTAATTCCTTAGTAAAAAAATCCGCTTTAGCAAACGCCTAATTCTAGGTAACTGCTAATGTTAGCCAAAAAATTACAACCCTTTATTGACCGTTACAATGAAATTAACAGCCTATTACTACAGCCAGAAATTCTTAACAATATCCAAAAAATCACTGAATTAAGCAAAGAACAAAGTAACCTAGAAGAATTGGTCCAAAAAGCAAAACAATATTTAAAAAATACCCAAACCATAAAAGATAATAAAATCCTTTTAGAAGATAAAGAATTAAGCGAATTAGCTAAAGAAGAAATCAAAGAAGCACAAGCACAAAACCAAACCTTAGAGCAAGAAATTAAAATCCTACTTCTCCCTAAAGACCCTAATGATGATAAAAATATCTATCTTGAGCTTCGAGCAGGGACAGGAGGTGATGAAGCGGGCATTTTTGTTGGGGATTTATTTAAAACCTATGTGCGTTATGCGGATTTAAAGGGGTGGAAAGTCGAGATTGTAAGCTCTAGCGAAAATAATGTTGGGGGCTATAAAGAAATTATCGCCCTCATTAAAGGAAAGGGTGCTTACTCTAAATTTAAATTCGAGGGTGGTACACACAGAGTCCAAAGAGTCCCCGAGACAGAATCACAAGGCAGGATTCATACTTCAGCCATCACCGTAGCGATTATGCCAGAAGTCGATGATGTAGAAGTTACTATCAATCCTAATGATTTAAAAGTTGAAGTCTTTAGAGCAGGAGGACATGGGGGACAAAGTGTTAATACCACCGATTCCGCAGTGCGTATAACCCATATCCCAACAGGTATTAGCGTTTCTATGCAAGATGAGAAATCCCAACACAAAAACAAAGACAAAGCGTTAAAAATCCTCAAAGCTAGGATTTATGAAGCAGAGCTACAAAACCAAATGGAACAAAACGCACACGCAAGGAAACTGCAAGTAGGAAGCGGAGATAGAAGTGAGAGAATCCGCACCTATAACTACCCACAAAACCGCCTAAGCGATCATAGAATAGGACTAACACTCTATACCCTAGAAGAAATTATGTTAAATGGGAGTCTCGATTCAATTATTGACCCAATTCTTGCCTATTTTCAAGCACAAGCTTTACAAATCAACGACTAACTTAAGTATTATTTTACATTATTATCGTTATAATTGCTCTTTTTTAGGACAGATGGGTGAGTTGGCTTAAACCACATCCCTGCTAAGGATGCGTAGTCGCAAGATTACCGAGAGTTCGAATCTCTCTCTGTCCGCCACTCTTATGCTTTTCACAACATCCCTATACATCTTGATTAACCAACCTTATATACTCTTTTAAGCAATGAATGAAATTTCTTATCTAAATAAAATTTAGATTTTATACTACAGGAGAATTTTTAAAACAACTTATAACAAACTTAATACAAAATATGCTTAAAATCCACTAATAAATATTAGGGGGGGGGGGGGCAAATAAAGCTCTATTTAATGCTAGCTATTACAGCATAACTTCAGAAGGCTTTTGTATAAAATAACGAATGGTTGCACCAAGCTGCTCGACTTTTAATACTACATAGCCGTGATTTTTCGCATCAAGGGGGATGTTATTAATACTTTGTGGGCAATCACTTAGCACTTCTAAAATTTCGCCATTTTTTAGCATTGGTAATACCTCTAATGTCCTCATTACAGGATAAGGGCAAGGCTCTCCTTGCAAATCTAATCGATAATTTGGCTCCATCATCTCCTCTCCTTTATGACTTCAAATCGCCTAGTTTTTTTGAAGTAATTTCGTTCAATAAGCAGTATAAGGGCTAAAAAAAGTAATAATCCTGCATAATTTACCATCAAACCGCCATAATCTCCAAAAACCTCTAAAAGATTAATGCGTGGAAAACTTGTTGCTAAAGGAGTGGCATAATAATCCCAAGTTGCAGCAAGAAGTGTAGAACCGATAACATTACCTATCCCTACAATCCAATAATGAACCTGCCCTTCAACTGCTCGATACATCCAACCACATTCACAACCTCCGGCAATAACAATCCCAACCCCAAATAAGAATCCTCCAATAATCGCATTAGGAGCAGCCCACATAATCTTAGGAGGTAACCCTAACATTACATAGCTAAAAACACCAATGGTAGAAACCATCATACCTATAATAACCGCCTTTGCCATATAACCTCTCCCTGTGATAAATAAATCCCTAAAGGCGGAAGTAAAACATATTTGCGCGCGGGAAATAATAGTCCCAAACCCTACGCCAAAAAGCATAGCAATACCTAAGGTAGGAATAGCCATTAAATACGCAATCCAAATAAAGATTCCTAAAAAGACTAGAACACCTAGTAGAAAAAATAGTTTTTCTCTAATAGGGGATTGGTGAAACTCTTTTTGTGAAGTTACTTTTTGTAATTTTATAGGGGAACGAAAAATAGGTAAAACAATAATCTTTGTACCTACCCATACGCCTATAAGACTCATTATCGTAAAAAACCACGCGTGCAAACTAAATTGTGGAATTCCTGTAAAAAAACTTGCTAAATTGCAACCCATACCCAATCTAGCCCCAAATCCTGCTATGATTCCGCCAATTAGGGCTTGAAATATTCTTATTTTACTTTGTGGAAAACGCAATTTCATATTATTAGCCATTAAAGATGCCCCAAGAGCTCCTGCGAACATTCCAATAATCATCACTCCATCAATCCTATCTAAAGGCGTGCCTTTTAAGCCAATAATCTTAAAATACCCCCAAGTGCTAGTATCAATCCCGACAAGATTTAGGATATGCCCACCCCAACGCGTAAATTCTCCCGTTACTGCCCAATAAGTCCCTGTTAAACCAAAATAATAAGCTGCCATTACACCTAATGCAATAATAGCGGGCATAGGAGACCAAAATTTTATTAAATAATTTTGTTTAAAAGTCTGAAACATTTTAACCCTCAAAAATAAATCAAAATAACAGATGAAGAAAAGAAGAAATATCTGTATGCTCTACCCTAGAGCCTTAATGTATTATAACATTATTTTATAAAATAATGTTATAATTTGAATATATTACTAAATTTAAGGATAGTGATGAAAAATAAAATTATCAAAATTTTAGGATTAGGATTACTCCCTCTAAGTCTTTTTGGTGCTAATAATATTGAACTTTATAATACTCCTTTTTGTGGTTGTTGTAAAGCATGGGAGGAATATATGGAAAAAAAGGGCTATCAGATTCATAGCACTTATGTAGAGAATATTGGAGAGATTAAACAAAAATATCAAATTCAGCCAAAACTCCAAAGTTGCCATACGGGTATCATTGAGGGTTATGTTATTGAAGGGCACGTCCCAGAGGATGCTGTAAGATGGCTATTAGAGAATAAACCTAAAGATGTAATAGGTATCTCTGTGCCGGGTATGCCAATAGGAAGTCCAGGAATGGAAATGGGTGATATGGTAGAGGATTATCCTGTAATTGTAATATATAAAAATGGAGATTTTAAGATTTATGGAATTTATAGGGGACATAATCTCATACAAAAGAACCCTAAAACTCTCTTTTAAATCTAAAATGGGAGGGTTTATAAAAATTAATTAAATAAGTAGCAAAAATTGCGAAACTCCCTCCAAGTAGCGTTGATAGAGCAGGAATCTCTCCTAAAAGCCAATAGCTAGTTATTAAAGCTATTGCTGGGACAAGCAGAGTAAAGGAAGCAGCTTTGGTAGCACCAATATAGGAAATACCAATATAATAAATACTTGTCCCAATAGCAGTTGAGAGGGTTGATACGATAAACATCATTAACCAAAACCTAGCATCAAAACTAAAAACATTCATCATTCCCCCATTCCATAAAAATAATGGAGACCAAAGCAGAATGCTCAAAAAAGTCATATAAAAATTAATCGCTAAAGGGTGGATTTTAATCCTTTGGCAAACTAATGTTAAAACCGCCCAATCTATCGCACATAATATAAAAAATCCATTTAAACATAATTCTTTGAAATTTTGCAAATCTAAAAGGCAAATTCCTGCAATAATCCCAAATCCTAAACCTAAAATTTCATTAGTTTTAATTATCTTTTGTGAATTTGCCCTATAAAATATATAAGCTAGCATATAAGCAAATATAGGCGTAAGGGTCGTAACAATTACACCTCCTTTTCCTGCACTTCCATAATCTAATCCCACAAAAAATAAAATTGAATACACACTATTTAATAAAGCTGCTAGAAAAAGGAGTTTAAAAATTTGAAAATTAAAGCGTAAAGGAATCTTTAATATAAGAATAAGAGGTATAGAAGCAAGAAATGCAAAGAAAAACCTCCAAAAGGTAACCACTTCGGCACTCGTATATTCAACCATAATCTTACTACTAGGCCAAGAGCTTCCCCAAAATATCATAGCCATCACCATAAGGAAATAAAAGGAAGCTTTTGACATTTTAGACTTTAGATTTTGTCGCAAAAAATAGGGCTATCGCCCCTAAAATAATAGCAATCAAAGAGGCAATCAAAATAGAGATTTTTGCTAATACAATTTGCTCACTAGTGGTATAGGCAAGATTAGCGACAAACATAGAAATCGTAAATCCAATACCAGCAATAATGCCTATGGCTGAAATATGTCCATAATGAAGCCCGGTAGGCTTTATAGCAATATGTAACCTCTCCCCTAAACAAGCAAAAATCAAAACCCCTAAAGGTTTGCCGACTATAAGCCCTAGTAAGGTCCCCATAAATAGCCCATCAGTATTAAAATTAACACCAGAATCTAACTTCACTCCTGCATTCAAAAACGCAAATAAAGGAACGATGAAATAAGCACAAATAGGCTGTAAGAAAGTTTCTATTTTTACTAGCGGGTTTTGTGCGTAATGAGAATATTTTGCAAGCTTATCAAGAATTTGCACACGTTTATTGGCTTCTTTCATATCAATTCTTTTTTCTTTGTTAGGGAGAAAGACAGAAGTAAGGTTATTAACAATAGTCTTTAAAAAGCCTTGTTGGGATTCTTGGATAGGAAATGAGCTTCTCTTATTAGAGTTTGCAAATTTATTCCATTCCTCTAAAATATCTAAAATCTGCACGAAATATTTTCTACGAATGTTAGAGCGACCGGGGATACTAAAAGCTAAAATCACTCCAGCAATAGTAGCGTGTATTCCACTATTATAAATCGTAATCCATAATAAAGCACCAAGGAATATATAAGCAGAAGTATATTTCACATCATAGTAGTTAATAGCGATTAAAATGCAAGTAATAACAATAGCGGCATATAGCCAAAATAAATCTAAGGTATTTGTATAGAGGATAGCAATCACTAAAATAGCACCCAAATCATCAAAGACTGCTAAGGTTACAAGAAAAATCTTTAATGTAGAAGGGATTCTTTTACCAAATAACAATAAAAGTCCTAAAGCAAAGGCAGTATCTGTGCTCATCGCTACACCAAAGCCATAGATAGAATCCGTATCATAGTTAAAATACATATAAATGATAATAGGAATAATCATCCCCCCTAAAGCCCCTAAGAGTGAAAAATTTATCTTTTTAAATCCTACCAATTCCCCATAAAGCACTTCCCGCTTCATCTCTAAACCAACCATTAAGAAAAATAAAGCCATAAGGACATCATTTGTAAAATGCAAGACACTAATGCCAAAAGACCATCCTTGAATAAACACACCAAATTCTATTTCTAAAAACTCAAAATACCAATTACTATATTGAGAATTTGCAATAAGCACTGCTAAAACCACACAGAAAAATAATAAAACTCCCCCAAAAGATTCGTGATGGATAAAAGTGTGTAATCCCTCTTGCAATCTATCTTTTACATAGCTTGTGGCACGAATAGTATTTTTAAAAGGGCTCATAACTTTCTTTGGTAGAAAAAACATTCCTTATCCTTTAAAAACAAAATCTTGAGCTATTTTAACAAAAATTTTATCGATAAAAACACTTTTTTAAATATTATTAAAACTTCCCACACCAACAAAGCTTTCTTCAATAAAATGCGTTTAAAAAAGGATTTGTTATAATTATGGAATTTCTCAAGGAGGAACAATGCTTAAAAACATCGAATCAAAACGTTTATATACAGCTATTGTTATGCTAATTGCCATAATTTTAATCGTGCTTTTTCATAGTCCTTTTTTATTATGGAGCATCTTAGGGATTGCTTGTATTATAAGCTTTTATGAATCTTATCAGCTTTATACAAAAGCTAAACCAAATCCTCTTTTTACAGGATTGCTTGTCCTATTTTGGATTAGCCTTTATTGGCTAGAAACTTTGCATATTATCTTTGTAATTTTAATAATCCTTGCTTCTTATAAAGCCTATACACAAAAGGGTAATATTGCTTATGCGATGCCTTTTATTTATCCCACCATTCCTTTTACGTTTTTATATCTTCTATATTTAGATTATTCCATTAACGCCATAATTTGGCTTTTATTTATTGTAGGTTTAACAGATAGTTTTGCATATTTTGGGGGAAAATTATTTGGAGGAACGTTTTTTAGTAATAGTCGCCTCTGCCATATCTCACCTAATAAAACTAAAGAAGGCGTTTTGATAGGTATTAGTATCTCTGTGGTAATTTCTACCTTTGTAGGGCTTGGAATTTGTAATTTCTCTACTTCGTTACTTTTAAGCTTAATAACTAGTATTTCAAGTGTGTTTGGTGATCTTTATGAGAGCTTTTTAAAACGTCAAGCAGGGGTTAAAGATAGTGGCAATTTACTCCCTGGACATGGCGGAATGCTTGATAGATTAGATGGATACTTCTTTGGGGGCATTATTTTATATGTAATGCTAGAAATCTCTAAAGGGAATTTGTCTTAATGATACTTTTAGGCTCTAGTGGCTCTATTGGTATCAATACTTTAGAGATAGCAAGAAAGTTTCATTTAGAAGTAGAAACTTTAGGCGTTGGGTATAATATTGCTCTACTTAATCAACAAATTTTAGAATTTAATCCAAAAAATATTATTATTGCTTCAGAAGCAGATACTGCAAAAATAACATCATCTTTTAAAGGCAAGATTTATTGCGGTGAGGGGGGAATTTTAGAGGCTATTAAGGATTCAAAAAGCAATCTTGTTATCAACGCACTCGTAGGATTTTTAGGATTATCCCCTACTTTGTATGCGATTAAATCTAACAAAATCGTGGCTTTAGCGAACAAGGAAAGTTTAGTTGTAGGGGGAGAATTTATCGATACTTCTAAGATTATTCCTATTGATAGCGAACATTTTGCTTTAAATTACCTTATGAATTTCAATCCTACAATGCGTCCTTTTAAGAATCTCTATATTACTGCAAGTGGCGGGGCATTAAGAGATACTCCCTTACATCTACTTAAAAAGCAAGATGCACAATTAGCCCTACAACACCCTAATTGGCAGATGGGTAAAAAAATCACTATTGATTCTAGCACAATGGCAAATAAACTTTTTGAAGTCTTAGAGGCTTTTTGGCTCTTTAAAAGTAAAAATATTGACGCCTTTATCGAAAAAAACTCTCATATTCACGCACTTGTGGAGTTTTGGGATGGAAGCATTGTTGCACATTTTGCAAATTGTAATATGCAATTACCTATTGCCTACGCTCTATGTTTTGGGCTTAAATTAGGGGAGGAATTTTTAAACAATTTTTCTACTAAACCCCTCATTACGCCTTTAAAAATCCATTCAACACCTTATTGTTTGCAACCCATTGATACTAACCGCTATCCCTTATGGGGCTTTAAGGATTTATTATTAGAAAACCCAAAATTAGGGGTGATTTTCAATGCGGCTAATGAAATAGCAGTGGAAGCCTTTTTAAATAATAAAATCACTTTTGGGGGAATAGAAGCTATGGTTAAAACATCTTTAAAAAATTTTTTAAAAGTTAGATACTCTACTCCTCAAGAACTCTTAGAATTTGACAAAGAAATTAGGGATTTTACTGAAAAGCTTATCAATTAGCACATTTATAATACTCTTATCCCTCCTCACAAATCCTAAGAAACTCTTGATAATATTTCCAAGACTTTAGAATATCAGGATAATATTCTTTAACAAAAGTTAAATTTTTATCAAATACCTTTTTGAGCCTCATCCTCATTTCTTTATGCTCCCTTAGATATTTTAAAATATCATTTTCATTAAATTGCTTAGTTTTTTCAATTTCAATCCTTTTTTCCATTGCAACAACAAATTTATTTAAATACTCCCTTGTGGCATTATAAAGCCCTTGATTATCTCGCAAATTTTTAATCTGCGACTCTTCTACAAAAATAGCTAAATATTGATATTTTGTTTTATAATTTAACATTTCATTTGTAATATCTACACAATTGATATTATTATGTATTTGGTAAGTAGTAATAAAAATTTTAATGCTCTCATCTAATTTAAGGCTTGATAAATCATAATTTTCCTTTATATGTTACCTTGCCTATATCTTGAGTGTTTGCATAGAGGGTAAATGGAAGCACTCCATATAAATCTCCCCTATTTATTCTATCGGCAAATCGTATCTTTTCTGTCTCTTTAAAGATTCCTAACTCTTTAGTAACTCTATTCATTGTATCAAAGGCTACATTAGGCATTATCTCTTGCGTATCTAAACCAATAATCTTTGCATTTGGAATCTCATTTAAAATTTCCCATTCCATTTTACCCCAAGTCGCAATATTACAACAACATTCCAAACTAGGAGATGACCCACCGCTATAATCAAAATAATCCAAAACATCATCACAATCACAAGCAAGAGTAAAATTAGCCATTCTACTTCTGCAATAACCTAAATGGTTTGCATAGGTTTTTGCCATACTTATAGGGTCTCTAAAAACAACCAATAATGGGATATTGTTGCAAACAAGATAAATAAATTTTATCTCTCATTACTAAAATGGAAGCGATTTATTAAACATAAGATTCCGCTATTTTGTAAAATTCTATCAAACATTGAGCGATAACTATTCTTATCAGCACAAGCCATAAGATGACTAAACTGCACTCCATAATTGCTCAAATAAGACCTCATAGAACTCCAACCACTACCCCAAGTAACCAACCACACAAACTTATAATATAGAGGCAATGGCAAATTCAAATCCCAAGCAAGGGAAGCAGGAATACTCTCATAACTTAAATTAGCATAAGGTTGTAAGGATTCTTCATTCTTAGATTCTACATTT
>NZ_JRPC02000023.1 GCF_000765745.2 Helicobacter apodemus
GATAGATTATGGGCATAGTCTCTATATAGGAGGAGATCTCTCTATTATCTTAAGCCCTAAAATCACTTTAGATTTAGGAGCAGAACAGAGATTCCAAACTAAACAAAAGATTAATGGGAATCAAACCTCTAATATCCGCTCTATCCCTACCTTTTCTGTTGGTTCTACTTATAGTCTTAACCAAGATACCGCTATTTCTGTTAATGCTAACTTTGGTGGAAGCTCTGCTGCTCCTGATGCAATATTTGGATTAACCTTATGGAAAAAGTTTTAAATGATATTTCAAGCTTTAAACCTTATTTGGTTGTGTATCTATGTTTCCTTACAAGAGAAAGAATGAATTATGAAAAGACTCTTAAAATTTCTTATCTTCTTTTCTTGGCTACCCTTAGCTTTAAAAGCGGAATTTATCCTCAAATCCTATCAAGAGATAAGGAATGAGAAGGTAATAAGACAAACTTATGAGCTATCTTGTGGGGCTTCCTCACTAGCTACTTTAATAAACCTTATTGATAACCAAAAGCTTAGTGAATTAGATGTATTAAAAGTAATGAGTGAAAAAGAACTTACTACTGATATGGTAAGTTTTTTAGATTTAGAAGAAGCTATTAAAAAACTAGATTTTAAAAGTGATTCTTTTCGCATTAATGAGCAAGTCTTAAATAAACTTATTAATATTCCCTTGCTTGTTAAAATAGAAGATGATCCAAGATACCCACATTTTGCAATCATTATCAATTATCAAGGTGATTTTATTAAAGTGCTTGACCCAAGCTTTGGAGAATATATTAGCTCTAAAAGAGAGTTTTATAGTCTATGGGATAGAGAGAATAAAGGCGGATATGCTTTGGTAGTTCTTCCAAAGCAAGAGTTTAAAAGACTTGATTTTAATTTCCCTAATAAGCTTAATTTTGAAAAAAGAGTGTTTGGGAGGTTTTAGACTCATTAATCTACATAAGACTCACAAAACTAAGCTAAAAAGCTTTTAAAGCTAGAACATAAAAATCGTGCGATTTTTGTTATAATCTAGGGCAACTTTATATTCAAGAATTAGGATTATGCTTTTTAAAACTTTCTTACAAACCTTACCTGTTTTAATGGCTTATTTGCCACTTGGCATTGCATTTGGTATTCTTTTTTCTACATTGCAAGTTGCTTGGTATTTTGGAATCTTAATCGCCATTTTTGTTTTTACAGCTGCGGGACAATTTTTACTTATTTCACTCCTTAGTATAAATGCTGGATTATTAGAAATTGGTATTGCCTCTTTCTTGCTAAACATTCGCCATATGTTTTACTCCCTTGCAATTACTCCTCAAATTAAAAATTTTGGCTTAAGTAAATATTATATTCTCTTTGGATTAACAGATGAGACTTTTGCTCTTGTAAAAACTTGCCAACAAGAACAAAATTTGCAAGAACAAAATCTCTCGCTTAAAGCATTGCAAAAACATTATATAACTATTACTTTTTTCAATCATATGTATTGGGTTGTAGGTTGTGCGTTAGGGGTATTTATAGGAAAACATTTAGAATTTACACCTAAGGGCATAGAATTTTCCCTTACAGCCCTTTTTAGCGTATTAACATTATCCCTTTTGCAGAACTCTCCTAATAAAATACCTTTCATTATCGCTTTAGGAATTGGAATAGTAGGCTTATTTCTCTTTCCAAGTGAGCAATTTTTACTTTTTAGTTTGCTTTGTGGTATTTTTGTCTTACTTATTGGTAAAAAATGGATTTATCGTGGATAATCAAATACTTTATATTATTGGTGCTATTTTCTTTGCCTCTTTAGGGACAGCAATAACACGATTTTTACCTTTTTTTCTTTTAAAAGATAGAGTGGGTAGCCCTCTTTTAAAATATTTGCAAGATACTATGCCACTCTTAATTATGACTCTTTTAGTGTTTTTTACCCTTAAAGATATTCCTTGGCGGCAAACCTATGGAATCTATGAAATTAGTGGAATTTTATGTGCAATTGTTTGTTTTTTATTGTTTAAAAATTCTGTTTTGAGTATATTTTCAGGAATTATTTTTTATCTTTTGGTAATAAGGATTTTTTAAATGGTTAAAATTTATGGGATTAAAAACTGCGGTAGTGTTAAAAAAGCAATAGATTTTTTTATGAATAAAAAAATAGATTATGAATTTATTGATTTTAAAAAAACACCACCTAGCTTAGAAAAAATACAAGAATGGGCAGAAAAAAGTTCTTTAGAAGCACTTTTAAATAAAAAAGGCACAACTTACAAGAAATTAGAATTAAAGAATAAAACTTTAACTCCACCATTAATTCAAGATTATCTTTTAAAAGAACCTATGCTTATTAAAAGACCCGTAGTTGAAGTAAAAAATAAAATATTCATAGGTTTTGATAGTGAAAAATATGAGGAGATACAATGCTAAAAATCATTCAATTTAGTAGTTTTATTTCCCTTATTTTTATTTTATTGGGTTGTGCTAACATCACTCCCGCTTCTGTTTCTACGCAAATAGACTCATCCCTCCCTAAGCAAGATTTGAGACTTTATGCAAAAGATACCCGAGTTTTTAAAGATCGCTTAAAGCTTAAAGAAGACTATTTAAAGCATTTTTTCTCACCCTTTAATCAAGAGCCACAGCTTAATACTTTAGAAATTCAATGGGGATTAAGGGCTGCTTATAATAATTTAGGCTTTGGTGAAAACCTCCTCCCTTATACCATAGATTTTATAGATAATATCAAGCAAGAGATGAATCTAGAGAGTTTTCCTAACACCAAAAAACCTGCAATTATCACTCGCTCTACAAACTTAAGGGTTGTTCCAACACATAAACCACGATTTTTAGATCCTAAATTACCCGGAGAGGGATTCCCCTTTGATACTTGGCAAAATTCCTCTATTTATGCAGGAACACCTATTTTAATCACGCATTATTCACAATCTAAAGAGTGGGCTTTTGTAGAGAGTGGATTTGTAAGTGGTTGGGTAAGTGTTTTAGATATTGCTTTATTAAATCCTAACCAAATACAACTTTTAAAAAACACTCAAGATTTTCTTGTAGTTAAAAAAGACTATACCCCTATAAAAAGTTCTACTAATCATTTCTTAGAATCTGCTAGAATTGGTATGCTCTTACCCCTTATTGGAAGCACCAAAAAAACTTATGAAAGCCTTTTTTTTATCCGCACCCCTAGTGGTTATGCAAAAGTGATTAAAACCCACCTACCTGTAGAAAACTTTGTAAAATTCCCTATGCCCTTTTCTTCAGTAAATTATGCGAATCTTACTCAAGGTATTGTTGGTGAAAGGTATGGTTGGGGAGGAATGTTTGGTAATAGGGATTGTTCTATGTTTTTACGCGATACTTTAGGAAATTTTGGTTTTTTCTTATTAAGAAATTCCCAAGCACAAATTAAACAAAAAGATTTTAAAGACCGCTCTTTATATGTTGATTTATCACAAAAAACACCCCAAGAGAAAATAGCTTTTTTAAAAGAAAATGCTATTCCCTTTGCGACTTTACTTGGTATGAGGGGGCATATTATGCTTTATCTTGGAGTTTTTAATGATGAAGTTTTAGCCATTCACGATATTTGGGGATTAAGAACATTACAAGATGGAAAAGAAGGGAGAGAAATATTAGGGAGAATCATCATCACTCCCCTTGATATTGGTAAAGATATAAAAACTATTTCACAAGATTCTTTACTCATAAAACGGATTAGTGGAATGCGGAATCTTTTTGAAACAAATGAACTAAAAAATGCAAAATAGTAACTCTAAAAAAATAATTGAATGCAAAAATGTTAAATTTTCTTTTACCAAAGAACGAATTTTGTATAATGTGGATTGGGTAATTAAAGAAGGTGATTTTTGGGCTATCATTGGACCAAATGGTGGTGGAAAAAGCACTTTAGCACGTCTTTTGGTGGGATTATTAAGTCCAACAGAAGGCAGTATTATTAAAGATTCTAACCTAAAAATTGGTTATGTCCCACAAAATACTTTCTTCAATCGCCACTTCCCAATCACTGCTTTGGAGGTTGTGATGATGGGATTTTTAAAATCTAATCTTTTTGGAGGATTTTTGCCTAAAAATGCTAAAGAAACAGCCTTAAACCTTTTAGAGCAATTTCACTTACAATCTTATGCAAATAAAAAAATTGGTGAGCTTTCTGGTGGGCAGAGGCAAAGGATACTTATCGCAAGAGCATTATGTGGGAATCCTAATCTTTTAATTTTAGATGAACCAACGGCAAGTATTGATTCAAAAAATCAAAAAGAGATTTATGATTTATTGCAAAAAATCAATCAAGAAAAGACTATAATTATAATTAGTCACGATGTTTCTGTTTTATTAGGTTATGCTAGAGAAGTTTTATATGTTAATCAAAACATAAAATCTCATAATATTGGTCATTTAAAGCAAATTCATCAAACTGAACATTTTTGTGAAGTAGAAATGTTAATGGAATTTCAACATTCAAACAATTTAGGAGGTAATCAATGAATAATTCATATGATGTAGCAATCATAGGAGCTGGAATTTCTGGGAGTGCATTATTTTATGCTTTAACACATTATACAAATATTCAAAGAGTGGTTTTATTAGAAAAGTATTCAGAACCCGCAACACTTAGCTCAAGTGGAAATAATAATTCTCAAACTATCCACGCAGGAGATATCGAAACAAATTACCCTTTTGAAAAAGCTAAAAAAGTAGCACGAGATGCAGAACTTTTAGTTTCTTATGCACTTTTTCATAATTTACAAAATAAAAGCATTTTTGAATACCAAAAAATGGCAATTGGTGTAGGAGATGAAGAAGTAGAGTTTATGAAAAAACGTCATCAAGAATTTCAAGAGATTTTTCCAAATTTAGAGTTTTTCACTAAAGATACCCTAAGAGAAATAGAGCCTAATGTTGTTAAGATGCTTGATGGAAGTGATAGAGTAGAAGATATTGTAGGTTCTGGATCAAGAAAAGCTTTTTGTGCGATGAATTTCCACGCTGTATCAAATCATATGATAGAACAAAGTCTTTTTGGGGAACATAAACTAATTTGTAATTTTAAAGTTACAGATATTATCGAACAAGGGGATGGGGCTTATACCCTTAAAGCTCCCGGACAACCCCCTATCACCGCTTCTTTTGTTTTAGTTGATGCGGGTGCACACTCATTAGTCTTAGCTCAAAATATGGGATATGGATTAGATTTAGGCTGTTTGCCTATCTCTGGTAGCTTTTATTTTATACCCGGTAATAAACTACAAGGAAAAGTCTATACTGTTCAAAACCCTAAACTTCCTTTTGCAGCAATACACGGAGATCCAGATATTATCGCTACAGGAAAAACAAGATTGGGTCCTACTGCACTTTCTTTACCTAAACTTGAACGTTTTAAAAGTGGCACTTTCTTAGAATTTCTTAAAGTTTCTGGGTTTGGGGAACTCTCTACTGCAAAAATTATGTGGGATTTAATTTCTGATAGGGAAATTAGAAATTACATTTTACGAAACTTTATTTATGAAATTCCAAGTATTGGACGAAAATATTTTTGGGAAGAAGCAAAAAAGATTATCCCCTCTATTCAACCTCATGAATTATCTTATGCAAGTGGTTTTGGTGGTATTAGACCCCAAGTTCTTGATAAAACACAAAAAAAGCTAATCTTTGGTGAGAAAAAAATTAAAAGCAATAAAGGTATTACCTTTAATATGACTCCAAGCCCGGGTGCTACAAGCTGTATTAAAAATGCTCTTGTAGATATGTTAGAGATTGTAGAATACCTTGGTAAAGAAATTAAAATGGATAAAATTAAAGAAGAATTAAAAGAAGAGAGTTTGGAGTGGGTGCTTGAGTGATATTTTGCAATATACTTTTATGCAAAATGCCCTTATTGGAGCATTTTGGGCGAGTATTATTTGCGGCATTATTGGCACTTTGGTTGTTACTAATAAAATGGTATTTCTTGCAGGAGGTATTGCTCATAGCCTCTATGGCGGAGTTGGGATAGCGATTTTTTTAGGATTCCCAATTATTATTGGGACAGCCTTTTTTAGTGTTGCTTGTGCTATTTTTCTTGGAATCATGTTGTTTTATGCTAAAGAAAGATTTGACGCGTTAATTGGCTCACTTTGGGCTTTTGGAATGGCGGTAGGAATTATCTTAGTAGAATTATCACCCGGATATAATAAGGATTTTATGGGATACCTTTTTGGGAGTATCTTAAGTATCACAGATAATGATATTTACTCTATGATAATTTTTAGCGGTTTTTTATTTTGCTTTGTTTGGCTAAATTATAGAATTATTCTTGGTATTTCTTATGATAGCGAATTTACCCACTTACAAGGAATTAATACAAAAGTTTTTAATATCCTCTTAATGATTATCATTGCTTTGGGTATTGTTATTTCTATGCACTCTGTTGGACTTATTCTCATTATCGCACTTTTAAGTATTCCTGCTTATTGCAGTGAAGTTTTTACTAATTCTTTAGCTAAGATGATGATTGCTTCTAGTTGTATTTCTTTTATCGCAATGATTGGTGGCATTTTAATCGCTTATTTTTATGATTTTGCTGCTGGTGCTAGTATCGTTGTTGTGCTTTGTGTTTTGTCTTTCATTTTAATATTGGGAAATTATTTTTATCACAAACAATTTTCAAAACCTTAAAGGTAATAAAAATGGAGAATTTACAAAAAGAAATCAATCAATACAAAAAAACTGCTTCTAGGGCTGTAAAAATCGCTCTTATATCTTGTGCTATTACCATCATTTTTGCTTTTCTTAGCCTTTGGATTCTTCTTAACCAAATCACAGCAACAGCAAATCTTACAAAAAATATTAGAAATTTAGAGCAAAAAATATTAGAAATCTCTAATTCCAAAATGGAATAAAAAATGCTTTTATCCTTTTAAAAATTAAAGGAGTTTCAATGCTTTCATCAATCAATCCTTATGGATTAGGAAATATACAAACTAGGCATACTGTACCTACTACCGCAAAACAAAATGAAATAACACAAAAACCCCAATCACAAGAGATTCAAGAATTACCTACAATTTCTAATGAGGCACTAGAAATTCGTAAATTTAGTGATGGTATTAAAGGTGCTAATGAAATTATTGGTGCTATGCAAATTGCGGATATAACTTTAAACGCTCTAAGTTCTCAAGTTAAAACCCTTGGAGGGGTTAATTCTCAAAATATAGACGCCTTAGATAAAATAGCGAAGAATGCACAATTTAAGGGAGACACACTTTTTGGTAAAGAACTTACATTAAACCTTGCAGGGGAAAATGTTTCTCTTTCTCTACCTCTACCTAGTCAGTTGCTTAAAGAAAATTCCTCACTTATACAGGCATTAGCTAATAAACACGATGAAATCTCACAAAAATTAGGGCAAGTTAGCGATCTCGTAGAAAAAGCAAGTTTGCCACTTAATCAGGCAACAACAAATTTTGATTTTGAAAATTTTGATGCTAATACCTTTAAGGGCTTATTTTCTTGAACCTTAAAGTTATTATTGCAAACCTCATAAATTATTCCTTTCATAGATTCTTAGAAAAATCTATAACTTCTTCTTTAGGAAAACGAATTTTTTGAGGTATTTCATCTGTTTTCTTATGCCCAACTACTAACATTATAGAAGTTTTTTCTTTGGAAGTATCAAGCTTTAGATAAATATCTAAAGCCTCATTATTAAAGCCCCCAATAATGCAAGAGCCAAGATTTAGTGCAGTTGCTCCATTAGCTAAATTCCCTAAGGCTAAAAAAGTTTGCTCTCTTGCATAATGAAGTTTTTGCGTAGGATTCATAGATTCAATAAAAGGTTTATAAAGTTCAATACGTTTTTGGAGTTCTTCTTTTGACATATTTCTTGATTGCAGTTTTTTTACAAAATATTCCCCAAAATCTAATCGTGCTGCAACAATAATGATAGCTCCACACTTTGCAACATGCTTTTGAGAATTAGCAATTTCTGCAATTTCTTGTTTAGTTTTGCTATCTTCTATAACAATAAATCTCCAAGGCTCAAGCCCTAAAGAACTAGGAGATAATCTCCCCGCTTCTAAAATATAATCTAATTCCTCTTTGCTTAAAAGCTTCTCTTGAAACTCTCTGCACGAAAAACGTTCTTCTAATATTTTTTTAAAAATTTCTTTTTGCATATTCTCTCCTTATAAAATAAATATTTTCTAGTTTTTTTGCTTCTAAAAGTTGAAGCTTTCATCGACAATTAAATCCCCTTTTTTCAAATTTTCTAAATATTGTTGAAGCTTACGCAATAAAAAGGATTTCTCTCTTAAAGAAAGTGTTGAATCTTTAATAAGTATTTTTCTCCTCTCATTATAATGCTTATACAAAATCATAATCATCTGCCGCTTTAGCATCTCTTTGTTTTGTGTCTTAATACGTTCATCAAGTAAAATTCCAATTAATTGTGAATCTTCTAAATCTTTTTTTAAGAGTTTCTCATAAGCTTCCCTTTGAGAAAAAAACATAGAAGATTCTAAATAATTCATAACATATTCCAAAAGATCCATATCCTCTAAAACACTTTTAATAATAATCTTTTCGACAAGAGTATAATAATCTTCATTGCTTTGAAGGATTTCAGAAGTTGGTTTTATGTTATTTTTATGGACTTTTGTTGGGATTAGATGTAGGGGTAAGTGAAGTTTTTGTCCTAACCATATCCTGTATTCCTCTTGTAAAACTAAAGATAATTGGTGTAAAAACTCCAAAGATTCTTTTAAGCAAGAATCTTTTTGCATAGGATTTTTTAAATCATATTTTGCAATAATCTCCCCAAAAACAAAATCCACTAAAGAAATAGGAGCATAAAATAAATCTTTTAACTGCTTTATTTCGCCATTATTTACCATATCAGCTGGGTCTAAGCCTTTATCAAAAATTACTACACCACCTTCTTTGTGAGCTAAACTTAAAAGCATAGCGGCTTTAAAAGCCGCTATGATACCTGCACTATCACCATCATAAGCAATAATAACCTTTGGGTTTCCCTTAGCTATTAAGGGTAAATGCTCTTTGGTTAAAGCTGTTCCTAAAGTAGCCACTGCATTATTAAACCCTGCTTGGTGTAGCATAATCACATCTAAATATCCCTCTGTAATGATAATCTCCCCTTTTTTATAAATATTTTCTTTAGCTTGGGGATAACCATAGAGAAGTTGTGATTTATTAAAAAGTTTGGTTTGGGGGGAGTTAATATATTTTGCTTGGTGATTCCCTAATGTCCTCCCTCCAAAACCTACGATTTTATTTTGGGGAGAACGAATGGGAAAAATTATTCGTTGGGCTAATCGTGCGTAATAATGCTTAACTCCATTTTCATCATCTACTCCTAATATCCCTAAATTCAAAGCCTCCGGTAAAGAAATGGAATGCTTTTGTAAATATCCCATAATCTCATAATTATTAGGTGCATAACCTATTTCAAAAAGATTTCTAATAGACTCTGTAATGCCTCGTTTTTGAATATAACTCTTAGCTTCTGCATTGAGTTGTAGCTGGTAATATTCATTCATAAAATCTAAAATTTTATTATCTTCTTTGGGTTGATAAGTTTGGGCATAAGTTAAAGAAATATTATAAATTTGTGCTAGTTTTTCAAGAGATTCTTTATAAGAGATCTTTTCATATTCCATAACAAATTGGATACTATCTCCACCTACACCACAACCAAAACAATGGTAATAGCCCTTATTGGCATTAATAACAAAGCTTGGTGTTTTTTCTTGGTGAAAAGGACAACAAGCTTTATAGGTTGCTCCTACTTTCTTCACTTCTATATAATGAGAAATAACCTCTACAATATCTAACTGATTTTTAAGATTTTCTATACTCTCTTGTGTAATCAATGCTAATGAACCTTAGATTTTTAGATAAGCTTATTATAGAATATTTGTTATAATTAAAAGATAATAATTAGTTGTTTTAAGGTTTATATTTGGAATTTTTAGAAAGTATTGAATACAGAGATCCACTTTTTGGAATCATAATCCTCATCTTTTGTATAGGATTAATTAGCCTTTTTGCTTATTATTGGAATTATATTATTAGTAAAAGGCAACACCAAAATCTATTAAAATTTATGAAAAACTTTGATTATATTGGCTTTGATAAAGAAATCAAAGAATTTTTAGCCTTAAACCCAAACCCTACTTCCTCACTCATTTTTATGGCAAAAACCTATCAAAAATGTGCAGATTATGAAAAAGCTATTCGCCTTTATAACACACTTTTAAGCTCTATTAAAAACCCCGTTGATAAAATCCCAATTTTAGAAGATTTAGGCGATGTTTATTATAAAGCTGGTTTTCCTTTGCGTTCTAAAGAAATTTATTTAGAGATTCTTTACCATTATCCACGATCCCCTAAAATCTTAAAATCTCTTATTAAAATCTATGAAGAGCTTGCATTATATCAAGATGCCCTTAATGCACTAGATTGTCTAGAGGAAATAGAGGGTAAAACAAAAATGCATCATCTTTATTTACAAACAAAAATTATTGTCTCTAACCAAAATTCCACAGAAATAAAACCTGAAAAACTTGAAAAGCTCATTGAAGAGGAGCCTAAGTTATTACGTTTGGTTTTAAGTTTTTTTAAAGACTTCTATCCCTCTTATTTTTGGAGATTTATTCAAAATAAGTCCAAAGAGGAGATTTTTCAAATTTTAGATATTTTATGGAATCTTGAAAATAATGAACTTCCTAATGTAGCATTCCAAAACCCTATTCTAAACGATATTTTTCAAGCAAAAGGGTATTATCCTTTACAAAAAGGAACTAAAGTTTCCTTTGAATTAGAATCTTTATGCCTTTTACGTAAATACAGAAGTTATCAAGGGGATTTACAATTTAATTATTCTTGTAATTCTTGTAAAGCAATTAGCCCACTCTCTTTTGAAATTTGCCCGCATTGTGGAGAATTACTAAGCGCAAAAATTTTAGTTTTTATAAAAGAAAAATATGATGAAGAAAGTTACTCTTTTTTGTGATGGTTCATCTTTAGGGAACCCCGGAGCTGGTGGATGGTGTGCTATTTTATATTATAAACACCACCAAAAGATTCTAAGTGGTGGTGCAAGTAATGTAACTAATAACCAAATGGAACTTTCTGCACTTATTTTTGGGCTTGAATCCCTTAAAGAATCTTGTGAAGTCTTAGTTATTAGCGATTCAAAATATGTTTTAGATGGAATCTCTAAATGGTTACCTAATTGGATTAAAAAAGATTTTAAAAATGTCAAAAATCCAGAGCTTTGGAAGCATTTTTTAGAGGTTTCAAAATATCATAATCTACAAATACAATGGGTAAAGGGGCATAGCGGACATAGCGAAAATGAACTTTGTGATAAAATCGCTAAAGAAGAAGCCCTAAAAATTAAACAAAAGGGATGAGAAAATGCATTTAAAAAATTTTCAGCAAAGTTTAGGATATTCCTTTAAAAATACACAATTATTAAAAGAAGCGCTAACGCATAAAAGCACAAAAAAAGAAATGCATAATGAACGTTTGGAATTTTTAGGAGATGCGGTTTTAGATTTAATTATTGGGGAATTTTTATATAAAAAATTTCCGCATTCTCCAGAGGGAGAACTTTCTAAAATGCGTGCTTCTATCGTGAATGAAAAAGCTTTTGCTACTTTAGCAAAATATTTAAAAATTGGAGAATACCTTTATATCTCTAGTGCAGAAGAACAAAATAATGGGAGAGAAAAAGATTCTATTCTCTCTAATGCTTTTGAAGCAATTATGGGGGCAATTTATTTAGAAAACGGCTTAGAATCTGTGCAAAAATTAGTGCTTAATTTACTTGATAAAGTTTATACCATTTCCGATTTTAAGAATCTTTTTTATGACCATAAAACTAATCTACAAGAACTTACACAAGCTATTTTTGGGGTAATACCTGAATACATTGTTTTAGATTCTAAAGGACCTGATCATAATAAAGAATTTTTAGTAGGAGTTTTTATACAAGAGAAAGAATACGCAAAGGCTAGTGGAAAGAGCAAAAAAGAAGCACAACAAAATTGTGCAAAAATTGCTTTAGAAGTCTTAAGGGGACAACAATGAATACTTTCGGAGAATATTTAAGATTAACAACTTTTGGAGAAAGTCACGGAAAAGGAATTGGAGGGGTTTTAGATGGGCTTCCAGCGGGATTAAATATTGATGAATCTTTTATTGCGACTGAAATGGCTAGGAGACAAGGGGGAAGAAACCATTACTCCACCCAAAGAAAAGAGCCTGATAAAGTGGAAATTTTAAGTGGAGTCTTTGAGGGTAAAAGCACAGGAACGCCTTTAGGGTTTTTTATCCACAACACCTCTAGCAAAAGCAGTGATTATACTGCTTTAAAAGATATATTTCGTCCAGGACACGCAGATTTTACTTATTTTTACAAATATAGCATAAGGGATCATAGGGGAGGAGGACGCAGTAGTGCTAGAGAAAGTAGTGCTAGAGTAGCAGCAGGGGCTATCGCAAAACTCCTCTTAAAAGAATTCCAAATTACTTTAAGAAGTGGAATCCTTAGCATAGGAGATGTTACAGGAGAGGATATAGACTTTAATTTTGCCACCAAAAGTGAAATCTATGCTTTAGATAAAAAAGTAGAAGAACAACAAAAAGAAGCTATTACACAAGCTAGAAAAGCACATAATAGTATCGGTGGAGTAGCGATTGTGAGTGCTTTAAATGTTCCTATTGGGTTAGGCGAACCTCTTTATTATAAATTAGATTCTGCTATTGGGAGTTTAATGCTAGGGTTAAATGGAGTAAAAGCGGTTGAAATTGGGAGCGGTGTAGAATGCTCTAAAATGCGGGGCTCTCAACATAATGATGCGATTTATAAGGGGGGATTTGAAACTAATCATAGCGGAGGAATCTTGGGGGGAATTAGTAATGGTGATGAAATTTTGATTAAAATACATTTTAAACCAACCCCTAGTATTTTTATCCCACAAAACTCCCTTAACATTGCTAAAGAGGAGTGTTCTTGCATTATTAAAGGGAGGCACGACCCTTGCATTGCCATTCGTGGAAGTGTTGTGTGCGAATCAATGCTTGCTCTTATATTAGCAGATATGCTGCTCCTTAATAGTGCTTCAAAGCTAGAAAATCTCAAAAAAATCTATGCAAAAAACTCCTAAAAAAGCCTTTCTTTTTGCGGATAAAAAGTTAGGTATTGGTTTAGGTCATATGAGCCGCACTAAAGCATTAGCAAATTTATTAGAACAAAATCACTATCAAGCTAAAATCCTTGATTGCATATTCTTAGAATCGTTCAAGGAATCTTGTGATTTAATGAGTATTGATTCTTATACCTTACCTATAGATTCCTATTATCAAGCCACTTCTTTAGCAAGAGTTTGTATATTTTTTGATGATACATTAAGACTACCCTACCCTAAGGGCATACTATTAAATGCCTCTTTAGGGGCAGACTTACAATCTTATAAAAACAAATACCCTAACCATACCTTATGGATAGGCAAGGGATATACACTTTTGCAAAAACCCTTTTTACAGCTCCTTAATACTCCTCATAAACTACATAAAACTATAAAAAATATTATGGTTACTTTAGGGGGTGCAGATATTTTGGGTTTAACCAAATGGCTTTGTGAAGAACTTTATACTTTCAATCCAAATTTTCAAATCCATTATATTCATAAAGATAAACATCTCTTTAAAAAAGCAAAAGGTTATAGCAATCTTAATGCTACACAAATGGCAAATTTATTCTCACAAATGGATCTTTGTATTTGTGCTTGTGGGCAAACACTTAGTGAAAGCATTGCTTGTAAAGTCCCAACTTTAGGATTAGAAGTCGCTATCAATCAAAGAGCAAATTTAATAGGCTATGCAAATTGTATAGAAAGTATTAAGGAAGTTTGGACACTTGATAAAGAAGCATTAAAAACACAACTTTTACAAAGTATTATTAGATTTAAAGATCTCTCTTATAGAGAACTTTTAGTAAAAAGAGGGTTTCTCCTCTTTTGTGAAAATACTCAATGGAAAGAGGGTTTTAAAGCCCTAAAAACCCTCTTAGAATAAAAGCCTAGAATAAGCAAAAGAATGAGAGCTTTTAAAGATACTCTTTTGCTGATTAACCTCTAAGGAATGAAAAATTAATGCATTGAGTTTAGAATAGTAGTCATCATCAAATTTTTTTACTAATTGCTCTACGATATTCTCTCCTTTTTGGGTATTAGATTCAAAACTAAGAAAACTCTCTTCTAATTGATTCCACATTTTTGAAATTTCTTGAGTAACACCATTAGTGGCATTACTAAGTGCCTCTAAGGAAAAAGAATTGTTTTGTGAAAAACTTAAACTACTTTGTTGATTGCTTTGCGCGCTAGAAAGCGTGAAATGAAGGCTAATATTTTGAATATAAGCTTTGTTGGCAGAAGCTTGTAAGCCTTGAAAATTGAATTTATCATAAGAAGCTTGTAATTTTTTAGAATCTTCTTCATTATCTTTAGCGATTAAATCAATATGGTGAATTTGCCCTGCTTTACCGTCATTAAATAAAAAATCTGCAGTTTTTTGTTTAATACCTAATAAGTCTCCCTCTTCTCCTCTCATCATCTCTTGAGCTTCTTTTGGGTTAAGATAAATCACACCAATACCTTTTTCTCCAAGACCAACTAGCTCTCCCTCACCCTTTGGGTTGGGAATCCAAATTCTTAGCTTGTCATAAATGGGATCGTTTTTATCAATTCTTCCATCTCCATTGGTATCATATTTTGCTAAGTCTTTAAAACCATCTCCACTTTGAGTTCCAAAAAGCTCACTGCCATTATTAATAATTCCATCATTATTTTTATCTAAAGCTAAAAATCCTGAACCCTTCTTTAAAGTAGAGATTTGATCTTTTTTACCATCACTATCTAAATCAAAACTCATCGTAATATCACTAAGCTCTGCTCCATTTCCCTCATAATCAATAACCAAAGGATCAATAGGTTCATTGTATTTAGTGGGTTGTTGAATCCTATCATTTGTAGAATTAATTTGAAGATTTTGCATAAAACTTTGTGAGAGATGAATATTTATATTCAAATCTCTTTTTATCCCGTCTTTCCCTATAATGCTTCCTTGTATAGAAAGATCTAAAGATTGATAAAACCCCTGCTTAATGCTTAATCCACTCCCTAAATTAAAGCTGGGACGACTAAAATTTTTATTCAATAAAGACTCTAAATCATCAAAAGAAGACTTAGGGGGATTAGCATTCTTATTAGAAAATAATTCCTCCCAAATCTTTACCATTTCATTTTTTATTTCAGAGACTTTCCCTAATGCTTGATTAATAACTGCTTTTTGAAAGTCCTCTAATTTTTGATTTGACAAATCTATTGAGGAGGAAATATTAGCTGCTTTTTGCCCTCCCTCTTTTTGATTGGTAATTTGTGGAACACTATTTGCTTCTTTTTTTGTAATCTCTTCTCCTAAAGCACTCTGGTTGGTCGTAATAAATGAGGCTTGTAGAGAAGAGAAGCGAATATTTGCTTCCATTGCTTCTCCTTGTTTTAAATAAATTAACATTGACTATATCGACATTTTATTGAAAAACTAAATCTTTTTACTAAGACCCCAAATCAATAATAAAAAATTATGAGTTATTTTTAGATTTTAAAAGCACTCCACTTTCTAAATGTTGCGTATGAGGGAATTGATCAAAAAAGGCTAAAGCAGTAATTTGGTGTGTTTTCCTTAGACACTCTAAATCTTTTAGGAGTGTAGCTGGATTGCAAGAGATATAAAATATCTGATTGAATTGCTGCAAAAATCGACAAACCCTCTCCCCTACTCCACAGCGAGGTGGATCTATTAAAATAGTGCTGAAAGTATATTCTTGCAAATTAATGGAATCTAATCGCCTAAATTTTCTTTGAAAGGTCAATGCTTCTATACACTCCTCTCCACTTAAACGCACAAATTCTATATTAGAAATTTTATTTTTAGAAGCTGCAAATTTTGCTGCTTGAATCGAAGTTTTAGAAATTTCAGTAGCCAGTATTTTTCTAAATTTTTGCGATAAAGGGAGGGTAAAATTCCCACAACCACAATACATTTCTAATAAATCTAAAGAATCTTTTTCTGCCTTAGACAAAATCCATTCAATCATTTTTACATTAATACTAGGATTTGGTTGTGTAAAACTCCCTTCATCATAACGATAAAAATAATATTTATCGGCAACCTCTAATTTCTCTATAACATAATCCCTATCTACAACTAGTTTAACTCCTCTGGAGCGACCAATTAATGCTATTTTCATCAAAAGCTTTTCTTCTAATATTTTCTTTAATTTTGTCGCTAAAACTAACCAAGATTGCTCAAGTCTCCTATGGTAAATAAAAGTTATTAATAGTTCATTTTGCTGTGTGGATAATATCTCTAAAGCAAAAAGCTTATTAATAAACTCCCTAAAATCTCTTTGGTGAAGAATGGGGTGCAAGACTTGTAAAAATTGTTGGATATTCAAAACCAAATTTGGGCAATTTTGTATGCAAACAAACTGCTTACCCTTACGCATAGTATAAAAAAACCCATTATCTTTATGGTAGATTCCTAATTCACAACGTGCTCTAAAACTACTCTCTGAAGATAAAAAAACTTCATAGGGATCAAAAGCAAGAGATTTTGCGACTAAAGCTATTTTATCCTCTAAAGGATATTCTATACAACCCCCACAAATTCCCAAATAATCACAAGTCATAAAATATTAATGAAAACTTTGCACGAGGTTTATTGTTAAGAGATTAAACCCATCTACTAAAATAAAAATTAAAATTTTAAAAGGTAGAGAAATCATTGTTGGTGGTAACATCATCATACCCATAGCCATTAAAATAGAGCTAATTACCATATCAATTACCAAAAAGGGTAAATATAATAAAAATCCAATTTGAAAAGCGGTTTTCATTTCACTAATAATAAAAGCAGGTAGAACTATACTTAAAGGGACATCATCGACACTTTGGGGATTCTCCATTCCCCTAATACGATAAAAAATGGCTAAATCTTTAGGTCTAGTATTTCTAATCATAAAATCTTTAAAGGGGGCTGCTGCAAGCACAAAGGCTTCATCATAAGGTATTTCTTTGGCAACATAAGGCTTAATGCCTTTTTCATAAGCCTCTTTTGCGATAGGCTCCATAATAAAAATTGTTAAAATCAATGCAAAAGAAACTAAAAGTTGTGTAGGGGGAGATTGTTGCGTTCCCATAGCGGTGCGTAAGAAAGAAAATACAATAAGAATCCTAGCAAAACTTGTAGCCATTAAAATAAATGAAGGTGCTAAAGCTAGTAAGGTGAGAATAACGACAATATTTAGGGTCGTTACTAAATCTCCTGGCTCTGTTGGCACCCCTAGTGTTAAATTTACCATTGGAATTGTAGGAGTTTCTGGAAGTTCAGGTGGTGCAGCTAACAGAAAAGATGGGAAAATTTCAATTAATAACCATAAAGAAAAAAATAGCTTCATAAAGTCTCATTTGGGTTGTTGGTTGGGATATTGCTTTCCCGTTGTTGTATAGTTTTTTCTAAAATATTTTGATTTTTATGCAAAGATCTATTATCAGGATAAAATCTAAACTCTACACGACGATTAATGGCACGATTCTCTTCATTGATATTGGGAAATACAAAATTATTGGCTCCACCCCCTAATGCGGTTATTTTTTGTGGATTTACATTATTTTGCATAAGAATCCTACTAACACTTGCAGCCCTTAATGCACTTAAGCCTAAATTATCTTGATATTGTGCGGTGGGTTTAACTACTCTATCATCGGTATATCCAATAACATCCATATGAGTATTAGGTGGAATTTTTTGTAAAATTAGAGCAAGTCTTTTTAAAAATAAAATCTCATCAGCACTAGTAACACTATAGTCATCTGGCTTAAAAAGTAATTTTCCATGAAACCTTAAAATAAATCCTTCAGTCCCATTATCAATAATACTAGAGGGACCTAAAGAAACTTTTACATTTTCTTTAAAATCTAAAATCTCACTTTCTATTTTTTTAACTTCTTCTGTGGTTTCTGGATCTTCTACCATATCAGCTTGTTGTTGAATCCTTGTATTATCAACTTCTATCTTAATGCCACCACTTAAAAGGCTTAATGCACCATCAACACTACCTTCGGCTTCTGATAACTTTTTAGCATCAAAGGTAACCATTGAAAGCAATAAAATAAAAAAAGTGAGGATTAAAGTAACCATATCCCCATAAGTTCCAAGCCATAAGGGTAAGACATTAGGGCAATCACAAGGTGGACAACGTTTTGCCATATTATCTCTTACTCAAACGAACTTACGCGTTGATTAGGGGGTAAAAAGGTCAAGAGTTTTGTTTCTAAAGAGCGTGGATTATCTCCAGCTTGAATTGACATAACTCCTTCAATAACAAGAAGTTGCACAAGTGCTTCATCATTAGCCCTAACGACTAAAATATTAGCAATAGGCGCTCCTAAAATATTTCCAATAAATGAACCATAAAAAGTCGTTAAAAGGGCAACAGCCATAGCAGGTCCAATAGATGCAGGATCAGACATATTTAAAAGCATCGCCACTAATCCAATAAGTGTCCCAAGCATTCCATATGCCCCTGCATAAGAACCCCAAGTATCAAATAATCCGGCATTAGTTTTATGGCGATCTAGAGTTCTATCCATTTCAATTTCTAACAAATCCCGAATGCTATCAGGTTCTGCCCCATCAATTGCCATACCAAGCCCTTTACGCAAAAATGAATTTTCTTCTTGATTAACTTGTTGCTCTAAAGATAATATCCCATCTCTTCTTGCTTGGGTGGAATAATCTACCAACCTTTTAATTAATGCTGGAACATCAAAAGTTTGTGGTTTAAAAGCAATCATAAAAAAAGCAACACTTTTTTTCATCGTTTCCATTTTATAAGCAATAAATAAACTTGTAATTGATCCACCAACTGTAATCAAAATGGAGGGGGGATCCAAATAAGGTGCAATTCCTACCCCAAGCATCATCGCCGTTCCAAGCAAGATAAGTGATAATGACATACCAATAACCGTTGCTATATCCATTGCTAAAATCCCTTATAAAAATATTCAAATTACTTTAATGTATAAAAGATTTAATTTTAAAATTTATTGTGTTAAAATCTTATTAAATTTTTCTAACTAAAGTATGGACTTCAATTCTATGAAAAATACTTCTTTATCAATTATTATCTTAGCTGCTGGAAAAGGCAAAAGAATGCAATCACAAACCCCAAAAGTTTTGCATAAAATTTGCGGAAGGGAAATGCTCTATTTTAGTATAAAAGAAGCCTTAAAATTAAGTGATGATGTGAGTATTGTTGTAGGCTTTGAAGCTAAAAAGATTCAAGCAAAAATGAAAGAATACTTTGATAATAATATTGTCTTTTTAGAACAGGACTTAAAGAATTATCCCGGCACTGGCGGAGCGTTAAAAAATTATCATCCAAAATACCAAAAAGTATTAGTATTAAATGGCGATATGCCCTTAATCCAATCCGAAGATTTAGAAAAGTTTGTTTCTATACAATCTGATATTATTATGAGTGTTTTAGATTCTCCTAATACCTATGGATATGGTAGAGTTGTTATAAATAATGAAGAGGTTTTAGAAATCATTGAAGAAAAAGATGCTAGTGCAGAAATTTTAAATTTGAGCACTCTTAATGGCGGTATTTACTGCTTTAGTAAAAGTATTTTAGAAGATTATCTCCCCAAACTTCAAAATAATAACGCACAAAAGGAATATTATCTCACAGATGTTATTTCTCTTGCTAAAAAAGATTCTAAAAAAATCACGCCTATTTATGGAAAAATAGAAAATTTTAAAGGTGTCAATGATAAGCTAGATTTAGCTAAAGCAGAAGAAATACTCGGTAATAGGATTAAAGAATATTGGCTTAAAAAAGGCGTTAGAATGAATCTTATAAATACCATTTATATTGAAGATTCTGTAACCTTTGAAGGAGAATGCGTTATAGAAAATGGAGTAAGTATTTATGGGGATAGCAAGATTATTAACTCTCATATCAAAGCTCATAGCATCATTGAATCAAGTATTATTGAAAATAGCGATATAGGACCCTTAGCACATTTAAGACCACAAAGCATACTTAAAAAAACTCATATTGGTAATTTTGTCGAAATTAAAAAATCTACACTTAGTGGAGTTAAGGCCGGGCATTTAAGTTATATCGGAGATAGTGAGATTGATATAGGAACAAATATCGGAGCAGGATTTATCACTTGTAATTATGATGGCAGAGATAAACATTTAACAAAGATTGGAAAAAATGTATTTATTGGGAGCGATACTCAAGTAGTATCCCCAATTTGTATTGAAGATAATTGCATCATTGGGGCAGGAAGCACCGTTAGAAAAGATATAAAAGAAGGAGAATTGTTTTTAACAAGGGGTGAGGAAGTAAGAAAAAAAGGGTTTTTTTATGATTTTTTTAAGAAAAAAAGCATAGAATAATTTTCATTAAACACTACAAACACTACCCAAAGTAGAAAAATAAGGAGTTTTATATGCAAGTTAGATTAAATGGAAAAAATATCTCAACACAAACAACAACTCTACTTCATCTCTTACAAGAATACAAAATTGACACTAAAAGCATTGCTGTTGCCATTAATTTAGAAGTTATTAAACGAGATAAATGGGATACTCACTCTCTCAAAGAAGGTGATACTATTGAATGTTTAACATTTTTAGGAGGGGGGTGATCAATCATAAATTTCAAACTACCCTATAAACTTAAAAATCATTTAAGGAAAAATAATGAAAATTGCTGCTTCTATTATTGGAGCTGGAGGTTATACAGGGCTAGAGCTTATAAAGCTACTTATTAATCACCCCATTTTTGAACTCGTATCTATTTATGGCACAGAATATCATGAAGAATTAAGCACCCTTTATCCTAGTTTTAAAAAAATTCTTTCAATGCCAGTTTTACAGACCAATATCCAAAGTATTGTTCAAAGTTCTAAGGCTGTTTTTTTAGCATTGCCTCATCAAAAAGCTATGGAATACATTAAAATACTCTCAAAATACGAAATTAAAATTATTGATTTATCAGCAGATTATCGATTATCTCTTAATCAATATGAAGCTTTTTACACACGACATCTTGATGCAGAAAATCTTAACAATGCTATTTATGGTCTCCCAGAATACAACCGCTCTTTGATTGCTAAAAGTAACTTAATAGCAAATCCAGGTTGTTACCCAACAGCCTCACTTTTAGCCATATTGCCTTTTATTCCTTATTTAGATAACACACAGACGCTTTATATTGATGCAAAAAGTGGCGTAAGTGGAGCGGGTAAAAAACTTGTTCATGCCTCACATTTTGTAAATATTAATGAAAATCTTTTTGCATATTCTCCTATCACTCATCGGCATTCACCTGAAATTGATGAACAAATCACAAAAATTACCAAGACCTCTATCAAAATCCTTTTTGTCCCCCACCTTATTCCGCTTACTAGAGGAATGCTTGTCTCCATTTATGCTAGACTCAAAGAGATTATTAATCCTTTAGAAATACTCCAACAACATTATAAAGAAGAAAATTTTATTAGAATCTGTGATCATTGTGTCAAAATTAAAAATGTTGTAGGAACGCATTTTTGTGATATTTATGCCAAAAATGATGGGAAGGATTTATTTATTACTGCAAGTATTGATAATCTTTTACGAGGTGCTAGCTCACAAGCAGTAGCTAATGCAAATTTAATGTGTGGTTTAGAAGAAACTTTAGGTTTGCCAAAAATTGCCTATGTTCCCTAATCTTATAACTATTAAAGAGAATGCTATATTTATTGCTGATTCTCATCATCATAGCCTTTATCGTAATACTTTAGATAAATTTTTTCAATCTCTCCTGCTTCTCCCTAGAAGACAAATCTTTTTAATGGGAGATATTTTTGATTTTTTAGTTGGTGATATTTCTCAATGCTTAAAAGATAATCAAAAAACACTAAATATTTTAGAGCAACTTGCCTTAAAACATGAAATCTATTATTTAGAGGGAAATCACGATTTTCTCCTACAAACAATCCCTGCTTTTAAAAATATTCGTTGTTTTTCTATCCAATCTCAACCTATTTGCTGTTTTTTAAACCAAAACAAAGTTTATTTGGCCCACGGGGATATTCTCTTATCGTGGCATTATAGATTTTACACAATATTAATACGTCAAAAAATCACTATTAAATTTTTACATCTCTTTAAAAATATCCTTTATCCTTTCTTAATTAATCATTTAAAGAAAAAGACGCTAAAAGAATCCTCTAAGGATTCTTCACATTTCATTACTCAAAGAATCTTAAATTATATTAAGCAATATAATATTCAACAACATTCTTATATTATTGAAGGGCATTTTCATCTTAATAAAAATGTAAATTTTCATACTATGAACTATATTGGACTACCTCTTTTTGCTTGTAAAAAAAAATATTTTGTTGTAGAATATGAGAATAATTACCTATCCTTAAAAATGAAGGAGTTTTAGTTGGCAAGTTTTGAAAAACAAGATACTTTAAAAGCAAGCAGTAATGAAATAGAGCTTGTTGATTTTCGAATTTATAAATTAGAGAAAGGTAAAATTTATGAAGGAATTTATGGGATTAATGTCGCTAAAGTTAATGAGATCATCCGCCTACCACACTTAACTGAATTACCTGGTGCACCTGAATATATTGAAGGTATTTTTGATTTGCGTGGGATTGTCATTCCTGTGATTAACCTTGCAAAATGGATGCATGTGGAAGTCCCAAAAAACAAAAAAATTAAGCCTCGTGTTATTATAGCAGAGCTTAATGATATTGTAATTGGCTTTATTGTTCATGAGGCAAAACGTATTCGAAGAATCAATTGGAAAAATATAGAACCCGCTAATTTTAGCTCCTCATCTAGCACAAATTCAAAATTAGATAAGGGAAAAATTACAGGTATTACACGAATTGATGGAGGGGAAGAAGTTTTACTAATTCTTGATTTAGAAAGTATCATTCAAGATTTAGGTCTTTACCGTCCAGAAATTAACGCTGATCGTAGTTATACACAATTTGGAGGTTTAGCACTAATTTTAGATGATAGTGCAATTGCACGAAAAATTACCAAAGAATTTTTAGAAAAAATGGGCTTTGATGTTACAGAAGCTAATGATGGAGAGGCTGGTTTAGAAAAACTTGAAAAACTTTATGAAAATTATGGTGAAAAACTTTCGCAATTCTTAAAAGTTATCATTTCGGATATTGAAATGCCAAAAATGGATGGTTTTCATTTTGCCAAAAAGGTTAAAGAAGACCCAAGATTTGCTAAATTTCCTATTATCTTTAGTTCCTCTATTAGTGATAAATTTAGTAAAGAAAAAGGTGAAAAAGCAGGAGGAGAATCTTATCTTGTGAAATTTGATGGAAATAAACTTCACGATGAGATTTCAAAAATTGTTAGTAAATATGATAAAGAATTAGAAAAGTTCTAATTTATACTTTAAAAGAAAGGGATTTATATGGATGAAATGCAAGAAATAATGGAAGACTTTTTAATCGAAGCATTTGAAATGATTGAACAGCTCGATCAAGATTTAGTTGAGTTAGAAACTAGACCAGAGGATTTAGATTTACTCAATAGAATTTTTAGAGTTGCTCATACTATTAAAGGTTCAGGTTCATTTCTAAACTTTTCAGTTCTTACTCATCTTACACACCATATGGAAGATGTTTTAAACAAAGCAAGACATGGGGAATTAACAATTACTCCTGATATTATGGATATTGTTTTAGCTTCTATAGATTTTATGAAAAAACTTCTTAATGCAATCCGTGATACAGGAACAGATGCAAATACAGGTTTAGATTCAGATATTGCTGTAGTTGTAGAAAAACTTGATGCCATATCAAAAGGAGAATCGCTATCGACTCAAACGTCTGCAGTAGAATCTCCAGTTGCTGATACTATACCCATAGAAGAAGAGCCTGAACTTGATTATGCCAATATGTCTCCAGAGGAAATCGAAAAAGAGATTGATCGACTACTTAGTAAGCGTCAAGAAGAAGATAAAAGAAAAAGGCAGCAAAAAAAAGCAGAGGGCAAGAGCGAAGAAATTCAAGCTCCAGTAGAAATTAAAGAAAATGCTCCAGTTACTCCTGAACCCGAAATTGCTACTGCTACACCAGTAGCATCCACTCCTGCAAAGCCTGTAGCTACTACAAAAGCCCCCCCTAAAACAACAACTCCATCGCAAGATACTAAAGCTCCTGCTACTGCTGTTGAACAGACTATTCGGGTTGATGTTAAAAGGTTAGATAGCTTAATGAATCTTATTGGTGAGCTTGTATTAGGAAAGAATCGACTGATTAAAATCTACAATGATGTAGAAGAGCGGTATGAAGGGGAAAAGTTCTTAGAAGAACTTAATCAAGTTGTGGCAAGTGTTTCTATGGTAACAACTGATATTCAATTAGCAGTTATGAAAACAAGAATGCTACCTATTGGGAGAGTTTTTAATAAATTTCCAAGAATGGTTAGGGATCTCTCAAGAGAGGTTGGTAAAAACATTGAACTTATCATTAGCGGAGAAGAAACAGAACTAGATAAATCTATCGTTGAAGAAATAGGCGACCCTCTTGTGCATTTGATTAGAAACGCTTGTGATCACGGAATAGAAACCAAAGAAGAAAGGGTTGCTGCGGGAAAAAGTGAGCAAGGGACTGTGGAATTAAAAGCTTATAATGAGGGGAATCATATTGTTGTTGAAATAAAAGATGATGGAAAAGGAATGGATCCAGAAGCTCTCAAAGTTAAAGCAATTGAAAAAGGACTTATTAGCGAAAAAGAAGCAGATACTATGAGTGATAAGGAGGCTTATTCTTTAATTTTTAAAGCTGGTTTCTCCACAGCAAAAGTCGTTACAAATATTAGCGGACGTGGTGTTGGTATGGATGTTGTAAAGACTAATATTGAAAAACTCAATGGTATTATTGATGTAGAAAGTGCTTTTGGAGAAGGCACCACTTTAAAACTCAAAATTCCTCTTACACTTGCTATTATTCAATCTTTACTAGTTGGTGTGCAAGAAGAATATTACGCTATTCCGCTTGCTTCTGTTATCGAAACTGTTAGAATCTCTCAAGATGAAATTTACACGGTAGAAAACAAAAGTGTTTTAAGACTTAGAAATGAAGTGCTTCCACTTGTGAGATTAGCAGATATTTTTGGGGTCAATGCTGTTCTTGATAATTCTGAACAAGCCTATGTTGTAGTAATTGGTCTTGCGGAAAATAAAATAGGAGTAATTGTTGATTTTCTCATTGGGCAAGAAGAAGTTGTTATTAAATCACTTGGCTCTTATCTCAAAGGAACTGAAGGAATTGCTGGTGCAACCATTCGAGGAGATGGTAGAGTAACGCTTATTGTAGATATTGCAGCAATGATGCAGATGGCAAAACAAGTTAAAGTTAGCATTAGTAATCTCATACAAGAAAATGAATCTAAAAAAGGAAAAAGTGCTCCTAGCGATTACCAAGTTTTAATTGTGGATGATTCAATGACTGATAGGGCTATTATGAAAAAATCGCTTAAACCTCTAGGAATTACTTTAACAGAAGCCACAAATGGGGTAGAAGCACTAGATATAGTTAAAAATGGAGATAAAACTTTTGATGCTATTTTAATTGATATTGAAATGCCTAAAATGGACGGCTATACATTAGCGGGTGAAATTAGGAGATACGCTAAGTTTAAAAATCTACCACTTATTGCCGTTACAAGTAGGACAAGCAAAACTGATAGAATGCGTGGAGTTGAATCAGGTATGACAGAATACATTACTAAACCCTACTCTCCAGAATACTTAATGAATGTTGTAAAAAGAAATATCAAATTTACTATGGAGGTAACTGAATAATGAGTAATCAATTACAAGATATTCTACAAAAACAACAAGAGCAAAAAAAACCAGCTGCAGAGAATGAAGATGTTATTCAACTTGTAGCTTTTGTTGTAGGCTCTGAAGAATTTGCTTTACCCATCTTAACTATTCAAGAGATTATCAAACCTTTTGAATATACTAGAGTTCCAGGAGTTCCAAATTATGTTTTAGGTGTATTTAATATGCGTGGTTGGGTTATTCCTTTGATTAATTTACGTCTCAAGTTTGGATTACCTTTTGAAAAACCGACAGAGGATACACGTTATATTGTTATTAAAATTCAAGAAGAGAGAGCGGGATTTGTTATTGATAGATTGACAGAAGCTGTAAGAATTAAAGAATCAGATGTAGATCCCACTCCTGAAACCATTAGTCAAGATGAAAGCCTAATTTATGGAGTAGGCAAAAAAGATGATAGGTTAATTACTATTTTACGACCTGAAGAGCTTCTAAAACGTACTTTTTAGACTTTCTATTGTTAGAATTATTTAGGCTTATGATTTCGTAGTAAAATATTATATCTTTGTTGTAAAATCGGATTATTAGAAAGGTCAAAATTATCAATAATCTTTTTTACATCTCTTTCATCCAACAAATCTAGAGCTTCTTTTAATAGGATACTAAAAGCTAATTCATCTTCACTATTAACAATTTCAGCAAATTTCTTTGTATAATCCTTAATTAATGTTTTTTCTTCATTTTCCCTATCTTTATCCTTTAGCAAAACCGCTTCTATATTTTTTAAAACAACAATTTTTTTATTTTTAAGAACAGCCTTTTTATAAGCATTGGTTAAAGACATAATACGTTCTATAATCTGATTCTTTTTATCTTCATCTTCATAATATTCCTCATAATTCTCATATAAAAAATCAGGGAAATAATCATGAATAATTTCAAATTTTAGTTGGGATATTTTAGTAAATTTGCTTTGATTATTATTTTTTTTCATTGTATGAATAATATCTCTTAAAAAAGCAATATCCTCTCGTTTTTTGCTATAAATACTCATTTGTTCATATTGTTCTTCAGGTGGATATTCCCTACATAATTCTTCTATTTCTTCTAATAAACTTTCTTGGTAGTATCTATACACTAATTCTATAATCTGTGTTATTTGTTTATAATACTTTTCGCTAACTTGGGACAAAACTAATTCGACAGCTTCATTCAGTCCATAAAAAGCAAAGATTTTTTCAATAGCTTCATAAAGTGTAAAAAAATCTATTTCTTCTTTTATAGCGTGGGATATATTCTCTAATTCCTTGCTAATATACTCACTTGTATTATCAGAAATAATCTCCACTTGCTTCTCGCTAGGCATCATTTCTAAAAACTCTAAGATTCTATTTTTACTGATTTTTTTTGATAATTGAATAAGCTCTCTTGTTGACATTACTTCTAAGGTTGCTTTAGAATACCCATAATTAGATAATTGGTAAATCATCTCTTTTCGTTCAATCAATGTAACTCCTGCCAAACCCTTAAGGCTTGAATATGCTCTTTGGTATCGTGGCACCGAATAATATTAGCCCCATTATTGAGTGCTTCTAAATGAATGGCTAAAGTGCCAGCTAAACGCTCATTAACATTAGATGGAATAATTTTATCAATCATAGATTTACGACTAGCACCCACTAAAAGTGGATAACCAAAATGAAAAAAATGCTTTAAATGCTTGATTAGTTCGCAGTTATGCTCTAAGGTTTTTCCAAACCCAATCCCGACATCTAATATAATATGTGTGTTTCCATTTTTATAAAGTTTTTCTATTTGTCGCATAAAAAAACTATCAATTTCTAAAAATAAATTTTCATATTGCGGATTATATTGCATTTCTTTAGGGTTTCCTTGCATATGCATAATCACACATTCACATTCATAACCACGAACAGCTTCAAGCATTTTTGGGTTTGTAAATCCTGTAATATCATTAACCACGCAAAAACCATTTTCTAAACAAAGCCTTGCAACTTCTGGAGTGTAAGTATCAATACTAAATTTTACCTTGTTTATTAAATTTTCTGCAACAATGAATTCTACAATAGGTTTAATCCTACTCCTCTCTTCCTCTGCATTTATCCAAGCACTTCCAGGACGAGTAGAGGCGCCACCAATATCAATAATATCAACACCCTCCTCTATCATTTCTAAGATTCGTTTTCTAGCACTTTGTAAGTTTTGCCTGGAATATTCATAAAAACTATCAGGGGTTACATTAATAACCCCCATAATACCAAAAGGATATTCTAATTCTTTGAAGTGCTTCTTAATTACTAAAGCAAGATTTTTTAACCCAAAAGGTTGAATTTGCAACTTTTTTAAAAGCACTTTAGCTTGAGATTTGGTAATCATCAAAATCCCATCATAAAACTCTTTAGCATAGACTATGGCATCTTTTGGGAGAGCAAAATCTCCTCCACAAGCTAAAGCTTCTTGTTTAAGAATATTTGCTGCAGGCGCCTTAATACCATAAAGATAAAAACTAAAAATCTCATCTTTTAAGGAGAGTATCTCATAACCTATTCCATCACAATGAAGTTTTTTTAATTCCTTTTTGCAGTTTTTTAATCGCTTCACAAACATATTATTCCCTAATGATGACTTCTAAAGTCTAAAATTTCTTTGTTTAACTTTTAAAACCATCAATAATAGCACTAATAAAATATTATGATGTTTTTCTTTTTGGCTATCCCACACTAGAGCTTCTTCAAATACCCTATGTTCTTGCTCATTAAAAAATAGCCCACTTTTGATACAATCCATATATAAAGCTTCAATCTCTGATTTTCTCTCGCTGCTCCCAAACTCTTTTTGCCTTTCTTTTAAAAAATCATAAACTTTTTGGAGATTTAAAGTTTGAATCTCTAAAGGAAATGGGGGTAAAGGAGTTTTTTGTATTTTATTCATAATAGGGATTCTTGAACGTATTGTTGGCAATAATAAAGATTTCATTTTTGTAAAGAGGATAAAAATAATTTGGCTTGGTGGCTCCTCTAAAACCTTTAAAAGAGCATTTTGCGCAGGAATATTAAAGCTATTTGCGGCAATTACAAGTGTCTTTATTCCATTACTTGCAATATAACTCTCATCAATAATAGCCCTAGCTATTTCTATATTCAAATCCTCTGCACAAAAAAGTCTAAAAAACTGGGGATTATTATTCTCATAATAAATATTTGCTTCTTCTATGGGGTTTTTAGTCAATAAAATATGGCTAAAAGGATATTGCATATTTATTCCAAAGAGATGCGCCCAAACATTGCTGCATCAATAGTTAAATTAAAGATTCTAAACATTTGCATAAGTTTAATATCTATAAGAGGATCTGTAGATTGCAAAGTAAAACTATTTTGTAAATTAGTATCAAATAGCCATAAAAATCCATCTTCACGATTAAACACAAATTTAGCCCTTGGTGCATCATTTCTCCCAACATACCAAAAGAAATAACGTCGCATAAAAATATTATCAAAATAATCATCAATAAGAGCCATTTCTGTATCATCTTTATGGAATTTGTCAATTTGAGGAAATAAAGAATGAATGCTTAGTATGGGCAAATAAGGACGATTGCTATTTTTATTAATAGAATTAATAATATAATGGATAAACCATTCCCTATCCCTATCAGTAATTAAAATCAAACTCTCACCATTAAACATTCTTTGTAAAGTTCTCTTAATAAGAGGAATCCACTCAAACTTACGCTCTTCTAACCAAGTAGGACGACTTACATCGTGCCGAAGCGTATGAATGGTCCAAGAAGCAATATCTTGCATTATTTTTCTAATTTATAAATGCTATGTAGTGTCCTAATAGCAAGTTCTGAATATTTAAGTTTAATAATCATAGAGATTTTAATCTCACTTGTGCTAATCATCATAATATTGATATTATCCTCCGCTAGTGCTTGAAAAGCTTTAGCGGCTACTCCACTATGAGACTTCATACCTACACCCACAATAGAAACTTTTGCAATATCAGAATCATAATCAATACTTTCAACATTATCTTCAAAAGATTTTAAAACGCGTTTGGTATTTTCTAATTCTACTTCTGGGATGGTAAAGTCTAAATCTGTTTTTCCATCTCTACCAATGGTCTGCACAATCATATCAACATTAATATTGGCCTCTGATAATGTCCCAAAAATCTCTGCAGCAATACCAGGTCTATCCTCTACATTACAAATACTCACTCTAGCTTGATTCTTATCTAGTGCAATCCCACTAACAATTGGGTGTTCCATAATTAACTCCTCTTTAGTAATTAATGTGCCCTCATTATGATTAAAACTATTTCTTGTAACTAAATTAACATTGAGTTTTTTTGCCATTTCAACCGAGCGATTAAGTAAAACTTTAGCACCCATTGAAGCAAGCTCTAACATCTCATCATAACTAATCTTATCAATTTTTTTAGCTTTAGGTTCGATTCTAGGATCTGTAGTATAGACCCCATCAACATCGGTATAAATCTCGCATAAATCTGCCTCTAAAGCCCCCGCTAAAGCAACAGCGGATAAATCACTCCCTCCCCTTCCTAGTGTTGTTACTTCACCTTTAGAAGTAACACCTTGAAAGCCTGCAACCACTACAATATAATCCTTAGCTAATAATGCATTTAACCTTGAAGTATCAATCATTTGAATCCTAGCTTTTGTATGGGAATTATCTGTAATCATACCCGCACCTCTACCACTTAAAGAAATTGCTTTATAGCCTAATTCTTCTAAAGCAATCGCTAAAAGCGCACTTGTAATCCTCTCACCCGCACTCAAAACCATATCCATTTCGCGTTCATTAGGCAGTTTAGAAAAAAATTTTGTATAACCTAAAAGTTTATCGGTCTCTCCACTCATTGCTGAAACCACTACAACAAGACTATGCCCCGCTTTTTTGGTTTCTACAACACGAGCAGCAACATTTTGAATCTTCTCACAATCCCCAACACTTGTGCCACCATATTTTTGAATAATTAGCATTTATAAATACCCTTTCTTTTTAAAATACTCTAAAACCTGCTTATAGACGGGTCGTTTAAAATAAGTGATATAATTAAAAACTTCATCAATTGTTACAAATTTATATTCATCAAATTCTGGTTCTTCTGTATGGATATTGATACTCCCCTCCTCTTTTAAACGCACTAAAAAATATTTTTGTATTTGTCCATCATAAGGATACATTTTTTTGACAACTAAAGGAGGAAAATCATAACTAATCCATTGAGGATATTCTGCGATAATATCTATAGCATCTGTCCCTATTTCTTCTTTAAGCTCACGATATAAGGCTTCTTTAGGGGTTTCTGTTTTATCAATTCCCCCTTGAGGAAATTGCCAAGCATTTTTAATATCAGTGCGACTTGCGATAAATAATTCACAAATAAGAGGGTATTTTGGAGAGAGTATAATAGCAGCTACATTAGGGCGATAAGTTTTTGTTTCTTTTTTCACTAATATTCCTAACCAAAATATTTCTCTAATAATAATTTAAAACTTTTTAAACGCAGTTTATATTAAGTTTAATTTTTATAAAATCTTGAATATTTCTTTAATTATCAATATAAGGTAATAAACAAAATCATTAAGGCTTCTCTTGCAAAAGCAAACATTATCAAAAAAATCTCAAGAAAAATATAACAAGATTCTTAAAATAGCTTTTAAACTTTTTTTAAAGTATGGTTATGCTAAAACAAGCCCACAAATGGTTATAAAACAAACAGAGGGTTCATTAGCCACCATCTACAAACTCTTTGGGGATAAAAAAACTTTATTTTTAGAATCCCTAAAATATGGCACGAAAGATTTTATGGAAGCACTAGATAATAATCTCTCTCGTATTGATAAGTCTAATTTAAGTTTAGAAGATTTTTTAAAAAAATATGCACAAAATCTTTTTAATGAGATGTTTCAAAAAGATTCTATTGCTCTACAACGTATTATTATCATAGAGGGGTATCATCAACCAGAGATTTTTAAAATTTTTGAAGCTGTTTGTATTAAAAAAGCAAATTTCTACCTTATAGAAGGGTTGAAAATTTATTGTCAAAAAAACAATTTAAAAATCAAAAATCTTGAAGAAGCTCAAGATTTTTTTATCAATCAAATCATTCATCCCTATTTTTATTATATAATTTCCAATTCAAGCTATACTCCTCCAAGGACCAAAGAGGAGATAGATAAAATTATCCAAAGAGGCGTTAAAATGTTTATGTTTTATTTAAAAAATTATGAGGAGTTTTAATGAGTATTGATACCGATCTTTTAATGCATTTGCAAAAACTAGCAAATATCACCTTAAAGACAGAAGAAATAGAAAAAATCAAAGATAACTTAAATGAAATTATAAATTTTATTGAAAATATCAATAACCTTGATTTGGAGGACATTCCTACTTTCTTTAGCCAAAGAACGACTGCTTTAACTATGCGGGATGATATTCCTATTAATAATCCTAGGGTAGCTCAAGATATTTTAAAAAATGCTCCAAAAAGCGAAAATAACTTTTTCATCGTGCCTAAAATTATTGAATAATGGAAAAATTAAGCATTTCTTTAGATAAAATCCAGATGGATTCTTCTTGGAAAGAATTCCTTAAAGAAGAATTTTTTAAGCCCTATTTTTTAGAAATAAAACAACATTTTATTCAAGCAAAACAAAAAGGGGCTATCATATATCCTCCCGCCCCACTCATCTTTAACGCCTTTAATCTCACACCACTCCCAAGCTTAAAAGTTGTTATTTTAGGACAGGATCCCTATCATAATAAATCCCAAGCAATGGGACTTTCTTTTTCAGTTCCTAAAAATATCCCTCTCCCCCCCTCTCTTAAAAATATTTATAAGGAATTAAATGAGGATTTAGGGACACCCCCCTCTAGTAATGGTGATTTAAGTAAATGGGCAAAACAAGGCGTGCTACTTCTTAATAGTATTTTAAGTGTAGAGGAGAATAAACCCGCCTCTCATCAACATTTTGGTTGGCATCTCTTTACGGATGATGTTATAAAAAAAATTAGTCAAGAAAAAGAGGGGATTATATTTTTATTATGGGGAAATTATGCAAGGGCAAAGAATAATCTTATTGATAACAAAAAACATTTTATATTAGAAGCCGCTCACCCATCTCCACTTGCTAAAAGTGGTTTTTTAGGCTGCAAACATTTCTCAAAAACCAACAAAATATTACAAGAACAAGGTAAAGTCCCTATTGATTGGCAAATTGACTAAAAACTCTCCATAGGCATTTGCAATTCTTTATTAATATTTAAAATTTTTAAAATCTTTTGATCGCTCTTTGTTAGAGTTTTGAACTCTACTCTACGCGATAATTCTTGACTTTCAAGAGGTTTGGCAAAAGAAAGTCCATTAGCCCGCAAAACCTTAATAAGCCATTGTTTATGAGGACTAATATTGGTATATTCAAAACAATATTTTAAAACTTCTAAAGCTCTTGCTTGTGATAATTCAGCATTTGCTAAATACCTAACCTCTAAGCTATCAGTATTTTTCCACTCTGTAGAAGTGTGTCCCTCAATCCTAATCTCTTCAATATCATCTTTATATTTTTCTTGACTTAAAATCTTAATATATCGTGGAAAAAAATCATCTAATATTTCTTTAAAACGTATTTTAACAACTTTTTGCCCTTGATCAAACAAAATATCCGGCTCTCTAAAACGTACGGTATTATCGGTATCAATTTCTGCATTCCATTCTTCTAGGTTATTAGAAAACTCCGCAATTAAATCATTATAAAGTTTCACTTGTAAGTTTTGATGAGTTTTAGCTATATCACTCATTTGTCTATTAAGCTCTAAAAGTTCAGCATTTTGCAAGGCAAGCCTTTTTTCTGTGGAACTAATAACCACCATATAAGAAACCGCAACGAGCAAAAATATCATCATAATCCCTGCCATCATATCCGAGATACTAATCCATTCACTACCCTTGCTATTGCTTATCATTAGTTTCTTGCTCCCATAAGCTCTTTTATTCTACGCAAAAACCATTCATAATCCTGACGAAACCCTAGAGTAATATTAGATAATGCACTATCAAGATCCCCTAAGGATTTACAAAGATTCTCATTTAAGTTTGAAGTTTGAAATAAAGAAGAAGTAATATTTTCTTGCATAATTTTTAAAATCCCATCAATTTCTTTACGATTATTCTCTAAAGAATGATAAGTTTCATCTAAAGCTAAACCTAAATTTTTTTGCAAATTATTAAATTCATTTAAAAGCTCTGCACTTGCATTTTTTGGTAATTCTAAACTTTTCTTCGTTAAGAGTGAGAGCATTTCCATATAACCTTTTGCCATAGATTCTAAAGAATCTTTGATTTTTGCTTCTAAGCTAGAATATTGCTTAATAACTTCTTTAGAATGCGAATCTAATTGCGTTTTAGAATTTTGCAATAATTCTTTTGTAAAGTTTTGGGTTGTTTTTGCAATAACTCTCAAATATTCCTGTAAGTCGTTTTGTAAATTTTGATGACTTTGTAAGGTTTGGTCGTATTTTTTCTTCAATTCTTCAAAACTCTTTTGGTTTAAAGTCATAAGTTGATTTTGATAGCTTGTTGTTGTATTTTTCAAATACGCAGCTAAAGCTTCTAAAGCATTTTTATAAGATTCTCCAAAGCTACTACGCATTTGGTCTTGAAATTCCCTATTACATTCACTACCCTTTTCAATCATCGCATTAATATGTTGCCTAAACCCATTTATATTATGCTGCATTAGATCTTCAAAACTCTTTGTATGCTGTTTGTTATACTCTAAAATACGATGGATACTATTATGCATTGTATCAGCAGTTTTATTGAGGCTTTGCGTAATAGTTTCATTACTATGTATAAAAGATTTTTCTATGTTTTGAGTGCTTTGGCTAAGGGTATTAGCAGTATCATTTAGGAGTGTATCAAGACTTTTAGTAGTTGTTGTCATAGTAGATTCAATCTCTTTTGAAAGTCCTATTAATGCTTCTTTATTAGTTTTAAAATTTTCCTCTAAAGTTTTAGTGGTATTGCCTAAGAGGGTATCAAAACTAACAATAGCATTCCTAATATGCTCTTCAATAGTATAAAAATCTTTGCTAAGTTGCTCACTTGTCTTTTGGCTTACTTCTTGCAAGCTTGTATTAGCTTTGTCTAAAGAAAGTTCCATATTTTGTATATGCTTAATAAGTAAATCATCACTTCTTTTTGTTTGGCTCTCCATAAGTAGTAAAGATTCCCTTTGGGTATTATCTAGCTTTTGCAAAGTATTATCAAAAATTTCCCTAATTCCTCCTATTTTCTCTTCAATCTTAAGCTGTATTTGTGTTATCATTTCCGCATTTTTTTCTTTTAGCACTAAATCATTAGCGTAAATTTCTTGCGTGTAGTGTTGGATTTCATCTTTGATAGCTAATGTAAAGTTTTGAATATTTTCTTTATTTTGTGTTAAGTATTGTTGATTAAAGTTTTCAAATTGTTGTTGAAGATTAGTTAGATTATCGCTAGTTTTTTGATAATCTTCCTCTAGCACTTTTAAGTTAATAGTTAATAATTCTTGCGTGTTGCTCTGATGTTCTTTAAGGCTTTGTTTGAAAAACTCCCTTAAAGTTTCAAGATTTATTTTTGTTAAATCTAAAGTTTGAGAATGGGAATCCTCTAAGGTTTTTGTCAATTTTTCTACGCAATGCAAGGCTTTACTTGCGTCTTCGTGCATTGTAGAAAATCCGGCTAATAGGTGAGATAATTTTTCATTTTCTATTCTTGAAGCTTCAATACTATGGGCTAAAGATTCATAAACTCTCAAAATCTCCTCATCGCGTTTAGTAATTAATTCCAAAGAGTTTGTAGAGCTTTCAAAAACACATAAAGTGTTTTTTAAATGCTCCCCTAGACTTTCTACAGAGTCTTTATAATCCTCTTGCCACTTAACCATTGAAGAAACCGCATTATTAAGCTCCTTAAAGTTATCTCCAAATTGATCGCTAATGCGTTGATTAAAATCTTTAATAACTCCCTCTAAAGCAGCAATTAACTCTTTAGAAGCCCCTTGCGCTAAATGGTGCATTGCTTCTTTTAAGGATTGATTAGTAGTTTGAAAAGATTCTTTTAACACAAGAAAATTTTGGGATTGTATTTGGTAATAATTCTCTTGCAGTTTATGGGTTTGTTTATTTTGCTCTAAAATCTTTGAGAGATTTTCTAAATCCGTTAATTTATCCAATTTAGAGATTTGAAGTGAAAAATACTCTAGCATATTTTCAAAATCACTTTTAACTGCTTTGCTCTTTTGTATGATAGCAAGTAAAATAGCTAATCCCATACCTAAAATCGAAGTATAAAAAGCAATTTTTAATCCCCCCAACAAAAAAGGCACAGAGCTTTCAATATTCACAACATCAAAATTTTGTAACCCCACAAATATACCTACAAAAGTCCCCAAAACCCCAGTGCTCATAATAATGGATTTAAAATCGCGATGCTTTTGCTTCCCATAACTAATAAAATCCCAAATCGCCAGTGCAACCATAATGAGGGTAAAAATTATATTAATGGCAATGTTTTCCATTTACTTCCTTTTTCTCCTCTTATCATTATCAAAACGTTCATCATCTAACCAATCAGGCTTTTGAATAGTAGGTCTTTTACGATTTATCATATAAAGCATAAACCGAATCACAAAAACTAGCATAACAAAGGTAATAATTGCAGAAATAATAGTCCCTAAATCATAGCTTTCTCTAAACATTAGGGTTGCTCCACTTCAATATCTACATTCATCCTATCAATCTTATTAAGCATTCCAATAAGTGCAATAAACTTTTCAAAATAACTCTTAGAATCACCCCTTAATAAAATCGCTGTATCCTTTGGCATTTCCAATAATGCTAACTCTAGTGCTTCTAAAGTCGTTTGATTTTTATCTAAAAAATAATTTCCTTTTTCATCAATAGTAATTTCTACTTGTTTTAAATCTTGAGTAATCTCACTAGCTCCTTGTGCTTGGGGAAGATTAATAGGAATCTTACCTTGTGCAATGAAAGTTGCACTTGTTAGCACAATTACAAGCAACACAAGCATAATATCAATAAATGGGACAACATTAATAGTATCCATTCTTTTTGCATTCTTCATTTTTACTCTTTTATTTATCTTTTTTTAATCTTTTTCTTTTAAAGCTTCCCATTTAGCGATTAAAACTTCACTCTGCCTAAGCAAAAAATTATAAAAAACAATAAAAGGAATCGCTACAAGCAATCCTCCAGCAGTTGCGTATAAAGCTAAAGCAAGACCTGTCATAATAGCCCCTGTATCCACTACCCCAGATTGTCCAATTTGAACAAAAGTTAAGATAATTCCAAAAACTGTCCCTAATAGCCCAACATAAGGTGCATTAGAACCTATTGTTGCAATAAGCGTTAAGTTTTTAGATAAATCAACTTCTAACTCTACTTTTTTATTATAAGATTTAAGCATAATGCTACGATAGAATAAAACACGTTCTATAATAGCCCATAAAGCAATGATACTCATCGCTAACAAAACACCAAAAATTCCATATTCTACAATATCTTTTAAAGCTAATCCAAACAAATTTACTCCTTACTTTTTATAAAATTCTTTTAAGCTCTGTGCAATCTCTCTTTTTTGAATCTTTCCTTTAAGACTTTCTCGTTTATCGTGGAGATTCTTGCCTTTTGCTAAGGCAATTTCAAGTTTTGCTTTATTTGTTTTATTAAAATAAATCTTTAAAGCTACAATACTCATTCCTGCTACTTGAGTTTTCCCAAAGAGTTTATCAATCTCTTTTCTATGCAAAAGTAACTTTCTAGGACGTTTTTCATCAGGCTTGTAATAAGGATTGGTTGTCCCTAATGTTGCAATATGGGCTTGAAACAAAAAAGCTTCACCTTGGATAATTTTAACAAAGCTATCTTTTAAATTTACCCTTGCCTCACGAATAGATTTTACCTCACTACCCTTTAATTCAATCCCTGCTTCATATTTTTCTAAAATAAAAAAATCATAATTAGCCTTTTTATTGGTTGCAATTATCTTCATACTGCTCTCCAAAAACAACTGCCACTACCACTTAAAAAAAACCCTTCCTTAACCCAATGATTAAGATTAGGGTAAATTTTAAGTAAAGGGGCTAATAAATCATTAATCTCAAAAGCAGATTTTTCTAAAATTTTATTATTCTCTAAATAAAACCAATTTTCTTGACTAGGCTTATAAAAGTTTTTAGAATATTCCTCATAGATTTGAGCGGTATTACTAGGAATATTAGGATTTACAATCTCTACTTTTAAAGCTTCTTCATCATAAAATTCCACTACTTCTCCTCTCCCACTTACATTAGCCATTGTATATCCACTGACAAAAAAAGGCACATCACTCCCAACTCTGCTTCCAATTTCACAAAGCCTTTCTCTCTCCAAATCAAGCTTGCAAAAATCATTCACCCAACACAAAAAACTTGCCGCATTAGAACTTCCTCCGCCTAATCCCCCACCACTTGGTATTTTTTTATTAACAACTACTTGTAAATGTGAAAGGATTTCTCTTTGTTGTTGGTTTAAAAAAGGCAAAATCTCTTTATAAGCTCTATAAATAGTATTTCTGTCTAAAGAACAATCAAAATTTCCTAATATTTCAAACTCTTTAGAATCTAAGCTTATCTCCATCTCATCATACAAGTCTTTATAAAGCATAAAACGCGAAGAAAGCGTATGATAATCTTGACCTTTGTAAGCCATTTTACCCGTGATTTTCAAAAAAATATTAATTTTTGCAAAAGATTTTATCATAAACTTCTTTTCTTAGCACCCATTAACTTGCCAATATAATCCCCTTGCTTACTAAGAGATTTTTTATTCTCCTCTAAAATAGCTAATTTCAATTCTTCACGCAAAATCAATAGATTAGGGGGAGCTTCAAATCCTAATTTTACATTTCCTTTATCAATGGAGACAACCTTAATAACGATATTATCACCAATACTGATACTTTCATTTTCTTTTCTTGATAAAATCAACACAAGGAAATCCTATTTACTAAATATTCTATATTTTTTTCTTGGTATAAAATTATAGAAAAAAATTCCTCAAATTTTACTATATATTTACCTTCTTTGTAAATTTTTAAATCCTCTTTAGAGATTCTTTTTCCATTAAAAACAGCTTCTTTAAGATTCTCTTGACACTTAATAATAGGAAAAGGCAAAATATCCAAAGGATTTAGTTTTTTTTCATTTTGATAGACTAATCCCCCCTCACTTAATCGCTCCAAATAACTAAGTGAGCCAAAACAATCAAGCTCTCTAGCGATTAATTCTCCTAAAGAGCGGATATAGCTGCCCTCACTCACCCAAACTTTAAAACTTAAAAAAGGATGAGAGTAATTTAAAAATTCTATTTTAAAAACTTCCATTTCTTGAGCTTTTAAAACCACATTCCCCCCTGCTCTAGCAATTTCATAAGCTTTTTTTCCATTAATTTTTTTCGCACTATATTTTGGCGGGATAAAAGAGACTTTACCACAAAAACTTTGCAACAAAGATTCTAGCCTCTCTTCTTTAAATCTCTTAATATTATGAATCTTTTTAATTCCTTCAATATCTAAGGTATCACTCTCTAATCCTAGCCAAAGTGTAGCTTGATAAACTTTAGGATTCTTATCTAAAAATGTAAAAAGTCTTGTATATCTCCCATAAGCAATGATTAAAGTCCCACAAGCAAAAGGATCTAAAATCCCGCTAAACCCAGCTTTTTTAACCTTATCACGTTTTTTAAGCTGACTTAAATAAGCATTAGAAGAAATAAAGAGAGGTTTTTTGGCAACAAAGATACAATTCAAACTTTCCCTTTAAGCTATAATTATTAAAAAGGATTTTTATGAAAAAGATTTTATCATTTTTTCTTTTAGGGTTTATACTCTATGGTTGCTCTTATAAAGAAAATATCGCCACACAAACCCCGCTTATCCCATACCCTATGATTATTTATCAAAGCACCTCTAGCACTTCTCCTATCCCACAAGATTTAATCCAAACTTTCCAAAACCGCTTCAAAATACTTTTTAATCAAAACTCCGATAATGCCATTACGCAAGTAGAATATTTTTTCACAGATTTTTATAATGAATCTCAAGGGGATTTTTCACCTAATGCTTCTTTTTCAAGGATTGCAAGATATATCTTTACACTCCATATTAAAATCTCATACCCCAACAATATAACAAAAATCCTAAAAAGAGATTATGAATTTCCAGTTATAAGCTTCAATCCCCTTTATGATTCACATTTTGATAAACTCATTTTAGAATCCTTAAAATAACGCAATTAAAAGAATACTCTTAAGAATCGATATTTTAGAGTTTCATTTCCTATCTTTAAAAGCTCTTGATGGGTCTTTTTATTCTTCAATAACTCATTGAAATGAAATCCAACCCCACCAAAAGCAATTATTATAAAGAAAATAAGAATCCTAGAATTTATATGGATAAATGTTTCTTGAACTTTATAATAATTCCTTTGATACTCTTTGTAAAATTCTTTTATATTTCAAACTAAAAGATTAAAATAAGACTAAAAAACTTTTAAATAAGAATAATCAATAAAACAAATCAATAAAAACAAAATATCTAAACAAAGTAAGTAAAACCAACCAACCCTAACCAAACAATAACCCCACTAAAGCTTTCTTATATACAACAAAAGAAAGCTTGATTGAAACTAAATAAAACCCTTAAAAGATAAAGTAAGTAATACTAACTAAGAGTAAATAAAAGCACTAAGCTTTATTGACTCTTAATCATTATCTTTGGTTTAGTGTGGTTTTTAAGTATTATCTTTACTATGTATGAGAGTAACTAAGAGTAAGTAAGACTAAATAAAAGTAAGTAAAAGCAACTAACCCTAACCAACCAATAACCCTACTAAAGTTTTCTTATATACAATAAAAGAAAGCTAATGATAAAGAACTTATCTTATACTTTATTGTAAGATTAGGTTTAATTACTAGGGAATAAGTTTAAGTAAGGGTATAAATAGAGATGGAAGTATCCCCCTACCACATATAATTAAACTTCCCATATCCTGTATGCATAGTTGTATTCTTAGTCCAATTCATCCCATAATTTAAAGAGAAATAAAAAGCATCATT
>NZ_JRPC02000130.1 GCF_000765745.2 Helicobacter apodemus
ATTAGGGGAGGTGGGTTAGTTTATTTGGTGGGGTGTAGTGGTGGCTGTTCTTTATTAGGCATTTTTATTTAGTGTAGTAACTAGGTTTTTAATCATTATCTTTGCTATGCTGTGTATTATGTTAATCATTGTCCTTGGTGTATTGCCTAGTTTTTTACTTTATCTTTGGTGTGTGCTGTGTGTTGGCTTTGGGGAGGAGGGATAATCTTTATCTTTGCTATGCTGTGTGGGTGTATTGTGTTAAGCGTTATCTTTGGTATAGTGTGGTTTCTTTATCTTTACTTTGTATGAGAGCAACTAAGAGTAAGTAATACTAACTAAAAGTAAGTAAAAGCACTAAGCTTTATTGACTCTTAATCAT
>NZ_JRPC02000024.1 GCF_000765745.2 Helicobacter apodemus
GAGCATTTTTTCTTGGGATTAATGTAATGATAAATCCTAATATAACAAATCATTTGCAGAAAATGTTGTGAGAGAGTTAGAGTATGCCCTGATTATTGAATGATTGGCATTTCTATTAACACAAATTAATCCTGCGATTAATCTATATAATTTCACGATTTTATAATATTAAAAATTAATTCTAAATTAACTTTCGTTTTTTGCAGAACCAAAGGAGACCATTATAGCTTTTGTTCTCCTTTTCATAGAGTATTTCCCATATTTTTTTCACAGACATTTTTTGTATAAAACGACATTTTAAATCAAAGTTTTTCCATTTAAAAACGAAGCGGTTTGATTTAAAATGGAAAAAATCAGCAAACATTAAGCTTATAAACTTGCTATTTAAAGAAGAAAAATCAATATTAATTACTTCTTCTATGGAATATCTTTAAAAAACTTAGAGAGCGAAGAGAAATATAAGATTTTAAAGTTCTATAAAGTTAATGTATCTTTTTTGGGAGGGGGATTAATGAATTTATTTATCCCTCATATTTAGGGTGAAATTCTCTTTTTGGGAAGCTTAAATACGCTGTTGGTGATGCAGGATTTAAATAGCTTAAATCTCCTAAGATATTAAAGACATAAATATTATGCATAAATATATTAATGTTTGCTAATGTGGTTGTTGGTATAGCAATGGTTTTTGGTTGCTGATAGATTTGTGGTTGGTTTTGTTGCAATAGTTTGAATATGGCATCAGATTGCATTATTAGCTCATATAATGGATAAATCATTTCTTTAATATAACTCTTATTGCCCTCTAATAATTTCCGTTGTATTTCTTTGTCTTGATTAATCAAGAAACAAAATTTACTACTTAGCACCAATCTGCATCCCCAATATTCTTTGTCTTCAATAAATAATATCCCCTCATCTGCTAATCTTTTGATATTGAGGTATAAAATATCGACATCTTCATTAAATAAATTAATAAGTTGTTGTGTCTTGAGATCTAATTGTGGGCTGGGAAAAATTATCATTCCATTAAGAGGCAAATAAACATTTTTGTATGCGTTAAAAATAATAAACTTATCCAAAAGACTTGCTTCTTTTAGTATTGTTTTTAATCTCTTAATTTCTTTCTTTTCTTGCATGTAAGGATTTAGCCAAGCCCCAAAGAAAGCTCCCGCTAAAGTTCCACAAACGCCAATCAAACCAATCCAAATGCTAGAATCCATTGCCTCTCTTTATGTTTTTGGTTTGAAATTTTATCTAATTTCTTTTGAGCTTCAAATGAGTCCACTGCTCCTATTACTTCTTTAAATTTTATTCTCCTGTATAAGAGGGTATTTATTACAAAGCCCAAATTTGAAAGAGTGAGTAACTTTGAACCCCATAAAATGATAGTTTGCGTTTTAAAGTGGTTTGATTTAAAATGGAAAAAATCAGCAAATATTAAGCTACAATCCTTGCCATTTTAAAAAGCATTTAAACAACATTTAAAACCTTTTTAAACTCTAATTTTTGCATTAAAACTTTCATTTTAAAATAAAATTTCATCTTTAATCCTTTTTTATATTAAAATCCTTTTAAAACAAAAGAATAAAAGGTATTAATATGGATATGGAAGAAGTCATAGAAAAGCTAAAAGATATTCTAGCTAGTGAGGGACAGACAAGCATTAAAACCATTGATGTGGCTAAAGCCTTAAATATACACCCTGATACTTTTAATTCTATGAAATTTAGAAATTCCATCCCCTATAAACAAATACTCAATTTTTTACAACAAAGGCAGATAAATATAAATTTTTTCTTTTATGGGAGTTCTCCTAAAGAGAATTTAGAATGTGAGGACAAATATAAGATTCTAAAACTCTATAAAGTTAATGCAACTTTGGGTGGTGGAGGAATTAATGAGTTTGTAAAGTATAAAGAGATAATAGTAGATAATACACTGCTAGATTTCTTTAAAGCTAAAGATTGTGAGTTTATAACAAGCTTTGGGGAATCTATGGAGCCTATAATTAAAGATGGCTCTATTTGCGTAATTGACAAAACAAGGCTTTTTAAAAACAAAAGTATTTATGTAATTAATACTAGAGATGGGCTTTTTATAAAACAGGTCTTAAAACAAGATAATGGAGTTATTCTGCACTCTTTTAATCCCGCTTTTGAAGATATTTTTTATAAAAATGGAGATTTTTTACTAATTGGTGCAGTTGTTGGCGAGATTAGGAGGACATGACAGCACACACTAAGCTTGGGAAAGCTATTGTTGTCCTAACAAAAAAATAAAGGACAATAAATGCAAAATGTAAATTTAAAAACTTTAAAAGAAGATTTAGAAAATACTCTTAGATATTGGTATGAAACAATAAGTGAAAGCCTATTTGTGGAAAGTTTAGAGGAAAGGCTAAAAAGCTTAGAAGAGATGAAGTCTTTAATTTTAGCCATAACAACAATCAAGGATGAGAGCTTTAACCCTAAAGACTTAAAAACAATCCATATAAAAACAGGAGCAAAATTAAATATTGTGTTAGAATACGATGATGAAGAAAAGATTTATAATCTAATCTTTAAGAAAACATCCCTTAAAAATTCATAACCAAAACCCCTTTGCACTCTCTTGATTTTAATAATCCATTTTTATCAAGGTTAAAATGCAAAAAAGGGCAAAATTAATAATCTTTGCTCTTTAAATTTAATAGGCACAGAGTGCCTAAAAGTTGCTAATAAGAAGCTCTGTGTGCCTTTTATACTGCGTTTTTATATTCAAGCTATAATGTGTTTGTAGTTTTTTAATATTAAAATCTTTGTAGAGATTATTCACCAACTCACAATCATTATAGCTAAGTAAGAATTTCCCTTTAATATTCTTTAATATTTCAAATAAATCCTTATGATCTTTTAAATCAAAGGTTTTCTTATTCTTATAATAATTCTCTGTGCCAACATAAGGAGGATCTAAATAAAACAAAGTGGAATCATTATCATATTGCTTAATAAAATCCCTAAAATCCAAATTTTCAATACTCACATGTTTTAGCCTTTCTGCATAAACTTGAAAACTTTTATAAATATTCTTTGGACTTCTTGCCTTTTTACACATTGCATAATGCCTTCTTGTACCCCCAAAACTATGCACAATGGAATAATAATAAAGTGCTGCTTTTTCTATATCATTTCTTGGAGTTTTGGTAATGGAATCTTTAAAAAAGATTCTACCACTCAACATTCTATTAAGTTCTAATTGCAAACTTTGTGGGCGACTTTGTATGATTTTATGCAGATTAATTAAATCCTCATTCCAATCATTAATCACCTCATTGTATTTTGCAAAAGGACGCTCTTTTGCATAAAGAACAGATAGGCTTCCTGCAAAAACTTCAGCATAGCAAGTATGAGGAGGCATTCTCTCTACAATTTCTTTTGCCATTTTAGATTTTCCACCTACCGAAGCAAATGGGGCTTTTAAAGTGCTAGTTTTCATTTTAAAGTTTGCATTTTTCATTGCAACTCCTTCTAAAATGAAATTTTTTGCTTATGTTTTCAAAAAAAGAGGTATTATCCCAAAGCTAGTTTTCATTAAGGGGGTTTCCCCTTATTCCTTATTTTTTTCTTTAATCCTTTTTTCTCTTATAATCTCTAATCTTTCACTTTGCCATTTCACAATGAGTTCCAAACAAGTGCATTTTTTCTCTAAAGTTTGAAGGATGTTTTCTAGTGCTTTGATTTGTGCTTTTAAATCTCTCTTTTTCATTTTTCAAACTCAACATCAGTTATAAAGCCATCAGCACTTAGAGTATGATTCACACTATTAATTTGATAAACCCCATTATCACTTCCTGCATTATTTAATTCTAGCAGTCCTCCTGCATAAATCTTGCTGCCATAGATACTAAGCCTTCCACTAATGCTCCCAGAGTTAGCATTTTTAAGTTTCGCTTGAGCCTTAAGTTTTGCATCGCTACTATTTTTAAAAGCAGACTCTATTCTAAGCTGTGGCATTCCATTGCCTACTACTACTTCTTTATTTTTATTCTCTTCCGTATCGTGCCAAATAGCTCTTGCACTAAGATAAAGCGTTTTATTAGAATGTTTGATAGAAAAACTTATCGCTTCTGATAAATTTATTTTAGACACAGGAAGCTTCTCGCTTTCTTTTTTGTATAAAAACAAAATTTTATTATCCTTAATAGAAAACATTGCACCATATTCCTTTGCCAATCTTTTTAAAAAGCTCAAATCGCTCTCATCGCTTTGGGCTAAATAAACAATCTTAGCCTCTTCAAATTCTGCTTGAAAGCCCAATTGGTGTTCTTTAGCAATTTTTTCTACAATCTCTTTTAAGCTAACCTTCTCCCAAGAGCGGCTCCTTTTCTCTTTTAAAGCATTGCTAAAATCTACTCCTGTAGCAGTAATAGTAGTGGAATGTTGTGTTCTTTCACTGCTTTGCACACAAAAATCTCCACAATACCAAAGCCCACTTTCTTTATACCCAATCCATACTTTAAGCTTATCTTGGTATTTAGGTCTCCTAAATTCTCCTGCAACTTCCAAAGTAATTTCATCACTTAAAATCCCTGCTTCATCTTTAAACCTTAAAGTAATAAGATTTTTTTGAATATGCTCTGTTACATCTCTATTATTAGCCAAGATTTTAAAATTAGGAGTAAAATTCATCGGTAATACTTTTTTAAAGAAAGATTTAAAGTTTGAGACAGGCTTGCTCCATTTGGTAAAATAGATTCTTTTTTAAGAGTATAGCTCTCTACTAATACTTCGCCAATAATTTCTCCATAGCCCAAAACCATAAAAAAAGGTTTTTTTTGCTTCACTTGTTTTTTAAAATCTTCTAGGGTTCTTTGTTTTTGCAAAATTAAATCTAACTCTAACTCTAAAGATTCTTCAAACTTCCCACTATCAAAAAAAGCAGGATGATTACCAATGCGTTTAATCTCGCTAAAAGGCAATATTAATTTCTCTGTGATTGTTTTTAATTGTGCTTGTTTAAGTCTAAATTTAAAATCTCCCAGGGCTAAATAAAACATTGTTTCTCTCTTTTAAAAATCAAGATCGCTAAAGCTACGATCTCTCTCACTCTGTTTTGCCTTCTTTAGAGCCATCTCCACTTCTCTTTGAATATCTCTTTGCAGCTGGGAATTTTCTGGAATCTTGCCATCAGTGGTTTGCACTTGGATTCCACCAGTAAAAGCCACACTAATATTATTTTGTGTAGAGGAGGGAGTAAGAGGAGAGACTTGAAGGGTCTCTATCTTTTTTTCCTCTAAAGAACTTTTAAGGGTGCTCTCTCCAAAACCAAAGAAACCTTTAATGGAACTTAGGGTTTCCCCAATTATAGAAACAGCTGTTTTAAATCTTGCAATCCAGCCTCCAAGCAATTCTTGAAAAAAATCGTTTATAGGAGTAAAGGCAGAGGCTATTAATCCCAAAGGATTCCAAGAAAAAACACTCTTAAGATAATTCCATACTCTTGAAAAACTCTCTTGAATGCTATTTACAACATTAGAAAAAACTTCTTTTAAAGGGGTCCAATGTTTATAAATTAAAAATCCCACTCCCGCAATGGCAGTGAGTGCTAACCCAATAGGGTTGAAAAGAAAGGCACGGGAGAGAAAGAGCACAGCCGTGCTTAAGGCTTTAAAGCCTAGCACTGCTTTGCCTAACCCTAAAGTCATTGCACTTAGCGCAAACATAAAGGTAGGGACAATAATTAAAAGTGTGCCAATACCAACTGCAGATCCTACAATGACTTTGGTTAGCGTTGGGAATCTTGAAGCAAAATTTGAGATTCCATCTGTAATGGGACGAATTATGCTAATAAGTGCATTTAAGGAGGGTAAAACTACATTACCAATACTAATACCCACATTGATTAGGCTTGATTTTAAAAGAATAAGAGCATTCTCTGTTGTAGCACTCCTTGTTTCAAATTCTCTTTGCAAAGAACCTATATTGTCTTTTGTATTAGCGAGATTTACTGCTTTTTTGTAATTATCAATACCCTTAACAAGCAAAGCCATATCATCTCCAAAATTTGCTCCAAAGAGATTACTTAGAATTCCCATTTGATCTGCTTTTTCTACTTTGGTTAGGGTTTGCAAAAAATCCTCAATACCCTTTTGAGGGTCTTTTTGAATAGAATCTTTGAGTTCTTCCGCACTTAATCCAATCTGCTCTAATGCTTTTTTAAAGCCCGCTGTTTGCTCCTCTGGAGCTAAAAGCTTAGTAAAAAAGGAATTAATTGCTGTTCCTGCTACTTCAGGGGCTTTACCCATTGCTAAAAAAGCACTTCCAAGAGCTGCAGCATTTTGAGCGCTTAATCCCATTACATTAGCCGTTCCTCCAATCCTTCCTAAAACTTCGGCAATATCTTTTGCTTTAGCGGCAGAATTATCGGAGATATGATTCATGGCATCACCTAATCCCTCCATTTCTTTTAGCCCTAATCCATAGACATTCATAATTTTTGCCATTGTGTCCCCAGCCTGTTCTGCATCCATATCAAAAGCGGTGCTCATCTTTGCAACTAGGGTTGTAAAATCCATTAGCTTTTCTTTAGCTACACCTAATGCTCCTCCACTCGCAGTAATTTTAGCTAATTCAGTCGGAACAAGGGGAATTGTTTTGCTAAGGTTTCTAATCTCTGCACTAAAAGATTGAAGCTCTTTTTGACTATCAAAATCCACAACCTTATTAACATCTGCCATGGCACTCTCAAAATTAATAGCGGCTTTAATGGGCATAACAATACCAGCTCCCAATGCCACCTTTTCCATTATGGAGCTTTTAAAAGAATCCATATTGGCTTTAGCCTTAATTCTTACCTCTTCAGAATTTAAGCCCTTAATCTTTGCCTTAATCGAATCTAAAGTTGTCTTGATCGTATTAAGAGGGGTAATGTTTGTTTTAGGGGTAATTGTGCTTTTAAAAGTGCTGCTTGTTACACTTTTTAAGGAACTAAGGCTACTTTGGGCTAATTTAATTCCCTTATCGTTAAAAATTGTTTGAATACTAATCCCAACACCTAGATTTTGCATATTTTTTCCTTTTTTAAGATTTCTCCTAAAATTACAAACTTAATGTGAATATGTTTTAAAAACTCACAGGCAAGAGCAGGAATCCTAGCTTTGATAAACAAAGCTTTCCTAATTGCCTGTTTGTCCTTAAAACATATTTTCTTACCTACATATTTTAAAGACTTCTTAAATGCTTTTTAAAAAGTCTTATCTAATCCCTCGTGCAATCCTTTGCGATTTGCTCAACTTCCTTGTAATAGATACTAAGCTCCTTATGACTTTCAAAACTTCCATCCTCTTTAGGTTTTTTAGGAAGTTCTAAATTGCATCTAATGGGAATGAGAACTTCTTTGGTTTGAATTTTTACAATGGGCTTAGGTGCACATCCTATGAAAGAAGCTAAAAGAAAAAGAAATGCAAAGGTATAGGCTAAAAACCAAAGAAAACGCATCATTAAATTGATTAAAATTTTATGAATTCTAAAACCCTTCATTTACCAAGCTCCTTAAAGATTTGTTTATAGCCTCTAAGCTCTGTTTCACAACTAGAATCTTTTAAAACAATTTCTTTAATCGCTGTAGTATCAATCAAGGTTTTTTGCACTTGCATCTTTTTAAAAGCTTCGTTTTGTTTTTCTAAGGCAAGATTTAATTTTTGAACGTTTAAAATTGTTTGTTGCAACTCCAACTCTTTTAAAAACAAGTCTTCTTTTAAACTAGAGTTCCTCCAGATAAAAAAACAAAGAACACAGGATAAAGTTACACAAAGTAATGCAAGAATCATCTTAATATCTAGTTTTCTTAAAAACATTAAATGCATTAAATATTCCCACTCTCTATCATATTACAAATTCTAACCCCACGTCTTTTCACCTGCTTAAACCATTTACTTAAACGCATATTCTCAGCAGCTCTTTTGTAGTCTTCTTGCTCTAAAAAGAGTAAAGTGTTTTTAAAAGTTTTCAATGTCCCAAGCCCTACATTGTAGTCAAAATCAACCAAAGCAGCTTTTCTTACTCTATCGGTTTTAGCAAACCAGTTAAAATTTTGTGCCAATTCCTCATAACATTTTTGTAAATTTTCTCTTAGCCAATCTTTAGCGATTTTCTCATTTATCAAACCTTCAGCTCTCAAAAGTTTCTTCTCTGTCTCCGTTAAAGGGTTGGCTTCTATGTTTCGCCCATAGCCAATTGTTAAAAATCCAGCGGGGCATTTATAAACTTTGGGGCTAAATCCCTCAAAATCAGCGGTTAGTGGCAAAATTATCTCTATTGTTTCTTTCATTGCTTTTCCTTATTTACTTTCATAGCAAGTTTATGTAAGCTTAAGAAGTCCTCCCACAACATCTCTATGCAATCTTTATATCCCTGATGAAAAGCAATGCCAAGATTTGCAATCATTGTTAAAAGACTTCCTTTTTCTACTTTTTTGTAATAAGCTCCTTTAAAGCCCCCTGTAAAATGGCTAAATCTCCTAATTCTAAATTATCTATTTCATCAATACTTATCCCTGTTAGATTAGCAATCATCGCAATCTCTCTTTCAAAATCATTAGCAATATCACAAATTGCACGAACATCTCTAACAAGAGGTTTCCTCATTTTCACTTCTTTATTTCCCAATTTGATAATTTTCTCCATTTTTCACTCCTACATAACATGAGAGCGTAAATCCGCCCAAATATCTTTACCGCCCATAAGGCAAATCATATTTCTTGTATCAATCAGCATTACTTGTGCATTGTTTTCATCTTTTTTATAAAAATACACCTGCATTTCAAGCTCTACTTCCACCTCTTCTCCAGAGGCAACCTTTGGCATTGTAAGTTTGGTTATGTTTCCTCTAAAGGTAGCGACATGTCCAAAATGTCCCTTTTGGGAACTCACATTCCATTTAACATACAAATTAGAGCTCTGATTAAATTGAGAGCTCATAGAATTTAAATAAACAATATTGTATTCAGCAAATTTTACTTTTAGAGTCATCTCTTTTAAAATCCCGCTATTCTGATTGCTTTTGTAAAAACCTCCATTTTGCGTATAGGTTTCAAACTCTATTGCAGGAAGCTCCACCTCCTTGCTAACTCCTAAAAAGCCTATTCCCTCCACAAAAACCGAAGCCGCATTAATAACTTGTGCTTCTCTTAATTTTGAAAAAACCATTCTTGCTCCTTTTAAGAAATCATTTTTATAAGCATCTTAGAGAATTTGTCTGTATAATCAAAATTTACTTCTAGCCTCTTAACAATGGGTGTATTCATCGTTTTAACATCTAAATAAAATTTACCAGCAGTGATATTTGCTGGAGTATTTAGCTCATCATTCCAAGAAACTTCATAATCTACTAGAACCTTTGCACCTTTTAAGCTTAAGAGCATTTGCTCTACAGAATCTTTAGCGGCTTTTAACTCATCAGCCCTCCTATCAATCGCCCAAAATAATCCCTCTAATGCAGCCTCTGCAATCCTATCAAATACCCTCACTCTGGTAAAATCTTGCCAAATAGAATCTATAGAAGTGGTGTTATTCCCCCAAAGCCTAAAGCCAGAATAGCGAATAATGGTTGTAATATTTTGATTTCTTAGCCTATCTGCTTGACACTCTTGCCCTGCTTGGAATTCCACAATTCTCTTTGTGCCTGAAACCCCATTTAATACACGATTGGAGTGAGAATTTGAAAACCCATACTCTTCCTCACCATCCACATAAGCAATAAGTCCTGCAACTCTTGCACTAAGAGGCTCATAAGAATGAGCGTTTTTTAAACTATCCCACACCTTAACATAAGGATCGCAAAGCAAAACTCTTTCACTTCCATAAGAAGAAGCTTTAGTAATAGCTTCACTTTCACTTTCACAATTTAAATCAATAATGGCATGAGCATTTAGCTTTTGAGCTATGCTTTGCATCTGTGAGCCAATATCTAAATCGTGGCTAAAAAATGGGGCAATAATTAAATTTGGGCTGTATCCAAAGAGCGCTTGAGAACTAGGCATTCTTAAGATTGCTTCAGATACCTTTGTTTTTATTTCTTCTTGCCCATAAAACTCTTCGGGAACTTCCTGAGCTTGTGTCAGAGAAATCACCACAAAGCTTAGAATAAGAGGAGATTTAGCGTTTTGCTCATTAATACCGCTTAATACTCTAAGAACACTTCCTTCATATGCTCCAAACTCTTTTAGAGCAGTTTCTGCTGAAGCAAAAAACCGCAAAGGTTCTGCTCTAAGGCTATTGATTAACTCCTCATTGCTCTCATCTAATGCAATACTCACAACCGCACCAATGGGTGTGCTAGATTTAACTTTAATAGCACGCGCAGCACTGCTAGAGCGCGTAACATTAACACCAAAATTTGCTGCCATTTATTCTCCTTTTATATTAGATTTTTTATCTTTTTCTCCTTGCTCTTCCACTTCTTTGATTTTTAAGTGTTTAGCAAGGAAATCTTGAAACTTCTTAACCATGAGATTATATATATCCACTTCTTTTATATCTTTATTGCGAGTTTTTAGTCTTTGGATGCAGATTAAAACGCTTAAAATCTCTCCTAAGATTAAAAAGCTAAAACAATAATCCACAAAGATATAAAGAGTAGGTATGCTCTTAGCACCAAAAGCTACCACAAAAGGAACAAACAAGCTTAAGGCTTTGCTTGTAATATCAAAACACACAAAGGCTCTTAGGTTTTCTCTAAAAGAAATGGTTTTGATAAAACCAGCAAATCCGCTAAAAAAGAACACAAAAAGCAGAGCATATACTTGTGCTTCTGATATTCCAAGATAATGCATTATCTGAAAGAATAACGCCAAACCTCCACTTCCTAAAAACAAAACCGCATTGCTTCTTTCGCTAATATCCATTGCGTTCTCCTTTTAATAATCCCACGCTATTGCATCTACTTCCTCTATAGTGTCCCACACTATCGCTTCCACTTCTTCTATGGTGCTACTTGCATCCACTCTATTTTTTAACACTCTTGCCTTAAGCATATTTTCATTAAGGCTTGAAAACATTAAAGAAGCCAAAGCAGTAAGATTCTTTTTAGTCATAGGCACAGGTGTGTTGTTTTTAGCAATCCATGCAAAGTTTTCAGGTAAGCTTAGAGACAGATAAGAGCTAATAATATCCCTATCAGATTTTCTGTTAGTAAAAATCTCTCCATTAAACTCTATATCTTGCTCTATAGCCTCATCCCTTTTAGCGTTCATTTCTACTTTTTTAGTGGCTTTAGCTATCTCTAATGCCTCCTCTGGAGAAGGTGAGAGAATAGCATTCACTTCTTCTTCAGAGAGAGGAGTTAAGTGAGGCGGAATCTCTAAAAAATCATCTTCAAACCCAAAGATTTCATTATTGCTATCTTTAAAGTAACGCATATTCAACCCTTTTTTTAAGAAAATTCAAGAACACTAAACCTAGAAATTCTCCATTCTGACCCATGCCATTTCCCTCCAAATTTATAAGTTGCACCATAAGGAATAACTCTCTCTACAAGATAAAACAAATTCGTAAATGGACCCCAGCTATTACCTTTGTTAAAATTGACATTATCTAGATTAAAACGCTGAATATCATTTAAGACTCCATTTATATACAAAGGTCTATCAGAAATTATCTTCATCGGACCAATTGTGTTTGTGTAATTTACGTCCTTGTTATAAGTCTTTACCCTCCACCTCTGATTTCCTCTAAAAGCCAATCTGTTAAGCGTATGTAAATTGATTAACTGATTTCCGCTACTCATTATTCCACCGCACATAGGAGCCGTGCTAAAAGTCTTAACGCCATTAATGGTTTGATTACCATTCAATGAAACCTTGCTATTGCCCACTGCATCTACATAGGCTTTATTAGCGAGTTGGTTATTAGCGGTAGGATTAGCAGAGCAAACAGGAGTAGAGCCAAAGGTTTTAACCCCAGATATATTTTGATTGCCTTGCAACAAAACTGCATTTTGCACTAAGTCTTGCACATTTTCACCCATGCCAGCAAGTCTTGTATCTAAAATGGCTTTATTGATAGCGTGATGATCTTCTGTTGGCGTTGCTACGCTAAAAGTCTCATTCGCACTTCCATTTAAATCTGCTTTTTCTGAAAATTTTAGATTAAGCGATTCCATAGATTCATCAATCTTTGTCTCTAGCTTTTGCTCTGCCTCATCCACATAATCTCTGCTAGCAATTATCACGCTTGGATCAAGCTTCAAAATAACCTCTGAAGCATTAGAGACTTCCATAACAACCTTAATCATCAGCTCTTTAGCGCTTCCTTCGCTCAAAAGAGGTTTATAGGTTCTTGGAGTATTCCCTATTGCAATTAATTCTCCCTCTTCATCATAGATCCCTATAGCATTAACTTCAAATCCCCCAACATTGCTGGGAATGTGGCACTCTATGATTACATGGTTAGGATTATTGGATTCTACGAGCTTATTTGTGATGCTTCCCTCATAAACAACCTCTTCTAAAACACTCATCTCCTGTGTTGGCACAATAACTTTAGAACTCAATTTAAAAGAGCGTAAATTCACTCCTGTATTAGAGGCTCTAGCAGCAACAAATTTCGCAATCCCAACATTAGTCAATAAAGTATAATATTCCATTATCCAACCCCCAAGAAGCTTATATTACTTACTAAAGTTTCATAAACACAAACTGCACTCCCCACACTGCCTCTTGAAGTATTTTGGGTATCCCTAACTTGGTAGGGATAGATACTAAAGCTCTCGCTACTTAAAGAGAGATTTGCATTAAAGTCTTTATTTTTGCAATGAAGTTCATATTCTACGCCATCTAGGATAGAGCGAACATTTTTAAATTTTTGGATTAAAGAATCAAGCAGAGCAAAAGTTTCTTTACCATTTCCTTTAATTGAGCTAGAGACTTTAACCCTAAAAGTAAAAGGCTCTCCCCCATATTCAAACCACTCTTGTATTTCTACATTCTCAAACACAGATTGCAAAGCCTTTTTAAGAGCAGAGGGTGTGCCTGAATTTTTGTGGATAAACATTGCAGAGCTTAGCAGTTTCCTCATTTCTTCTTGGCTTAAACCCGCAATTTCCATATCAAAGTTTCTACCAATCTCTAAGAGAAGCTCACTTGGTGCAGTTTTGGGTAGGGTATTAATAGAGCTTAAATCGCTTTTTTCCAAAGCCTTTTCATAAATAGTCTCCAAGAATTTTAAGAGCTGTGGTTCATTGGGTGGAAGCAAACTTTTTTTCATAATTCATCCTCCAAAACTTGCACTCCTAAAGAAGAATACTCTTTATAGCTCAAAGCTAACTCTTGAATTTTAATGTTTTCTTTATCAGCTAAAACATCTTCTCTTGGATTTTTTAGAACAACTTTATAAACACCACCCACATGTAAATTCTTTATAATTTCAGAAAGTGGCAAATCCTCACCAATTTTAAATTTCCTTTTTTTAAAGAGTGTCTCATAAGAGGCAGCAATATTAGCAGCATCTTTTAAATCAAATAAAAAAATATCTGCCTCAATATTTATAACTTTGTTTTCAGATTCGCTCACTAAAACCCTATCTGTTAGAGGGCGAACATTATCAGAATTTAAAATCTCTCTTACCCTCTCCAACATTAGTTCATCCACTCCCTCATCACTATGGATAACAACCTCTACAATTCCAGGGCTATCTTCTGAAGTAAATACCGCAACGTCATCTATTCTAGAATCTGCACTTTTTGCGTGGAATATATAGGCTTTTTGGCTTCCTGCGGTGGTGTGGGAGTGAAGGCTCAAGAGGTATCGCTCACGGAAGGCTTCATCACTTTCTACCTCTCCACCATCTGCAAAAGAACCTTGTGCTTTTATTTGCAGGCTAAAAGTAAGAGGGGTAAGCAGGTTCTCGCATTTAATTTTGGCAAACTTTTGTTTCTTAAAATACTCAACAACCCCATCCACACTCAATTCTCCTGCTTTTAGGGTTAAAGAATTCTTTAAAAATGCCCGATGCTCTCCGCTCTCATCGCCCAATTCTAAACCTTTAGGTAAAACTACATCTTGTTTAAAAGGAGCTTTAATACTAAAGCTATAATTAGCATAAGGATAAGCCCCATCTAGCCTCTCAATGCCTTGATTTTGGCAAAAGTTGTCCAAGTCTCCCCCTTTAGCATATTGCAACAACAAGGACTTAATGCTATTGACTCTTCTTTGCTCTAATAGGGCTATTTTATAAGCAAAAGCCTCAATTAAGACAGAAAAAGAATCAGATTCTAATCTTTCATAATTGGGGTAAAATCGTTTAATGAATGCTTCTATCTCATTAAGTAGCTCTTCATAGGTTAGAGGCGTTAAAACTTTAGACATTTAGAACTCCATTAAAGCTTGAGTTGTTAGTGAAATATAGAGTGTAAGATATTTTAGAATCTAGCACTTCCTCTAAAACAACACGTTCTATCTTTATGCGTTTCTCCCATTTTTCCACTGCTTCTGCGACATAGCGATAAAAATCCAATTTAAAGCTTTCATCTAATTTTCTATCTATTAAAAGATAAAGCTTAGAGCCAAATTCTGGAAGCATTACACGACTTCCAAGAGGAGTTTCTAAAATCCTTTTTAAAGATTCTTCTAAAGAAGCTTGATAAGTTTTCATTGCACACTCCAAATTCCACTACACTCTGCACCCTCATCTAAAACTTGGGCGTTTTGCTGTATCTCTGCAACAACAGCAGCAGCTATTGCTTCAATAAAGGGTGTGGAGTATTGCTTATAATTTCCTCTATCCTCTACTTTTTCATAGCCCTTTGCTTGGAGGTTTGCTTCAATTTTACCAACAAGAGATTGTGTGCTAAGTGCCATATTTAGACCTTACTTCTTGTGTTTTGGCTACCTTGTGGATGGGGAGAGCCTGTAAAGGCACAAATGCATTCTGTGGTTACTACACCTGCTCCACCTAATCCTAAATCAATGCTAGGAGAATCTATTTCTACCCTTTGAGCGGCAATAAAGGCATTTTGGCAAGAAATACTGATTTGCTTAGGAGAGTTTATTTCTAAGGTGGAATTCTTGGTATCATAAGAAAACTCTACACCATCTTCATAGCTTATGATTTCTTTAAAATCACTAGCTCCCTCTTGCTCTTTACACTCTTTATTAAATATTCCTCTTAAGATAATGCCACCATTAGCTTCCCCATAAGGGGCTAGCACTAAAACCTGTTCTCCAATTCGTGCAGGAATATAATGTTTTTTGTAGCTGTTCGCAAAGCTTAAAACAGGCAAAAAATCGCTCACTCTTCCACAGATATTTACCCGAGCAAGAGCCTTTCCCTCTTCACTTTTAGTTTCAACAATTGTTCCTATGGTTAGCAGATTCTTTAAAAGATTAAGTATCTCTTCCACAAGCTACCTTTTTGAAATTTTGCAGAAGTTTAGAAAAAAGTTCTTGTTTTAAAAATTCTTATTTCTTTATAAAAAATGGTGAGAGGAAAACTAAATAATTTTTATTTTAAAGAATTACTAATTTTTAAAAACTCATTATTCTTGTTTAATACCGCAAAATTTTCATTAAAGGAATCCTTTGCGTATTAGTGAATTTTGTGAGGAATTACTTAATGAGCTTAGAATGCTTGTTGGAGATAATAGAGTTTTCTTCTTCAACAACGACTTTGCAAATGAGGAAGGCATTAGTAGGTGCTTAAAAAACTCTCCTGTTATATTCTTAGATTTTATCGGAGATACTTTTATTAAAAACACTTTTCAAAAACGTTGCGAACTTGAGCTTTATGTAATACACGCAACTTCTAGCGTGAATATTAAAAATCGTGAAGCTTCTTTTAAAGAACAAATGGATTTTTTAGAAAGAATAGAAAAACATTTATTCCAATTAAAACTTAAAAACGCAGGAGTGATTGAGCTTTTTTCTTTAACCAAAGAATATAGTGATATGACTAAAAATGGCTTTTTAAGTATTTATAAAAGAAAGCTAGAGGTGATGTTACACATAGAAAACCCTTATGAGGAAGGAGAGGAATGAAAAAAGAATTTTTTATTTGTGAATTAAGTGCCACAGAGACTAATGAAAATTTAGTGGAGCTAAAAGTGGCGGTTGTTGGGAAGTGGAGCGGACACCACGCGGGTAATTTTGAAATTACAGAGCAATCCTTAAAAGAGATTAAAACAAACTTTGATAATCGCTTAGATGATTGCGTGATTGATTATGAACACAACAGCTTAAATGGTTTAGAGAATCCTGCGGCAGGCTGGATTAAATCTTTAGATATTAGAGAAAACGCACTTTTTGCAAAAGTTTCTTGGAACAAAAAAGCAAAGGATTTTATCAAAAATGGCGAATACAAGTATCTTAGTCCCACCTTCCAAATGCACTATAAAGACCCAAGAAGCGGTTCAGATTGTGGTGTGTTTTTACACTCTGTTGCCTTAACAAACACGCCCTTTTTAGATTCTTTGGGTGAGGTTAAGGCAAATTCAAATTTATTAGATCATAAAGGAGAAACAATGGAAAAATTGGAAGCTTTGGAAGCTGAAAATAAGGCTTTAAAAGAGCAGTTAAAGGAAGTGCAAGAAACTCTTGCTAAGACCAATGAGAAAATGGCGTGTTCAGTTGTAGATTCCGCACTTGTAGCTTGTAAGATTACAGAGGGACAAAAGGAATGGGCTTTAAATTATGCAAAGTCAGACTTGCAAGGATTTAAGAGTTTCTTAGATGCTACACAGCCTTTAAGCCAACCACAAAACAATCTTTTTGCAAACAGCAATGCAAAAAATACAACCACAACTGAAATTGATGTGGTGAAACTTACATTGGAATCATAAAGGAGATAAAGATGGCAAATCCAATTTTTTATTCAAAAGGTAAAACGTTAGGTGATTTACTCATCAAAACACATTTAAGCATTAATGCTTCATTTTCTGAAGCTACAGAGGACAATCCTGTAGGATTAGGAACAGCAGTAATTGTAGTAGCAGGAGAGAATGGAGGATATACTGCAACAAAAGCTCCTGCTAACGAGGCAAATGGAATTTTATTGCAAAGTGTGAATAATTCAACAGATAGTGTGGGTGTTTTGATTGCAGGAGAGGTTAAAGAATCTTTTTATGAAGACGCACAGTTTGACAAAGATTTACGCACTTCTTTGTTGCAAAATAAAATCGTATTAAGATAAGGAGAGAGTATGAGAACAAAACAAGCAATGGAGCTTTTTACCCTAGAAGCAATGCAGAAAATTATCGAACAAAAAAAAGCGATTGAAACACCATTTTTAAGTAAATATTTTAAAACACAAATCGGGCATATCTCCCCAAATGTGGCAATTCCAATTAAAAAAAGCGAGAATTTCATTCTCCATGCGATTTCCAAGAGCGCAAGTGCGGTTTTAAGTGAAGATAGTGAAGAGATTTTAATGAAGTTTGAAGTGCCAAGATTTGCACAAGAGGGAACCATTAATGCTACTGATTTAAATGAGTTAAAAAGTTTTGAAAATGGGGGTGATTTACCTAAAGCTTTAAGCCAAAAAATTGCTGAAATCATCACAAATCATAAAGAAAATTATGTTTTAACGCAAGAATTTATGGCAGTAGGAGCAGTCTTTGGGAGAGTTGTAGATGGCAAGGGAAATGTGCTTTTTGAGGTGGAAGTGAAAAATAAAGCAGGATTTAACGCACAAAAAACCCTACATAATTCTTTTGCAGAAGTTTATGATAGCTTCTCTAAAAATTTAGGCTATCACCCCGAATTTGATTTATATGTTAGCCGTGAGCTTTATGAGGAAATCCATAACAAAGCTACAGAAGAGGGACTATTTAAAATCAATCAAGCTAAATTAGAGAAAAGTTCAATGCAAATTTATGGAATCAACATTATTCCCTATGTTGCAAGTTATAGAAATAAGAGCTCAAAAAGAGATGTGCAGTTCCTGTCTGGTAAAACAGGGATGGCAATTCCAAACACGCAAGGAATATTCCAATTACACTATTCAAGAGCACATCATACGCAAGCCTTAAACTTAAGTGCACAGAAATTCTTTGCAGCAAAGCCTGAGGAATTAGCACAAGGTAGGGGGTATTGCCTACACACAGAGAGCAATGTTTTACCCATTTGTGTGCGTCCTGATGCATTAGTAAAACTAGAATGGGCTTAAAAAGGGCATAAAAGGCAAAAAGATACCTAAAGGGTATCTAACCCTTATTTAAATTTTTTAAAAGGTTTTAAACGCATTTACAAGAAGCTTTAAAAGGTATAAGACTTTTTAAAAAACTTTCAAGGATAAGATATGGAAAAAATAAACCAAAATTTAAAAGAGGATTTAGAGAGCAAAGGACATATCTATATTGCTAAAGATGGAGAGAGACTAGATACTATTGTTTATCAATATTATGGAACTTTAGCACTTTTTTCTAAAGTTTTAAGCGCTAATCCTAACCTTACCCAAAAACCCATTTTAAATGCTGGAGATAGGGTTATTTTACCTTTTTTAGATACCAACATTAAAACGCTCGATGAGCTTTGGAGTTAAGGATTTCAAGTGGAAGAAAAAGAAGAACTCAAGCAAACACTAAAAGAAGCAGCGCAAACAAACACAGATTTGCAAGAAGATAAGAATCTAAAAAATAATCAAGAAGAGGAACAACAAGAATTTTTAGAGGATGAGGATTCCTATCCCCCTAAAAAGATTGGACTTTCTTTTAAAAAACCAATAATTACTGAATCGGAGTTAATCGATGAATTAGGCGTTAATGAGATTAGGGATTTAAGTGATATTCACGGGGAAGGAGTTTGGAATCGCTGTGTAATTGATGATTGTATCAAAGATGCAGAAAACCTTATTGCCTCTTTTTTCAAGCTACCTAGCAATCCTACCCCTTTTTTAAAAGATATTTGCACCAAGCTTACTATCGTCGAATTAAAAAGACGCAATTCTTATCCAAAAGAAGAACTAGACTCTATTAAGGCTGAAGCTTTAGAGTGGCTAGGCAAGATGGCAAAGGGGAAAATCCCAACGAGCCTAGAGGATAATTCTTACCCAAAAAATCGCTGTTTTATCCACAAGCAACACAAACTTGATTTAAAGAGGCTCTATGACTAAAGATACACGCACTCTAGCCTTTGATTTATACTCTAAAGGTTATAGTATTGCCAAAATCGCAGAAATACTCCATAAAAATGTACGAACTATCGCTAATTATAAAACGAAGGAGTGGGATATGAAAAGAGCAGATTTTTTCACACAACTAAAAGGAGATAGGGGGGAAGTGTATCAAAGCTTTGTAGAGGAAATGTATTTAGCCATTAGAGAAATTAGAGAGAGCACTTTAAGTGCTAAAGATAAAGCCCAAGCCCTCTCTAAGCTAGGAGATTCCTTTGCTAAAATGAATAAGGTAGCCTCCTTAGAAGACCCTAAAACTTATAGATTAAGCATAATTAAACGCACCCTAGAAACACTTTTAGAAGAGTTAAAACTTGCAGGTGAGAGTGAATGCCTAAAGGTTATTGTTAATTTGATTGAAAATCACAGATTAACTGAAAAGCTCTCTTCTTTGGAGGGTTGATGTTTTCAAAAGCAGAATTGGAATCTTTTAAAGAATCCCTTAAAGAGAACATCAACCATCAAGAGACTCTAACAAGAGCCGAATTTATTGCTTGGCTTCAAGATAAAAAACAAGAATTAAAAAACCAAATTTCTAGTGATGTAACACTTAAAAGCGAGCAGAGGGAACAGAGAAAGCAGAGGGCAAACAAAGATTTTCTTTATTTTGCAAAAACCTACTTTCCCCATTATTTCACTCTTAAGGGGCAGAGTGCCTTGCATTTGGACTTAGCAAAGACTTTTGAAGTAATTGCACAAGGCAATGGGGGCGGAGCTTATGCCTATGCTGCTCCAAGAGCGAATGCTAAGACAACCTATGTAGCCCAACTCTTTCCATTATGGTGTATTTGTTTTAAATTTAAAACTTTTATTGTAGAGATTTCAGACGCTGTGGAATTGGTAGAGGGGAATTTAGAAGCGATTAAAGCAGAATTAGAGGGAAATGCTAATTTGGCTTTTGATTTTCCAGAGGCTTGTGGCATTAGCGATTCTTGGAAAGTAGGAGAGTTTGTTACAAGAAATGGGGTTAAGCTTAAAGCCTTTGGGAGTGGGAAGCGACTAAGAGGGGTTAAGTTTGGGGCATTGCGACCTGATTTGTGTATCTTAGATGATTTAGAAAATGATACCAACGTCCGCTCTAAAGAGCAAAGGGATAAATTAGAATCTTGGTTAGATTCTGCGGTTATGAATTTAGGAGACGTTACCCACTCTATGGATGTGCTCTATATTGGAACGATACTACATTATGATTCTGTGCTAAACCGCAAACTCTCACTAGGCTTTTGGCATCCAAAAAAATTTAAAAGCATTATAAAATTCCCCAATCGTATGGATTTATGGGATTGCTTTAACACACTTTATCTAAGAGATTCCAAAGTTGCAGAGGATTTTTATAAGAAACATACCAAAGCAATGGAAAAAGGAGCAGAGCTTCTTTGGGGAGAAGCTCTAAATTTAAAAAAGCTAATGGAAATTAGAGCCCAAAACCCAAGAGCTTTTGCTAAAGAGCAACAAAATGAACCTAACATAGAAACCCAAACTTTCAAGCCTGAAAACTTCCATTTTTATGAAAGATTGCCTAAGAAGTTTGATCTTATAACCCTGTTTTTAGACCCCGCTTGCGCTCGTAAAAATTCTGATTTTACTGCTTTGTGTGTGCTTGGAGTTTTTGAGGAAAAAACTTATGTGCTAGAGGCAGTGGGTGGGATTTTTAAGACCAAAGAGGTTACAAAAAAATTCTTAGATCTTTACAAAAAATACAATCCCAATAAAGCCGCCCTTGAAACAAACTTTGGTGGGGATTTTTTAAAAGACTATATCAAAAAAGAGGCTTTAAGCAAGGGAATTAATATTCACATCAAAGCTATAACAAACACGCAAAACAAAGAAGAGCGTATAGAGAAATTAGAGATCCCCATTGAAGATGGAGAAATTCTTTTTCACAAGAGCCAAACCTTACTCCTAGAGCAACTAGAACAATTCCCCGATGGCAAAAATGATGATTTACCAGATGCTTTGCAAGGAGCGTATGCTCTTTTAAAATTCAAAAAGAAAAACAAGAGGCTTATAGACTATACACTTTTAAAGCCTAAAAGGAGCTTTCGATTATGACAAAAAATTTTCTATCCCACAATACCCTTATTGCAGAATTACTAAATACCCCTTACCAAAAACCTTTAAGCCGCAAAGATATTGCGATAATTATGGGGGATTTAATAGTTAGCCAAAGCACACTCTCAAGAAAGGCTCATATTGAAAAAAAGGAAGTGATTATTTCTACAAAAAATACAAAATACCAAGAAATTCTTAGGAGTGTATTTCACGCTTCTATTATCTCACAAATCCTAGAGACCTTCCTTTATGGGATTAATGTGTTTGAGATTAATTGGGAGAGGAAAGGGGGGCTTCTTGTTCCTAGCCTTGTAGGCAGAGATTTTCAAGAATTTAAGTTTAACAATGAGGGTAAGTTAGTCTTTTTAGGGAATGGAGGAGAGGAGGAAATTCCACCTTTTAAAGTAGTATATGGAATTTATAACCAAAGCTTCCGTGTCCCCTATGGAGAATCTACATTGCGGCATTTATACTTTAGTGTGAATATTAAAAATGCGGGATTAGATTTTTGGATAAGGTTTTTAGAAAAATTTGGAGAGCCTTGGGCTATTGCAAAAACTGATGATGACCCGCAAAGTTTAGCTTATGAAGTCTCTAATATGCTAAATGGCTCAACAGCTGTTATTGACAAAGAAGAGGAGATAGAGCTAATCCAGCCTAGCGCAAAGAGTGATTTTAAAGACTTAATACAATATTGTGATAGCCAAATCACTCGTTTTATCTTAGGGGGGAACTTAACAGGTGAAGTCAAGGAAGGAAGCCTTGCAGCAGCACAAGCTCATAATGAGATTAGAAGTGAGATTGCTCTAAGTGATGAGCGTATTTTATGCTATGTTTGCAATCGTGTGATTAGCTTTTTTAAAGAACTCAATGGCATAAAAGAGGAAATTACCTTTTCACTCTTTAACGAAGATGAACCAAAACTAGAACTTGCTAATAGGGATAAGACTATCTATGAAATGGGATTCCAACCCACCCAAGAGTATATAGAAAAGACCTACAATATAAAGACTACAGCGCTAATAAAAGAGCAAGAATTAAGTGCAGAGAATTACTCTACTACAAAAAAAGGAGAGAAAGATTTTAAACCTTTTAAAAATGCCTTAAATACTCCTTTAATCCCTTTTAAATTACCCTTAAATAAAAATATAGCTTTTGATGAGATTGATAATTGGATAGAGAATCTAAAGCTTAAAGACTTAGATTTACAATCCCTATTAGAAAATGCTAAGAGCTTTGAGGAAGTTTTGAGCGCCATAGAAAAATCTTTGCAGGGAGAGGATTTAGAAATAGCAGAGGCTCTTTTAGCTAAAGCCATAATGAACGCACAAATCTATGGGGCAATCAATGGTTAGCTTTGATTTTAATCTCCCACCAGAGGAAAACATAAAAGCCTTAAAAGCAAAGAAACCCAAACTTAGCTTTAATTATGACGAGGTTATGCACGAAGCACACTTAAAGGCTTTTACCATTGCTAAAGTAACCAAACTAGATCTATTAAGTGATATTCAAGATTCTTTGCTTAAAGCTCAAAGTGAGGGCAAAAGCTTTGAAGTTTGGAAAAAAGAGATTAAACCCACCTTAGCGAAAAAGGGTTGGTTAGGCAAGGTAGAAGTAATCAATGATAAAACAGGAGAGAGCAAAACGATTAATGTTAATAATACAAGATTAAAGAAAATCTATAACACCAATATGCGAAGTGCAAACGCACAAGGTAGAGCTAAAGCACAATACGCACTAGAAGGTGAGATTTATCTAAGGTATATTGCACTCCAAGATGGATTGACTAGACCAAGTCATTTAAAAATGCAAGGCATTACCTTACATAGAGATGACCCCTTTTGGAAAACAAATTATCCACCTAATGGTTGGAATTGTAGATGTGTAGTAAGGGCTTATAGTAAAGAAGAGTGTGAAAGAGAAGGCTTTAGTATTTCACAAACACCTCCTCTTCCTATTGCAAGTAAGGATTGGAGCTATGATAAGAGAGGATTAAATAAAGATGAGAGCCTAGATTCTATTTTACAAACAAAGTTAGAGAAGTTTAAAAAGAATCCTAATAAGAGTGTATTTGTGGAAAGCTTAAAAAAGATTCCAAATGCTGCGCTTAAAAAGACTTGGGAAACTAGCTTAAATGCAATGATTGATGAAGTATTGGTGAAAGGTAATAAGGCTTATCCTGCTGCCTATGTGCAAGTAGGTAAGATAAGCCCAAAAATACAGAGCTTTTTAGAAAGAACACTAGGCTTAAAGTTTGAGGATTACTATTTAATCTTATCAAAAAATAATCTACTCCATGCTTCACCTACAAGAAAAGCAACCTATAATCAAGCCTTAAGAATAGAGGAGTTTAGAGAGATTGTCAATGTGCTTGAAGAGGAAAAAGAAGTGTATTGGGATAAGGATTCTTTAATTTACTTTTTTGAGGATAAAGAGGATAAAACAAAGATAAATAAGATTGTTGTAACACCAAATTACAAGATTAAACGCTTTGGAAAAACAAATGTGATTGTAACGCTTAGTAAAATTGATAAATACAGCAAAGACAGCAAAAAATATAAAGAGATAAAATGAATACCAGACGAATAGGTGGGAGTTGAACCCACAATCCCCACTCTTGATAGAGTGTCCAGACTACCTCATTGCTGCCATCTATTCGCCCAATATGAATATTCTACCACAAAGGAGGAAAAAATGCAAAAGAAAATTTGCCATTTGGATTTGTTAAAGCAGTGTTGTAATTCCGATAAAAATATGGTGGTTAGCATAATGAAACTATATATGGATTGATTATGGCAGAAATCATCATTAGTATTGAAAAGTTAAAAGGCAGGCTAGAAAAGTTAAGTAAGGTATTAGCAAACAAAAAACCGCTTCTAAGGAGAATTGCTAATACTTTACAAAATGTTACAGAGGAATCTTTTGATAAACAAACCTCTCCCTTTGGTAGGAGATGGAAGCCAAATTCTCCTAAAACTCTTGCAGGAAAAAGAGGGAATAAGATTTTAATTAAAAGCGGACATCTCTCACAATCATTTACGCAAAAAATCACAGGTAATAGTGTAAGAGTTGGAACCAACAAAACCTATGCGGCTATTCATCAATTTGGGGGGAAAGCAGGGAGAGGCAAAAAGGTAAATATTCCCGCTCGTCCCTTTATGCCTATTAAAAGTAATGGTGAGATTCCAAAAGACTTAGAAGATAAATTAGAAAAAGAAGTGGTGGATTATTTAAAGGATGTGTTAAGATAATCCTTTAAATCAAAAATCAATCTTTCATTTCTTCAGCTACATCCTCAATCACTCCCTCCAAATCAATCACCAAAGAAACATCTTTATTTTCTAAAGCCTCATAAATTCTTTCTCTTACTCTACAAACCGCATTGCTTAAAGCATTAAAATTTGCTTTAATTTCAATCTCACATTCAAGACCATTACAAGTTATTTTAATTCCTTTTTTATTAGCCAAAAATCCAATCTCTGAATTTTGATCTATGTTTAAAGATAAAAACACCTTTTCTTTTTTATGGATAATTTCTAAAATCATTGTGTCTCCTTGTTTTTTATTGAGACAACATTAACTCTCCACAGCTTAGTGTGTGCTGTGGTTTGCAGTTTTTAAGAGAAAAAGTTATTTTTTTTAAAATAATTTTTAAAGGAGTTATTATGCTAAAAATCGCTGTGATTATGTTGTTTTCTGTATTATTAAACGCAAATGAAATTAAAACCTTTAAAGACAAGGAAATTGCAAAAAATTCTTATCCCCAAAAAGAAATCTGTGTTGCAAATGTTGCTGATGTGAATCGTAGGGGTTGTTGCTCTCATCATGGAGGTGTATGTGGTTGTAGTGGCAATAAGAAGAAGTGTTGCGATGGCACAATAAGCCCAACTTGTAAATGTGGAGAGTAAAATGAGGATTGTAGTTGCATTTCTATTTTTAGCGCATTTTCTTTTTGCCGAGCAAAACTTTAGCGAAGCTAAAAAGATACTGACAAAATTCTACCAAGACTATTCGCAATACCAAACCGACTTTTATTGTAATGCTCCTTTTAAGTGGGTAAAAAATCGTTTTGAAATTGTGCCTAGTCAGGCTTATTCTCCACGCAATGTAAAGACTAAAAAGGGCAATATCAACCAGAGGGCAAAAAGGATTGAATGGGAACACATTATGCCCGCTCACAACTTCGGGCAACATTTGCCTTGCTGGAGGAAAGGAGGCAGAAAAGAATGCCAAAATGATGCAACTTTTAATAAAATGGAGGGGGATTTACAAAATCTTGTTCCAGCAATTGGAGAGATTAATGGGGATAGAAGCAATTATAGATATGCGGAGTCTCCAAAAGATATGCAATATACGCAATATGGAAACTGCAAAGTTTTTACAGATTTTAAAGGCAAGAGATTCTATCCTGCTAATTATTCTAAGGGCTGGATTGCTAGAAGCTATCTTTATATGAGCAAAACCTATAATATAAAGCTCTCAGATCAAGAGAGAAAACTTATGGAAGCTTGGGATAAGCAATATCCAATACTTGAGAGGGAGAGGGTTTTTAGAGAGTTTGCAAGGGAGAATTAAAAGAAGCTTGGCTCCCTTTTAGTTTTGAGTATTTTATAGAGATGTTGTTCGCTTAAGGAGTATTTTTGTTGCAAAGAAAGCATAATATACTTTTGGGTTGCACCATTCTCTTTTAAATCCTTATAATCTTTCCAAATGTCCTCATCTCTTTGAATGCTTTTATAACTTGGAATATACAGATTTGCTCCTCCAAAGTCTTGCAACACTTCTTTAAGTGTCGCACCCTTTTGGATTCTCTCATACAAATTAAAGAAAATATCAAAATTGGTAATGGGTTGCATTGATTCTACTCCTTTATGGGTAGAATTTTAGCATTTTTCTTTAAAAAACCCACTTTTTATTGGTTTGTGGAGTTTAAAAATTGTCTTTAAAAGCTTGTTAATAGTTATGTGCTATATAAGCTCCTTATTCAAGGCTTTAGCTCTCTTTTAAGCCTATAAATCCCTCTGCACCTCCTTTATTGCAGTGGATATTTTCTCTAAGCAATCCGAGAGAAACCACATCTCTTGCGTTTCTATTTGGTATTCTTTACACCCAACCCCCATAAACATTGTAATGTTAGAAAGACTCTTTAAATCATTTGCGATATTCTCCAGTGTATCTTTTATCTCTAGTCTTTGCATAGAAATCCTTTATTTATATTTTCTCACACTAGATTCACTTACTCCAAGCGTCCTTACAATCTCACTTACACCTACACCGCTTTTAGCTAATTCTTGTATCTTTGCAATAGTGCTTAAAGAATGCTTTTTAGCTTTACTTCTAGGTTGGGATTTATAGAAGCTTAATAGCTCCCTTTGGGTTTGTAGAAGCTCATCTTTTAAGCTCTCTAACTCTCTTTTTAAAGAATCTTTGCTTAAATTAGAATCTCTTAACTCTGCAATTAAAGCAGATTCTACATTAGGAATAGAATAGAATCCTTGTTTCCTAATGCTTGGCAAAACTTCAGAAGTTATCCATTTTTTGAAAGCTTTGGCTTGGGGCAATGCAGAACCAAAGATAAGAGCATATAACCCACTTTCATTCACATAATTAATAGTCTGTTTGCCACCATTTGTAAGGGTGTCGTGTTTCACGACATCCTCTTTACAATGTCTTAAGAGTGCATCTCTAGCATTTAAATATCCTAATGCTTTACACACATCACTTGCAACAAAATGGGGTTCATTTTCTATAACTACCCATCTAACTTCAAAATTCAAATTTTTAAAAACTTGTAACTGCATTACTCACTCCTTGGATTCTAGCTTTTCTATACGCTTTTGCAGTCTATCCACCCAAAGCACAAGCCCCACAATGATAAGCACCTCTGCAATATCTAAAATATGACCTAATATTTCCATTTGCTACTCCTTTATGGTAAAATTTCAAAACACAAATGATAAAGCCCCTTGCGAGGGGGAGCGGTTACCCACTCCAAATCTGTATCACTTTAGATACAAGATAGATAATGCTTAAAATCTTAACTGCTAGGCTAAGTTTTTTATCTAGCTTTTTCATTGTGTATCTCCTTTCAGTAAGCTTCTTAAATCCACTTACTGAAAGAATTATAACATATTTAAGAAATATAATCAAGATTTAATATATATTTTAGAAGTTATTCTTAATTAAGAGTATTTATTTAAGAAGTAATTATTTAGAAATATCCCTGATAATTTCTTTCAATAGCTGAAACTGCTTAAGTTGTTTTTTAAGCTGAATAGTCTCTAAATATAGATTAATGGCTACTTCTATTGATTTACTTATCTCTCCTGTTGAAGCATTTTTGTTTAGGGTAGCCTCACTATACCCAATTCTCTCCCCTAGCTCTCTATAAGTTAGCCCCAATTCCTTGCAGGTTTTTTTAATAAGATTGTCATCGTTTTTTGCCATCTTTTTCCTTTTTAAAATTATATTTCAAGCAGTTTTAAAAGCTTATAAAAAGCTTTGCTTTAGTCCTTTTTATTTTCTTGCCACTTCTTTAATCCAATAATCACCTTTTGGGCTTCTATAAGCGATAAGCTTTCTAAATACAAAGGGAGTCTGCCAACAATGCGTTTAATAAACTTTCTCAATCCCAACTCACTTTTATCCTCTGCTACTACCTTATAAGCTTTAAGGATAGTTTGGATTTGTGCGTCTGTTGCACCTCCTACTTCGTTAGGTTTTTGGATTGCTTTTTTAGGGAAAAAACCTAAATAATTAGCAAAATCCCTTAAATCTTTCAAGTTTAATTCTTTACTAGATTCTACTTTGTATCTTGCCCAAAGTAAATCTCTATATTGAATTTCTGCCATACCTAATTCTTCCTTTTTAATGTGAATTCCAGCAATAAGTCTCTTTCTCTCTAGCTCTTGGATAGGTGTTAGTTTTTGCATTCTCTCTCCTTTAGGCGATTATGTTTTATAAGCTCTTTAATGCTTTCAAAACAAGCCTTAAGACTTTCATCTGTTGCTTTTATTTTAAACTCTCCTGTGGCTCTCTCTTTATAGGTTTGCTCTTTTTGCTCTTCTACCTCACTTAATGTAGGTTTAAAGCTAACTTTGCTTAAAACCTTAGAAAATACCACTATGTCCTTTAATCCTCTTTGTTTATAAAGAGCTCTCATTTTTTCTAGAGTCTGCTTCTCCTCCCTTTTCCACTCTTGCAGTGCTAAAGGGTGATTAAAAACAATTACACAAACTTCTTTACCTCCAATGCTTTTTAAATCTATTCTTGCAATGAGATTCTTTAATCTCTCATCTATGCTATCAAAGACTAGAGCTTTTAAAGCTTTGCGTTTTTCTAACTCCTGCCACACATTCTTCTCCATTACAACTCCAATAAGTCTTTATTTTCACGGATATTGCCTACTACTTCAATATCAGGATTTGCCAATTTATCAAAAGTTTCAATAACTGGATGTTCTATACAAACAAACTCAAACATTCCTCTCTTATGATTAAATTCTATTTTTGAATAATATTCAACGCCTCCTCCATCAACACAATGGGCTATAATATCTCCCTCATAAATCTTATTGCCACTTTTATCTTTTAATCCTGTGTATAGTTCAACTTCATAATTGCTGCTAAGCATAGAAGCAGATTCAAGATTTTTAGCAAAAACAATCCCCAAGTTTATACTAAAAGTGTTTTTATCACCTGGCATCATTGAAAATTCTAAATTGTTATAGTATATTTTTTTAGAAATATCCCACACCCTAAAATCAAGATCTTGTAGTTTCATTTATTCTCCTCTCCTAGTAAATCGGGATTATCGTGGCTCCCACCACTAAAGTTTGCAAAGGTCATTTATGCTCCTTATTTAAAAACTCCTCTTTTGTCTTAAGCCACGCTTCCCAGTTTTCACCATTACATATATCTAGGACTTTAAGTCTAAATGCCTCATCAGTGTAATACTTATTAGCATATATACGCATCTGCAAAACCTCTAAGAGTTCCTCATCACTAATTAGACTTTCTTTCAAAGGTATTTCAAGTTCTATTTCTTTTTGTATTAACATTCACTCTCCCTTTGTAAAACTTCAAACAAGCCTACCAAAGCAGTAGGCTCTATTCAAGTTTTAATCAAACCAAACCCTTAAAGTCCCATCTTTCTCAAAACTCAATTCATCAGGATTTTTCCCTCCAAGAAGCCTTAAAGTAAAGGCTTCTTGCAAGGTAAAAAAGATTATTTCTTCCTTGCTTTAATGTTTTGTTTCTTAACTGCCTTTTTGTGCTTCGTTCGTCTCCTTCTCTCACTTTTGCTAATCGTGCTTGTTGGGCTTCTTTTAGTGGAATTGCCTTTCTTTCTTTGTGTTCTCTTTTTTGAAAAAGTAGGAAGAAGTGTTTGTGCTAAAGCAGGGGATAATGCTTTAAACTTCATTGCACACTCTCCAAGCTTTCAAGTCTCGGCACAATTCTAAAATTGTCTTTAATTACTCTTTTGAGCCCTAGCTTGACTAAAGTAGAATCATCTAGCTCACACACCGCGTCTTTATCAATGCTCTCCTCATACTTAATGCAATCATTGCAACCATAGCTCTTTAAGCTCAAGAGGAGTTTGTCTATCTTTTCTCTAACTCTAGGCAGTGAGACAGACTTTACAAGCCTATAACCAATGGTTCCAAAGGTAAATTCTTTGCTTCTTTTTTCTGCAAAATCTGCTTTATTCTCCTCACAAAAACTTGTGATACACTGCTCTAAATACTTTTTTTCATTAAAGAGTTTGTCAATCTCCGCACTTCTTGATTCCTTGATTCTGTTGCACTCTAAGGTTACTTCTCCATTAATCCTTTCAATCCCCACACTAAGCTCTGCAATCCTCTTTAGTGTGGTATTAACATCCTCATAATTTTTAATTTCCATTTTCTCTCCTTTATTCCCATAAAACAGGTATTCCTAAAGAAGTAGCAAAAGCCACTTCTTCTTTAATGCCTAAAGAGCTTTGTGTCCAATCGCTCTTTAGCACAAATACTTCATCGCAATTTTTTAAAACCCCTAAGCAGCTTTGCATAACCTCTTCCCTATTGATATAAGGATTAGAACCATAAATCTGCGTAAAGATATTTACAGGACTTAGGGGGATATAGAAAAAATCCTTCCCACCATTTCTTTCTCTAACTTTTCTAACCCCACGTTCGCTTAAGGTTTTTGCGATACTATAAGCTTTATCATAGGCTTTAATATCACTCCTTGCACCTAATGCGTCAAAGACTGCAGTGTATGGAGAAGCTATATATACAAGTTTCGTTTTCATGCACTCTCCTTGCATTGAACATCTACAACCCTACCACTTGCCTTTGAGAAAATGCAAGCGCTATAAGCATAAAAATACTTTGGAGAATAATTGCACTTCTTGCCACAAATCATTGTTTTTGAAGGTATCAAATCCATTGCCATTCCTTTATGATAAATTTGGGATAACCCCAATACTTTAGACTTCTTTCCAATCTAAAGTATTGGAATCACTCTTTATTTTCTCTATTTGAATTTCTTCTAGTGTTTCTAAGACTTTTCTCCATTTATCCTTATTTCGAGGATGAGAGAGCTTGGCAATAGCCTTGTGATAAATCCTCCTTGTTCTCTCCTCACTAATTCCTAAAACCTTACCAATCTCTTCAAAAGTCATCAATAAACCTATAAATACATCATTGCCTTTGTGGATTCTAAGTCCTCTAAAGTCGCACTTTCATTACCGCTTAGAGAAACCCTAGTGAGGGTTAGTCTTATTACTCCCTCACTTTTTCTAAAGTTTCCACAACCTAGTTCCCATAGTTTCCAAGCACAATTACTAGGGATTCCACTTACTTTGCAAATCTCTATATATTCCTCTTTTTGCAAACCTTTTAGCTCGTATCTCCCTAAGCAGCGATTTCTTAGCTGTGCTAACTCTTGCTCTCTCTTGCTTCCAAGTCTCCCATTGCTTAGAGAATCCGCAAGCCAATGTGTGCCAACCAAAATCAAAGGTTGTTTAGAGAAGTCCATAATGCGTCTTAGGGTTTCCAACACTCTCCATTTCAAATGTTCTGCTTCATCGACAATTACATACTTGCCACATTTCTTTAGCTCAGCGGCAACCTTTAAAATTCCACTATGGTTACTCCTAAACTCTCCTAAATTTAGCTCCGCACAAAGCTTTTTTAGAATATCTTTAGCGTTCATATCAGGTGTAGCTTCTACGGAAATAGCTTCTAAATGGCTCTTGCAATATTCTTGTATTATTCTTGTTTTGCCTGTTCCACTCTCTCCTAAAATTACAGAGATTCTATCCCCTTGCATACTGGCTAAGACGAGTCTTGAAAAAATCCTCTTAACATCGCTTGTATGGATAAATTCTAGGTTGTTTAAGCCCTTGATTTGAGCTTTAACTTCCTCTTTTTCTTTGTTTTCTTTAAGAAAAATTGCAAACTTTTCCTCAACCCCTGCGGCATATCTAAAGTCTGGATTATTGAGATATTGACTAAGATAAGTCTTTTTAATACCAAGCTTATTTTCTAATTTGCTTTGAGAAAAACTTTCATCTTTTTCTCTTTGCTGTTTTAAATATGCTATAATTTTATTTCTCATTTGTTTGTCCTTTATTCAAGCAAGTTTTGGCTTGTTTGGGTTTAGGCTTTAAAAGCCTTTTAAAAAGTTTTTATAAACCCTTTAAAAGACCTTTAATTATCTTACTTTGCAAGCTTTTCTAAAAAATCCCAGCTATCTGTATTGTCTATTTTTTTCTCTTGCAATGGATTTTCTAATTGCCAACTATCTTCTTTATGCTGCTCTACCTGCGCGCTATGGATTGCCTCTTTTACCTGTGTTTTGTAGGTTTTTGCATTTACAGCTTCTTGCCCCTTGCCCACACCTTTAAGCAATGCCACATCTTTTTTACGCTTCAATGCTTCTGCTTCAAGCCTTGCATTTCTACGAATAAACTCGGAGTGTTTGTCATCTTTTTGCAAATCTCTTATGCGCTTAATAGCTCCTTTGTATTCCTTACCAATGGTTTTAATCTCCTCTTGAGTAAGAGAATTTGCCCTCCTATCATAAGCAGTGCATAGAAACTCTCCACTTTCATTAAAGATAAAGGCTTCGCTAGAATCATTGATATTTACTCTAACCAACACCTTATTTCCTGTCTCAATGTATTTTGTAGGCACATAAGCAAAGGGACGCATTTCAATGTGTTTTTTGCCCATAACCCTTGCCTTGCCTTCCTCTGCATAGAGCAAGAATTGTGTATAAGGCACATTAACTCTTTTAAAGTTTGCCTCACTCCATAAATCCATTGGGCTTTTACCTCTTGCCTTACTCCACCTTCTTGATACTCTATCAATATTCCAAAACTCCACTGCTTCATCAAGTAAAATTTGTGCGGCTTCAAAGGTTATGATATGTTTTTGTTGTGTTTTTAGTGGATTGCCTAATGCGTCTTTGCTTTTTCTCTCTTTCTTAGGGGTTTGTTGCTCTCTAGCACTTCTCTCATTCCCATTTCTACCGATATAGCTAGTAATAGCAGTGATATAGCTT
>NZ_JRPC02000131.1 GCF_000765745.2 Helicobacter apodemus
CTTAATGATGATACAACCTATGGTCTTTACTACCAAGGTATAGGTGGAAAAGATAACTTTAGCCATACAGCCCTTTGGAAGGTAAATTACTTGTGGTAAAAATTAAGTTTTAGGAAGTAATAAGCCTTCATTATTCTAGTAAGACGGTTTAAGTTTAATTTTTTACTCATTAAGTGATACTTTTAGAAAATAAGCTATTAAGGTTAAGATTCTTTTATAAACTACTCTTATATTTGTGCCATTTTTGCAAGTCTATCCGAATTGTAGGAATTTTTACCTAAAAGGCGGGGGGGTAGAAACCCAATGGGGTTGCAGAAATTTTGTGCCAAAACTGCACTTTTTGCTTCAAAAATTGATT
>NZ_JRPC02000025.1 GCF_000765745.2 Helicobacter apodemus
GTAAGTGGGGAATATTTAGGTATTTGCATAGTTACTCCTAATAGTGAGAGTATTTATATTGACTATCTATAAACTGAAAAGTTTTCATTGAAGCACTAAGACCTAAATCCCTAAATTGCCCAGTATATACATTATAGCCTGCTAACCAAGTCCATTCTACTTGACCACGATGAAATCTTTTGGCATAAACTGGAATTTCATCGTATCTTAAGTAAAAAGACATTTCTTTATTCATTAAAGCCATCTCTGATTGCGAAACATTTTTAAAGTCTTCTTTTTCAAAATAATAATAATTTGTATATCTACCAATACTTGGATAAGGATTGGTATAAAAACGCACTATTCCCCCCACAACCTTACTCATCTCCTCATCACTAAGTGCTTTAACGCCTAAAGAGTTTTCATTAAACTTTCCTTGAGTAGCAACAGCAATAAAATCTGTAGCATTAACACTACTCATAAATCCTAAACTTACTAATAAAGTTAAGAATAACTTTTTCACAATACCTCCTTTGATCATAATAAACTTCAAGCAAATCTTATTCCCATAAGGGATTCTTTATTGCTTACAAAGAATGTTTTATAAAAGTAATAAGCTTATAAGAGATTTGAAATCTTCGAATTTAAAAAATGTTTTACTAAAGTTAATGTTTATATATAGGAGGATTTAAAATCATAGGGGGATTAAAATCCATTAAATGTATTAATGCCACCTTATAATACTTCTGTGATATTCTTTTAGATTAATAATATTTTATTGGTTTATTTTTTATTTGGGTTTTTAAGTATTTTAATTATGCATCCAAGCTATAAATTTAATGCTTTATAAAAATAAAGAAACCCTTAAGAGGCTTCATCATTTATACGCACTTTTCTAATCATTTTATTAATGAGTTCATCAATTTCTTTTAGATTATTTTTAACAATAATAGGCTTTAAATCAGATTGTGTTTCTTGTGTATTTTCTAAAATCTTCAAATAGACTTCATCAAGTTGATTAAGCATTTCCTTTTTTAATTCTTCAGGTGTTTTTGGTTTTTTTGTAGTATCTTCTTTATTGGGACTATAAGAGCTTGGCATTCCTCGTAAAAACTTACCATATTCGCTAAGCTTAGTAAAAGGAGATTCTGCTTTTGCAAAGGTATCCATTACAAAAGCATAACTTAGCATAATGCCTTCTTTTTTAAACTCTCCTTTTTCATTTTTATAATCTTGCATTAAAGGTGTATTAAAACCAAAATTGAAACTAAATTTCTCAAAAGAATCTTTAAACATATGTTTAATTTCATCTTCAGAATAAGCTTCTTTAGAATCAAATTTTCCTTGTGTAAGGCTTTGTATCTCTTTATAGGCATAGGAGAGACCTGCGATGATGTCAATGCTATCAAAAACCGGATGAATATCCTCACTATTCATTCTTACAACAGGAATAGTAGATACATCATGGATTGCTTGTAAGGCATTTTTATGAATCTTATATTCATTTGGTAAATTAGCAGCTTTTAAAAACTCTTCTCCCATAAAGCCATATTCATCTACAGAATAGCCGCCAAAGGAATGATTTTGCCTTTCCTTAAAAAGATGTAGATTAGGAGTATTAGCCTTATCTTGCATTTTTTGTTCTATACTTTCTTTGAAATTTAGGGGTGTAACTAATTTATCAGTGTATCGCATAACAAGATTCCCCAAATACAAAGAAGCATCATCATAAGAATCTGGTCTCAAAGTGACAATAATCTCTTGTCCATCTTCTGCTTGATAGGCTTTTCTAAAGAACTCCTCTATTTTTTCAACTCTTGTTGCAGAAATGGATAAATTGCTTTGAAGAGTAAGTGGGGAATATTTAGGTATTTGCATAGTTACTCCTAATAGTGAGAGTATTTATATTGACTATCTATAAACTGAAAAGTTTTCATTGAAGCACTAAGACCTAAATCCCTAAATTGCCCAGTATATACATTATAGCCTGCTAACCAAGTCCATTCTACTTGACCACGATGAAATCTTTTGGCATAAACTGGAATTTCATCGTATCTTAAGTAAAAAGACATTTCTTTATTCATTAAAGCCATCTCTGATTGCGAAACATTTTTAAAGTCTTCTTTTTCAAAATAATAATAATTTGTATATCTACCAATACTTGGATAAGGATTGGTATAAAAACGCACTATTCCCCCCACAACCTTACTCATCTCCTCATCACTAAGTGCTTTAACGCCTAAAGAGTTTTCATTAAACTTTCCTTGAGTAGCAACAGCAATAAAATCTGTAGCATTAACACTACTCATAAATCCTAAAGTTAGCAATAAAGTTAAGAATAACCTTTTCATAATACCTCCTTTGTATAATTTAACAATTTTTATTCTAGCAAATTTCATTCCAAGATAAGGGATTTTTTATTGCTTACAAAGAATGTTTTATTAGAGGGTTACTAAAAGTAATGTTTATAAATAGAAGTTTTAGAATCATTAGAGTGTATTCTTCCCCTATATAATGCTTCTGTAATATTCTTTAGAGTATCGTAATTCTTAATTTATTTATTCCTTTAGTTTAGAGATTTTAGGTATTTTAGGTAATAATACAACTTGTAGTTAATTAAATTTTGCAAAAGGAATACAATGTTTAAAAGGACTTTACTCTCTATCGTTATTTTATTTTCTAGCAGCTTTGCTTCTGACCCCATTACTATAGATTCACTTTTTAAAAAGCAAATTGGTTTAAGAAGTATTACTAGCCTAAGCTATCTCAATAGTGGGAATGCTTATATTTATAATACCTATCCCATACTTATAGCCCAACCTGATACAAAAACTTGGAAAGATACTAAGCAGGTTTCTATTAGTCAATCTTTTGTTTATACTCTTATCCCAAAGTTTGATTTGTTAATTGCTGGAAATGGAAGTTATAAGCAAAATGAATATACAAGAAACCTTGGTAGAGAATATGCTTCTGAAAGGAGTTTTGGTGTTGATTCTTTATGGGTTGGTGGGATTTATACAGGAAGTGCCATCGGGGGCGTATTTGTCCCACAAATTACTTTGCAAAGTGGAATACTTCAAAGAGAGAAGCATTTTGATGAGAGAAAAAGCTTTTTGTTTAAGTCTTTTTCTACAAAATTTGCATTAAGGAATTATTCTGACCCTATTGTTTCATCAATCTATATTGGAGGGGTTTATAATGCTAAGAGAAAGTTTAATTATGGGAAGTTAAGATATGGGAATAGTATTAACTTTGGGGTAGATATGTCTATAGTTTTAAGCCCAAAGGTTTCTTTAGATGTTGAATTACAACAAAGATACCAAACTGCTTCAGGATTTGAGGGGAGAAAAACTTCAAATTCTTATTCTATTCCTACATTTTCTTTAGGTGCGACTTATAGTTTAAACGCTGATACTGCAGTTTCTGTATCTGGAAGTGCCGGTGGAAGCTCCTCTGCTCCTGATAGTGTTTTTATAATAAGTTTATGGAAGAAATTTTAAGAAAATATACCATTTAAGTTTTAAGTGAAGTTTTTAATGAATAAAGTTATTTTTATCTTTCTATGCTCTTTCAATCTTTGCTTTAGTTTCCCTGTGAAATCCCTCCAAGAAATCCATAATCAAAATGTTATTAGGCAACATTTTGAGGAATCTTGCGGGGCTTCTTCATTAGCTACTTTGCTTAATCTTTTTGTCTTTAGGCAATATACAGAGCAAGAACTATTAACGCTTTTAGAGCAAAAAACCGATATGTTAAGCTTCAAGGAATTACAACAACTTGCTATCACTTTAGGCTATGATATAAAAGGCTTCCAACTCTCTAGGGATATATTAGAACAAACTTCTTATCCCTTGCTTGTAAAAATAGAAAATGATCCTAGATATCCGCATTTTGTAGTGATTGTGAATTACCAAGGTGATTTTATTAGGGTGCTTGATCCAAGCTTTGGAGAATATAAAGCAACCAAGAAAGAATTTTATTCTATTTGGGATAAGGATGGAATAGGAGGCTATGCTTTAATTATAATCCACAAGGAAAACAAACCCCTCATCAAAGATTTAGAGTTTCCTAATGAAAGGTTTTTTGAATAGGATTAAAGCACCCAATGCAACACAGCCTAATATAACAAAGATTAGAAAGTATATCACTATCAAATCTAATACTTATACAAAAAGAAAAAGCTATAGCAAAAGTGCAAACCTAAAAATATTTTTAATTGTTACATTTTATTAATAGCTTGATTGTCTTTAGAAATCTTAATCTCTTGAGTATCTCTAGCTTCTTTAATATTTTTAATCTCTATAGTCTGTTTAATCTCTCTAATGTTTTTATCATCTTTAGCTTCTTTAGAGTCCTTTAATAATGTTTGTATTATGGAATTGGTAGAATCTTTGTTATAAGCAATATAAGATTCTAGGGCTTGCTTTGCTTTTAAATCTTGATTTTGTTTTTCTAATTGTTCTCTTTTATCTAAGAGTTCTAAGAAACTTTGTGTGCTATCAAAGTCAGAAGTAAGAGGGGTTAGAAGTTTATTGGGTAAGTAAGTAATAGAAGCTTCTGAACTAAAATAGTTGGAACTAATAACGAAATTTCCAATCCTATAGGGTTTGTTTTGTCCATCCCATACTGCTTGATTATAAAGATATGCTTCAGAAACTTGTAGTGATCTCTCAATGCTATCTTGTTTATATTTAGGTATTGCTTCATACTGATTTGCGAGTGTGAAAAAATCACGTAAAGCCATAGCAAACGAACCATCAGAGGCTTGCTGATGCCAAAGCTTACCCCTCTCTTTTAATTCCTCATAAGTATGTGATACGCCAAAGGGAAATCTATAAAGCAAGGTATCTAAAAATTCTTGACTTTTTGCATATTTTGGATTATTCTGTGCATTCTCTAAAGTCTTTATAAGTTCACTTCTAGCTTCTTTACGTGCCTCTAACTCGTTCATCACTGTATTTGCCTCATTATATAAATGCAAAAACTCTTTACTATCCCCACCTTTATTAAGGTAAGTCTCTTTTAAAATATCTTTCATTTGTCTTAATAATCTATCTTTTGTATCTTCAAACTCACTTTCTGTTGGTATGGGTAATGTTTTATAATCTATTGGTTGATGCGATAATCTATACTCAAGTATTTCTATATTTTGCGATAGTTCTCTACCAACAATGTCGCCAAAGAGAATCATTTGATCAACAACAGCACCCTCGCTTTGAAGCGAGTAGTTTGCCCTTGTATCAAAGCTTGTTCCTTTATATTCATAGAATGTAAAATTCTCAATAGAATCTAAAATTTTATCTATCTTAGATTGTTCTGATTCTTGTGTGTTTAAGAGGGTTTTATCTATGCGAGAAATATCATCTTTACCGAAAGACCTACTAAAAAACCATCGATCTGCATAAGAGATAAATTGATTGGAAATACTTGCCATTACTCACTCCTTTTATTTAAAGAGTAAGCAATAAGCATTCCTTATTTATAGTATTTATTTGGAATGAATTTGCCGATATTGCCCCTTTGATCATCCATCACCCAATCTTTTGCTCGACTATAATTGTCAATCCTATATTCTACATGGCTTGGAAAATTAAAATTTCTTGTATAAGCAGGATTATATTTATTTACTATTAGAGGTTTAGAAGTAGGTTGATTGGTTCTAAAATCATAAGTAACAGCAACAACAGCCATTTCATGGGGAAGTAGATTAAAATAAGGAGAATCACCATAACCTAACGTAACTGCATAATAAGCTGTATAATAAATTTTTTGCCCATAATTTGTTACGATTCCATAATCTTTTATTATGCTTCGATGCACTCTAGCTCCCCCCACAACCTTACTCATCTCCTCATCACTAAGTGCTTTAACGCCTAAAGAGTTTTCATTAAACTTTCCTTGAGTAGCAACAGCAATAAAATCTAATTCTTGTGCAGAAAGTGAGCTTATAAATCCTAAACTTAATAATAAAGTTAAAAATAACTTTTTTATAATACCTCCTTAATGTATAATTTAACAATTTTTATTCCAGCAAATTTCATTCCAAGAGAAAAGATTCTTTTAAAATGAAAGAATGTTTTAATTAAGAAATTACAAAAGGTAGCATTAATAAATTAAATAAAGATTTGGTGGAGCTGTGGGGAATCAAACCCCAGTCCAAAAATTAGACCAACACTGCTGGATTACATGCTTTTTAGGGTTTTAATCTTTTTTGTGAAGCAAAACTTCCTAAAATCATTCACAAAGACAGCCAAAACTTCATCTTGCTTTGGCGAGGCAAGATTGCATCTAGCATAAATGATATTTTTGGAAAATAGCTAGAATCTTTACCAAAAATAGCCCCAAAGGTTAAATAAACTTACGCAGCTTTAGCGTAAGCTGGAGCGTAATTTGCGTTATTTGCGTTTATATTTAATGCACGGGTTTTACAACTTCGTGCAAGTTGGCATGCAGCTAGAGCCATCTAAATCCTGTCGAAATTCAAATCAGCCCCTGAAAGGTTAGGGCTTAGATTGTAGCATAAATCTTGCTAAAATATAGTAAAATTTTCTTTTAAATGGAGGTTAGTAATGAGTATTCAAAGTTCTATAAAATCTATAACTATCACGCAAATTAAAAAAAAGAAAAATCAAGAAAAAATTACAATGATAACCGCTTATGATGCCCTCTTTGCTAAGATTTTTGATGGAGAGGTAGATATGATATTAGTAGGGGATAGTTTGCGTATGAGCTTTTTTGGGGCTTGTGATACCTTAAGTGCGGATTTTGAAAGTATGATTTATCACACACAAGCAGTTTGTAATGGAGCAAAGCAAAGTTTAGTGGTGTGTGATTTACCTTTTGGGGCTTTAGCGAATCCTCAAGAAACTTTAGCTTGGTGTATTGAAATTTATAAAAAAACTAACGCCCAAGCAGTGAAAATTGAAGGAGGTATAGAGGCTAGTGATATAGTTAGGTTTTTGGTAAAAAATGGAATCTCTGTTATGGCTCATATTGGATTGAAGCCCCATTTTGTGAGATTTGAGGGTGGATATAAGATTCAAGGAAAGGATACAAAGAGTGCAAAAGAGCTATTAGAAACGGCTAAAGTTATGGAGGAATGTGGTGTCTTTAGTATCCTCATAGAGGGGGTTAAGGCTGAAGTGGCAAGACAAATTACACAAAATGTTGGGATTCCTGTTATTGGAATTGGAAGTGGTAGGGATGTTGATGGACAGGTTTTAGTATGGAGCGATACTTTTGGATTTTTTGAGGATTTTAAACCCAAATTCGTGCGTCAGTATTTAAAAGGGGCAGAACTTGTTAGGAATGCCTTAAAAGAATATGTTAGAGATATTAAGAGCGGAGATTTTCCTAATGATGATGAGAGTTATTAGGAGTTTTTAGAAGTGGAGAGAATTGTTGAAATAGAAAAAATGGCATTAGAGAATGAAGAAGAGGTTAGGCTTCGTCCCTCCACTTGGGATGATTATATTGGTCAAGAAAAATTAAAGAAAAATTTACAAGTTTTTATCAATGCAGCTAAAAAGCGTCAAGAAGTCTTAGATCATATTTTATTATTTGGTCCTCCAGGGCTTGGAAAAACGACTTTAGCGCATATTATTAGCAGTGAGATGAATACTTCTATCAAGGTTACCGCAGCCCCTATGATTGAAAAGGCGGGAGATTTAGCCGCAATTTTGACAAATTTAAGTGAGGGTGAGATTTTATTTATTGATGAGATTCATAGGCTCTCTCCAGCCATTGAAGAGATTTTATATCCAGCTATGGAGGATTTTAGGTTAGATATTATTATTGGCAGTGGTCCAGCTGCCCAAACGGTCAAGATTGATTTACCCCATTTTACGCTAATTGGTGCGACAACAAGAGCGGGGATGATTAGTAACCCTTTGCGTGATAGATTTGGTATGCAATTTCGTATGCAATTCTATGAGCAAGAGGAATTAGCAAAAATTGTTAGTATCGCTTCTATTAAGCTGCAAAAGGAATGTTTAAAAGAGGGTGCTTTAGAGATTGCAAAACGTTCAAGAGGGACTCCTAGAATAGCTTTGAGACTTTTAAAGCGGGTTAGAGATTTTGCAGAAGTAGCAGAAGAGGGGGTTATTACCAAAGAGAGAACTGAATACGCCTTGAATGAATTGGGAGTTAATGAATATGGTTTTGATGAGCTTGATTTACGTTTTTTAAAGATTATTTGTGAGAGTAGGGGGCGTCCTATTGGACTTAGCACCCTAGCAGCAGCAATGAGTGAGGATGAGGGGACGATTGAAGATGTGATTGAGCCTTATTTGCTGATTAATGGGTTTTTAGAACGCACTGCTAGAGGGAGAATCGCGACACAAAAGACTTATGAGCTTTTTACTTTTGCAAGAAGTGATAGTTTATTTTAGTATTGTAATAAGAGGATTTGAGAACTTTATGGTGTTTTTCGTTTGCGGATTCTTAAAATCCCCCTATAAGGCATTTGCTTTTAGCTAGAGTTTATGGAATTTTGTATCCCTTGGAATACAAGAATGGGAGGGTCAAGGCTATGTAAGAGGAATCTTTAAAGAGCAATCTGTAGTTTAAAGATGAAATGAAAGGATTATTCTTCAAAATTGCTAACTAAAGCAACAGCCATAGCTGCAATTAAATCACTCTCATCAAAACTTTCTTGAGGTAGTAAGTCATTAATTTTTGTTTCTAAATAAGAGGTATCAAAGTTGCCTTTTCTAAAATCCTTATCATTACAAATATTAATAAGAAAAGGAATGGTAGTCTTCACCCCGCGTATTTTAAACTCATTTAAAGCACGATGAAGTTTTTTGATGGCTAAATCATAGGTTCCAGCTTTGACAATGAGCTTTGCCACCATTGAATCATAAAATGGAGGAATAGTAAAATCTTTATAAATATAGCTATCTACGCGGACAAAAGGACCAAGTGAGGGGTAATAAGCAGTAATAGTCCCGGGATTGGGTATAAAATCATTATGCACATCCTCTGCATTAATCCTAGCTTCAATGGCATAGCCTTGAGCGTGAATATCACTTTGTGTTAAATCTAAAATCTCCCCACTTGCGATTCTAATTTGCCTAGCGATTAAATCTAAACCCGTAATTTCCTCTGTTACTCCGTGTTCGACTTGGATTCTTGTATTCATTTCCATAAAATAAAAATCATTGCCATCATCGACTAAAAATTCTACAGTTCCTGCATTTGTATATTTTGCTGCTTTTGCCGCTGCAACAGCGACACTACCCATTCTACGTCTTAAATCAGAGCTAATAGTCGGACAAGGTGCAATTTCAATGAGTTTTTGATGCCGTCTTTGGATGGAGCAATCCCTTTCTAAAAGATGAATAACATTGCCATAATTATCGGCTAAAATTTGAAATTCGATATGGCGGGGGTTTTGGATATATTTCTCCATAAAAACATCGTCATTTTTAAAGAAAGTTAGAGCTTCTCTTTTGCAAGCATTAAAAGAGGCTTCTAATTCTTCTTCCTTCCACACTACGCGTATCCCTCTACCACCTCCACCACTACTTGCTTTAAGAATAATAGGATAGCCAATTTTATTAGCAATTTTATAAATTTCATACATACTTAAAGTATTAAGGGGTTCAGTGCCGGGGACTACAGGAATTCCATTGGCTACCATTAAATTCCTAGCTGCATTTTTATCCCCCATTTTAGCGATAACTTCACTATTTGGACCAATCCATACTAACCCTGCCTCTTTTACCTTTTTGGCAAAAAGTGCATTTTCGCTTAAAAAGCCATATCCGGGATGGATAGCTTCGGCTTCAAGTGCTTTAGCAGCTTCAATGATTAAATCAGGGTTTAAATAGCCCTTAATAGGATCTTCGCTAATGGCATAAGTATGAGTTGCCATTTTAACATGTAGGCTTTCTCTATCAGCGTGTGAATAAATGGCAATAGATTCAATGCTTAAGTCATTACAGGCACGGATTATCCTTACAGCAATTTCACCACGATTAGCGATTAAAATTCTTTTAAACATAAGAACTCCCAAATTGAAGTCAATTGCTTATTTTATACTTTATTTTTTTATTCTATGCTTGAATATTTTGTAAAACTTTTTAAATGTGTTAGAATTCTCACATTTTTACACATTTACACAAGGTAGAAAATGGATTTTATTAATGCTGTAACTTTAGGAATAATAGAAGGGCTAACAGAGTTTTTACCTATTTCATCAACAGGGCATTTAATCTTGACTTCAAAGTTATTGGGAATCCCTGAAGATTCTTTTCATCGGGTTTTTGAAATTGTTATTCAATTGGGTTCTATTTTAGCCGTTGTTTTTGTTTTTTGGGAAAAGCTTTATAAGAATAGTTTGGATTTATGGCTGAAATTGATAATAGGTTTTTTACCTGTTGGGATTTTGGGTTTTCTCTTCTATAATGTTATTAAATCCCTTTTTAATCCCCTAATAGTTGCTATTATGTTAATTATAGGAGGAATTGTCTTTATTGTAGTGGAGATTTTTTATAAAGAAAAAGATCATTATATTCAAGCAATCTGGCAAATTTCTTATAAACAAGCTTTATGGATTGGGTGTTTTCAAGCTTTAGCATTGATACCTGGAACTTCAAGGAGTGGGGCTACTATTATTGGTGGGTTGCTCCTAGGTTGTAATCGGAGAGTAGCTACAGAATTTTCGTTTTTATTAGCACTTCCTGCTATGATGGCTGCAAGTGGTTATAGTTTATATAAAAATTATGAGCTTTTGAATAAGGATAATTTGTTATTGCTTCTTATTGGGTTTGTTGTAGCCTTTTTTGCCGCTTTAATAGCGGTGAAGCTTTTTTTGGGATTTATTGCCCGTTTTAACTTTATCCCTTTTGGAATCTATAGGATTCTTTTAGGTGTGGCATGTTTATTTTATCTGGATATTTTTTAAGTGATTTTGCTCTAAATATTCTATTTCTTCTTGTGTGAATCCTGCTTTAAGACGTGCTTTAGCATTTAATAGGGAATTTGCTTTAGGGAAAGAAAAATGATGCTTTTGCAAAATATCAAAATATGTTTTAGAATGTTCCTTAATCGGGATTTTTTCTACATTGCAACAATAATGAAACCATTTGTCTCCTTTAGATACATGGGAGATTTCTTCTTTTAAAAGAGTGTTTAAAACTTTTAATAATTCCTCTTTAATGGGGTGTTTGCTAGCATTAACTTTTGCACAAAGAAAAGGATTAACATCTAATCCAATGGCTTCCATACCTCTAGGAATTATAGCTATTCTATCAAGCAAGATATTACAATTTTGCATACAATCAAAGAGTGTGGTATGCACTCCAAAATCTCCATATTGATACCCTAAGAGATTTAAAAGGTGTTGTAATGCTAAGAAATGTTGCACTTCTTCTTTAGCAACCTCTATCCAATCAAAATAATATTGTAAGGGTAAATTTCTAAAACGATACGCACAATCAAGGGCTAAATCAATAGCACAAAATTCAATGTGTGCAATAGAGTGTAAAAGATGTGCAAAATTTAAATCTGTTTTTAAAACTTTTCCTTGCGGGACTTTATGTTTTGGGAGAATAGTGCAAAAGTTCGCAAAAGTAGGCTTTTGAAGCAGTAAGATGGGTTCATCGACAAATTTTAGTGAATAAAAATGCGTGTAAATATCTTGCACAAGAACACATTTTTCTTCAGCACTTGTTGCTTTTAGGGCTTGATAGAGGAGAGTAAAAAAATTAATGATAAGACCTTTTTAATGAATTTTGCTAAAATTATTGCAAGAGTGAAACCCTGAATTAACGAAAAATCCATATAAATTATACCCAAAAGTTAGGTATTTGAGCTATAATTCGTCGAAATGATTAAAATTAGGAATGACTATGGAAGTGCAATCAAAAAGTGGTTTTGTAAAAATTATCGGATTAATCCTTATTATTTTCTTTTTAGGAGGAGGGCTTTTTATACTTTCTTCTAAGGATTTTGAAAGAAATAAACCAGTGGTTAAAACCTCCTTAAACCCTAGCTGGAATCTCAATGGAGATTTTTTTATTTATTTAAAGGATGATACGGGTATTAAGGATCATAAAGTATCTTATGAAATAGATTCAAAAAAACATTTTTTGTTGGCTAAAATGGCTTCTCTAAGCGAATGTTCTTTTGTGAATCAAGAAGTAGAGAATGGCATTTGTCTTGCTATAGAGAAGCCAAATATTTCTACAAAAGATATTCAATCTTTAAATCTTATTGTTGAAGTAACTGATAAGAGCAAATGGAACTTTTTTAGTGGCAATAAAACTTTAGAGAATATTCCTATTTTAATAGATACTAAAAAGCCACAATTAGCGGTTGTATCTAATTCTTATAGGATTACACAAGGTGGGAGTGCTTTAGTGATTTTTAGGGCTGAAGATGAGAATTTAGACAAAATTAGAATCTCTAATGGAGAAAATGAATTCATTCCGCAACCATTTTACAAACAGGGGTATTATATTTCTTTATTGGCTTGGCCTAAAAATAATCCAACTTTTAATGCAAAGATTTATGCTAGTGATACAGCAGGTAATGTAAGTATTGCTTCTATTAATTTTTTTGCAGTTAAAAAAGAATATAAAAAAACTACTATTTCCTTAACCGATTCTTTTATTGATGGCAAAATTTCAAGTTTAGTAGAGGAGATAGGAGAGAGAACTTTAACGAGTTTTGTTGATAAAGTTTCTATTTTTAAATATATTAATGAGGATATAAGGAGCTATAGCGAAAAATATATTATGCAAGCGGCGACTAATTTTCCCTTAGAAAAAATAGAAGATTTTCAAATCTATGCTTTCTCTCCCCTTAAAAATGCTGCAGTAATGGCTAGTTTTGGGGATCATCGCACTTTTGTTTATCAAGGGGAAGTCGTGAGTTATTCTCACCATATGGGTTTAGATTTAGCAAGTGTTAAACAAGCCCCTATAATTTCAAGTAATCAAGGCGAGGTTGTCCTTGATGCCTTTGTTGGGATTAATGGAAATACTTTAGTGCTTTATCATGGTCTTGGGTTGTCCTCTATTTATGCACATTTAACAAAGCCCTTAGTAGGAATTGGTGATAGGGTAGAGAGAGGAGCTATTATAGGCAATACAGGTAGCACAGGTTTATCATTAGGCGATCATTTGCATTTTGGAGTTTTAGTCCAGGGGCATGAAGTATGGGTAGCTGAATGGATGGATTCAAAATGGATTGAAAATAATATTACAAAAGTTATTGCTGAAGCTAAAGGGATTATTAACAATTTATAGGAATAATGATGCTCCAAATAAGACAAAAGAATTTAAAGGTTTTTGTGTGCTCACAAGGAGAAGATAAGGAAATTATGGAGTATTTAAATAAAAATTCTATTTTTTTGCAGGGTTTTTTGTTGGTCTTTACTTACATTTTAAGTGAAGAATTAAGGAAATTCTTATGTTCTAAAGAAATTAATTTCTTTGAACAATCTTATAAAAGAGGCTTAAATTTAAGGGATTCAAAAAATAATAAAGAACTCTCTAAAATAGAAATAGTAGAAAAAACCTCTTCACAAAAAGAAGTCAATACGCTTGTTATTCACCGAACTATACGAAGTGGAGAGGAGGTTAGGAATGAGGGTGATATTACTATTTTTGGACGCATTAATAGTGGTGCTTTGATACAATCTCAAGGGAATATTCAAGCCTTTGGGGAAGTTAATGGAGATATTTCTTGTAATGGAGAGTATCTTATTATTACCTCACTTAAGCAAGGAAATATCGTCTTTGGTGGCGAGGTTATTGAAAAACAAAAATTCAGCGATGGAGCTAAAAAAATTTATAAGAAGAATAATGAAATTATAATAGAGGATTTGTAATGAGAGAGCAAACACTTAAAAAAGCGGTGGAAGTTGTTGGCATTGGTTTGCATAAGGGTGTGCCTGTGAAGATGCGTTTAGAGCCACTTCCAGAAAATAGCGGAATTCACTTTTTTCGTAATGATGTGGGTGTTAATATCCCTTTAAAGCCAGAGAGCGTAGTAGATACAACTATGGCAACAGTGATCGCCAAAGATGGATATAGGGTTTCTACTATTGAGCATTTGCTCTCTGCGGTGCATTCTTATGGGATTGATAATTTAAGGATTGTTTTAGATAATGAAGAAGTGCCTATTATGGATGGTAGCAGTATTGGTTATTGCATGCTTTTAGAAGAAGCAGGGATAGAGCAACAAAATTCTAATAAAAAGATTCTAAGAATCAAAAAACCTATTGAGGTTAAAGATAATGATAAATTTGTCCGCTTAGAGCCTAATAAAGAATGTATTTTTGACTTTTCTATTCATTTTCCACATCCCGCTATTGGGACACAAAAATATAAATTTCATTTTTCTACAAAAAACTATAAAGAAGAGATTGCAAGAGCTAGGACTTTTGGATTTTTAAAAGAAGTTCAGTATTTACGCTCTAAAGGTTTAGCATTGGGGGGGTCTTTGGATAATGCTATTGTGCTTAATGAGAATGGAATATTAAATCAGGGGGGGTTGCGTTATAAAGAAGAGTTTGTTCGCCATAAGATTTTAGATGCTATTGGGGATATGTCCTTGCTTGGAATCCCTCTTTTGGGGGCTTATATTTCTTATGCGGGGAGCCATAAACTTAATCATCTCCTCACGAAAAAGCTCCTTAGCGAGGATAAGTCTTATGAAATTATGGAATTAGGCGATATTGAACAAACTTATGATTATGCTTATGAAAGAATATAATCTCTTAGTTTTTTCTACTAGTAAGCCTCTAAAAATAGGGGTTTATGATAAACAGAGGTTCTTAGAATCTTTTCAAATGGAAGGGCAATTAAGTGATTGTCTTTTGCCTTTGTTTGTCAAAGTATGTGATAAATACCCAAAAATCCAAACACTTTTTTTCATTAATGGTCCTGGAAGTTTTATGGCATTAAAATTGGTTTATATTTTTGCTAAAACTTTAGCGATGACTAAGGGGGTAGAGATTTTAGCAGCAAGCGGATTTGATTTTAATGGAAATTCTCCTATTAGGGCTTATGGAAAGAGTTATTTTGTCCGTAAAAATGGTGAAATTTTTTTGGAAAATTTTGAAGAGCTAAGGGAAGAGGCAGAATATACCTTTCCTCAAATATTAAATAGCGACTATTTTAGTCACTCTATTAAGCCCTTATACCTATTGCCTGCATTTTAAACACAAGGAAAACTTGATGAAGCCTTTACTCAATTTTATGCAAACTGAGCCTATTACTAAAAGCACATTATTCCCCTATTTAAAATGCTCCAAAGAGGAGGTAGAAATTTTGCGTTATATGTGTGGTGAGGTTTTAAAGGGTAATGATGAGATTTTATGTATTGATATGATTAATTTTCTTTTTGCACCTAAAGAATATGAAATTCTTAAATACTTGCCTTATTTTAAAAATCTTTTAGAATTAGGATGGATTACGCAAAATAATTTTTTAAAAAGTGCTGGGGCAGAGATTATTTTATTAGAGCTTATTAATGTAAGCTTTTCTTTGAGTTCAAATTTTTTGAAAATTTTAGAAGGAGGTAGTATTAATCCAAAATTGCCCCAAAGTATCCCTTATGCTAATCATTTAGAATACCTAAAAGACCAATTTTTACTCATTCAAGTTTTATGGGGATTAATGCCTTTAAAAAACGACAAAAAACCCTCACCTTTATTAAATAAAATGTTACAAAAGTCGCAATTACTACAACAAAGGATAGAATTAAGGGTAAAAATCACTAAAGAAAAATTACCCTTAGAGGAGCTTTTTAGGGAAAATAATTTTAATAAAGAAGAAAAAATATTATTTTTAGCATTGCTAAAAGAGGAATATTCCGGAAAAGAAACAGAGGTTAGGGATTTAAACTCTTTAATTAATTTGGTAAGCATTAATGATTATGAAAGGATAAAGAATCGCTCTTTATTAGATGATGGGAGTAAGCTAGTCCAAAAGGGTTTTATTGATTATGATGAGATTTTTAATCCCTTTGGGGGAGTATCTCGTACATTTTTTATCCCCGATGGTATTTTAAAAAAAATCACACATATACAAGCGGATACTAAAAAACAAAGGATTAGTTTAGAATCTTTAGTTAAAGAGCAGGAGATTTTTGAATATTTAAAACCTAAAATCTCACTTAATAAAGTCGTATTAAACCAAGAGACTAGAGACACTTTAGAGGTTTTGTTAAAGCAAGTTAATATAGAAGTTTTAAAACTTCTAAAACAATGGGGGATTAAGGAAAAAAGTCGCGGTATTGAAGCAAAAATCATTTTTTATGGACCCGCAGGGACAGGAAAAACTCTCACTGCTCTAGCCCTTGCCAAGTCGTTTAAAAAACCTGTGTTGAGCTTTGATTGTTCGAAGATTTTATCAATGTATGTAGGGGAGAGTGAAAAAAATGTTCGTAAGATTTTTGAAACTTATCAAGATATTTGCCTAAAGAGTAAATTATCACCAGTTTTATTGCTAAATGAAGCTGACCAGTTTTTAAGCACTAGGACAACTTCAAGCGGGGGTGGAGCGGAGAAAATGCATAACCAAATGCAAAACATTTTTTTAGAACAAATTGAACATTTTGATGGGATTTTAATCGCTACTACCAATCTTTTAGAAACCATTGATACAGCATTTTCTAGACGCTTTAATTATAAGATTGCTTTCAAAAAGCCTAATTTTGAAGAGAGGGTATTGTTATGGGAGAGGCTTTTACCTAAAAATGCACCTTTTGAAAAAGACTTTAATGCAAAAAAATTAGCGGAATTTGCACTTACTGGAGGACAGATTGCTTTGGTGGTTAAAAATACCGCTTATAATGTTGCAAGTTCCAAAAAGCCACTTTTTACTATAGAGAGTTTTATCACAGAGATTAAAAGAGAGATGAATAGTAATTTTGATAGCCAAAGGGAGATGGGGTTTAGATAGGTAGCTTATCGCTAAAAATATCTGTTTTTAAGCAAATATTAAGCGGGGGATAATGCCTTTACATATAAAGCTAATGGTAAGCATTAATGAACTTAAGCTAGATTTAGCGACTTATTTAGCACAAAGTGGATATAAAGTAGAAAATAGCCTCCCAGATATTAGTGGTGCTTTTTATATCTCTGTTTTTATGCCTGATAAAAAAGAAGTCATTGCGCAAATTTACAAACAAAATAATTTCTATTTATTCTTAGTGACTAAAAATGTCTATTGGGGTGGTAGAGCTTCTCAAGTCTATTTGCCCGATGATAGTATTTATGTTGGTAACACTTTTTATATTATTAATAATAGATTCCGAAATTTTTCTTTTCAACCCACACATTATTTGGATTTTAAGCAGATTTATACAAATTGTCAATTTGCGATTTTTACAAAAAACAATATGAAAAACTCTTATCTCCTCTTAATATCGAGGTAGAATATATCTATTGGTTAAATACTTCCTTTGAAAGGACAGAGTTTAGAGATATTTTTGAGTATATCGCCAGTGTGGATTGTAAATATTATTTTGGATTTATTCCACCTCAAGATTTGGGCTTACCATCAATACAAATAATTCCTGCTGACGATTCCCTTATAGGTCAATAAGCCATTTTATGGGTTGTTAGAATAGATAGTTACTAAGAATCTTTTGTTTCTTTGCAGGGTTTATTCAACCTCTGCATCGATTACATCGTCATCTTTTTTCTTGTTATTTTGCGGGTTAGCTTGTTGATTGAGATTATCTTTTTGATACATGGCTTCAGCAAGTTTGTGGCTTACTTCAGTAAGCTCTTTGATTTTTGCTTCAATTTCTGCTTTTGTGGCATTATCATTTTTCAATGTTTCTTGTAATGCACTAATGGCATTTTGTATTTTTTCTGCTTCTGCAGTATCAATTTTATCTTTCATCTCATCAAGACTTTTTTGTGTTTGATAAACTAGGCTATCGGCTTGATTCCTAATTTCAATCACTTCTTTTTTTCTTTGGTCATCTTCTTTATTTAATTCAGCGTCTTTAACCATTTTTTCTATTTCACTATCAGATAATCCGCTAGAGCCTGTGATTTTAATTTCTTGAGCCTTTCCGGTTGCTTTGTCTTTAGCCGATACGGTTAAAATACCATTAGCATCAATATCAAAAGTTACTTCAATTTGTGGCACACCTCTAGGAGCTGCTGGAATTCCGCTTAATTCAAAATTCCCTAATACTTTATTATCTCTTGCTAATTCCCTCTCTCCTTGTAAGACTTGGATAGTAACAGCTGGTTGATTATCTTCAGCAGTTGAGAATACTTGGTTTTTCTTAACAGGGATGGTTGTGCCTCTTTCAATGATTTTTGTCATCACTCCGCCTAAAGTTTCTATGCCTAAACTAAGAGGGGTAACATCAAGTAAGAGAACATCTTTAACATCACCTTTTAAAACACCTCCTTGAATAGCCGCACCAATGGCTACGACTTCATCAGGATTCACAGATTTATTAAGCTCTTTGCCAATAAAGTCTTTAACTCTATCTTGCACCTTTGGAATCCTTGTAGAACCTCCTACCATAACGACTTCTGCAATATCACCTTTGCTTAAATCCGCATCTTTTATTACATCGCCAATTTTGTTGATGGTTTGGTCAATATAGCTTTCAATAAGGGATTCAAATTTCGCACGACTAAGTTTTTTGACTAAATGTTTAGGTCCGCTAGAATCTGCGGTGATAAAAGGGAGATTAATTTCGCTCTCTTGAGCACTACTTAATTCTTTTTTGGCATTTTCAGCGGCTTCTTTTAATCTCTGTAATGCCATAACATCATTTTTGAGATTAATCCCATTTTCGCTTTCAAACTCACTTGCAGCCCAATCAATAATACAATTATCGAAATCATCACCACCTAAGAAAGCATCTCCACCTGTTGCTAAGACTTCTACTACATTATCCCCAGTTTCTAGCACTGTAACATCAAAAGTCCCACCACCTAAGTCATAAACTACAATTTTTTCGGAATGTTTTTTATCAAGCCCATAAGCAAGAGCTGCAGAAGTTGGTTCATTGATGATTCTTAAAACATTTAGTCCCGCAATCGTTCCAGCTTCTTTGGTAGCTTTTCGTTGTGCGTCATTGAAATATGCAGGCACAGTAATAACAGCCTCTGTAATTTCTTCTCCTAGATAACTTTCTGCATCAGCTTTTAATTTCATTAAAATTTTTGCAGAAATTTCTTGAGGTGTATAAACTTTCCCCGCAATTTCAATCGCACAAGCACCATTTCTATCTACGACTTTATAAGGAAGTCTCTTTTTGGCTTCTTGTGCTTTTTCTTCATTACTCATAAGTCCCATAATTCTTTTGATAGAATAAATAGTCTTTTCCGGATTGGTGATAGCTTGTCTTTTAGCGGGATCTCCTACTAGAATCTCTCCTTTATCGGTAAAAGCCACTACCGATGGAGTAGTGTTTTTTCCCTCTTTGTTAGCAATAATCTTTGATTCATTGCCTTCAAAAACCGCCATCGCTGAATTAGTTGTTCCTAAGTCTATTCCTAATACTTTTGCCATAATATATCCTTTCTTTTAATTTAAGCTTTTGCTATGCTAACCATTGAAGGTCTTAGCACTCTTTCTTTGTATTTATACCCTTTTTGCATCTCTGCAACAATTTCTCCTGCTTTGTGTGTATCACTTTGCACTTGCATAATCGCATCGTGGAAATTAGGGTCAAATTCTCCACTAGCAAGGATTGGCTCAATCCCGTGTTTTGCAAGAGTTTTTAAAAGATTGTCTAAGGTTAATGCAATGCCCTCCTCAATTTTTTCTATAATTTCACCTTCTTGTAGATTCTCTTTAGAGTCTTTAATGCTTTTTAGGGCAATCTCTAAAGTATCAATGCTTGATAGTAAATCCTTAGCAATTTTTTCATAAGCATATTCTAATGCTTGATCTTTTTCACGTATAAGACGTTTTTTAGTGTTTTCAAAATCTGCATAGGTTCGGAGATATTGATCTTCTAATTCTTTAATTTTGTTTTTAAGGGATTCTTGAGAATCTTCCTCTTGTGCATTTTCTGTTTCTTGTGTTTGGCATTCTTCTTGTATTTGTGAAGAATCTATAGATGAATTTTCATTTTCTTGCATTTAATGATACTCCTTAAAACTAAGAATGGTAACTTCAATGGGAATTTTAGCAATTATTCTTGCAAAATTCAAGCAAAATTATATAACTTTAGTCTTATAATGTCAAATTAAATTAACAAAATAAGCTAAACTTTCTTAATAATATAAATTTAATATTTCTAAAAATAGCTTTTTATTGGGCTTATTACTTTGTTAAATTATTTTGTAAGTAAAGCTCTGATATTCTTTAGGTTTTCACACTATATATTATTGATTCTAAAGGCAGGGATTATGCTAAGAATGGTTTGTATTTTGTTATTACCTTTATGGCTTTTAGCACAGAGTGAATATGTTGTAGAGAATGGTAAGACGATTATTTTAGAAACTTTAGAAACTAATCCGCAACCTTTAAAGATTTTAAATAAAACTTATATTTGGGTGGCACATCCTAAGAATCCTGCCAAAAAAATTTCCCTTATTAGCATTCCCTATCGCACCAAATCCATTAGCATACCTTTAGAAAATAGAGGAATTTTGAAGATTAAAGAGGGAGATTATAAAAAAGAGGAAATTTATGCTTCACCTGCTAAAGTAAAACCTAATAAAGAAAATCAAGAGAGAATACAAAGAGAATACAAAGAAGCTCAAGGGATTTATGCAGTTTATAGCAAGGCACGTTATTGGAGGGAGCCTTTTATTTATCCTATAAAAAGCAAAATAACAAGTGCTTATGGTAATGCTAGAGTGTTTAATGGTGAAGTTAGCAGTTATCATAGTGGCACAGATTTTAGGGCGGTAATTGGAACGCCTATTCATGCAAGCAATAATGGTAAAGTAGTCCTTGCAAAGGAGAGATTTTTGGCGGGTAATTCTGTCGTTATTGATCATGGAGAGGGAATTTTTAGTATGTATTATCATTGCAGTGTTTTAAAGGTAAAGGCAGGCGATAGAGTAAAAAAGGGAGATTTAATTGCTCTAAGTGGAGATAGTGGAAGAGTGAGCGGTCCTCATTTGCATTTTGGATTTTCAGTACAGGAGGTTCAAATAGATCCCTTAGATTTTATTAGTCAAGTCAATATTCTTTTTGAGGATTAAGAACAGAAAATGAAAAAAAATATTTTACTTGAACTTCAAAAAATTTCTTTAGCAATGTTTAGAAAAAATTTTTTTGGAATCTTTCAGGGTTCTATTTCTGCTAAACTCGAAGAGGGGCATTTTTTAATCAACAAAAAAGAAGCGATTTTTGATGATTTAAATGAGGATTCTTTAATAACACTTTATCATAAAAGGGATTATCGTTGGAATGGAGCAAGTATTGATGCTTTTATCCATTCTCTGTTGTATCAAAATCTCCCTAATGCTAAGTATATTGCTTATGGAATGCCTCCTTTTACTACGGCTTATACTTTAAGTTATGATAAGATTATCCCTAAAGATTATTTTGGGTCGAGAATCTTGGGTACTCTTGATGTGTATAATCCTAAAGATTATGATAATTGGTATGAAAGGGCGGATGTAGAGATTAATCGTTATTTTAGGGAAAATGATACAAAAATTATGGTTATAAAAGGCTATGGAGTATATGCTTATGAGCGGAATTTGCAATCCCTTTCTAAAATGACTGCTTTATTAGAAAATACTTGTAAAATCTTATATTTTAACTCTCTATTAGAGGGTAGCCGACAAACCCAAAATTTATTTGAAATTTAAATGAATTGTAACAATGTATTAAATCTATCTAATTTAGACTTTTTGGGGTTATCTTTACAAATTTCGTTTTTATTGATTTTTAATTTGCTTTTGCCATAGCTTCATTGTTCAAGTTTTAGTTGCTCATCTCTTAATATTTTCTCCTCTTATTTATTATTGCTATTAAGCAATTTTTTGTATCTTTCATCACACACAAAGCTTGGATTTTTTATATAGTCTTGATATTGAAAGAGTAAAACTTCGCAAAAAAGAATCAAGAGCTATCCTAATTCTTCTACGGCTCTCATTGCTTGTTCAATGGCTACGTGAGCATAGGCATCCCAATTTGCATCGCAATTTGCAATAGTAATGTTTCCATAAGGTTTTCTTGCTTCTAGTATGGCTTTTTCACTTTCTTCTTCATTATCATAAAGTGTGTTTAGTGTGTAAGAGTAACAATGCCCCCAACGATTAAGCGTAATGGCTAGAATATCTTTTTGGTGATTAAATCCTGTTTTATTAAGCATACTTTGCAATTGCTCTCTAGTCATTTTTTCTAAATCTGAAAAAGGAATATTAAAGAGTTGATGACGTGCTAACCTTGATTGCTCTCTAGCATCCATTGTATCACCATCGGTAATCCCTTGATTTAATACCATAGGGGAACCAACCATATGGAGACAAATAGGCTTTTTAGGATCTTTTGGATGCTCATAATTACCCATGTTAACGGGATAATCTAATTTAGTTCTAGCATAAAACATTTTTGGAGAATAAATTTCATGCACCCCTAGTTTAATGAAAGGTTCCCAGTTGCTAATAATCACTTTTGTGTGAATTAAAGGGGTTTTAACGCATAAAGAAAGTGCTGCTTTTTGAATCTTGGGCATATCAGGGATAATGTAAGGGATAGAGCTATTGTAGTTTGCCATAATTACTTTTTTTGCAAAGATTTTATGGAGTTTTTTATCAATTCCACTTGCATAAGTTACTAGCACACCATCTTTAGTATTTTTTGCATTAATAACCGTGCTATTTAATCGGATTCTTGTTGGAGATTGGGGTAAATCAAGTTTAGAATAATCAAATTTTGCCAAAATTACATCCTCAGCACTTTTTCCAGGTGCTATAGCAGGAATTAGCTTTCTTACCATTAATCTTGCAATACTCGCATTTCCATCTGGAAAATGATAAATATAGGGTTCATTAATTTCTGCTTCTGCTGCTTTATCTAAAGGAGGAAGTTTTAGATTATCAAAACCGGGTAAAAATGACCCTCTAGCATCCTCACAAGAGATAGAATCAATCCCAAGAGCTAAAAAATCGTCCGTCATTCCCTCAAAGAAAGAAATAGCTATGGGGGATAGTTTAACTTTATCCCTTAAAAAGTTTCTATAACTTGTCGTAGTAATGTATTTTATCCTTTGTTTTTCATTCATACCCTCTAAATAATCTTTAGGGTTTTCGTGAAAAGCGATTAAATCTTCTCTATCCTTTTTAGGCATAGGAAAATCATTGATAAAGTCTTTATAGGATCTACCATTAATTCTATCTTTTGGAATATCATCACAAATGATTCTGCGAGGATTCCCACTTACTACTTTATCTTGCCCAAAATCTTTTTTATTAAAATAAACGCCACGACTTAAATTTAAATCAGGATAAAAATTAACATTAAACTTTTTAGCTAAATCATCAATATTAATCCCTAAACCATCCAAAAATTCTATAACTTCTTGCGAATAAAGTGTTTTTGGAGACTGCAGAGATTCACTTCCCCCATAGCTTAAAATCATCCTATCTTTTAAGTGAAACTCATTTCTTCTTGCGTGTCCGCCAAAATCATCGTGATTATCAAGAATTAAGATTTTTTTCTTATTTCCTGCTTTGTCTTGATAAATACAAGCCGCACATAAACCACTAATTCCTGCACCAACAACAATTAAATCATAATTTTCTTCAATAGTAAGGGAATTAAAATCAAATTTTTCTCCATCACGTAGCATATGTGCAAATTCATAACTTTCATTTGTGCTTCCTCTAAGTCCTGTTAGAGAGGGGGGATAGACATTATCTTGATAGAGAATTTTTTGGTTTATATGCGTTGCTTGCTCCTTACCATAGAGTAATTCTAGTGGAGACATACCAGCAACTACCGCAACAGCCATACCATTTAAGAAGTCCCTCCTTGTTATATTCATAGAATATTCCTTTCAAAAATAAATTTTAATAATCTTATCATAGAAACAAAAATGTATTTATAGTTTTTGGGCAAAAATTTTTGAAATTTAAAGTTAAAATATCTTGATAGACTTATTAAGTTTTGTGGGGATTTCTAATCCATGCCCTATGTTATTTTTACATATTTCTATTCTTAAATTGTTGTAAGGCAATATTTTGTTGATCTTAATTAAATACTCTTTGATGAATATTGATAAATGTAAGTTATCCTGATAAAGAAAAAAGCGATTTTTATCCATTATTTTTTGTTTATTCTGTCCTATATGGACAGAATTTCTTTTCTAAAATATTGTTACTTTTTATACTTTAATATCATTCTATTTTTAATTCCCTTTCTCACCTTAAGATTATTTTAATATCGTTAAAAATAGAATAGTTTTATTAAAAATTACATTTTAAGGGGTTCATTATGAAAAAGACAATATTTAGTTTTTTAATCTTTATTGGTTTTCTTTCTACTTTGACTTTCGCACAAGATAGCAATTTTACACAACAAGAGATAGAATCACTTTTTATACAAGATTCTCAACCTTTAGAGTTAATAGCCCTCTCTGATTAAGAGATGAAAACCACAGAGGGAGCTTGGTTGCCATTTATGGGTGCAGGTCTTATTGGCGGAGTCTATGGAGGGATACAAAATATTGGATACCAAATTGGCAGGAATCAAGGTTGGAATTGGTGGAGTTTTGGGGGAGCTGTAGCATTAGGGGCTGTGAGAGGTATATGGTTTGGTAGAAACCCTATTGGTGCTATTAGAATGGGATTGGGAACACCCATAGGAGTAATTGGTGGAGTTGGTGCTGGAAAATTTGTAACAAGAGTGGGATGGTAGGGCTTAGTGAAAAATAATCATAAAAATACTCGCTTATATATCCTATTGAGTGGTTATGCCATTATTGGGATTGTTACTTTATGGTTTTATCCTTATCAAAAAGCTAGTTTGTGGCATAGTATAATAACCCTTATTGTCGTGCTATTAATATTTGTTTGTCTTTATTGGTTTTATAAAAATGAAGCACCTCGCTATTTTTCTGTAGAATGGCTTTATAAAAATAATTTTCAATATCCCCCTAAAGCGTCAGGTTATATTCTTATAAACCTATGTTTTGTGGGGCTTACAATATTATTAATGGCATTACTTGATTAAGATGGCTTCTATTATGTTTTTTACTATGATTGGATAGTTCCTTGTTTTATTGGTGCCTTTTGGTTTTTTGTCCCATAGTAAGCTTTTTAAAAGAAATTCATCTAGGAAATAAAATGCTTAGTAAAAAACCAAAGATTTCAATATTGGAGATGATAAAAAATGCTAAATAAAAAGCCTATTATTCTTTCTACAAGGCTTGTGGTATGGAGTATCACACTTTTTAACTTTGGGCTTGTAGTTTTAGGACTTGTTTGTTATGCACTTTATTATGGGATTCGTGTGAAATATATATTGTTTGTGTTGCCTATCCCCATTGTTTTTAGCATACTTATGCTTTGTTATATAGAGCAGAGTTGCCATAGATTCTTTGTGATTAGGATTTTTAGAATGAAAGGTAAGCAAACACTTAGAGGGTTATTAGATACAATATTTTTGAATTCCTAAGGCTTAAAGGCTTACTTGGATGTATATAGAATTATTTATAACTTATAGAAAATTTTCTGCAAGTAGTCGGAAAATATTTTATGTTTTAATGGGTATCGAAACTCTTTTGCTAATCATCTCCCTTATCTTCTTTGATACCAAATGGTGGCAACTTCTTGGAATGCTAATTATTATGTTAGAAGGTATCCTTATCTTTCTATGCTATCACTACAAAGCCCATACTAAGTTTTTTATCGTGCAAGGCAATAGAAGTTATTTTTATAGATTTTATAGCTGGATAGATAATTCTTTATTTTTAGTATTTGGTTTCTTTTGTCCTATATGGACAGAATTTCTTTTCTAAAATATTGTTACTTTTTATACTTTAATATCATTCTATTTTTAATTCCCTTTCTCACCTTAAGATTATTTTAATATCGTTAAAAATAGAATAGTTTTATTAAAAATTACATTTTAAAGGGTTCATTATGAAAAAGACAATATTTAGTTTTTTAATCTTTATTGGTTTTCTTTCTACTTTGACTTTCGCACAAGATAGCAATTTTACACAACAAGAAATAGAATCCCTTTTTATAAAAGATTCTAAACCTTTAGAGTTAATAGCCCTCTCTGATTAAGAGATGAAAACCACAGAGGGAGCTTGGTTGCCATTGTTGGCGTTAAGGGTTGGAATGGGTCTAACATTTACTAATTTGACTTATTTAAATGCTCCAGGACCAAAAGATCCTGTTTATTCTGGGCGACCTTGGAAATTCTGGTAATTGTATGCATGAACCAACCTTAATAACGGATATAGCTAATATAATGCTTTATATTTATTCTCTATTTTCGTTGTATGTTTTATGCCATTTAGATGATTTTACTTACAAGCGATTTTATGCTTATTTACTCTTAACATTCCTAATGATGAGTATTAGATTTAATAGTGATATACTTAATCTAATCTTTGTTATATTAGGCTGTGTCGCATTAGTTTTAATAATTTTCTTTAAGAAGTCCATTAATAAAACTTAATCTTTGTATCAGTGATTTAATGTTTTCTTTAATGATGA
>NZ_JRPC02000132.1 GCF_000765745.2 Helicobacter apodemus
CTTAATTCTTTAAAGATTTTTATAGCATTTAAAGACTTAAGGATAAAGACTTCTGCATTAATATTCTTTTCAATGATTGCCATTTTGCGTTTTTGATTTGCTTCAATAATACTTCGTCTTGATGGTGGATTATTATTTTGTGTAGGTCTTATGGGTTGATTATTTGTTTCAACAATTTCTTGTTCTTGTTGTCCTGCTTTGACTTTAGCCATTTTAGCTCCTTTTGTTAAGTTTTAATTACTAATTTTTAATGGAAATCATCTTTTAGCTTATGCTTATAGACTACTTTAAAAAAGAGATTGAATAATAATGAGAGAATAAATGAGGTAAATATACTTGCTTACAGCCTACTCC
>NZ_JRPC02000133.1 GCF_000765745.2 Helicobacter apodemus
CTTAGAATTAAAAAGATAATGATTAAGAGTCAATAAAGCTTAGTGCTTTTACTTACTTTTAGTTAGTATTACTTACTTTATCCTTTAAGGGTTTTATTTTTACTTACTTTTATTTAGTTTTGGTTGGTTAGGGTTGTTAGGTTGTTGGGTTGGTTGGTTTGTTAGGGTTGGTTTGTTGGGTTTATTAAGACTTAGGTTTGTTTAGTGTTATTTACTTTTATTTAGTCTTACTCACACAACAACAAAAATAATGATTAAAAACCTAGTTACTACACTAAATAAAAATGCCTAATAAAGAACAGCCACCACTACACCCCACCAAATAAACTAACCCACCTCCCCTAAT
>NZ_JRPC02000134.1 GCF_000765745.2 Helicobacter apodemus
CATTCTTATATATCCCCATAGGCTTTTAGAGTTTAAAATCAAAGCTTGTCCTAGTTTATAAGAAAGATGAGATTTAATGCGGGAGGAGGCACCTAGAGGGCGGGGATTAATAGAAAAACTATCATTAGATAAGTTAAGAAGTTTTAAAGATTGAATTTTTTGTTTTATTGTAAAAAGTGAGGGATAAGAAGCATTAACAGTAAGAAAACTATTAAAGATATTTTGATAAACATACCCTATATAAGTATAGGGGGTAGTTTTATTTCAAAGTGCAAATTTTAAAAGCGAAGTGCTTTAAAGTGCGATAAAATAGAAGTTTGTTCTTTAAATTACTTCGATTTAAA
>NZ_JRPC02000026.1 GCF_000765745.2 Helicobacter apodemus
GTTTAGGTAGGTTTTATAAGATTCTTTTATCTTAAGGTTTATTTAGGTTTATTTAGTTTCAATCAAGCTTTCTTTCATTGTATATAAGAAAACTTTAGTTTTGGTTATTCTTTGGTTGGTTAGGGTTGGTTGGTTTATTTACTCTTAGTTATTCTCATACAAAGTAAAGATAAAGAAACCACAGATAACGCTACTATACCAATAACACAATACACCCACACAGCATAGCAAAGATAAAGATTAAAAACCTAGATACTACACTAAATAAAAATAAAAATGCCTAAAAAGAACAGCCAACACAACACACCAAAGACAACACTTAAAAACCCTAGTTACTAGAGCTAATACACTATACCAAAGATAATGATTACCCCTCTCCAAGCCAACACACACCAAAGATAAAGATTAAAAAAACCTAGCCACTACACTATATCCACACACTACCCCTACCTACCTATCCCTTAAGGGTTGGTTGGTTTGTCTAATATTATAAGCATTACTAAAGGTTTTATTTGAAACCTTTATTTGTTATTTATTATTCTTTTAAAGTTTTTAGTAGGGGTTAATAAGATTTTTAATAAATAAATTAATAAGTTTTCATAGATTTAATAAAGTTAAAAGGTTTAGTTAATGAAGATTAAATAGATTTAAAAAGATTCAGTATAAAGAGTAAGGGTAGTTAGGTTTAAATGTATAAAGGATTAATTTATATAGTTTAAATAAGAGTAGTTAAGGTTTTATTCTTAGTTAGAACTGGTTTATTAGGATTTAATATTGTTTAGTGTAGATAGTAAGAGTTAGTAGGGGTTTTAGTTACTACCCTTTTAACAATACAATGAAAGTATAATTTAAAAAATCCTTAATTTTCTTTGGATATAATGCCACCTCAATGGATGCAAAAATAAAAAATTTTGTAAGCAGCAATCATTTATTAGCCCTTAGTGTATTAGATAATCAGCAAGAAATTTATACTGCAAGCTGTTATTACGCTTTTTGCGAAAAATACATTAGTTTAGTGTTTAAAAGTATGCAAGATTGCAAACATATTCAATTTGCAAAATGCAACCCAAAAGTTGGCGTTATCATTGCTGAAGATTCTAAAAAACTCCATTTGATAAAAGGCTTACAAATTAAGGCTTCTTTTAGAGAATCTTTAGAAAATGAAAGAGTTCTTTATTATAAAAGATTCCCTTATGCTTTGTTAGGAAATGGAGAAGTTTTTACACTCGATATTTTATGGGCGAAATATACAGATAATACGCTGTTAATGGAAAAAAAATTGATTTATCAAAGAAATTTGTAAAGGTTATTTATGAAAAAAGTTTTATTATTAATGAGTGGTGGAGTAGATTCTAGCTATTGTGCGTATTTGCTCCAAAAACAAGGTTTTAGTGTTTATGGGATATACCTTAAACTGCACGATAAAGAAGAAAAACATAACTATTACCTACAAAATATTCAAAAATGTGCACAAGTTCTTAACTTCCCTTATGAAATCATTGATGAGAGAGAGCTGTTTAAAAAGGCTGTTTATGATTATTTTATAGAATCTTACAAACAAGGCTTAACGCCCAACCCTTGTGCTATGTGTAATCCTTTTGTGAAATTTGGAATTGCCTTTACATTGGCCGATAAACTAGGATGTGATTATGTCGCAACAGGGCATTACGCACAAATCAAAGAAGGAAAAATAGCTCAAGCAGTCGATAACACAAAAGATCAAAGTTATTTTCTCTTTGGGGTCAAACAAGAATGGATTGCTAGAATCCTCTTCCCATTAGGGGATAAAAAAAAGGAGGATATTAAACCCATAGCACTCAAAGAACTTCCTTGGCTTGGGACTTTAGAAACCTATAAAGATTCACAAGAAATTTGCTTTGTAGAAAATTCCTATATTGATGTTTTAAATAAACATTATAATACACAACAAATGGGCGATGTGCTAGATGAGCAAGGCAACAAAATTGGCACACACAAAGGCTATATGCAATATACCATTGGCAAACGCAAAGGCTTTACTATTAAAGGTGCCCTAACACCGCATTATGTTTTAAAAATTAATCCAGCTAATAATACTTTAGTTGTAGGCTCTAAAGAATCTTTAGCAACTTCGGAGATTAAAGCCTTGAATTTCTCCTTGCCTAAAGAGTTTTTTGTCAATCATCGACCCTTAGATTGCGAAGTAAAAGTCCGCTATAAAAGCCACAAGATACAAGCTACTATTGAATTAGATTCTAAAGATAATCAAGAATTCATCATTGCAAAACTCAAAGAACCCGCTTATGGTGTAGCATCAGGACAGGCTTTAGTTATTTATGAACAAGACAAAGTTTTAGGTGGAGGGTTCATCGTATAATTGGTAATATTAATAAGGGGTAAGAAAATTCTAAAATTGTATCTTTTGGAGTTTTTTTTGTTATAATAAATAACAATTACAAAGGAGGAATAACCTAAATGAAAAACCGCATAGCTGTTGCAACAGACTTTTCACAAAATAGCCTTATAGCCATTTCAAAAGCCTTATATTTAGCAAAAAAATCAAAATCTACTTTGGATGTTGTGCATATTGTAGAGCATTCTATCTTTCATGACCCTAAGCAAAGCAAAAGAACAGGAAAAGAAGCATTAGCAAAATTCATTCTTGAACACTTCCCAAATCCAGAAGTTGTAATACAGGAATTTTGTTATGTCGGTTCTATTGTTAAGGGAATCTGCAAACACATAAAAGAAAGAGAATGCAAACTTTTATGCGTTGGCTCTGCAGGAGAAAACCATCATTTAACAGAAATATTACTTGGTTCTACTGCTAAACAAATCGTTAAAAAATCTCAAATACCTGTGCTTGTAACTAAAAACGAATCTCTACCAGATTATATCAATGCCTTTTCCCCAACAGATTTTTCAAACAATTCCTTGAAACTTGCAAAAGTTACTAAAAAACTTTTTGACAATATAAAAATTACCTTTTACCATATGATTAATCGCCCCTTTGAAATTAGATTAGGGCATTATGGGGCAGATGATGAGCAAATTTCAAAATATAATAAAAGTGCAGAAGAAAAAGCGAAAGAGCAATCTAAAAAATTCCTTAAAGAGCTAGATAAAAATAATGTTAATATGGTATTAGATAGTGGGATTTTAACTTATACTCGTCTTTTAAGTGTTGCAGAGAGCAAAAACTCCTCCCTTGTAGTCTTACCTACAAGCGGAAAAGTGAGTTTCTTTGCATTAGATGTTTTAGAGCATTCTAATCTTGATGTTTTAATTTGCAAATTCTAAGGTCTGGTGAAAAATCTCTCCCCTCCTTTATTTTTTAACTCTAAAGAACGCATTGTTTTTGCATTATTTTTAAGTAGCATTCTCATCTGTTCTCTAGGCTTTAAATATCACCAATTTCATACTTTAAAATCCCAAAAAACGCCTCTTGTTTATGCTAATGTCTTATCCCAATATACAAAAACCAAAAATGCTAAAAGTTACTTTGTATTAAAACTCCAAACCAAATTTGGAATCTTTTACACAACCTCAAGGGAAGACTTAAAAGACTTAAGATACAAAAATATCCATTTAAGGGTAATTTTCTCACAAGTAAGTTTTTTAGACTTTTTAAAGGGCTTTTATGCCCCAAGTTTTAACCTTATCCTTTTAGAAGGGGAGGATTTTAGAAAACCTATCCGTGATTTCATCTCTAAACAACACACTAATCCTTTAATGCGTGAATATTATCTTTCGCTTTTTCTCTCTGACCCCCTGCCCCTTGCTTGGAGAGAACTCTCACAAAGTTATGGTATTTCCCATCTTTTTGCCATCTCTGGCTACCATATAGGCATTTTAAGCTTTGTGGGATTTATGATTTTAGGCTTATTGTATAAACCTTTGCAAAAATATTATTTTCCTTATCGTAATTATTATTTTGATATAGGCATTTTAGTGTTAATCCTTTTAATCCTTTATTACCTATTCCTTACACAATCCCCCTCTTATCTTAGGGCTTTGGCGATGTCTTGTGTAGGGTTTTTTCTCACCTTTAGGGGATTAGATCTTTTAAAGTTAGAATCCTTCTTTTGGAGCATTGCTCTTTTGCTTGCCTTTTTCCCAAATCTTATTTTTTCGCTTGGTTTTTATTTTTCTTGTATGGGGGTGTTATATATTTTTTTATTTTTTAAATACTTTAAACTTCCAAAAGGCTTTTGGCAGAAATTCCTCTATATTGCATTACTCAATGCTTCTACTTTTTTCTTAATGGGGATTATTATTTATTATTTCTTTCCTCCCTTTTCTCCTTTATCCATTTTCTCTTTGCTTTTAACGCCTCTTTTTACACTCTATTATCCTTGTATGCTATTAGCACATTTTTTGGGCTTTGGAGGGATTTTAGATAGCCTACTTTTAAAATGGCTAAGTTTAAATCCCCCCACCATTGCTTTAACACCCAGTCTTTATCTCTTTATTCTTTGCAATGCTTTAACATTATTGGCTATTTTTTATCGTTTAGGGTTTTTTGCCCTACTTTGTGTAAATATTACTTATTATGGCTATGGAGTTTATGACCATTTTACTATCCATTAAGGATTATTATTGTTTTTAAAATCTAGGGTTTCTTTTATGGAGGCAGGTTTAACTTCTATCGCCTCTTTGTTAAAAGTTGCAGAATCTTGTGTAGCTGTTTCTTTAGGAGGTTCTTTTTCCTCATAAAAATCAAGTGAGGAGATGTCTTTTAAATCCATCTCTTTGGTGAGATTCTCTACCCCTTGTGTGAGGCTATTTTTATAAGCTAACGCCTCTTCTTTAATTTTACTTAAATTTACTTCCTTATCTAAACTCTCTTTAGCCTCATCCATTGTTTTTTTGACTGCTTTTAGGAATTTTGCCACATCTACTAAAGCTCTAGGTAATTTTTCAGGACCTAAAAAAATAATAGCTACCACTGCAATAAGTAAAATTTCAAAAAAGCCCATTCCAAACATAAATTGCCTTCTCGCTCTTTAGTTAAAATTCTATAATTTTAGGATTTTATCGCATTTTGGAATAAAGTGTGCTTAGAGTCTATCAAGTTTAGTTATACAGGAGATATTTATGAAAATAGCCTTTAGTGCAATTTCTTCTTTTTTATTACTATTGGGGTTAGGAGGTTGTATCTCCCCTAAGACAGATGCTTTTTTATTAGGTGCGGGGATAGGTTCTGGGGTTACCTATTATTTCCTAAATGGGGGCAAAATTGATGGCATTAGCCAAAAGTCCCTCACACAAAACAAACAAAATAAAATAGTTGATGTTTCCATTCCTGCAGAGTTAGAATGGTATTATTTTGAATCTGAACTCCGTAATTACAAGCGTTAGGAGTTTAAAAACTCTTTTAAGCATTGATGATGCAAAATAGGATTAAACTCTAAAACCTCATAACTTGCGGCATTTTTTAAGAAAAATGGGTCTTTTTGTGTAAAGGCTTGAGCCTCCTCTTTATTCACAAAAGAACCTATAATAATCCCTCCTACTCGTGGGTTTTGAGGACCACTTGCAAGTAACTTCCCACTTTCATAACCCTTTTTTAGATATTCCCTATGAGAGGGCAAAATCTCATCAATAACCTCTATACTTTGCGTATAAGTAACAAAAATTACAAATAAATTTTTCATTTTAACTCCTTTTTAGCATTATAACAGCTCTCTTAAGCTTTTTTCCAATTTTTATAAATATTATGGATATTATCCCTAATATCGCCCACCCAAATGCCACTAATACAAGCTACCATTTCTACATTTTCTAACCGCTTAACATTTTGTGCGTCAATCCCACCAATAGCACAGCGAGTAATCCCCTCTATTTGCCCAAATAAATCAAGTGGGATATTCTTTGCGTTAGGCTTAATTTTAGAAGCAAAACAAGCCCCAAAGGCGATATAATCTGCCTTTAACATTTTAGCTTGATGGGCTAATTGCAAACTACCATAACAAGATACCCCCAAGATTCCTTTGAAGTCTTGACGAATCCCCCTTAATTCCTCTTGCGTATAGGGATTTTCATCCTCCTTTTTGCCAATATGCAAACCCTCTGCCCCTATAGTTTGTGCTAATTCCACCCTATCATTAAGGATAAAAATCACTCCATTTTCTTGGCATTGACTTTGCAATTCCTCACATAAGGATTTAATGGCATTATCTTTATGCGTTTTATCACGAAATTGAAAACAGCTAATCCCTGCATCACAAGCTTCTTGCAACATTACAGACAAACGCTTATAAGGCGTTAAAATCTCATCACTAATAGCATAAACTCCATTTAACATTTCATCACTTTTTAAAAAATATTCTTTTAAAATTGTAGCATTTATGTTAAGAGCTTTACTATGCAGAAGTTAAAAACTTTTCAAATCCTTATTAAAGGTATCGTTCAAGGCGTGGGATTCCGCCCTTTTATTTACAAAATAGCTACCAAATATCATCTAAAGGGCTATGTATTAAATAATAATCAAGGTGTTAAACTCTGCATTCAAGGGGAGGAGAAAAACTTACAATCTTTTTTGAAATCCTTAAAGAATTCCCCAAATTCTGCAAGGATTGATTCTATTACCCAAAAAGAGCTAAAAACTTCTCCAAACTTCCATTCCTTTGAAATTAAAAAAAGCCTAGAACACTCCTTTAAAAGTGCGATTATTCCAGCGGATATAGCAATGTGTAAAAAATGTAAAAAAGAGCTTTTTAACCCTAAAAATCGCCGCTATGGCTATCCCTTTATAAGCTGCATAGATTGTGGAGGCAGATATAGCCTTATTGCTTCTTTGCCCTATGATAGGGATAAAACTGCAATGACAGACTTTAAAATGTGTAAAGCCTGTCAAAAAGAATATGAAAACCCAGCTTCAAGACGATTCCATTCAGAAATTAATTGTTGTCCAAATTGCGGACCTAAACTTTTTTTCACAAGAGATTTTAGCCCCCAAAAACTTCCCGATTCTCAAATCACTCCCTTTTTAAATACCCTAAAAAACCCCTTAGAATCTGCTATTTTAGCTTTAAAAAATGGAGAAATACTAGCCATAAAAGGGGTTGGTGGTTATGCCCTTATCTGCGATGCAAGGAATAAAGAAGCCATTAAAAATTTAAGAAAACGCAAGAATCGTCCTAAAAAACCCTTTGCGCTTATGTGTAAAGATACCAACACTGCCAAGCAATTCGCAACTTTAAACGCTAAAGAAATAGAAGTGTTAAACTCCCCCATTGCCCCTATCCTCTTAAGCCAAGCCAAAAACTCCCGCCTCCCTTTAGAGCTTATTGCTCCAAACCTAAGCACTCTAGGTATTATTTTACCTTATGCACCTTTACACCACTTACTTTTTGCCCACTTAGACTTTCCGCTTATTTTCACTAGCGCCAACTTAAGTGGAGAGCCTTTAGTAAAAGATTATTACCAAATTTGTGAAAAACTCCAACACATTTGCGATGGAATCTTGCTTTATAATCGGGATATTTTCAACCCCATTGATGATAGCCTTGTACGTGTTATTCATCAAAAAACACAGGTTTTAAGACGAGCTAGAGGGTATTTATGCGATGTTACCTTACCCATTAAACACCATAAACGCTATTCTAGCTTCATTACACTAGGTGCACAACAAAAATCAACCTTTACTTTTCACTTTAGAGATAAGACTTTATTAAGCCCCCATTTAGGAGATTTAGACAATATTGAAAGCTTTGAAAACTTTAAAAAAACCTTAAAACTCTTTTCTGCAAGATATACAACAAAGATTCATACTTTTGGGCTTGATATGCACCCTAATTATCACCAAAGGCATTTGGTGCAGCCTCAAGATAAAACGATTCTCATCCAACACCACTTCGCGCATCTCCTCTCTAATATAGCAGAGAATTCCCTTAAAGAGGAGGTTTTAGGGATTATTTTTGATGGCACAGGTTATGGCATAGATGGCAATATTTGGGGGGGAGAGTTTTTACAATGGAATCCTAATAATCCCCTAAGCTTTAAACAGCTATGGCATTTTCAACCCTTTTACCTACTAGGAGGGGAAAGTGCCATTAAAGATACAAGAAAATTAGCCATAGAAGCGATTTTTATAGCCTTTAAAAACGATTATTGCCAAATAAAGCTCCCCTTTATCACTTCACTCCAAAAGGACTATGGAGACAATATCCTAGAAACTCTACACCATTTACACCAAAGACAAAACCAACCCCTTTGTCAATCTGTGGGAAGGCTTTTTGATATTATTGCTACACTTTGTGGGGTAATAGAAAAAACCAGCTATGAAGGGGAAGCAGGAATGATTTTAGAATCCCTTGCTAAATATGCTTTACAAAACAAAAAAACGCCAAAAACCTATACCTTTAAATGTCAAGATTCAATAATTTTTTGGGAAATAATGATACAAGAGATTTATAGAGACTTACAAAACAATCTTGATAAAGAGCAAATCGCACTCAATTTTCATTTCACTTTAGTAAAAATCATCCAAACACTCACCCAAAATCAGCAAAATATAGCCTTAAGTGGAGGATGTTTTCAAAACCTCATCCTTACCACACTAACCCTAAAACTCCTTAAAAACAAATCAGTTTTTTTAAACTATGAAATCCCTTGCAATGATGGGGGTATTAGTTTTGGTCAAGCTTACTTTATGCAACTCTTAGAAAATAATCATTACAATAATAGCCTCTAAAAGGAATTTAATGAAAACAATCAATAATCCAACCCTAAGCAAAAAAAGCATTGAGGTCGCACAAAGAATCCTATCCAAAAATGACAAAGAAGCCCTAAAGCTTCGTGAGCTTTACAATGATAATGGAATTTTCACCATTAATCTTATGAGTTCCCCTGGAAGTGGTAAAACAACCCTGTTAGAAAATCTTGCGAAATACCATCTACTAGATTTTAGTGTAGTAGAGGGGGATTTGCAAACTAATCGCGATGCAGAGCGTCTAGCCAAATATGGAATTAATGCCTACCAAATCACTACAGGAGATGCTTGCCATTTAGAAGCCTCTATGGTTAGAGAAGCTTTAGAAAATCTCCAAAAAACTGCCCCTTTAAAGGAATTTTTGTTTATTGAAAATGTCGGCAATCTCGTCTGTCCTGCAAGCTATAATTTAGGTGCGAATATGAATATTGTCCTACTCTCTACACCAGAGGGAGATGATAAAGTATTGAAATATCCTACAATGTTTTTATGTGCCGATGCTGTGATTATCTCCAAAACAGACTTAATAGAGGTTTTTAACTTCAAAATTCAACAAGTTCAGGAAGATTTAGATAAACTTAAAAAAGAAATTCCGCTTTTTTTGCTTTCTAACGAAGAAAGAACTCTTAAAACGCTTAGTAGTTTCTTAAAAGAAAATAAGGAGAAAAACTATGTGTCTAGCCATACCTTCTAAAGTTATTTCTATTGATAAATCTACAAATATTGCAACTCTTGATACTTTAGGCGTGCAAAGAGAAGCAAGTTTAGATTTAATCAATGAGGAAGTAAAAATTGGTGATTATGTCCTTTTACATATTGGTTATGTAATGGGTAAAATTGATGAAGAACAAGCCAAACTCTCTTTAGAGACTTATGAAGAAATTATCAAAACCATAGAAGAGGAAGAAAAAGAGCTACAAGAGGCAAATAAAAGCAATTCTTAATTTTTAACTTATACATTAAAAAATGTAATTATTGATTGAGAAGAGATTAATTTTACATCTCTTTTAATATCTTCCATGAATCTAAGAGATTATTTAGGTTATATTTTGCATTTGCGGGGCTAGTTGAGGGCAGAGAAAAAATACGAATCTCATGCGAAAATTTCAAGGGTTTTGTAGGAATGAAAATTTTATAATATGGATAAGTTTCAATCTTTAGCGGAAACCCGAGATTCTTGCAATAGGTTTTAAAGAGTATACTTGCCTTTGTGCCATTAAGGCAAATATTTTGTATCTTACTTGAATGCAATGACGAAAAAACATCATTAAAGACAATATTTTTCAGGCTAGAGTCACTTGAGCCTTGAATCTCACACGAATGCACTATATCCCATAATGCAAGAAAATGCGTTTTAAGAAATGCAGTTTTGATGGCAATTGTTTGTTTATGTAAAGGGATATTTTGTTTGTGTTCTGCAATATTATGGAATGTAGTATTTTGTAAGGCAGATACAAGCGGTTTTGTAAAATTAGTTTGAGTTATAAAGTTTAATTCCATATTTTTTTCTTGAAATAATGCTTCTAGCACTTTCCAAAAGCGATTTTGCGGATGTGCGTAGTAAAACCCCATTTCTCTTGATGCAATAGAGGGAAATGAACCAAGAATGAGGATTTTAGTTTTTTCATTTAAGCCCGTAGGGGAAAAGGGATGAATGGGCATATTTGTCCTTATGTTAGTTGATAAGACATAGTAAATTTAATACTTAAGATACATCAAAAAAGCAAATGGTAACTTTAGTCTTTGTATTTTGTGAATCCTCTTTTACCATTTGCGCTTTAAAAGTAAATTCTTTTTGCTCTTCTTGGTTAGAATCCTTTATCTTTGGATAAATCAAAAAGCCTCCTTTACACTGATATTTAGCTAAATAGGCAAAGATTTGATAGAGGTCATTTTGTGAGATTCCATCATTTTGCTCTTTTTGGCTTAAGATTTTCCATTTTGTATCAGCGATAAAATTATATTTTGAATCCTCATATCCCACAATGTCAGGCTTGAGTTGAAAAATATTTTTTTCTTTTGTAATGGCTAGATACTTGCTTTTTTCTTGAGCTTTGATAAAATATTGCGATTGTGTATTATTAAAAATATTCTGCATAAACCCTTTATTTTTGTCATCACTCATTTGCATAGTGTTAAGATATTTCCTCATTTCACTTACCACAAAAGATTCAAAGAGTTTATTCATATCAAAAAGCAAAGCAAAGGCACGAGAATCTGCCTTATAGGGAGTAAAAGTCTTACGCTTTAAAAAAATTGCACACCATTGCAACACAAGTTCATAAGTTTTTAAAAATCTAAGATTTTGTATCGTGTTTAAGTCTTTATCTATATTTTGACTTGTAGGAATATCGGCAAAGACAAATCGCATTTGTAGGAGCTTTACACTTGTTTTTGTGCTTAGATTCATCTTACTTAAAAGCTCTAAAGTAGATTTAATAAGTCGATTGGGAGGAGAATCTGGGATAAATTCATCGCTACTTGTGAAAAACCGCTCTTTATGGACAAAATTACATTTTAGATTTTGATTAAAAAGTAACTTGCCTTTTAGGAAATTTCGATTTTCTTCACGCACGATATAATCATTTTTTAGCCCATTTTTTATTAGTCTTTCTAATTCATTTAAAAACATTAAAATAAATATTTCAAGCAAAGGCATTTTTGCCAACTTTAAATCCGCAAAGTTGTTATGTTTGAAAGGGGAATCTTTGAGGCTTTTTAACATTTTAAACAAAGCATTTTTAGCAGATTCTATGGCTTCTTTCTTATCTTTTACATTTTGCGATTCAAATCCCTCATTTTCTTTTGCTGTGCGAAAAGTTTTAGGTAAAATCTCAATACAAAATCCACTTTTGCTCTGCAATAATCCGACATAATTTTGCGCCTTTAACCTTTTACCTACAAATTTTAAGAAAATATGATTGCCTTCACTATGTGCAAACTCCACAAAATCATTAAAGATTTTTTGTGCTTGATTCTTTAAATCCTCATTAGTTTTGGTGCTTTGGCAATTTCTTAAGACTTCGCAAATATCCTCTGCACCAAAGCTTTGCCACTCGGCGATACAGAGAGTGTTTTTATGCTTCATTGTTTTGTGTATTATCTAGTTTGATAGTATTATCATAAATTTTTTGAAAATGTTTCTCATTCCATTTACTAGAATCTGTGATTTTATATATTTTTTTATCATTATCTACAAACTCATCGTTTAAACTTATACCCAAATCTTGCATACTTTTAGATTCTATCATTCCATTACCATTAAGCACCGCGTCAATCTTGGCATAATCCTCATAAAAATACTCCTGCAAAAGCGGGATAATCTTTTTAGCAAAAACTTCTTTAAGCTCATTTATAAATTTTATTTTCATAAAAAATGAATGCCCTATAGTATGTTCTCTATCAAGTAAAAACTCAATGCGATGATTGATAGATTCTAAAAGTTTTTGCAAATCTACCCCCTCACAATCCTTATTTAAAAGTGTAAAATCTGGCATTATTTCGCTAAATTCAAATCTCCTACGCAACGCAGTATCAAGTAGGGCTATACTTCTATCGGCGGTGTTCATCGTGCCAATGATATAGAGATTATTTGGCACACCAAATGTTTCTTGACTATAAGGCAAAGTAACTCTCAATTCCTCGTTATTCCCAATTCTTTTGCTTGGCTCAATGAGCGTGATAAGCTCCCCCAAAATCTTAGAGATATTCCCACGATTAATTTCATCAATGATAAGGATATAGGGCTTAAGTGGGATTTTTTGTGTTGCTCCTGCATTTTCTCTTTGGAATTCCTTTTCAAAATCTTTAAGTTGTTCATAAAGTGCAAAATAATAAATCGCATTGCCGTGCCATTGGGATTGGGATTCATATCTTGGTTTAATATCTTTATAAGCCTTTATCTTGCCACTTTTGAAATTTGGATAATCTCTTGAAATAATTTCTTGAGTGAGACTTTGAATAGGGCTTTTATCTACTCCAATAATTATAGATTTTACTTCTCCATTTTGATTAAAATTAATAAATTGAATTTTCATTTTATTTAAAAAATTAATGGATTCTCCATTGTCCAATTTTTGCTTCAACTCCAAAGCATAAGCTTGAAAAAGCCTTTTTGTATCAATTTGAGAATCTTTTGTGTCTTTTTGAGAGTTGTTATAGTTTTGGTAATTTGCTAATGCTCTCTCGCTAATCTCTTTAAAAATCCCACTTTGCACTTCATAAATCATATTTTGCGAATTATCAGCATTTGGCTTTATCCCCTCTACAAACTCCTCATAAGAAAAGCTTTGGTGAAAGGTGATAAAAGCAATTTGTCCTTTATCTTTAAACTCTCTAAAAAGTTTATTTTGCTCCTTTCTTGTCTCGGGGATAGAATCTATCTCTTTAAATTTGACTAAAATCTCCAAAGCCTTATTGATGGTTTCATAAGTCTTACCTGTTCCCGGAGGTCCATAGAGGATTTGATTCAAAGGGATTGTTTTTTGAGTTTGAGTATTCAGATTATTTTGCATTGGATTCTCCATTATTTCTTGTGAATTTTTACCATATTTTTGCCAAAGAGGCATAGATTTTTCTTGTATCATTGTTTGAAGGGTGTAAGTTGTTGTTTTGTCTCCCAAAAGTTTTTCATAAATTTGTGCTGTGCTTAGATTCTCTCCTAAGTTTTCGCCTTTTGCAATGTCTTGCAAAATCTTTTCATTAAATATGCCAACTATTCTCATATCCTCAATGTTTTGGTAATGAAAAGCAATTTTCCATTTATATAAATGCCACAAATCTATTTTGCCTATCTCATCAAGCTTGTTTTGCTGACTTAATTCTATTATTTTTATAATATAAGATTTAATTTTATCAAAAGCCTCCTCTTTTGTATTTCCATATTTAGCCAACCAAGCATAGTCTTTTTCGTAAATAAAACCTCGCTTATTTTCTTTATTATTATTAGCATTACGCTTATAGATACCAAATTTAAACGCACTTCCTCCCCGTATACTGCCTAATTTATCAAGTTCGGATTCTATCCAATAAGCAAAGTCATCTCTGTTTGTTCCACCTATCCCTGTGTAATCTTTTAACTCCATTTTTTTAACTTTTTCCAAGCTCCAACGTTCTTGAAATTTCTTAAAAATTTCTTCATCACTTGTCATAAGCAATTCTCCCTCGTTTCTAAATATTTCTACACATATTTTATCAAAAAAACAAAATTGCAAATAATAGAGATACAATTTAAGTCAAAATCCACAGAATATAGAATCTTTTGAAGCCACTTAATATAGGGTTTTCATCATATAATGGCGCAATGGCGAGAATATTTCAAAGGTTAGTGTAGTTTAGCATAAGTGGATTATCAAGCACAACACAAGAAATCAAAGCCAAAACAAGCTCCTAACTATTTTATGCAAATTTGCGAGTGGTTTCAAGCGAGATTGATTTTTGGGTGGATTTTTTATGTAAGCATATTTTTAAGCTACTCTTTGATTTTTGACAAATCACTACAAGTGAGCACGGGATAAGATTCTGAATCTCTCCTATGCTTTTATGCCACCATTTGAACTGCAATAAAAGCACGGCGATCTTCATCAAATTGCTTTTTGATAACTCTTGGGGGATTGCCTACGGCGATACTATAAGGCACAATATCAAGGTAGGCAAAAATTTCTTTATAAATTAAGCTTGTACCTTTATGGACAGAGGCAGAATCGCCATTGGCGATAATGTTTTTATCGTGCCTAAGCCTCACAATAATTAATCGCGACTTTAACCCCTATAATCGTCAAGTGACTTTTTGCAAACCTATTGTGATTAAAGATAGAGTGTGGATTGGGATTAACATAACGATTTATTCGGGCATAACTATCGTTGAAAACTCCATTATCGCCGCCGGAAGTGTTGTAACTAAAGATGTGCCACCAATGCTATTGTTGGAGGAAATCCTGCACGAGTATTAAAGAATTGAGGGGTAGGATTTACTACAAAAATGAGATTTAGTGTTAGATAGATAAATCCTCTATTTTCAAACACTATGTCCTTAGAATCTAAATATATTAGATTCTAAGCTAACGTTTGAATTCTGAATGCAAGCAAAGAATCTTAACGATCTGCTAACAAATTCTAAAACTTTGTAAGAGAAAATTTGTCATTATCATTCTAAACTTGCATTAAATAAATAAAAAATTTATAACATAACCCTAATTACAACTTCTCTAAAATAAAAGCATTCGAAATCTTACCATATATCTTCACAAAAACATTTCAAATGTTATCCAAAGAAATATAAATGGAGGCTATATCAAAAACTTGAATACTACTTGCCATCTTAACCTCTCGCACATTAAATAAATCATTGAATGCTTCACTCATCGTTGGGTGTGCATAGATTTGGTTTTTCACCATTTCATAAGAAAGTTTTAAATCTATTGCAAGTTTAATAAGGTTAATCATCTCATAGGATTCTTCACAAAAGAGCATTGCTCCTAAAATCTCATTGGTTTTTGCATTAATAATTGCTTTGAGTAAGCCTTGAGGTTTTTTAAGCACAATGGCTTTAGGAATCATTGCGGCTGGAAGCCTTACCACTTTTATTTCATAACCTACTTTAATTGCTTCTTTTTCACTTAGTCCCACCTTAGAAAAGGGTGGGTCAATAAATACGCTAGAGGGAAATGCCTTGCGTTTTGTGCGATTATAGCCTGTATTACACATATTACTTACAATAATACGATAATCATCAAGCAAAACATAAGTAAATTGTGCACCACCATTCACATCACCTAAGGCATAAATATGGCTCACATTGCTTTGAAGTTTATCATTAACGATAACTGCACCCCTTATATCAAGCTCTACTCCAGCTTTATCACAGCAAAGACTTTGTGTATTTGGATCTCTACCTGTAGCACTAAGAATCGCATCCGCTTCAAGCCTTAAGGATTGTCTATTGTGCTTAATACTAAGAATACTTATATCCCCTTTATCTTCTATCTCTACAAATTCCACACCACAGAGGATTTCAATACCTTTTTGCTGAAAACTCTCATAAATAGATTCTGCAATATCTTTATCTTCTTTCTCAAGAAAAGTCTCCTTTCTCTGTAAAAGTGTTACCTTTGAACCAAAATTTGCATATATCACAGCAAATTCTAAGGCGATAAAGCCTCCACCGATGATAAGTAAATGCTTAGGCAAAATAGGACTATTCATCAATGTTTTGCTTGTAAAGATATGTTTGCTCTGTGTAATACCCTTAATATTAGGGATTATGTCTTTTGCGCCAGTATTAATGAAAATTTGCTCACTTTCAATGAATATCTCCTCATTTTCTCCTTGTATAGTAAGCTTTACAATCGTATCACTATGAAACTCTCCTTTGGCATTAAAGATTGTAACATTGGAAAGATTATTAAGCTTATCATAGTTTTTTGTCTCAAGGTTGTGGTTAGATTTTGCTCCTCTTGCACCGCCTTTGCATAAAAAGTTTGCTTTTCTACAAAATTTGCATCCTTAGGGCTTAAAAGAGCATTTTTTACGAGTGATTTTGATGGCAAACATCCTATATTAATACAAGTCCCACCATACATTTTAGAATCTTGCTCAATTAAAGCAACTTTTTTTCCATTGCTTGCTAAATATCCTGCTAATGTTTCCACCTTTACCAAAACCAATAATAATCGCATCAAATTTTTGCATAGTTTATCCTTTAAAACATCATAATAAAAGATATAGCTTTTGCAGTATATCACTTATACTCTAAAAACACCAAATAAGGCAGAGATCTATATTTTTAACAAAATACTCCACACATTCAAGAGGCTATCAAGGTTATACCTTGCATTGGCTGGGCTAGTTGAAGGCAAAGAAAATATCACTATCTTGTGCCTAAATTTTTGTGAATCTATAGGGATAAGGGTTTTATAATGAGAGTGGGAATGTAGTGTTAGTGGTAAGTTTTGATTCTTACAATATTGCTTAAATAACATTGTCGCTTTTGTGCCATTTAAGCAAATAGCTTGAATCTTGCTTGAATGCAACAAGGTAAAAATATCATTAAACACAATATTTTTTAGACTAGAATCACTAGAGCCTTTAATCTCGCATGATTTCACCATATCCCATAACACAAGCAAATGGGATTTAAGAAACTCTATTTTAGTAACCATAGACTGCATAGACAAGGGGATATTTGCTTATAACCTATTGCACTATACAAGGTAGTGTTTTGCTCTGAAAGAATAGCTTGGGGGATAATAGAAGCTGGTGCAATATCTCCATCTTTAAACAACAGCTCTAGCACTTTCCAAAAACGATTTTGTGGGTGTGCATAATAAAATCCTACATCTCTTGAAGTAACAGAGGAAAAAGATCCAAGAATAAGGATTTTAGAATCTTTAGTTAAACCGCTAGGAGCAAAGGGATGAGTAGGCATTTTTATCCTTATATGTATGAATATGACTTAGAGCAAATATAGATTTTGTGGTGGATTTACACAATCTTTCAACTCCTAAACTTATATTTGAAGTGCTTTGCGTATTGAAATAATACAAAAACACTTTAATTTCCTCACCATATCACACCAAGCACCTGCCATTTTACCAAAAATATTTAATCCTGCACCCTATCTTATGCATTACCTTTCAATCTTTAAAACCTTAATATTTATAAAATATTTTATATTCCTACTCTATCTGCTCCTTAGCCAAAAAATCAATAAACACCTTAGCAGATGATTAATTGCATTGACCATTTTTATTGAATCTCTAGGAGAGGGATTTTAAAGTTTAAAAAATTACTTTCATTTATTGATGGCATAATCGCTCCACTTGTCAATCTTATAAGCAATTCTTGTAATATTTTAGTTTTTACTAAAAACATCAAAAAGGGTTTTAATGAATCTTTTGTTGTTTTTCTAATAACGAAAAATCCTGTAGAAGCAATTAAATTTTCTTTATCACTTTCAACAAACGCTATAGCTTTCTATGATTTATATCAACCTTATCGCCCAATCTGACTAACTCATAACCTCCCGCCTTTGCACACAAGCTACCTTTCTAATAGAATATTTCTTATATGCAAACTTATATTTTGTTTTGAGGCGTCAAAGCAAAGTTTCTTTATAAAAAATTTTGCCATAGCATCTTGTGCTAAAAAGACACTTTCACCTAAACTCATAGAGTTCAATCTTGACCTCTTTATCTTGCGTAGTGTAGAGGAGGAGATTTGGCATATTAATCATATCTTGAAAAACTTACAAATATTATCTATGTATGTATTTCCATTTAAATCCATTTTTATTGTTCTAAATTCTAAATAATTCTTATCTGAACCAAAAGTTGAATTTTTTTGTGAGATTGAGGCAGGATAAATATAAATATTTTTACTATTTTCTACTGAAATTTCGAAATCTTTAGGATTAAAATGCTCTAAATAGTTTTTATACAAATATTCAAAAAATATTTTAGAGCTGTTGATTTGTTTTAAAGCTTTTTCACGATTTTTTTGACTATTACTTGATTTTATTTCACAAAAAAATATATGTGAGTCTTTGTTCTTGCATATCAAAACAATAAAATCGCAACTATCCACCCTAGCTTTATTCTCAAAAAGTTTCTCAATAGGTCGGCAATTCTTATGTTTAATGTCTTGCTGTATAATTAAAATATCATCGGTGTTTCCTTTATTAAACATATATCTTTAATCACGCTTGACTCTTCTTGTTCGCTAACACATAAACACCCATTTTTGTTTTTTGCCCTTAAGCTATTAAGCTATAATGAATAGAATTTTTAAAGTTAGAGAGACTTTTAGAGGAGATTTTCATTACACATTCATCTTCTTATTGCAATATTATTTAAAAGCTTTTGCGTTATGTTTTCAATAAGGTTTAAAATAATATATCCTGTATCATTATTAATAAAATCCAAATACCCATATAGACTATAAGTCGCATAGGTGCCTGTATTGTTTTCACCACAAATAAGCGTCAAATCCCCCACTTCAAATTCTGCTTCATCAAGCATTCCGATATTTTTAATATGAATTTTCATTTTTTATCCTTTCTACTCCCACCATATTAGATTTTTAAGTTTTGGGTATTTATTTTTTAACATTAATTAAACTCATCTATCTTGCTTAATTCCAATAAATTTTGATTGTATTTTATTAGTTTTTGTTGTAATCCTACCTTATACTTAATAAGGGTTAGGGATAAAGGCTAGAATCACAAGTATTAATAAGGAATAAATTCCTTATCCCTCTAGAACAAAGGCTTGCAAAAACAAAATAAGACTAATAAATTTTATTATGGTTAAATTATTTGAGGTAGATTTTAAGCTTTTAGCGATAGAATTAGAAAAATATTTTAAATACAAGGTGAATTTATGAAAAAAGAATTTCTTTTTACTTCCGAATCTGTTACAGAAGGACATCCTGATAAAATGGCAGATCAAGTTAGTGATGCGATTTTAGATTATATTATAGAACGTGACCCAAAAGCTAGAGTAGCGTGTGAGACTTTATTATCTAATGGATATTGTGTGATTGCAGGAGAGCTAAAAACACATACTTATGCGCCAATGCAAGATATTGCTAGAAAAGTGATTAGGGAGATAGGATATATTGATGCGCGTTATGGTTTTGATTATCATAGTGCAGGTGTATTAAATGGAGTTGGCGAACAAAGTCCTGATATTAATCAAGGCGTTGATAGAGAAGATGGGGAAATTGGTGCGGGAGATCAAGGCTTAATGTTTGGTTATGCGTGCAAAGAAACAGATGTTTTAATGCCTCTACCTATTTATCTCTCCCATAGAATCACAGAAAACTTAGCAAAGGCTAGAAAAGATGGAACTTTGCCCTTTTTGCGTCCTGATGGTAAGTCCCAAGTAACTATTAAGTATGTTGATGGGATTCCAGCAGGGATTGATACGATTGTTGTTTCTACACAACATAGCCCAGAGACTTCACAAGACACATTAAGGAGTGCGGTTATTGAAGAGGTTGTCAAAAAATCTTTGCCCCAGCAATTTGCTAAAGATAATATCCGTTATTTTGTCAATCCAACAGGAAAATTCGTTATAGGGGGACCACAAGGTGATGCAGGTTTAACAGGCAGGAAGATCATTGTTGATACTTATGGCGGAAGTTGTCCGCACGGGGGAGGGGCTTTTAGTGGAAAAGATCCAAGCAAAGTTGATAGGAGTGGAGCTTATGCAATGCGTTATGTAGCAAAGAATCTTGTAGCAAGTGGTATTTGCGATAGAGCAACTATTCAAATTGCCTATGCCATAGGTGTTGTAGAGCCTGTTTCTATTTTAGTTAATACACACGGAAGCGGCAAGGTTGAAGATTCTAAAATTGAAAAATGTGTCAAAGAGCTATTCCAGCTCACACCTAGAGGTATTATAGAATCCCTTAATCTCCTCCGCCCTATTTATCAAAAAACTGCAAGCTATGGACATTTTGGTAGAGAACTTCCAGAATTTACTTGGGAAAAAACTGATAAAGTAGAGGCTATTAAAGATTATTTCAAACTTTAAGGGTATATTTTAAATGCAAAGGATTAATCATAAGACCCATTCTTTATAGAAAAAGAAGTCTTGGGGTATATTTCTTGCAAGGAGCAGAAAGTAATTATTAAGGAAGCAAGAGATTCTAGAAATTTTAGATAAATATCTAACCTTTTTAGCCACAAAAGGAACTTAAAAATCCTTGTGTGCCTCCTATACAATCTGCTCTTTTAAAAACAATAAACTTTATTTTTACATTATTCAAGGAATCTACAAACCTATACAAAATTTCAATACTATAGAATTCAGTCTTGATGATAACCAATGGATTAAAGGTATTTCCAAATTTGATAAGGATTTAAGCATTAAAGGAATAATGTTTGAAAAATATCTTGTTATAAAAAATATAGATTCCTAAATAGCATAGATTTTGGGGTTTTATTTAGAGGGAGTGAATAAAGATACAAGATTTTAATGGTAGAGAAGATTATAAAGAGCTATTAAATAACATTAAATCTTATATAATCTTTTAAGTTAAACTACTCTTTTTTTAAGCCCAACCAAAAGGGATATTTTGGTTATAATCCCATCAATAATAATCATAGAATGGAGTTTTTATGGAAACAAATATTGTTACACGATTTGCCCCATCTCCTACGGGATATTTACATATTGGAGGTTTGAGAACAGCACTTTTTAATTATCTTTATGCAAGGGCTAATGGCGGAAAATTTCTCTTACGCATTGAGGATACCGATAAAGCTAGGAATTCTAATGAGGCTAAAGAGGCTATTTTAAGGGCTTTTAATTGGATGGGTTTAGATTATGATGGAGAGGTTATTTACCAAAGCGAACGTTTTTTGATTTACCAGCATTACATTGAATTACTCTTAAAAGAGGGAAAAGCTTATTATTGCTATATGAGCAAAGAGGAATTAGAGGATTTAAGGGAATCCCAAAAGGCTAGAGGTGAAACCCCACGTTATGATAATCGCTACCGCAATTTTCAAGGAACTCCACCAGAGGGAATAAAGCCTGTTGTGAGGATTAAAGCACCCTTAGAGGGTGAAATTAGCTTTGAGGATGGGGTAAAAGGTAGAATATCTATTGATGCTAAAGAAATTGATGATTTTATTATCGCAAGAAGTGATGGAAGCCCTACTTATAACTTTGTCGTTGCTATTGATGATTCTTTAATGGAGGTTACCGATATTATTAGAGGAGATGATCATTTAAGCAATACCCCCAAACAAATCCTTATTTACCAAGCACTTAATTTTAAGATTCCTAAATTTTTTCATGTGCCGATGATTTTAAACCCACAAGGGCATAAACTTAGCAAAAGAGATGGGGCAATGAATGTTATGGAATACCAAAGTATGGGCTATCTCCCCCAAGCCTTGTTAAACTTCCTCATTCGTTTAGGTTGGAGCTATGGAGACCAAGAAATCTTTAGCAAAGAAGAAATGCTTAAACTCTTTAATCCTAAAGACCTAAACACCGCTCCATCAGCGTATAATCAAGAAAAGCTTTTATGGCTTAATAGCTACTATCTTAAAAATCTCACAAATGATAATATTAATGCTCTACTCCCCCTCTATAATGAAAAAATCCCTTCCCAAAAAACACAAGATATGCTTTATACAGAGTTAAAAGAGCGTTCTAAAACCCTACAAGAATTTGTCGCTCTTTTAAGAGAGTGCCTCTTGCCAATAAGTGTTTATGATGAAAAAATGAAAAATAAGTTACAAACTTCTGAAAATATACATTTGCTAAAAGAACTCATTATTTATTTTAAAGCCATTAAAAAACCTATAGATTCTACAAAAGCAGCGGAGATAGAGCTTGAATCTTTTGCAAGTTTTCAAGGCATTAAACCTAAAAGTTTTTTTATGCTCTTGCGTTTTGCACTCTTAGGAAAAAGTGGAGGGGTTAGTATTGCACCCTTACTTGCTGTTTTAGAAAAAGAGGAAATTTTAATGCGTCTTAAAAATGCCTTAGCTATTCTTGACATTACTTAAAACGTTTTCTTAAAGACTTCTAAATTTTTATCCCTTTAAGATAAATTACTTGCACCTGAGTCAATAAGCTTTTGATTATTTTGATAAACTCCTTAAATGATAAACTTAGAACAACAAATATTATTATCAAGGACAAACTTCCTTTAAGGATACAGAATAGTTTTAACCCCCATAAAGCAGTATGCTTTAGCAGAATAGTGTATCCTTTAATTATAATTTTAAAATCTAAACACTTTTAGAGATTTTACTTTAAACAATACTATATTAACTGCCTAAGCAATAAAGTTTTAAGCTTAAAAATACATAATCTAAGGCTTTGTCAATTTAAGTATGCATAACAAAATAGCATAATTAAGTAAAATCCTTATACCAAATCAAGATCTAAGCTTCAATTTAACAAGAATGCAAATAAATTTTTCAAGGTTTAGGGAATAATAAAGAAAAAAATGGTTTAAATTTATTTTTAATTTTCGTTTTATTTACTTTGGAGTATCATTCAGATATTGATATTTTTTATCAACAAATTATTTTTATAAAAGGATTATTGACTATGTTAGTAACTAAAAAAGCTCCAAATTTTAAGGCCCCTGCTGTTTTAGCAGATAATCAAATTGTTAATGATTTTGAACTTTCAAGAAATCTTGGTAGAAACGGTGCGATTGTATTCTTTTGGCCAAAAGACTTTACTTTTGTATGCCCTTCTGAAATTATTGCTATGGATAAAAGAGTAGTAGCGTTTAATGAAAAAGGATTTAATGTAATTGGTGTCTCTATTGATTCAGATGTGGTGCATTTTGCTTGGAAAAATACTCCTGTTAATCAAGGTGGGATTGGTAATGTTCAATTCCCTATGGTTTCTGATATTACTAAACAAATTTCACGTGATTATGAAGTATTAATTGACGAAGCTGTTGCATTAAGAGGTTCATTCCTAATTGATAAAAATCAAATTGTTCGCCACGCTGTTATTAACGATTTACCACTTGGTAGAAATATGGATGAAATGATAAGAATGTGTGACGCTTTACTTTTCTTTGAAGAGCATGGTGAAGTTTGTCCTGCTGGTTGGAATAAAGGTGATAAAGGTATGAAAGCAACAACTGAAGGTGTAAAAGAATATCTCTCACAAAATGCTAATAACCTTTAATCAAAAAGGGGAGAGCCTCCCCTTTTTGATTTCACATCTCCTTAGAAAATTTTGCTTTAATCAATTTAGCCTTTTATCGTAAGTTTACTAATTTTAGGCTAGATAATTCTTAATTGGTATTTTTAATCCGGAAAATAATTATATTCACCTAACATTAAGAAATACAAAAATATTGTTTTATTGCTTCTTAACTTGATTCATTCAAACTATTTATTGACTTAAAATACATCTTTTTAGAATTTCAAATTTACCGTGCAGAGTTAAAAACCTTTCATTTTTGATAAACATTTCTAGATTAATCTTAGAGATAACTATCTTTACATAATATTTGCTTTACTATTATCTTAAAACTTAAAAGTCGTAAGTTTTCTCTTTAAAACGCTTAAGAGAGTATTTATATTCATTAATATAGAATAATAAATATTGTATAGTAACAAAAAGTATCCATTAAGAACAATAAGGAGACACATAATTTATGAAAATGCGATCATTGACTACAAAAATATCAGGTTTAGCTATTATTACCTTTGTAATCATCATACTATTACTAAATTTTATGTATTACAAAAGTTCAGCACGTATTGTTGAAGATCTTTATCACACTATACAAAAAAGTGTTTTAGAAGCTTCTTATACAACTATAAATATCACTATGAATATTGAGGCTAAACAGCATTTAGAATTTGCAGCTAATATGCTCTCTAAAGTCAATAAAGACGATATTGTTTCACAAAGAGAAATTCTAAGCTACACATCACAAATTGTAAAATATGCAGATATTTTTATAGCCTATGAAAATGGAAATTATCTTGATGAAGCCTATCCTGAAGAACCAAAAATAACTTTTAGTAACAATTGGGATATTCCAGAGATAGATATGAGAATGCGTCCTTGGTATCAAGAAGCAAAAAATGCTGGCAAATTTATTGTTACTTCTGCTTATATTTCACAAGCTGGAACACTAAAAGGAAAAGAAGTCGCAACTGCAGCATTACCTATTTATGAAAATGGCAAATTTATTGGCGTCATTGCAGTAGATATTGTTATTACGGATTTTCAAAAAAGATTTGAAAACTTTGTAACTGCTGAATTACCTAGTCTTTCGGTATTTATTACCGATAATAATGGAGAAATTATCTCCCATAAAGACCAAAGCTTAGTTTTAGATAATAAAAGAATTGAAGCAGAAGATGCAATACGTGATGCTGTTAAAAAGTCTAGAACTGGAGTTGCAGAATATACCAATTTAGGCTTCTTAAAAACGGTGTATTATGCACAAATGCCATTTGGATGGATAATTGGAGTTTCTGCAAATCAAGATGACTATATTCGGGGCGTACAATCTGCTGTTATTAAAAATACAATAATTGCTCTTATTTTACTAGCCATTGGCATATTAGTGCTATTTTTAATCATTAGAGGCTTCCTCAAACCTATCTCTAGTATCCAAAAGGGATTATTTTCTTTCTTTTCTTATATTAATTACGAAACTAAACAACCCCTTAGTGCTATTAAAATCTCTTCTAACGACGAATTTGGTCAAATGGCAGTAGCTATTAATGAAAACATTCAAAAAACTCAAAAAGGCTTAGAACAAGATACAAAAGCTGTAGAACAATCTGTAGCCACTGCTAAAGAAATAGAAGCAGGAAATCTTACAGCAAGAATTACAGAA
>NZ_JRPC02000135.1 GCF_000765745.2 Helicobacter apodemus
ATCCTCCCTATTTTTAAGCTCTATAAAATGCTTCACCGCTATCCCGCTAAGTTTTGCACTCTCATAGTCTTGTAAGATTCTCTCTCTTTGTTTAGCTTGTGCCTTTTCTTTTGCACTTAAAGCAATCCACTCACGCTCTTTGTTTTCTTTAGTTTCTACTCCACCATTAGGTAAATCATTCCGATAAAGAGTGGGATTGCCGCTACCCATACAAGAACACTCACTAGCATTATTATGCCCTCTAGTGTGTAGAGCTTCTCTTGAATTTTCTTTGAGAGCTTTTTCATTGTTAGCTCCTTTTTCTTCCATTTTATTTTCTTTACAACCTAATGCTTT
>NZ_JRPC02000136.1 GCF_000765745.2 Helicobacter apodemus
GGTAAATTAATGATTGTCTTTAAATATATTAACTTAGATATTCCAAAGCTTATAAAGGAACTAAGAGATTTAAGCGTTCCATCAAAAGAAGCTGATTTTATCCTCACTACAGGACATAAATCAAAAGGACTAGAGTGGGAATGTGTAGAGATAATGGATGATTTTATAGACTTAAAAGATATTGCTTCCAACAAAAAAGAAACTATTGTTGCTAAAGAGGAACTTAATCTTTTGTATGTAGCTATCACAAGAGCTACGCAAACACTCTATTTAAACGAGAAGTATTTGTTGGATTTAGATTTTATTAAAACAATGAAAAAATGGATAGTGTTTGA
>NZ_JRPC02000137.1 GCF_000765745.2 Helicobacter apodemus
TTGCATAGCACATAACACGATAAGGATATTTCTCTTTTGTATCTACTTCTACATATACTTTTAAGTCTGTGCTTGATTTCATTTCTCATCTCCTAGTAAGAATAATATCCCTTATCTCTTTTTCTGTAAAAACTTGTTGTTTTTCATTCCTTGCTTTAATTTTCATTTGTTCTCCTTAATTTAATGTTTCACTTCTTAAATTTGCCAACTCACTACTCGCTACTCATACGCATTAATTTGTGTTAATAGAAATGCCAATCATTCAATAATCAGGGCATACTCTAACTCTCTCACAACATTTTCTGCAAATGATTTGTTATATTAGGATTT
>NZ_JRPC02000138.1 GCF_000765745.2 Helicobacter apodemus
TGTTTTCTTTAAAAATGCTCTTTAAGGTATTTAATTGTTTAATTTTCAAAATATTCTCCTTTAAAAATAAAACTTTAACACCAAAACATACCCAATATTTATGGAAGTAAAAATTTTAATATAAAAAGGTAACCTACAGAAATTTATTTTTGCTCAAAGGTTACCTTTTTGTGTAATAATTTTTAGGAAATTTGACCCCAAAAAAAGAGTTTAAATGTCAAAGCAACTTCTATTAACATTAACAACCATTGCATTACTATATGGGCAAAGTAATTCTTTTTTCACAGATTCAAAGCGTGGTTGGCACTATTATG
>NZ_JRPC02000139.1 GCF_000765745.2 Helicobacter apodemus
ATCGCAAACTATTACAGGTGTATATAACTATCCTTATTGCGAATATAATCTTAATAGCCTCTATTGGTTTGACAATGTCAGCTAAACAAATATTCAAAATATTCAAAAGGAAATAATATGAAAAGAATATTCCTTGTTTTTATCCTTGTAAGCTCTTTTGTATTTGGAGCTACTAATATACCTGATAGTCATATCATTTACACTTGGGGCTATGGTAAGATGATTTATCAAGTCTTAGAAGCTGTTGCAATGGCAGTTCAAAATGCAGGACAACTTATAAAATCTGTTCTTTTATTAGCTTTTGCTTTT
>NZ_JRPC02000027.1 GCF_000765745.2 Helicobacter apodemus
TAAAAGAAGTAGAATTTATTAATAACTCTAATTCTATAGTTGGGGGGGGGGCATTAATAGTGTCTTTTAATTATCCTTTATTAGAACAAAGAGAAAAAGTCTTTGCTAAAGACTTTTTTAAAACTGCTCTAAATTCTAAAGAAAACCTCTATTATTATCCTAAACCTAATGCTTATACAGAAATAGATGATTTTGCCTTTTTTTCTTTAAGAGAAAACATTACAAGTGAAAATCTAAAAATAGAATCCCTTTATAGAAATAATCTACTCCATAGAGACTTAAGAGGAAAACTCCATACCCTCTTAAGAAAAGAAAGAAACATTGATTCTAAAATCCTTTCTAAGAAATTCTTTTATGAAAGTAGAAAACTCTTTAATTGTTCTTACACATGGAAAGCCTTAGAAGTTTCACAAGAACAACTCCAATATGATTTAATAGATAAGATAGAGGAGTTTTATCCGTATCCTATTTATGTCAATATTGCCACTTTAAATATCTGTAACTTAGAATGCGTAATGTGTCCTATGTTTTCCCCTACACTTAAAGATACTATACAAACAGATTTTTTTAAACAAAAACAAGTTTTAGATGAGAGTGTTGTTTATAAGGTGATTGATTTTATTTCCCAAAATACTATTCAGACTACTGCCATAGGATTTATAGCACTAGGGGAGCCACTTCTTGATAAAAGAATACCAAAGTTTATAAGCTATGCAAGGAATAAAGGGATTGATTTGGTTACTTTAACAACCAATGGCACCCTCTTAGAACAAAAAGGCATTGCCCTTCTAAAAGCAGGATTAAATAGAATGACTATAAGTATAGATGGAGCCACCCCTGAAACTTACAAAAAGATTCGAGGAACTGATTTAGAAAAAGTAGAAAGAGGTGTTAGAAAATGTGTAGAATATGCAAGAATACTAAATAATCAAGGAGCAGATATTGAATTTAATCTTAATTGCGTATTAGTTAATAAAGAGATTGAAAAAGAAAAAGAACTTTATTTAAATAAATGGAGTGATTGTAGGGATATTATTACCAATATTTATTTTACTAATATGGCAATCTTTGATAGTGAGGGTGTAGATACGAATAAAAAACAAAGTGCTATTGCTTATAATCAATCCTATACAGAGATTTGCTCTCTCCCTTGGCTTGGAATGCAAATGGATTGTTATGGGGATGCTTATGTGTGTTGCATTATGCAAGATAGTGCCTTTTATAATAATAAGATCGCCATTGGAAATGTGATAGAAAATACACCTCAAGAAGTTTGGAACTCTGCTAAGGCTAAAGTTTTAAGGAAAGAAAGTTCAGAAAATTCTTTTTCTACCTTTAAACTCTGTGCGAATTGTGGAGAGAAATACCGAACATTTTTTAAAGACGATGGCAGTGCTTTAGAGATTAATATAAGTGAAAGATATTAATGTGTTCAATTTGTGGGATTTATGGTAGGAGGGATTATACTTTAGAGCTTAAAAAAATGATTGCAGCGATGGACTTTAGGGGACCAGATGGCTGCTTTACTTATACCCATAGGGGATTTTATGGGGGAAGCAATCGTTTAAGCATTAATGATTTAGAATGCGGGAAACAGCCTTTTAAGAATGCAGATGGTAGCATTATCATCTTTTTTAATGGAGAGATTTATAATTATAAATCTCTTAAAAAAGAGTTACAAAAGGATGGCATAGGGTTTTTTAGCCATTGTGATGGAGAGATTTTGCCTTTTGTGTATCAAAAGTATGGAATAGAAGGTTTTAAGCTCTTAGATGGAATGTTTGGGATAGCCCTTTATGATAAGAATCTCCATAAAATCTTTTTAGTAAGGGATATTGCAGGAGAGAAGCCCCTTTATTATCTCTACAATCAAGAAATATTTGCTTATAGCACTTTAATTACGCCTTTGTGTGAAATACTCAAACCAACTTTAAATCCTCAAGCGATTTGGGATTTCCTTACCTTTGGGTTTATCCCAGAACCTCAAAGTATTTATCAAGAAATTGTAAGTCTGCCTAAGGGAAGTATTTTAGAATTTGACTGTCACGATTTAACTCTTAAGATTAAAGATTTTAAAGAAGATTGTTTGAAAATCTATCAAGTAAGTTATGAAAATCCTATTTTAGCCACTAAAGAGATTGTTAGTAAAAGTGTGCGTGATAGATTATTGGGCGATGTGAAAATTGGGGCTTTTTTAAGCGGTGGGCTTGATAGCTCCATAGTTTCTGCTCTAGCTTGTAAGGACATAGCAAATTTTTATACCTTTAGCATTGCGTTTTGTGAAGGTTATGATCCTCATAGTGCTTTTGTGAATGAAAGTGCATTTTCTCAATTAGTGGCAGGACATATTGGTTCTAAGCATTATGAATTAGCTATTAGTGCAAAAGACTTTGGAAAAGAATTAGAATCTTTTGTTAAGAGTAGCGACCAACCCTTTGGTGCTATTTCAGGGATTGGGATTAAATTATTAGCAAGAGTGGCTAGAGCGTTTGGAGTGAAAGTGCTTTTAAGCGGTGATGGAGCGGATGAAAACTTTGGCGGTTATGCTTGGTATCCTAAATTAGCTTTTAATAATCCCCAATCTATTACTTCACAAAAGCCCAAAGGTTGGCATTATTATGCTTTTGAAGAGGAAAAGAGGGCTTTATTTTCTAAAGATTTTTTTGCAAATATTCAAAGTTCTTTACAATATTTTCCTAACCCTAATGCCTCTCCTTTAGCATTTATTACCTTTGATAGGGAGTTTTACCTGCCTTATGAAATGATGGTGAAACTTGATAGGATGTGTATGAGTGAGAGCATAGAGGGGAGGGCTTGTTTCCTTTCTCCTGCTATTTTAGCTTTTACACAGGGTTTAGGTTATGAAACCTTACTTTTAAGGGGTGAAAAATGGCTTTTAAAAGAAGCATTTAAGGAGATTTTGCCTAAAGAGATTTTAAATAGAGACAAACATGGCTTTAATGCCCCTATTGATTATTGGATGAAAAAGGACTGGCTATGGCTCTTAGAGGAAGCTCTAAGTGCCAAGAGCGCCTTAAGTCGTTATGGGATCTTAGAGCAGGGTGCTAGGGAGTTTATGTTGAACTTGCTCTTTTCCTCCCAAGCAAGAGTTGGGAATATCGCCTTTTATTTAGTGGTGTTAAATCTATGGCTAGAGAATCTATCTTAATTTTAGCAGACCTCACAAGCCCACTTATGAAAAGTCGCATAAAAATGCTAGAAAACTTACCTTATAAAAAATATATTTTGCATAATGCTAATAATCAACCCCTTAGCCCCCAAATCTTAGAATCTTATGCAAACTTTATTATTTTAGAACACCCTAAAATAAACTCTACTACAATCCGCTATCTTTATAGCTTCTTTTATACCTTTTATCTCCTCTTTACTTTGAATCCTAAACTTATTGTCGTGCATTGGGCTAGTAGGCTCTACCAAAACATCCCTTTAAGCCTTTGGGGAAGAAGAGTAATCGTGCATACAATGGGAGGAGATATTGATACAAAACAAGACTATTGGGGAAAGAAAAAATTTTTTGTCGATAGGCTTTTGGGAGCTGCTAGGGTTATTTCTGTGAAATCTGTCTTTATGCAAGAGATGCTACAGGGACATAATAGTGGGCTAAAGGATAAAATCGTGATTCTCTCTTGGGGAGTGGAAGAGAGATTTTATCAGAGTATAACAGGGGTTTATAAGAAAGCTATGCAACAAAAACTTTTTGGAAGAAATTTTGATTTTTTGTTTTTTTCTATTCGGGCTTTCAAGCCTTTCTATCGTCAGAGGGAGATTGTAGAATCTTTCGTAAAATATTTTGGAGGACAAAGCAATATTGCCCTATTACTCTCAAATTTTGGTAAAGATAATGAATATTTTAAGGAAGTCTCTAGTTCTTTTACCCCTAATATCTTTATCCATAATATCCCTCATAGTCAAATGCATAATTATCTCTTTGCGGTGGATTGTGTGATTTCTTATAGCAAAAGCGATGGAATCTCTCAATCGCTTATGGAGGCAGTTTGTGCCAAAAGGTGGGTTATTGCTAATAAATTACCTAATCATTCTAGGCTTTTAAAGCATAAAGAAAATGCTTATTTACTAGAGGATATAACAGAGCTACCAGAAGCCTTTGAGGACATACAAAGAAGCATTTTAAAACCCTATTATGATAAATCTTTAGATAGCAAAGTGCAAAAAAGGCTATATCTTTCTGTGCTTAAGGGGTATTTTAATGTTACTTAAGCTAGTGGTTAAGGTTAGATTTTTGATGGGTTTATGGTAATATTTAATTTATTTTTAGGGAGCAATGAATGGTTAAAGAACATTTGGAATATTTAATTTGCCCTGTTTGTAAAGGGAGTTTAAAACTCCAAAAAGAAATTTATGAGGGGGATTTGATTAAAGAGGGTGTCTTAAGTTGTAATTGTGCTAAAGAATATCCCATTGTGAATTTTATCCCTCGATTTGTACCAAAGAGTAATTATGCGGATAGTTTTGGCTTTGAATGGAATATGCACAAAAAAACGCAATTTGATAGTGAGAGTGGTGTAGAGGCAAGTAAAAGAAGATTTTATGAAGAAACAAAATGGAATCCTAAAGAAGGGGGTATTATTTTAGAAGCAGGTTGTGGTTCTGGGAGATTTACTCCTTATGCTCTGCAAGTAGTGGGGAGAGAGGGGTTATTGATTAGTTTTGATTATTCTAGTGCCGTTGATGCTGCACTTGTGGGGAATCCCTTGAGTAAAAATTTACTTTTTTTGCAGGCTAATATCTATGAACTTCCCCTTAAAGAATGGATTATTGATAAATGCTTTTGTTTTGGCGTATTGCAGCATACCCCAAGTGCTAAAGTGGCGATTTGCTCCTTAATTAAATCTTTAAAACAAGGCGGAGAGTTTGTCTGCGACCATTACCCCTTTAATCATAATACGCCCTTTAATACCAAATATTGGGTTCGTCCTATCACGACAAGAATCCCGCATAAAATGCTTTATAATTTTGGAAGAAAATATATCAATTTTATGTGGCCGCTTTTTAAGTTTAACCGCAAGTTTTTCTCTCCCAAACGTGCTAATAGGATTAATTGGAGGCTTTTAATCCCTGATTATAGTAGTGAGGGGTTAAGTGAAGAAAAGCTTAAAGAATGGGCTTATTTGGACTTTTTTGATATGTTAAGTCCTAAGTATGACCGCCCAATTTTAATGCAAACCCTTTATAAGTATTTAGTAGAGTGTGGATTGGAGAATGTGCAAACTAAGATAGGGTATAATGGCTGGGAAGGAAGAGGAGTAAAACGATGAATTTTGGGATTGTTGGCGTTGCAGGATATATCGCACCACGGCATTTACAGGCTATAAAAGAAACCAAGAATAATCTTATTTGTGCTTTTGATCCTAATGATTGTGTGGGTATTATGGATAGTTATTTTCCTAATGCAGATTTTTTTACAGAATTTGAACGATTTGATAGGCATGTAGATAAATTGCGTAGAGCCGGTAATGGGCTTGATTATATTTCTATTTGTTCTCCTAATTATCTACACGATAGTCATATCCGTTTTGGACTTAGAAGTGGCACAAATGTTATTTGTGAGAAGCCCTTAGTATTGAATCCTTGGAATATTGATGCATTAGAGATAATGCAGCAAGAAACAGGCAAAAAAGTCTATAATGTTTTACAATTAAGGTTGCATCCAAGTATTGTTAGATTAAAAAATACAATTACTAATATCTTACAAAAGCAGCCTGATAAGGTTTTTGAAGTTGATTTAACTTATATTACCTCTAGAGGGAAATGGTATTTTATTTCTTGGAAAGGAGATATTGCTAAGAGCGGAGGTATTGCTACAAATATAGGCATTCATTTTTTTGATATGCTTTTATGGATTTTTGGCGGTGTGAAAGAAAATATCGTAAATATTTTAAATGCTAATAGTGCTGGAGGGATTTTGAGTTTAAATAATGCAAGGGTTCGGTGGTTTTTATCTGTAGATAACACTAATCTTCCAAAGGAAATTTTAGAACAAAATCAACGCACTTTTAGAGTCATTTGTATAGATGGTAAAGAAATAGAATTTAGTGAGGGTTTTACAGATTTACATACGCAAAGTTATGAAGAAATCTTAAGGGGTAATGGGTTTGAATTAGGAGTTGCTAGGGATTCTATAGAGTTAGTGCACAAAATTAGAAACGCTGAAGTTGTTGGGTTAAAGGGAGAATATCATCCCTTTTGTAAAAAAGTTTTAACAAGCAAACAATGAATACAAGAAGTTTTATTCATCAAAGCTCTATTGTTGATGAAAGGGTTTCTTTGGGTAATGGTTGCAAGGTTTGGCATTTTACCCATATACTTTCTGGAAGTGTTATTGGTAACAATTGTTCCTTTGGGCAAAATTGCGTTGTGGGTCCTAACATAAAAATGGGGAATAATTGTAAAGTGCAGAATAATGTAAGTATTTATGAGGGTGTTGAATGTGAAGATGATGTATTTTTAGGGCCTTCTATGGTTTTTACTAATGTTATTAATCCTCGTGCCTTTATTAATCGCAGAGGAGAATTTAAAAAAACACTTTTGAAGAGGGGATGTTCTATAGGGGCTAATGTAACCATTGTGTGTGGCATAGTTATTGGAAAATATGCTTTTATAGGTGCTGGAAGTGTTGTGATAAAAGATGTGCCTGATTTTGCATTGGTTGTTGGGAATCCTGCAAGGCAAATAGGCTGGGTTGATAAGGCTGGTTTGCGTTTGGAATTTGATAAAAATGGCATTGCAAGAGATAGTTTTGATAATACTCAATATAAATTGAATCATTCTACTTTAGAGGTTATTTATGCAGATTGATTTTGCTAATTTAAAACAATGCCATCAAGATTATAAGCAGGAGATAGAAGAAGGAATGTTGAGGGTTGCAAGAGAGGCTAATTATATTATGGGTGAGGAGGTAAGTAAGCTTGAAGAGGAATTAGTAGATTTTATTGGTGGGGGATATGCTATTACTTGTGGAAGTGGAAGCGATGCTTTGTTGTTAGCTTTGTTGGCTTTAGGGATAAAATCAGGAGATGAGGTTATTACTACGCCTTTTTCTTTTATTGCTACTGCTGAGATGATTGCACTACTTGGTGCAAAACCTGTTTTTGTTGATATTTCCTTAAAGGATTATAATCTTGATGTTCATCTTATTGAGCATAAAATTACTGCTAAAACAAAAGCTATTTTAGCAGTTAGTCTTTATGGGCAACCTCCCCAGTTAAACTTGCTAGAAGCAATGGCAAGAAAATATAATCTCAAACTTATTTTAGATGGTGCACAAAGTTTTGGTGCAGAGTTTTTGAAAAAGAAGGATTCTTTGTATGGAGATATTGCTACAACAAGTTTCTTTCCGGCTAAGCCCTTAGGATGTTATGGCGATGGTGGAGCGGTTTTTACAAAGGATGAAGCATTAGCTTTAAAAATAGCCAGTTTAAGACTGCACGGACAAAAACAACGTTATATTCACCAATACATTGGTATTGGTGGGAGATTAGATGCTTTACAAGCAGTTATTTTACGCATAAAATTAAGAAACTTTAAGGAAGTCATACAAAAACGCAATTTTGTAGCCTTGCAATACGCGAAATATTTAAATGAAGATTCTTTAGTATTGCCAAGAGTTTTAAAGGGTAGGACTTCTACTTTTGCCCAATATACCATTAGGGTGAAGAATAGAGCTAAACTTATCTTAGAGCTTGAAAATATAGGGATTCCAACAGCTATTCATTATCCTTTGGGATTGCATTTGCAAGAATGCTTTAGAGGATTGGGGTATCAAAAAGGTGATTTTTTAGTTTGTGAGAGAGTAAGTCAGGAGGTTTTAAGCTTACCAATGAATCCCTATCTTAGCGAAGAGCAAATACAATGGATTGCTCACAATATTAACAAAAGGATTTAAATGCCAAAAGTTTTAATTTATGGATTTGGTTGGACTGGGCAGAATATGCTTGAATTGTGCTTGAAATTAGGTTTTGAATGTAAGGTGGTAGATGATGGATTAAACCTTGCTTTTACCCAAAATGATGTTTTTATAGATAGAAAAGAGTTGAATATACAGACTTTTGATATTTATTTTATCTGTTGTGTAAAAAAGGAAGTGCGTGATGTGATGCTTCAAAAGCTTCAATGCTTGAATATCGCACAAGAAAAAATAAAATGTATCCAAACTTATCTTTATGGCTCTAAAATAGGCTCTTTGTTTAAAGAATATTTTTCTAATGCAGAGGAAGTGTTGCAAGAATGGTTGCAAGAGAGCCAAGATATGCCAGAGCTTCATTATAAACTAGATAAAATGCAAGAAGTGTATTTACAACAAAGGGTGATGAAAGTTCAAAATTTAGCAGAGTGGAGAGTAGAGGTTGATAAGCTCCTCCCTAGCCAAAGCATATTTTCTAAGATTTATCTAAGCACTTTTGTAAAAAGCAGGATAGACCATATTGCTTATCCGGGGTTTAGTGTGGGGGTTTCAATGTATAAAACAGAGGATAAGGATTTTTATTTTGTGAAAAAAATAGATTTCAAAGCCCTTATTAATCGTCCTAAGCATATCAAGCTTATCGCTTGTTTTGGGAATAGTGCTTTAAGGGTGGAATATCTCCCTTATGAAGAGAGTATCACAGCATTTCTGCAAAAAGAAGTGGTGGATTCTTATGTGGTTTTAAATTTTGGGGTTACGGGTTATACGATTTATGAACAGCTTATGCTTTATAACGCCTTATGTTTTGAACTCAAGCCAGAGATTGTTTTAAGCTTCTTTTTGGGGACAGATTTTCGCACGGGTTTAATAAGTTGTGATGTGTTGGTAAAAAAACATAAGATTCTTTATTCTCCTTGGTGGAATGAGGGGGATTATAAAAAGAATATCCAAAGTGAAATGCCTTTATTCTCTGAGATGGGAAGCAATCCAGAGGCGGTGAATAACCATATTGCCTTTAGTGATATTAATGCAGCTATGAAAATGCGATTAGAGCAATTTAGGGCTATTGTCGGTGCGGGGGGGGGGGGGGTATTTCTTGCCTTTATTCAGCCCCTACTGCCTTGCAAGCTAGAGTGGAGCGAAGAAGAGAAGGCTATGCGGCATAAGGAAATAGAGATTTTAAATCACGCAGTTGCTTTTAATAATGTAATGATTCCAAAAATACCCGATATTGTAAAAGAATTTAAACAAGAGACGCAAGAGTTAGATTATATTGTAGATTTAAATGAATCTATTGCAGAAAGTAAAGAATCACTTTTTACAAATCATTGGATTCATTGTAACGCAAGGGGTAATGCTATTGTGGCTGAAGTGATTTTAGAAACTTTAAAGCGAAGGGGAATGCTAGAGGGTGTGTAGTATTTGTGGAGGGAATTATCCTTTAGAGGAGATTAAAAAGGCTTCTAGGACTATGATTCATAGAGGACCTGACTTTAGCGGTGATTATGAAGATGTTGGCATAGCCCTAGCCCATAATCGCTTAAAAATCTTAGATTTAAATCCTCAATCTAACCAACCTTTTACCTCACCCTTTTGTCCGCATTTGGTATTGGTGTTTAATGGAGAGATTTATAATTATGTAGAGATTAAAGAGGAGTTAAAGAGGCAAAATATCCCCTTTTTTACCCAAAGTGATACCGAAGTTTTACTCCATAGTTTTGCCCACTTAGGGGAGAGATGTTTGCAAAAATTTAATGGTGATTTTGCTTTTGTGATTTATAACAAAAGGGATAAAAGCCTTTTTTTGGCCCGCGATAGATTGGGTAATAAGCCTTTGTTTTATGCGCTAGAAAAAGGAAAGATTCTTTTTGCTTCCGAGATTAAAGCCTTTTTAGCCCTTAAAAATTATCCTTTTGATGTAGAGGAGGTCTCTAAATGGCTTTTATTTGGTAATGGGGATTTAAAGAGGAGTATTTATGCGGGTATTTACAACTTCCCTGCCGCACATTATGGGGTTTTTAAAGAGGGTAGATTAGAGATAAAAAAATATTGGAATCTAACCATAAAGCCTACTAAGTATTCTGTAGAAGAATCTTTAGAAGAGTTACAATCCCTTTTACTTAATGCGTTAAAAATCCGTTTAAGGGCAGATGTGCCTGTTGCTTTATCGGTTTCTGGAGGGATTGATAGCTCTATTTTAGCGCATTTAGCACTTAAATTAGGGGGGGATGTTAGGCTATTTGGGGTGAGTTTTAAAGGTTTAGAGGGTGATGAGCGTAAATTTATCCAGCAATTACAAAGTGATGTAAAACAAGAAATTACATTAATTACCCCTAGTATAGAATCTATAAAAAGAGATTTTAAGAATCTTATTAACGCTCAAGATGAGATTTTTAGGAGTTTTTCACTTTATCCTCAATTTTTACTCTTTAAAACCTTATCGTCCTCTTGTAAGGTGGTGCTAGGAGGGCAGGGGGCTGATGAGTTATTTGGGGGTTATTATCATCATATAGGACGTTTGCTTTATCATTCTTTTAAAGAATTTCAAAATCGTATTAGAATTTATGGAAATGAAGCATTTAAGGAGTATAATTTCGGGCTTAAATGTGCTTTAAGGGATACTTTGAAAATGAAGCTTTTTAGGGAGGATAATAAAGAAAGTATTAAAAAATTGCAAAAGCTTAATTTACCCATCCCTTCCTTAGAGCATTTATTAGAGCGATTTTTGCCAGATTTTAATCAAGGCTTATGGGCAGATACTATGGTTTTTAATCTACCTCATTTATTGCGTTATGAGGATAGGAATGCGATGGCACATAGTGTAGAAAATCGCACACCTTTTACAGACTTTAGAGTGGTGGAATTTGCTTTTTGCTTGCAAGATCATCTAAAATTTCAAAAAGGTTTTAGTAAATATATTCTAAGGCTCTTATTAGAATCTTTAGGGAGTAAAAAGCTTGCTTGGAGAAAGGATAAAATGGGGTTTGGTGTGCCAGAGAAAAGCTTTATGGAGACTTTAGGATTTACTTATCAATCACTTTTTGATGTCCGAGTGGCGATTTTTGAAACTTTAAGGGGAGCTTGATGGTATGGATTGATGTAGCTACGCCTAAGTATGCGATGTTTTTTATAGGGATGATCGAGGCTTTAGAGAAAAAGGGCTATGAGGTTTTAGTTACTACAAGGTATGCACCTAATTACACAGAGGCAAAGCAAATTTTAGAGATTCATAATATCCCTCATATTGTTCTTGGTGAGTATGGTGGAGCGACCTTGTTAGAGAAGTTTGAAGCAAGGATTTTTCGCCAAAAGGAGATTTTAGATCTTTTTCGCACTAGGGGAGTTCCAAAAGTGCTAATCTGTGGAGCTGTCGTTGATAGTGTGCAAGTGGCGTATGGGATAGGGATACCGGTGGTTAATATCTATGATACTCCCGCTTTTACTAAAGCAGGGGATGATAGCTGTCCTAGAGAACTAACTGCCGTTGCGAGGCTTACCTTGCCTTTTTCTTCGTTGTTTTTCTATCCTTTTATATTCCCTAAAAAGTTAATGCTAAGGTTTGCCCTAGATGAAAACCAAATTGAATCTTATCCTTTTATTGATGTAGCCTTATGGATAAATGCGATTAAAAAAGATTCTAAAAAGGATTTTAGAATCCGCTATGGATTAGATACCTCTAAACCTACGATTTTGGTGCGAGAGGAGGAGTATAAAGCCCATTATGTTAAAGAGCAAATCCCTACTATTTATGAAGTAATCCCGCTTTTAAAGCAGGGGTTAGACGCTAATATTGTGATTATGCCCCGCTATGAGAAAGAACTTTTAATGCGTGATTTTGGGGATTATGCTACGATTTTAGAGGAGAAGTTGAAGCCAGAGGAATTTTATCCTTTTTTGGATTTGTTTATTGGTGGTGGAGGGACTATGAACTTAGAGGCAGTTTGTTATGGGATTCCTACCATTTCTACACGTTCTATTTGGCTTATCCATGACCAATATTTAATTAGCAATCATCTAATGTTTTGGAGTCAAGATGCTAAAGAGATTTTAGAAATTGCTAAAAAAATGATAGGCAAAAGGGTGGATTCTAAAAGCTATTTTGTGCGGGGTGAATGCAATTTTAATCATATTATTTATAGGATTGAAAAGGAGATTTTATGTTAGGTGTCGCACTTTTAGGTTGTGGTAGGATTGCATCAAGGCACGCAGAATTATTAAGTAAAGGGGAGATTGTAGGGGCTTCTTTGGTATGCGTGTGTGATAGTGACGCTAAGAGGGCTAGAGCCTTTGGAGAGAAATACCAAGTGCCATTCTTTGAAAATTTAGCCTTAATGATGGAGCAGCACTCTAGTGAGATTGATATTGTCTCTATATTAACCCCTAGTGGAATGCACGCTAAAAACACTTTAGAAGTTGCTAAATACAAAAAGCATATTATTGTTGAGAAGCCAATAGCCTTGACTTTAGAAGATGCTGATAAGATGATAGAGGCTTGTGATAGGAATAATATTCGGCTTTTTGTTGTGAAGCAAAACCGCTTTAATTTGCCTGTGCAAAAGTTAAAAGAAGCATTAGATAAGGGGAGATTTGGGAAGCTTGTTATGGGAAGTGTAAGGGTTAGATGGTGTAGGGATGACGCGTATTATAAGCAGGATTCTTGGCGTGGAACTTGGGCTATGGATGGGGGAGTTTTTACTAATCAAGCCAGTCATCATATCGACCTTTTAGAATGGATGATGGGGGATGTAGAGAGTGTTTTTGCTAAGGCTAGAACGGCTTTGAGTGATATAGAGACTGAAGATACAGGGGTGGCGGTTTTGAGATTTAAAAGCGGTGCTTTGGGGATTATTGAGGCGACAACTGCAACGCGTCCCTTTGATTTAGAGGGTAGTATTTCTATTTTGGGAGAATTGGGGAGTGTTGAGATTGGAGGATTTGCGGTTAATGAAATTAAGCATTGGAATTTTACACAACCCTTGCAAAGTGATAAAGAAGTTATGGAGAAATACTCTACTAATCCTCCTAATGTTTATGGATTTGGGCATAAGGAATATTATTTAGATGTAATAGATTGCATTAAAAACAACAAAAAAGCCTTAGTGGATGGCTTAGAGGGTAGAAAGAGTTTAGAGCTTATTATCGCTATTTATGAATCCATTGAGACAGGCAAAGAGGTGTTTTTGCGATTCCAGCCGCAGTGGTGTAAATTAGGACATAGCAAGTGAAAAAAGTCGTATTTTTAGGTGCAAAGGAAATTGGTAGAAAATGTTTAACAGAGTTGTTTGCTAGGCAAGAGGAGTTAGGCTTTATACTTCTTAGTGTAGGGACTTCCCCTAAAGGAGAGGGGGTAAGGGAATTTTGTATGCGGCATAAAATCTTGATGATTGCGGATTTAGATGAGCTTTTAAGCTTAGATTTTGACATACTTTTTTGTGTGCAATATCACCAAATCTTAAAACCTCAACATATTTTTTGCGCTAAAGAAATCGCTTTTAATCTCCATTTAGCACCCTTGCCAGAATATAGAGGGTGTAACCAATTTTCTTTTGCGATTTTTAATGAGGATAAAGAGTTTGGTGTAAGCATTCATAAAATAGATGAGGGGATTGATAGTGGAGATATTGCTTTTGAGAAAAGATTTTTAATTCCTAAAGATTGTTTTGTAGAGGAGTTAGTAGAGTTGGCTAGTGAATATGGATTTAGGCTTTTTGCTAATCATTTAAAACAAATGATTAAGGGGGAATATCGCCTAATGCCGCAAAAAGACATTTATGCCACCAAAAGGGAGTTTCATCTAAGGAATGAGATTAATGCCCTAAAGGAAGTGAATCTCCACTCCTGCGGGGGGAGGGGCTTTAATTGAAAAAATTATTAGAGCAACCGCAATGCCCGGATTTGAATCCCCCTATTGTCTCATTAAAGGGCGGAAATTCTACTTCATATCAGCTGATAAAAAGCCAGATTCGGGAAGTTAAAATGGGGGAGAATGTGAAAATTATAGAGCCTTGTAATCTCTATGAGTGCTACCTTGGGGATAATGTTTTTGTAGGTCCTTTTGTGGAGATTCAAAGAGGAGTGAAAATAGGGGCAAAGAGTAGAATCCAAAGCCATAGTTTTTTGTGTGAGTTAGTGAGTATTGGGGAATCTTGCTTCATAGGGCATGGGGTAATGTTTATTAATGATTTATTTACAGAGGGCAAACCCGCAAATGGGGATTTTACAAAGTATAAAGAAACCAAAATTGGTAATCGTGTAAGTATTGGATCTAATGCAACCATTCTACCGGTGGAGATTTGCGATGATGTGGTGATTGGTGCAGGAAGTGTGGTTACAAAAAATATTACCAAAAAAGGTATTTATGCGGGGAATCCTGCACGATTTGTAAGGGAGATTTGATGGATTTTGCGGAAATTTCAAATATTATAGAGCAGAGGCGAGAAGAATTAAAAAGCTCTAAGACTTTAGTAGAAGTTATAGACTATGGAGCGGGGAGTCCTAATGCAAATAGGAGCAAGGAGCAAATGCAACAGGGTGTTATTTCGCAACTCCCCCTTGCTTCTTTAGCTTCTATTGGGGTTAAAAAAGAAAAAGCCCAGCAGATTTTTGAAATTTTTAAAACTTTAAAACCTAAGAGGATTCTAGAGCTTGGAACTTGTTGTGGGTTTTCTAGTGCTTATATGGGGTTTTTTGCCCCTAATGCAAAAATTTATACCATTGAGGGAAGCCCTAATATCGCTAAGGTTGCTAAAGATTCCCATAGGGTATTTGGATTAGATAATATTAAAGTTTTAGTAGGGAGATTTGATGAGGTGTTGCCTAAGTTATTAAAAGAAATAGATTTAATTGATTTTGCTTTTGTTGATGGACATCATGATAAGTTTGCGACATTGGCTTATTTTCAAGAAATTTTACCCTTTATGGCTAGGGGGGGGGTTATGCTCTTTGATGATATTGCTTGGAGTGCAGGGATGAAAGAAGCGTGGAGAGAGGTTTTAGCACACAACAAGCATAAAAGATTTCAAGATTTTGGTTGGATGGGGGCTTTATGGTTGTAAAGTTTTTAGATTTAAAGAAGCAATATTTAAGCATTAAACAAGAAATTGATTCCGCGATTTTTAGAGTGATACAAAATAGTGCTTTTATAGGAGGTGATGAGGTTTTATGCTTTGAAAAAGAGTTTGCAGAATTTCTTGGGGAAGGGGTAAAAACTCTTGGTGTAGGCAATGGGACAGATGCGTTAGAAATAGCTATAGAATCGTTAAATCTCCCTCAAGGCGGGGAGGTATTAATACCCGCTAATACCTTTGTAGCAACTGCTGAAGCAGTGGTTAGGAATGGTTTAAAAGTTGTTTTTGTGGATTGTGGGAGAGATTATACTTTAGATATTGGTGATTTAGAATCTAAAATAACTCCTGCTTCTGTGGCGATTATTGCTGTGCATTTGTATGGGCAAAGTGCAAAGCTTAATGAGATTTTAAATCTTGCTAAGAAGTATCATTTAAAGGTTATTGAAGATTGTGCGCAAAGTCACGGGGCTACTTATAATGGACGCAGGGTCGGGACATTTGGGGATGTTGGGGCATTTAGTTTTTATCCGGGTAAGAATCTTGGTGCTTTTGGTGATGGGGGAATGATTGTTAGTAGGGATTTTGATTGTTTGCAGAGGTGCAGGGAGATTGCCCATCACGGCGGGTTAAGTAAGTATGAGCATCGTATAATAGGGAGAAATTCTAGGCTTGATGGGATGCAAGCCGCGATTTTGCGGGTGAAGTTAAAGTATTTAGAATCTTGGAATGCAAGACGAAGAGAGATAGCAGGATTGTATTTAGAGGGGTTAGGGGATATGCTAGATATTGCTTTGCCAGAGGTTAAACCATCTTGTATTTGTGTGTGGCATTTGTTTGTAATTAGGACTCTAAAACGGCAAACTTTAATGGAGGTATTGCGTAAAAATGGCATTGAATATGGTTTGCATTATCCTCTATCCTTACCCAATACACCTGCTTATGCACCTTTTGTGAAAGGAATAGAGTGCAAAAATGCTACTTGTTGGGAAGATGAAATATTATCCCTGCCAATGGGAGAGCATTTAGAGGATAAAGAGGTGCAAAAAGTAATAGAAGTGCTAAAGGATACCTTATGTGGGTAAGGAATGGTTATGGGGCTGTGCTTTGGCTTTGTGGTTTAGCAGGAAGTGGTAAAAGCACTATTGGGAAGGCTTTGTATGCAGAGATACACCAAAGAATCCCAAATGTTGTGTATTTAGATGGTGATGAATTGCGGGATTTATTAGGGGAATATGGTTATAGTAAGGAAGAGCGTATAGAAGTGGCACTAAAACGTTCAAAGTTTGCGAAATTCTTAAGTCAGCAGGGATTAGTGGTGGTAGTTACGACTATTTCTTTATTTGATGAAATTTATAAATACAATAGAGCTACCCTTCAAAATTATTTTGAAGTGTATATTGAGTGTGAATTACAAGAGCTTATCAAAAGAGACCAAAAAGGGCTTTATAGTAAGGCATTAAGGGGTGAAGTCAAAGATGTTGTAGGCGTGGATATATCTTTTGATAAACCTTGTGCGGATATGGTGGTAGAAAATACTAAGAAAGAGAATCTTAACTCTAATATCCAAAAGATTTTAAAAATTTTTGAATGAAAGTTTGATAAATACTTAAATCTATCCAAAAAGCATAATTTTAAATTTACTTCCTATATCCATATTTCTATAAGAATCGTAAAATTTCACAAATAATAAAAATGACCTCACTTCACTAATTAAAACAAAACAATAGAGTAAGTAAAAATAAAACTCTAACTACTTATTTAAACCTTTAAACTTTAATCTTTTTAACCTGCTTACTTTTTATACTTAAACTTAGATGCTCTCTATACTAAATCTTAAAGAGGATATTAAAACTAAACAATCCTAAGTAATGGTTAAGTAGGGGGTAATGTATGGATGTGTTGTAGCTAGGGGAGAGGGGTAATCTTTATCTTTGGTATAGTGTGTTAGCTCTAGTAGATAGGGGTTTTAGTTGTTTGGTGTAGTAACTAGGGTTTTTAAGTGTTGTCTTTGGTGTGTTGTGTTGGCTGTTCTTTTTAGGCATTTTTATTTTTATTTAGTGTAGTATCTAGGTTTTTAATCTTTATCTTTGCTATGCTGTGTGGGTGTATTGTGTTAAGCGTTATCTTTGGTATAGTGTGGTTTCTTTATCTTTACTCTGTATGAGAGCAACTAAGAGTAAGTAAGACTAAAAATAAGCAAGAGCAAAGAATATTAAAAAATAAATAAGAATAAATAACACTCAAAGGACAAATAACATTTAATATTCTAAAACATTAATAAACAATATTAATATAAATAATATAAGCAAGAATAAGCAATACTCAATAATATTCAGTAAAAAGTAAGTAAAAGCAACTAACCCTAACCAACCAATAACCCCACTAAAGCTTTCTTATATACAATGAAAGAAAGCTTGATTGAAACTAAATAAAACCCTTAAAGGATAAAGTAAGTAATACTAACTAAAAGTAAGTAAAAGCACTAAGCTTTATTGACTCTTAATCATTATCTTTTTAATTCTAAGAGGAGATTAAGAAATCTTAAGTAGGGATAAGGATTAAACCCTACCACATATAATTAAACTTCCCATATCCTGTATGCATAGTTGTATTCTTAGTCCAATTCATCCCATAATTTAAAGAGAAATAAAAAGCATCATTT
>NZ_JRPC02000028.1 GCF_000765745.2 Helicobacter apodemus
CCCTAATATATTATTATATTAGGAGATTTAGGCATTTTTATTATGTATTTGTCATAAACTATTTTTAACATTCCTAGTATAGCATAAAATTTAAACTTTGATTTAAGTAAAGAGGATTTTAGTATAATGTGGGCTTTAATATAAAAGGAATGATTTGAAAAAGATTAATGCTATTTTGTTTGTATGCTTAGGGAATATTTGTCGCTCACCTTTAGCGGAGGGGATTGCTAGGGATTTAGCGCAAAAGAGGGGAATGGATTTGAAAATAGATTCTGCAGGAACTAGTGGTTGGCATATTGGTGAATCTCCAGATTCTCGCTCTATTGAGGTTGCAAAAAATAATGGGATTGATATTTCTTATTTAAAGGGTCGCAAGGTTAATGCTTATAATGATGATAGTTTTGATTTAATTGTTGCGATGGATAGGCAGAATTATCAAGATTTATTGCGGTTTTTTTCTAAAGATAAAGTGGTTCTTATGGGGGATTATGGATTAGAGGGGAGAGATATACCCGATCCTTATCATTATAGAGATTTAGAGGGGTTTAAAAAAATCTATGAAATGTTGTATTTAGCTATTAATAGGCTTTATGATGAAATTTCAGAGTGCAATTAAGATTTAGATTATGTGGTGTAGCAAAAGGTAACAGATTCTAAAAATATTTTTTATAATTTTAATATACAATATGTATTTATAAAATATATGCTATTATTTTTTTGAAATTTCAAAAAAAGGAAATATAATGCCAAATTTAACCCATAATCATTTTTCTGAAGATACCCTTGCTTTACACGCGGGTTATACTTATGATACCCAAAGAACTTTAAGTGTCCCAATCTACCAAAATACTGCGTATAGCTTTGAGAGCCTAAAACAAGCAGCTGCTAGGTTTGGTTTGGAAGAGCTGGGGAATATTTATTCGCGATTAACTAGCCCAACGGTTGATATACTAGGGGCTAGACTTGCGGCTATAGAGGGGGGTGCTTTTGGTATCCCTACTTCTAGTGGAACATCTGCGGTATTTTATGCGTTAGTGAATTGTGCGCAAAATGGTAACAATATTGTGTATTCTAATAAAATCTATGGAGGAACACAGACTTTAGTTGTGCATACTTTAAAGCGATTTGGGATTGAAGCTAGAGTTTTTGATATTGATAATATTGAGGAGACTTTAGAAAAAGCCATTGATGCAAAGACTTCGGCTATCTTTTTTGAAAGTCTTTCTAATCCGCAAACTGCTATTGCTGATGTAGAGAAAATCACAAAGATTGCGAAAAAACATAGGATTGTTAGTATTTGTGATAACACTGTGGCTACTGCGTTTTTGCATAAACCCTTTGAATTTGGTGTAGATATTAGTGTGTATAGTTTAAGCAAATATGTTAATGGTCAAGGGAGTGCTTTAGGCGGTGTAGTGATAGAGCGTCCCAATCTTAATGAATTGCTTAAAAATAATCCTCGCTATGCCCCCTTTAATACCCCTGATGAAAGTTATCACGGATTGGTTTATGCAAATTTGCCTTTACCGATTTTTTGTATCCGCATTATCACAGAATGGCTTAGAAATACTGGTGCTACACTCTCTGCACAAGCGGCTTGGATTATCTTACAAGGTTTAGAGACATTAGGGCTTAGAATCAAAAAGCATAGTCAAAATGCTTTAGAAGTTGCTAAGTTTTTACAATCCCATCCTAAAGCCCATAATATTTGTTATCCTGCCTTAGAGGGGGATACCTATAATGGGCTTTTGAAAAAGTATTTTAAAGATTCTTTAAGTAGTGGACTTTTGAGCTTTGAAGCAGAGAACTTTGAAGTGGCACAAAAGATTTGCGATAGTTTAGAACTCTTTGCTATTGTTGCTAATATTGGGGATTCTAAATCATTAGTTATTCATCCAGCCTCTACAACGCATTCGCAGCTTAGTGAGAAAGAGTTACAATCAGCGGGAGTTACTCCTTGCACGATTCGCTTAAGTATTGGGCTAGAAAATCCTTGTGATATTATTGCGGATTTAAAACAAGCTTTAGAAAAATAAAAACAAAGGGAGATTGCATGTTAAGTGCGTTATTATTAGGTTCATTGCTTGGCTTTGTGTTGCAAAGAGGCAGGTTTTGTGTCGTTAGTGCATACAGAGATGTTTTTTTAGGTCAAGGAATAAAAATGTTTATTGCACTCTTTATTATTATTGCAGTGCAGAGTGTAGGCATTTGGACTCTCAATTCTTTGGGATATATTTCTATTAAACCACGAGAATTTTATTGGTTATCCACAATTATTGGAGGGGTAATCTTTGGCTTTGGAATGGTGGTTGCAGGAGGTTGTGCTACAGGGACTTGGTATAGAGCCGCAGAAGGACTGATTGGTTCTATTGTGGCTTTATTTTTCTACGCCCTTAGTGCAAGTGTTACAAAATATGGAGCATTTTTGCCTTTGTCAAATTATTTAAAGACTTTTAAGGTTTCTGATGGTGCAATCCATCAAAGTTTAGGAATTTCTGTATGGGTTTTAGTAATTGGGTTAAATTTAATTGTTGGGTTTTTTGTTGTTAAGGAATTACGCAAACCACATCTTAAAATTGCACGTTTAAAACCCCAGAAAACGGGGGTTTTGCATTTATTATTTGAAAAATCCTGGCATCCTTTTATCACGGCTTTATTGGTAGGATTTATTGCGATTTTAGCTTGGCCTCTTTCTTCTTTAAGTGGAAGGAATGCAGGTTTAGGCATCACAACTCCTTCGGCAAACTTGATACAATATTTAACTACAGGTAATACAAAATTTATAGATTGGGGGGTGTATTTAGTTCTTGGAATAGCCTTAGGTTCCTTTTTAGGCGCTAAGCTATCAGGAGAGTTTAGATTTCGTATTCCTGATAAAAAGCTTTTAGCTTATGCAAGCATTGGAGGGATATTAATGGGGGTTGGAGCTTCCTTTGCAGGAGGTTGCACGATAGGTAATGGTTTAGTAGAAACTTCGCTTTTTTCTTATAAGGGTTGGGTTGCTACTTTATTTTTCTTAGTAGGTGCTTATATAGCCACCTTTTTTATAATCATATTGCCAACACAATATGGCAAAAATCCTAAGGGGATCTCATGAATGTTTTAGATACTAGGGGTAAAGTTTGTCCTTTTCCGCTTATAGATGCAAAAGTCTTTATCCAAACTATAAAAAGTGGGGAAGAATTGGAAATTCTTTTTGATTGCACACAAGCCATAGAAACAATCCCTCAATGGGCTGCTGAGGAAGGGCATGAAATTATTAATTTCGTGGCTTTAGGTGATGCAGAATGGAAAATAAATCTTATCAAAAAGTAAAAGGAAGAAGAAATGCCAGTTGTTATTCCAGAGGATATTCCAGCCTTTTCGTTTTTAAAAGAAAAAGCCTTTATTATGGGGGAGATTCGTGCAAAAGCTCAAGATATTCGCCTTTTAGAGATTCTTATTATTAATTTAATGCCTACCAAAATAGAGACAGAAAATCAGCTTTTATCACTCCTTGCAAACTCTCCTTTGCAGGTGAATATTACGCTTCTTTCTACACAGAGTTATGTTGGCAAAAATACGCCTAAGAGTCATTTAGATAGGTTTTATGTGAATTTTGAAAATATTAAGGGTAAGAAATTTGATGGGGCTATTGTTACAGGTGCTCCTATTGAACATTTGCCCTTTGAAGAAGTGCAGTATTGGGAAGAATTAGTTGTTATTATGGAGTATTTAAAGCAAAATTGCACAAGTACAATGTATTTATGCTGGGGGGCAATGGCGGGATTGTATTATTTCCATCAAATACAAAAAATTCGCTTAAAGGAGAAATTATTTGGGGTTTTTGAACATTCTTTAATCAAAGAGGATTTATTGCTTAATGGATTAGATGATATTGTTAGAATCCCTCATTCTCGCTATTGTGCTATGAATCCTTTGCAAATAAGAGAGAATTGTGAGTTAAAAATCTTATTAGAAGGAGAGCTTAGCGGTATAAGTGCAATAAAAGATTCTAAAGACTTTTTTATTTTAGGGCATCCTGAATATGCTAAGGATACTTTAGAGACAGAGTATAAGCGGGATTTACAAAAGGGTTTAAAGATTAAAAAACCGCAGAATTATTTTAATTCACAAGGAGAGGCGGTTTTTTCTTGGCGTTCTTCGGCGAGTGTGTTGTTTTTAAATTGGTTAAATTTTTCTGTGTATCAAGATACACCTTTTATGCTTAATGATGAGAAAAAGCGTTAAGTGCTAAGATTTTTAGTTTTTAAGTTAAAAATAAGGTATTTTTTGTATTTTTTTGCTAGAATATTAAGAATTTTTTAAATTTAGCTTTTCAATTTTTCCAAATTAGGTTTTTTTATGTTGCAGAAATTTATCAAGAAAACGAGATTGCCTTTTATTTGTTGTTTGCTTCCTTTAGCTATTAATGCCGCTACGATTAAAGAGGATAAATGGGAACAAGGACAAACCTTACTAACTTTTTTTGAAAAAAATTCTATTCCTGCAAAAGTTTATTATGATTTAGCACCAGAGGACAAAGAACTCGCTGATGAAATTATTAGCGGAAGTACTTTTTATACACTCTATGAGGGTGAAAGGCTTTTGCAGGCGTTAATTTCTATTAATGAAGATTCGCAGTTGCATATTTACCAAAAAAATGGTGTTTATCAAATGCGTGCAATGCCTATTACCCATTTTGTAGAAAAACGAACCTTAGCACTTTCTGTGGAAAGCTCTTTGTATAATGATATTGTGAAATATACAGGCGATACTTTATTGGCTTCGGATTTTATACAGGCTTATAAAAATAGTATTGATTTTAAGAGACAGATTAAAAAAGATGATAAATTTGCTATTGTTTATGAGAGAAAATATAGACTTGGAAAATATTTTGGCTCTCCTAATATCAAAGCTTCAATGTTAAATGTGAGCAATCACGATCATTATGTTATTCGTCATCAAGATGGACATTTTTATGATATACACGGGAATAATCTTAATAAATACCTTTTACTAACACCATTGAAATATAAACGTATTTCTTCGCATTTTTCTACTGCTAGAAAGCATCCTATTTTAGGCTATAAACGCCCTCACTTAGGGGTGGATTATGCAGCATCTAGACATACACCTATTAAGGCTGCTGGTAAGGGTAGAGTTGTTTTTGCAGGCGTTAAAGGCGGATATGGAAAAACGGTGATTATTCAACACGAAAATGGTTATAGGACTCTCTATGCTCATATGCATAATATTAATAAAGGTATTAAAGTAGGGGCTTTTGTAGAGCAAGGCAGACAGGTAGGAACGGTGGGAAGCACAGGACTTAGCACAGGTCCTCATCTACATTTTGGAGTCTATAAAAATGGTAATGCAGTGAATCCATTGAAGCATTTACAAATCGCCCAAACAAAGCTAGAGGGCAAAGAGCGTGAAATTTTTTTAAGATTGGCAAACAATTATAAGAATGAACTTGATGGTATTTTGGCAAATAATATTGAAAATGTTCCTTTTAAAACATTGAAAAATTCTTATATTGTTTATTTGACACAAGATAGGTTAGCACCTGCTAATGAAATCAACTAAAAGCATAACTAATATTCGCCTATGTGAATGTAAAGATTCTCCTTATATTAAGCCTAAAAGTATGTTCTTTTGTGAAAATGGTAAGGAGAGGAAATGGGATATTATTCAAGCCCATGATAGTGTTGCTGTTTTTCTTTATCATAAACAAAAAGAATCTTTTGTTGTAGTTAAGCAATTTCGTCCTGCGGTTTATCTTAAGGAGATGGCAAATAACACACAAGTAGAGATTGGCTGGACTTATGAGTTATGTGCGGGAATCACTGATAAAACTGATAAAACTTTAAAGCAGATAGCTCAAGAAGAGATTTTGGAAGAGTGTGGGTATAATGTGCCTTTAGAAGAGATTTATAAGGTTACAGAATTTTATAGCTCTGTGGGATTTGCAGGGAGTAAGCAAACTTTGTTTTTTGCACAAATTGATGAGAATTATAGGGTAAGTAATGGGGGTGGGGTTGATGATGAAAATATAGAAGTGATTTTTATCCCAAAAAGTCAAGCTTATTCTTTTATTTTTAATGAATCTTATCCTAAAACCTCTGGAGTTATGTTTGCTTTTTTGTGGTTTTTTAAAAAAGAAGTTTTATGAATCATAGTTATGCCCTTCAAGAAATTACAAAGAAATTAGAGACCATTAAAGAATCTTGGCAAATTTATGAAATTTTTGAAGCAGAAAAAAAACGTTTTAATGAAGAATATCAAAGTTTGCAAAAGGATAAAGAGGAATTAATCCAAACTTTTAATGAAGTTTCTGCTAAAAATGCTTTATTAAAGGTGCAAAATAATGAATTAGAGGAGAAAAATAAAGCATTAGAGAATGCACTTAAGGAGAAATTGCATTTATTAGAAAGCTCCCAAGAAATTCTTAAGCTAGAGAAGAGCAATCCTAAGATTGATTTTTCTTTAATAAAAGTACATCTTAATACTCTTGGAAATTTGCTTTCACAAGCAAAGGTTGATCTTCCACCAAAGCCTATTGTTCTAAAAAAGTTAGAAATTTCTTATCAAAAGCGTAAAAAACTTCTTGCAGCCCCAGCAAATGATTATGTATCCTTGCAAGAGGCTATGGAGTTATTTTATTTATTAGAGCAGTTATTAGAGCAGATACAGGCTATTACTTTAGAGTATTCTAAAATAAATTCAGAGATTGCCTATCAAGAAAATAGAGAAAATGGAAGTTAAGACTTTAAAAATTTTTGTCTGTGCTTTAGAATATTCTTCTAACATTCATCTCTTCTCTCTTATTAAAATCTTAAAGCAAAAGCAGATAAATTTCACTTTAGAGGGGGTTTTTGATTCCTTACAAAGGGATTATAAAAGCCTTTTTGGTGTTGAGGAATTTAGGGTTATGGGATTTGTTGATGCCCTAAAATTACTCCCTAAGTATTTCAAAATACGAAAGGTTTTATTACAAAAGGCTAGAGAGTGTGATATTGCTATTTTTATGGATTCTTCTTCTTTTAATATTCCCCTTATTCAAAATCTTTTTAAAAGCAATAAAAAACCTTATATTATCTATTATATACTTCCACAAGTTTGGGCGTGGAAATCTTATCGTGCTAAGATTTTAGCAAAGATTTGTGATGAACTTTGGGGAATATTGCCTTTTGAATGTGCTTATTATCCAAATGAAGCAAGAATTTCTTATGTAGGACACCCACTTTTAGATACCCTACCTTTTTCTTATGTATGTAAAAGAACAACCAATCTTATAGCCTTTATGCCCGGGTCTAGGGTAGCAGAGATTAAAGCTTTGCTACCTGTTTTTAAGATTGTAGCTGCAATCTTAAAAAAGCAGAATAAACAAGCTTTATTAATTATTCCTAAGCATTTCAAAAAACAACAATTAGAAAGAATTTATGGAAATGTTGAGGAGTTTGCCCTTTCTTTTGATACTTATGAGGGATTAAGGGATTGTGAATTTGCCTTTGTATGTAGTGGCACGGCAACTTTAGAGACTACTTTACTTGGGATTCCAACACTTTTGGTTTATAAGGCTAAGGCTATTGATTTTTTACTTGCAAAATCTTTAGTGAAATTAAATTATATTGGTTTGGCGAATATTTTTTTAGAATTTTTTTTCTTCCACTCTCCTAAAAATAATCCCAGTATTCATAACTTCCCTATTATTCCAGAGATTTTACAGCAAAATGTAAAACCGCATATTCTCTTAAAAGAATGGGAGGGTTTTGATTATGAAAAGTTTTTTTCACAAAAGGAAGTTTTAATGCAATATTTAAAAAATGGGAGTGCGGAAAATTGTGCGAGAAAAATTGAATATTTTGCAAAAAACTTATTAAAATAAAGGGCTTTTTAACTCTCTTTAGTTAGTATTATGAATTAATTTGTATCGGAGAAGTTTTGTGGAACCTATGACAGAATATGGCTATAATAAGCTTTTAAATGAACTTAAAAACCTTAAAGAAGTGGAACGTCCTCAAAATATTAAAGAAATTGATATAGCAAGGGAATATGGGGATTTGAAAGAGAATGCAGAATATCACGCCGCAAGAGAGAGACAGCTTTTTATTGATGCAAGGATTAATGAGCTTACGCAACTTGTAGCACAAGCTCGTGTTATTGACCCCTCTACTATTACTCACGATAAAGTGAGTTTTGGCTCTACAATTACTTTAGAGGATTTAGAAAGTGAAAAGAAGTTTTGTTATACCATTGTAGGGGCTACAGAGAGTAATCCTGATAAGGGTTTAATCTCCTATCACTCACCCTTAGCTAAACAGCTCTTAGGTAAGATTGTAGGGGATGAAGTGAGTGTTGAGCTACCTCGTGGAAGGGTAGATTATGAAATTTTAGATATTTGTTATAAAGAAATTTCATTTTAAATTTAAGGTGTATTGATGGCAACTTTAAAAGTTAAAAAGCTCTCCTCTAAAGCGGTTTTGCCAAAATATCAGAGCAGGGGTGCTGCAGGATTTGATTTATGTTCTACAGAGGAGTTAGTAATTCCTGTTGGAAGATGGGCATTAATTGCAACTGGACTTGCCTTTGGGATTAAAAGGGGGTATGAGATTCAAATTCGCCCACGCAGTGGGTTAGCTTTGAAATATGGATTTACTATTTTAAATACACCCGGGACTATTGATAGTGATTATCGTGGAGAGATTAAGGTTATTGCTATGAATTTTGGGGAAAAGGATTTTAGGATAAAAGTTGGCGATAGGATAGCTCAAGCAGTGCTTTGTAAAGTTAAACAAGCAAAGATTAAAGAAACTGCTTCACTAAATAAAACAAAACGCGGTAGCTGTGGATTTGGCAGCACAGGAATTTAAGGAGAGAAAATGAGCTTGCGACAAAATGTTAATTATATTAAAGATGAATTTAACAATAATGAAAAAATGCTAGAGGGCTTAATACGTTTTGAAAAGTGGTTTAAACATTATAAAATCCCTATTATTGTGCTTGTTGCTGCTTTGATTTCTTGGTTTGTTGTGTATAATATTATGAGTTACTATCAAGAAAAACAGCAATTAAAAATAGCAAACTTTTATGAAAAGGCGTTATTGGGCGATGAGATGGCTATTCAATCTTTAAAACAAAGCCAAAGCAAACTTTATGATTTGTATCTTTTTCAAAAAGCTCTTTCTTCTAATGATCAAGTTATTTTAGAGCAATTACAATCCTCTAAAGATCCTATAATCGCTAAATTTTCTAAATACCAAAATGCGAGTTTAAATCGGAATATTGAGGTTTTAAATTTGCAGGATTCTACAGAGTTTGGCTATCTTCAAGCTGCTTTTTTAGAGATAGAAAAGGGAAATTTTAAGGAAGCAAAGAATATCTTAGAGAAAATACAAAATAATTCCCCTACAAAAGATATTGCTAATGCTTTAGAGCATTTAACTATAAAAGGAATTAAAGAATGAAAAAGATTGGTTTGGTTGGATATTGTCTTTTAGCGGTTTTTATTGTAGGTTGTGGGTCGAAATTTTATTTTAATCCCCCAAAAGATGAAGTTAAGGGAAGGGTTTCCTATACAAGATCTATTAACTCCCCCATTGTTTTTATAACGCGTAATGGAGCAACTTTGAAAAATAGACGATTTATTACAAAAAATGGAGAGATTCCTGAAGTATTTTTGCCAAAGAATGCTCGCTATTTAAATGAATCTGAAGAATATTATTTAGCAACGAATAATTTTAAAGAATTGATTTTAATCCACAAAGAAACAAAAGAGATTCGTTCTTTACCATTTGATTTTAATCCTGTAAGTGCTAGTATGCGAGATAATTTAATTGCTTTAGTCTTTGATAATAATACTTTAAGTATTTTTGATATTCAGACTAATAAGAGTCTTTATAAACTAGAAAATCCTCCTGCACCTACTAATGATACTTTGATTGCTTCTCCTTATTTCTTAGGGGATATTATTATTTTACCTACTTTAGATGGTAAGCTTGCTATTGTTGATAAAATCAATATGAAAATGGTGCGTAATATTGTTGTTAATGGGGATAAGTATTTTAATAATGTTATTTTTCTAGAAGCTATTGATAATCGTATGGTCGCTGCTACGCCTAAACGCGTTATTTCAGTTAGTCCTTCGGTGATTAACACTTTTGAAGCAAATATTAAAGATATTTTATTTGTAGGGGATAGGATTTTTTTATTTACCTCTGAAGGTGAAGTTATTTTAACAGATAGGGATTTAAATGAAACAAAACGTATTAAATTCCCTTTTGCACATTTTACGGGGGCAAATCATGGTCAAAAGATTAGTGTCTTAGAAACGCGTGGGTATATGATTAATATTGCAGATGATTTAAGTGAACATGAGATTATAAAGATTCCAGGTAAAATTAAAAAACCTGTTTTTAGTGCAAATCGAAAAATTTTTGTTAATGATTCATATTTTCAAATTAAATAGGTTATAAATGATTCTCTGTGATATAGGAAATTCTTTTTTGCATTTTTATTATCACGGAAAGGTTTGGAGGGAGAGTAAGGATAATCTTTCTGTAAAAGATTCTAAAGAGATTATTATTTTTATTAGTGTTAATGAGGAATTGACAAAAACTTTATTGTATTCACACGCTAGTTGTTTTGATTTAACGCCTTTTTTATCGCTTGATACTAATTATAAGGGATTGGGGGTTGATAGAATTGCTGCTTGCAAAGCCATTAAAGATGGTGTTATTGTGGATGCAGGCAGTGCAATCACCATTGATGTGATGCAACAAGGTATTCATCTAGGGGGTTATATACTTCCCGGGATTGCTCAATATAAAAAGGTATTGGGTTTAATTCCCATTTTAGATTGTGAAATGAATCTTGGTGTAAGTGTTGATACTTTTCCTCAAAATACAAGAGATGCGGTAAGTTTTGGTATGCTAAAGTCTATTCTTTTAATGATAGAAAATACTTCTAAAAGTAAAAAAATTTATTTCACCGGTGGGGATGGAAAGTTTTTATCGCGTTTTTTTGTAAATTGTATTTATGATGAATTATTGGTTTTTAAAGGTATGCAAAAAGTTATTACAGAGGAGATTACTTCAAAGGGTATTGTTCTATGATAAAGGTTGCCTTGCCTAAAGGCAGAATTGGTGAAAAAGCTTTAGAGGTTTTTGAGGGGTTTTTGCAAGAAAAATTATGCTTTGAAAATAGAAAGCTTATTTTGCAAAAGAATGATTTTTGTTTTATGTTAGTGAGGAATCAAGATGTTCCTGTTTATATCAAAAGGGGAGCTGCTGATATTGGTGTAGTGGGTTTAGATGTTTTAGAAGAGCAGCAAAGCCCCTTGGTGCGTTTATTAGATTTAGGGTTTGGGAGATGCAAAGTAGTCCTTGGTTCTCCTAATGGATATGTGCTAGATTTTTCAAAACCAAATTTAAAAATTGCTACAAAAATGGAAAATATTACGAAAACTTTTTTTGCTAGAAAGGCTTTAAGTGTCGAGGTTATTAAACTTTATGGTTCTATAGAATTAGCCCCTTTAGTGGGTATGGCAGATGCGATTGTAGATTTAGTGGAAACTGGAGATACAATGCGGCAAAACAATCTTAAAGTCGATGAAGTAATTATGGAAGTGAGTGCTTATTTGGTCGCAAATCCAAATAGTTTTTATTCCCAAAAAATAAAAATCTTAAAGATTCGGGATTTTTTTAAAAATAGAATTAAGTAAGGAGTGAAAATGGGACAAACAATTACAGAAAAAATTTTTTCTGAACATATTGGAGAGGAAGTTTATGCAGGAGATATAGTAGATTGTAAGATTGATATGGTAATTGGTAATGATATTACCACACCACTTTCTATTAAAGCTTATGAGCAAAGCGGTGCTAAAAATCTTGCAAATCCAGAGGGATTTTGTATTGTAATGGATCATTTCATTCCAGCAAAGGATATTGCAAGTGCTAATCAAGCAAAAATTAGTCGGGATTTTGCTAAGAAGCATAAGCTTAAATATTTCTTTGATGAAAAAGATATGGGTATTGAACACGCTCTTTTGCCAGAGAAAGGTTTAGTAGTTAGTGGAGATGTGATTATTGGTGCGGACTCTCATACTTGCACACACGGAGCATTAGGGGCATTTAGCACAGGTATGGGAAGCACAGACTTAGCCTATGCAATGATTACAGGCAAAAATTGGTTTAAAGTCCCTAGTTCTATTAAAGTAGAGTTTATTGGTAAGCCCGCTAAACATATTTATGGCAAAGATTTGATTTTAGAAGTTATCCGACAAATTGGTGTTGATGGAGCCTTATACCAAGCTTTGGAATTTTGTGGAGAGGGAATAGGGTATTTAAATATGGATGATAGATTCTCACTCTGTAATATGGCTATTGAAGCAGGGGCAAAAAATGGAATTATTGCTGTTGATGAGGTTACAAGAGAGTTTTTGCGACAAAGGAAAAGTTTAAGGGCTAAACCTAGGGAGTTTTTCTCTGATAGTGATGCGAATTATACGCAAACTTTACAGATTGATATTAGCACTTTAGAACCTGTGATCGCTTACCCATTTTTGCCTAGTAATGGAAAGAGTGTTACACAAGCAGTGCGTGATGATTTAAAAATCGATCAAGTGTTTATTGGGAGCTGCACTAATGGGAGATTAAGCGATTTACGCATTGCTAGTGAGATTTTAAAGGGTAAAAAAGTGCATAATGATGTGCGATTAATTGTAACACCTGGGACGCAACAAATCTATAAAGATGCTCATAAATTAGGTTATATTGATATTTTATTAGAAGCTGGAGCTTTGATTTCTAATCCCACTTGTGGAGCGTGTCTAGGAGGATATATGGGGATTTTAGGCGATAATGAACGTTGTGTTTCTACAACAAATCGTAATTTTGTAGGGAGAATGGGTGCAAGGAATTCTGAAGTCTATCTTGCAAACTCTGCAGTTGCGGCTATAAGTGCTATTAAGGGCAAAATAGCGGATCCACGCGAAATTTAGTTATCGTTTGTTTAATCCGCTCTCTAGGGCTTTGTCTAAGAGCTCTTTGCGGTTTGGGTTTATGGATTTAAAATATTTTTCTATTTCTAAAACTAATTTAGCATTGACATTTTTGTGAGAGGCTAGAATACTGACAAATTCTAAATCAAAGTTTTCATTTTCTTGAAAATAAGAGGTGTGGTGTATCTTAGCAAGGCTGCTATATTGATGGAGGGATTCTAAAGTATTTTCTTTTTGCCTTAAAAGCTCTAGAATCTCTTTGGCATTTGGCATTTTTTCTTGTTTTTTTTGGGGTTGGGTATTTTTGTAAAAAAAGAATATAAAAAACAATGAGATAAAAATTAGCCCAATGCTTAAGAAAATAATAACTAATACCCAATCCTTTTGCTGCATTTTTTGCCTTTAATATTTTTTTAAGATTGTAGCATTTTCTTAAAGAAAATTTCATAAATTTATGGAATCTATAGGGGAATATTCTTATAATTGAAAGAAAATAAGGAGTTTTTATGAGTGTTGAAGTATTTAAAGAAAAAGTTGCAAAGATAGAAGCTAAGAGTAATTATAAGAAACCTTTAGGTTTTGGCATTTGTTATGCGGATATAGGCGTTATGAACAATAAAGTCTTGCAGGCAACTTATCCAGTGTTGAATTGGGATGAAAATTTTGGGAGTTATGCGATTTTTTGGGATTTGCGTGATAAATGTGAGATTTTAGAGGATAGTGAGAGTGAGTTTGTTTTTGGCATTACAGAGGAATTTATTATTCAAGCTTTAGAGGATTTTTCCCCTTTTATCGCACAAACACAAAGTAATCCTAACACACATAAAAATGTCGCTGTTGTTTTAGAATTGCAAAGGGCTTTACAAGAGGGGAGAATTTATACAGATAGCGGGGATTTTCGTTATCGTTTTTGTGCAATTTATCAAGATAAACAATGCCAAAGTGTGGAATCTGCTTATATGAAACTACTTGCGTTATCACTAGGAAAAGCACCGCTTAGGAGCTTGTATTTAGATGGTATTTTTGGGCTTTTAAGTAATGTTGCTTGGAGTGGGAATGTGCCTTTTGAGTTAGAATGGTTAAGGGAAAATGAGATTGCACTTAAAATGCGTGGAGAGTTTCCGGCAATTGATTTTGTTGATAAGTTTCCTCGTTATTTAATGCAAGTTATTCCACAATATGACAATATCCGCTTGTTAGATACCGCTAAAACAAGATTTGGTGCATATTTAGGGAATGGAGGTTATACCCAAATGCCAGGGGCTAGTTATGTGAATTTTAATGCAGGAGCAATGGGTGCTTGTATGAATGAGGGGCGTATTAGTTCAAGTGTTATTGTGGGTGAAGGTAGTGATGTAGGCGGTGGAGCTAGTATTTTAGGGGTTTTAAGCGGTGGAAATTCTGACCCTATTAGTATTGGTAAAAATTGTCTTTTAGGGGTAAATAGCTCTACAGGCATTTCTTTAGGGGATGGTTGTATTGTCGATGGTGGAATCGCAGTTTTAGCAGGAACTATTTTTAAAATCTCTTTAGAGGAAGCACAGAAATTAGCAGAGATTAATCCGGGATTTGAGATTAAAGAGAGTGGAATCTATAAGGGCAGAGAGTTATCGGGTAAAAATGGGGTGCATTTTAGATGTGATTCTAAGAGTGGGAATATGATAGCTTTTCGCTCTAATCGTAAAATTGAACTTAATGCTGCTTTGCATTAAGGAATTCCTACTTTTTGACAGGATGAGTGAGACTTAAATTTTTGCCTTTATTTTTATACGCAACATACTTAATCTATACAAGACTTCTTCATAAACTGCAAAAAGCTTTTTGTAGTTTTAAACCCTTTTTGCATTATGCTTCAAAATGAGAGCTAAAGTTTAAATCTGTATTTCTCTTTATAAATATTGAGAAGTTTAAAGTGTCAAAAGAAATACAAAACACTAATGCTGGGTTGTATATCAAATCTAGTATTTTTGATTACAGAGGTTATAGAAAAATGTAAAGAGGGATTGGAAAGAGGCTAAAAATGAAAATTTAAATATTTTAGTAGTTGGTAAAACAGGAGCTGGTAAAAGCTCTTTGGTGAATTACTCCCATTTAAGAAGTGAGGGATTCCTAACTCAAACTAATCTAATCCTCTTTGTAAGATATTTATATATCTTTTATAAGTCTTCTCTTATAAACTTTGGTTATGTGAATACTGCTGTTGGGATTGATAAGACTTTTAATGGTATTTTTACCGCTTCTGTTGAAGCTGGGATTAAGAAATATGTTAAGAATGACTTTAAAACAGGGGTTAAAGTTAATCGACAAGCATTTGATAGTAGTTCGAAGTTTTTAGATACTATGGGTTATGTGAATGCAGGATTAATCCTTAATCTTAATGATGATACAACCTATGGTCTTTACTACCAAGGTATAGGTGGAAAAGATAACTTTAGCCATACAGCCCTTTGGAAGGTAAATTACTTGTGGTAAGGGAAGTAGGCATAGCTAATAGTTATTTGATTGTGGTGCATTGGTTAAAATGAATTGGGAATAACTATTTGATGATAATACCAGAGGAAACAAAAGAGGCAATCAAGACAAGGGTAAATATTCTACTTCTAATTCTTAATAGGTTTGTGATTACTTTATTTGTCTTGTATGTCAAATAAAGAGGTAAAGTTAATGGTAGTAATGATTTTGTCTTCATCTATTTGTCTAAGATTCCATTGTTGTCCTTAAGTTTGCACTATATAGGAACATTGAACATATTTTATAAGAATTAAAGAGATTAATGAGATTAAAGAAAGAAATAAAGGATAATAAAGAGATTATTAGAGAATAATTAAAGAGATTCCTTTTAAAGAAGAAGTTTCCCTAAAACTTCTTCTTATTAACATCTTCTAATATCTCTTGAGCAATAGCATTAACATTTTGTGTAACACTATTGGTATCATTAACAATCTCTACATTATT
>NZ_JRPC02000029.1 GCF_000765745.2 Helicobacter apodemus
TTACTTACTTTATCCTTTAAGGGTTTTATTTAGTTTCAATCAAGCTTTCTTTCATTGTATATAAGAAAGCTTTAGTGGGGTTATTGGTTGGTTAGGGTTGGTTTTGGTTAGTTTTATTTAGTTTTGGTTAGTTTTGGTTATTCTTTGGTTGGTTAGGGTTGGTTGGTTAGGTTTGGTTATTCTTTGGTTGGTTAGTTTTGGTTATTCTTTGGTTGGTTAGGGTTGGTTGCTTTTACTTACTTTTAGTTAGTATTATTTACTTTATCCTTTAAGGGTTTTATTTTTACTTACTTTTATTTAGTTTTATTTAGTTTTGGTTATTCTTTGGTTGGTTAGGGTTGGTTATTCTTTGGTTGGTTAGGGTTGGTTATTCTTTGGTTGGTTAGGGTTGGTTGGTATTGGTTAGCTCTTTTAAGTAGTAATGTTTAGGTAGGTTTTATAAGATTCTTTTATCTTAAGGTTTGTTTAGGTTTATTTAGTTTCAATCAAGCTTTCTTTTGTTGTATATAAGAAAACTTTAGTAGGGTTATTGGTTGGTTAGGGTTGGTTTGTTGGGTTTATTAAGACTTAGGTTTGTTTAGTGTTATTTACTTTTAGTTACTCTCATACATAGTAAAGATAAAGAAACCACACTAAACCAAAGATAATGATTAAGAGTCAATAAAGCTTAGTGCTTTTACTTACTTTTAGTTAGTATTACTTACTCTTAGTTGCTCTCATACAAAGTAAAGATAAAGAAACCACAGATAACGCTACTATACCAATAACACAATACACCCACACAGCATAGCAAAGATAAAGATTAAAAACCTAGCCAACACAAGATAATAATTAAAAAAAAACCACTTCCAACACTCTACACCCACATAACCCCTACTTATTCTTACTCTCTATGTTTAAGCCCAACTAAACTTTAATCTTTATACTTAAACTTAATTACTCTTACTCTTTATCATTAAATATAACTAATCTTATTATTTAATATTTAATCTCATTAAACTTTTAAAACTATTGATTATTATACTTTTGTTTTAGGGCTTAGAAAAACAAACTATATATTCAGATGATTAAATAAATATTTCATTTGTGCTAATTTCCAATCCTCTAAAGTATCAATATCTTGAACTTCAAAAGGGGATAATACAAAACTCTTAGAATCTTCAAAAATATTCTCTTTTGTCTGCCATATATTGGATTTAGCAAAATAAAATTGCCCTGCATCGTGATAGATTTTATCTAAATCTTGGGAACGTTTTAAAAAAAATTCTGGAAACAACATAGTATTTTTAGTATTTTTTATCACAAAGGCTCTATAAGGAGAGTAACTATATTCTACCGCACTAAATAGGTAACAAGATTTATCACATTGCAAAAACGCATTTTGTAGGGATTCTACCCTTAGAAGCGGTGCGGTTGCATAGAGGCAACAAATCCATACTTCTTCTAACTTTAATTCTCTAATACAATGTATAATCACTTCCCTTGTCCCTACATAATCCCCACTTAAAGACTGCGGACGCTTTAGGGCAATAACCCCCTCACTCTTAGCAAATTCTAATATCTCCTCATTATCACTAGAAACATAAATCTTACTAAAAATTCCACTCTTTTTTGCGTTTTCAATACTATAAGCAATGATAGGTTTTCCTAAAAAATCTTTAAGGTTTTTTTTAAAGATTCTTTTACTGCCTCCACGTGCTGGTATGATACAAACCGCTTTCATAAAAGATTCACACTTTTTCTTAAAACTTCAATGACTTTATTTTGTTCCTTTAAGGTAAGGGTGGGAAAAAGCGGTAAGGAAATAGCATTTTTGTAATAGGCTTCTGCGTTTTTAAAATCTCCTTTTTTAAAGCCAAATCTTGCATAAAAAGGTTGCAAATGTATGGGGATATAATGCACTTGAGGAGAAATACCCGCTTTTAAGAACCGATTAAAGAGTTCCGCCCTTTTAATACCGCTATTTTTTTGCAAAACAATAGGATAAAGATGAAAAGCACTATAGTTATGGGTTTCTACATAGGGCAAAGTCAAGCACAAATCCTGCAAATTCTCATCATAAAACCTTGCAATCTCATTCCTCTTTTGCACATAAAATTCTAAACGTTCTAATTGAGAGATTCCAAGTGCTGCGTGTAATTCACTAAGACGATAATTAAAACCAAGTATTTGCTGCTCATAATACCAAGGCATTACTTTTTTTGGATTTTCAAAATCTGCAACTTCTTTAGTAATTCCGTGATTTCTTAACATTTGCATTTTTTTACTATATTTTGGTATTTGGGTTAATGCCATCCCTCCTTCAGCGGAAGTAATAATTTTAACAGGATGAAAAGAAAAAATCGTAATATCACTAAACGCACATCCTCCAATAGGGAATCCCCTATAACTTCCTCCAAGTGCGTGGGATGCGTCCTCTATTATTTTAAACCCATATTTTTTTGAGAGCATAAAGATTTTTTGCATATCACAGCTTTGTCCTGCAAAATGTACAGCAATGAGTATTTTGGGTAATTTATGTTTTTTGGTCTTTTTAAGTTTAATTTCTAATAAATCTACATCTAAATTATAAGTTTTCTTACAAATATCTACAAAATCCACCTTTGCCCCACAATAAATCGCACAATTACTAGAAGCTACAAAGCTGTTAGGTGAAGTCCAAACCCAATCCCCCTCCCTTAAACCTAAAGCCAAACAAGCACAATGTAAAGCAGAAGTCGCACTATTAAAACTCACAGCATATTCTGCACCAACCTTTTTAGCAACCTCCACTTCAAACTCTACAGACTTAGGTCCTTGAGTGATAAAGGGAGATTGTAAAACCTCTAAAATTCTTTGAATATCGCAAGAAGTAATATCTTGCTTCCCATAAGGTATCATTTTATCAACCCCAAAAACTCTTCTTTACTAAGCCATTGAGTGTTAGTGCCTGAATTATATTCAAACCCTCTTGTAACTAGCCCTCCACACTCACCTAAAGCATTCTTGCTAAAATCTGTTATGAAATTAAACTGAATAGTAGGTGCTATAACATAATAATCACTAAATTCATAGGTAATATGGCTATCATCTTTAGGACACATCACTTCGTGGATTTTTTCTCCTGGTCTTATGCCAATAATTTTATGCGGCAAGTTTGGGGCTAAGGCTAAAGCTACATCTGTGATTTTCATAGAAGGGATTTTAGGGACAAAAGTCTCTCCACCAAGCATACGCGTAAAGTTTTTCAAAACAAAATCAACGCCTTGCTCTAAAGTAATCATAAACCTAGTCATTTCTATATCGGTAATAGGCAATTCTTTAACATTTTCCAAAAGTAATTTTTGAAAAAAGGGGACTACGGAACCACGAGAACCTATTACATTACCATAACGGACGACAGAAAAACGCGTTTTTCGGCTTCCTGCCATATTATTAGCCGCTACAAATAATTTATCGCTTGCAAGCTTAGTTGCTCCATAGAGATTAATAGGGTTAGCCGCCTTATCTGTAGAGAGTGCGATAACCTTTTCTACCCCATTGCTTAAAGCCGCACTAATAAGATTTTGTGCCCCATAAATATTAGTTTTAATACACTCCATAGGGTTATACTCTGCCGCTGGGACTTGCTTAAGTGCTGCTGCGTGAATAATATAATCAATCCCATTAGTAGCTTCTTTTAATCGTGTTTCATCCCTAACATCTCCTAAAAAATAACGCATACACGAGTGATTATATACTTGTGCCATTTCATATTGCTTTAATTCATCACGCGAGAAAATAACGATTTTATTAGGCTTATAATGCTTTAATAATGTTTTAGTGTATTGCTTACCAAAACTACCTGTCCCACCAGTAATTAAAATATTTTTCCCATTAAACATAAACTTCAAAAACTCCCTTGTTAAAATAGAAATATTATAACACAAGAATCCCTAATCTTAACCCTTTAAAATCACATCCAAAAGCTAGAATAGTCAATACTTAAAGAGAGTTTTAAGAGATAGAATATATAATACGCCAAACAATTATTAATCAAAAATAAGGAAATTTTATGTTTGGTAGCCATTTCAAAGAAGACCTACAAAAAGCCCTACAAATCAACCAACAACTCCAAAAACAGATCCAAGAAGAAAGGCTTAAAAATCAAGAACTTCAAAATACCATCAATGAGATGAATAACAAAAAGGCTTCCCAACCACAAAATATGGATACCTTTAAAGAAATGGCTCTTATATTAACAAAAAGTTCTGCGACAAATCTTAAAATCCTACAAGAAGACTTTACAAAATCTGTAGATTTACTAAGAGAAGCTAAAGAAAACGCCATACATAATATCAGTAATACTAAAAACTCTCAAGAAGTTTTATCTAGTGGGATTACAAATATGATGTCAAAATTATCAGATTTTAACAATATGATAGGGCAAGTCCAAAATGACTTTACAACTATCTCTAGCGTTATAGCTCTTATTAGCGATATTTCCGATCAAACTAATCTTTTAGCCCTTAATGCTGCTATTGAAGCAGCAAGAGCAGGAGAACATGGAAGAGGCTTTGCAGTAGTTGCAGATGAAGTAAGTAAGCTTGCAGAACGAACACAAAAAGCCACAAAAGAAATTGAAATGAATATTCAAGTTGTAAAACAAAATTTCTCTGAAGTGCAATCATCCACAGAAGAAATACTCAAAGAGATGGAGGATCTCAATCATCAAAATGAAACTTTAGAGCAAATAGGAAAATCTGCACAAACCATCTCAAAAGAAACCGACCAAATACTCTCTACCACTTTTATTGGGCTTGTTAAACTTGATCATTTACTCTTTAAAATCAATGGATATAGTGCTGTATTTAGTGAAAATATGGAAACAACCTTTGTTGGGCATCACGATTGTCGCTTGGGTAAATGGTATGATACCGGTAATGGTAGAGCAGAATTTTCTACATTACCAAGTTTTGCCGCCATAGAGGCTCCACATAAACAAGTCCATAGTAGCATTATTGCAGGTTATGAGATTATGAAAAAGAATGGTTCTTCACAAAATTGCTTAAAGGACATTAGTGAATGGTTTGAAAAAGCAGAATCTGCAAGTGATACTATCATTAAAACGCTTGATAACTTACTCAAAGAAAAATTAGCCACTCTGGAATAAAAGGTACTTTCTTAAATTATGCAAATACAAGTTTATTATGAAGATACCGATTGCGGGGGCATTGTCTATCATACTAACTACCTTAAATACTGCGAAAGGGCTAGGAGTCAGTGGTTTTTTGATGCTAATCTCTTACCCAACAATCAAGAAGTTGGCTTTGTCGTTAAAAATATGCAAATTGACTTTTTGCAAAGTGCAAAGCTTGGAGATAAACTCCAAATACACACAAAAATCCTAGAATTAAAATCCGCTTCTATCCTCTTAGAGCAATCCATATTTTTAGAACATAAAAAAATATTTTTTGCCAAACTCACACTAGTTTGCATTAACCAAAAGGGTAAAATTACAAAAATTCCACAATGGGCAAAAGAGGTTTTTATAAAGGCTCAAAAAAGTGTTTAAAGAAAAGATACAATACCCTTGTCAATGGCATTATCGCATTATTGGAAATGATAAAAAAGAGTTAAATGAAGCGGCATTAGAGATTTTAGATAAAGAATTTATAACCACACCTTGCAAAGAAAGTAAAAGCGGAAAATACCATAGTATTAATATTGAAGTCTTAATCAATAATCAACAAGAGCGGGATGAAATATTTACTAAGTTGCGTAAAGACCCAAGAATCTATTATGTTTTATAAAAAAATTCAAGGTTTTTTATAATAGCTAAGATTTCTCTTTCTCTCTTCTAAAGTCTCTAAAACTTCAGGAGAGTTTTGATAAACAATATAAGATTTATCCTCATATAAAGCCACAACATTTTTTTGTTCCCCATTGATGTTTAAAACAATCTTTTTAGACAATAAGGTTTCCCCTACACTCTTCCCCAATGGAGGAACAAAAAGCAAAAGAGAGATAACAAGCAATAAACAATAAGCAAACTTTATTAAAAAACCAACAACAGGGATAAAAAATCCTATTCCAAATACGACCACCATAATAATAAATAAATAACCATTAAAAACATTTCCAAAAAAAGGATTAAAAAACAAAGGGATTCCATAATAATAAATATAATTCCTAAAAATAGCCGCCCAAAAAACACAAGTTAAGAGGAAGCTTAAAAAAATCCCCAACAAAAATGCTCGTAAAATATTTGCTGCTCTCATATTACCGAATCCTTTTTTTATTATAGCTACCAATCTTATAAATACTTGAGGATTTATCCTCTTTTAACCCTCTTTTATCTAAAACAATAAATGTAGCACAAGTTAGGGCAAACTCTAAAGAGAGCCTCTGTTTATGCCTATTAGCTGAAGTAGAATATAAGCCATTAAAAAAGGATAAAAACTCACTATGTTGCCCCACTACAATGCGTGTAGCTAGGGAATTTATAAGAGTTTTACTACGTACAATAAAAGTCGTTTGCTTTAATCTACGCACTTCTTTCTTATATTTTTTAGGTATCCGCACAAAAGATTGCATTTTTTTTAAACTATCTGTTGTTAAGATGATATTTTGTGTAAGATTTCTACCCTTTAATGCATTAAGTTTTTTATAGTCCTTACACAAAAATCCTGCGGTTGTATCACTCTGGGCTAAAAATATTGGGTTAGAGGCTTTCATTAACCCCTCAAGTAATCTTGAATTGCTGTTGCATTATAAGGGTTTTTATCCATTATTTCCCCTATTGCATTAATAGCCACCAAAGCCGCTTCAATAGTTGTAAAGTAAGGGACATTGCTGCGTAAAACTTGTGTCCTAATTTTATTAGTATCCTCTTGATTAGAGGATTCATCACTTGTATTAATCACTAAAGCAATCTCCCCATTAGCTAACATATCATTAATATTAGGACGCCCCTCGCTAATCTTTAAGGCTATCTCGCAAGGAATCCCTCCAGCAGAAATAACTGCAGCTGTCCCATTTGTCCCACAAAGCACAAAGCCAAGCCTTTGCAAATCTTTAGCTAAAGCAAGAGCATATTGCTTATGGATGGCACTCAAAGAAATAAAGGCCTTTCCTTTAACAGGCAGTGGATTCTTACAAGCTAATTGGCATTTAGCAAAACTTAATCCAAAACTTTCACTAATCCCCATAACCTCTCCCGTTGAACGCATTTCAGGTCCTAATATCATCACCGCACCGGGAAGTTTATTAAAAGGAAACACTGATTCTTTTACCGCAATATGCTTAAAGCTTTTAGGCTTATATAATCCATTGTCAAATTTTACTTTCTTAAATCCATCATAATATTCTAAAGCCGCCTTTAAATCTTTATGTATCATCACATAAGTTGCTACCTTAGCTAATGGAACTCCTGTGCTTTTAGAAACAAAAGGTATGGTTCGGCTAGCTCTAGGATTAACTTCAATGAGATAAAGCGTATTTTCAAAAATAGCATATTGGGTATTCATAAGCCCTACTACCCCCAAATTTCTAGCGATTTTTGCAGTCGTTTTTTCAATCTCTTGTAATTTTTCTTTAGGAATATTAATAGTAGGCAAAGCACAAGCAGAACCCCCACTATGGATTCCCGCCTCTTCAATATGCTGCATAATACCCGCGATATAAACCTCTCTCCCATCGCAAATAATATCTACATCTAATTCAATAGCATTTTGTAAAAATTTATCAATTAAAACCGGTGAATCCTCACTTACACTAACTGCTTCACTCATATACTCTTGCAATTGCGTAATATTATAGACAATACGCATAGCCCTTCCACCTAATACATAGCTAGGACGAACCAACACGGGAAAACCAATATCTTGAGCTATGCTAATAGCCTCCTCTTTTTTAAAGGCAGTGCCATTTTTGGGCTGAATTAATCCATTTTCTTCAACAAATTTTGCAAACTTCTCCCTATCCTCGGCAATATCAATAGTCTTAGCACTAGTTCCTATGATTTTTGCTCCAATAGTTGTGAGCTTTTTAGCTAATTTTAAAGGGGTTTGCCCCCCAAAATGCACGATAATCCCATCGGGATTCTCTCTTTCAATCACACTCCTAACGCATTCAAAGGTAATAGGTTCAAAGTATAAAGTATCACTAATATCATAATCTGTACTAACGGTTTCTGGATTGCAATTATACATAATGCTTTTAATTCCCATATCAAAGAGGGCAAAGCTTGCATGCACACAAGCATAATCAAACTCAATTCCCTGCCCTATCCTATTAGGTCCCCCACCAATAATAAGAATCTTTTTTTTATCTGTTGGGAGCTTTTGATTATCACAAACTTGCCAAGTGTCTTTAAAGGGCATTGTAGAATACAAATAATTCGTTTGGGTTGCAAACTCCGCTGCACAAGTATCCACTTCATTATAAGTAAAGAATATTCCATATTTTTGCCGCAGTGCATAAATATCCTCCTCCCTTAGCTCCAAGCCCTCTTTAGAATTTATAAGAAAACTCAACATTTTATCACTAAAGCCTAAAATCTTTGCTTCCCGCAAAAAGTCTTTATCTTGCAATCTCTCAAAGGTAATCGTTTTTTCAAACGCGATAATTTCTACTATTTGGTAAAGAAAATATTTATCAATTTTGCACCACTCATAAATTTCTTGCACACCAATATCTTGCCTTAGAGCATCAGCGATATACAATAAACGGTTAGCATTAGGGTGTCTTATTTGCCTTTGAATCTCATTTTTATCACTACTTAAAGGATTGAAGCCAAAAATACCTGTTTCAAGACTATTGAGTGCTTTTTGCAAAGACTCCTTAAAAGTCGTCCCAATTGCCATCACTTCCCCAATAGATTTCATAGAAGTTGTAAGGGTAGAATCTGCTTGCGGAAACTTCTCAAAGGTAAATCGCGGAATCTTAGTAACAATATAATCAATGCTAGGCTCAAAACTTGCTGGAGTGCCTGTAATATCGTTTTTAATCTCATCTAAAGTATAACCCACCGCTAAAAGGGTGGCTACCTTAGCAATAGGGTATCCTGTAGCCTTAGAAGCAAGAGCAGAGGAGCGAGAAACGCGAGGATTCATTTCAATAACCGTCATCCTACCATTTTGCGGGTTTATGGCAAATTGCACATTACTTCCGCCCGTATCCACACCAATCTCACGCAAGATTGCAAAAGAGCTATTACGCATTCTTTGGTATTCTTTATCTGTTAAGGTCAAAGCTGGAGCAATAGTTATAGAATCTCCTGTATGCACTCCCATAGGATCAAGATTTTCTATACTACAAACAATAATACAATTATCCTCCTTATCGCGGATAACCTCCATTTCATACTCTTTCCAACCCAATAAGGATTCTTCAATGAGTATCTCTCCAATGGGGCTAATCTCTAACCCACTTTGTGCGAGATTTTTAAACTCATCAATATTATAAGCAACACCACTTCCACCACCTGCTAGCGTATAACTTGCACGAATAATAGCCGGAAAACCTATATCTTTTATAACTTCTAAAGCTTCTTTTAAATTATAAGCATAATAGGATTTCGGCAAATCCATACCAATTTTTAACATCGCCTCTTTAAAGACTTTTCTATCCTCACCCTTTTTAATCGCTTCAGGATTCGCGCCTAAAAACTCTATACCCCCAAGCTTCCCTTGTTCATACATATTCATAGCGACATTTAAAGCAGTCTGCCCACCCATTGTAGGTAAAATCGCATCCACTTTTTCTTTTTTAATAATATCCTCTATAATTTCTTCGGTAATAGGCTCAATGTAAGTTCTATGTGCAAACTCTGGATCGGTCATAATGGTTGCAGGATTAGAGTTAATCAAGACAACTTTATACCCAAGTGCTTTGAGTGTCTTTGCTGCTTGTGTGCCGGAATAATCAAACTCACAAGCTTGTCCAATCACAATAGGACCAGAGCCAATTAATAAAATAGTCTTTATATCATTTCTTTTTGGCATCTTTTCTCTTTTTAGGCAAAATTTCTATATTCTAACTCCTTAGGGCTTAAAACTTACAATAAAATATTAAAACAATAAGAAACTATGCTTGCCATTCTTGCAACAATAAATCCAAATGGTATAAGCTTGCCCTACAAAAAGCAGACTTTACAATGCAAATAAGTTTTTTCGCACACTCTTCTAAATCATCATTAATAATGAGATAATCAAACGCATAAAGGCTTTTTATCTCTTTAGTCGCATTCTCTAAACGCTCTTCAATCACTTCTGTACTATCACTTCCTCTTTTGCGAAGTCGTTCTCTTAAGATTTTTTGGTTTAAAGTTGTAATAAAAACGGAAGTTGTGTGGTTAGGAAAAGCTTGTTTAATATTCATTTGTCCTTGAATATCAACATCAAGAATGATTAATTTATCCTCACATAAAGCTTCTAAAATTTGGTTTTTATTTGTCCCATAATAGCTCCCATGCACCTCTGCCCACTCTAAAAAACTCTCCTCCTTAATGCCTTGCTCGAATTTTTCTTTAGAGATAAAATGATAATGCACTCCATCAATCTCATTTTCTCTCTTAGGTCGCGTTGTAGAGGAGATTGAAAAATAATGCTTAGGAAATTCTTTAGCTAAAATTTGATAAAGTGAGCTTTTTCCCGCTCCACTTGGTCCTGATAAAACAAGAATAGCCCCCTTATATTTGGCTTCTTGCATTAATTATCATCTTTTTTAGGGAATTGGATATTAATATTAATCACTGCTCCACTTAAAAGATCTTTTAAAGTCTGTGTTTGCAAAGTCTGCAAAGCAGTAATCAACCCTTCTAAAGAATTTGCTTGAATATTAGGTGAAGTTTCCTCTTCTTTAGGTTGTGAAACAATAGGGGCTATATTAGGCTCTTTAGCAATAGGCTCCCCTAAAGCCTCACTCACTCCCTCTAAATTCAAAGCGCTAAATTCATCCTCTAAAGCATCTACATTACTAGATGTTTTATCTTTTTTGCTCTCTAATGCATTCTTAGATTCTAAATCCTCTACATTATCCTCTGGGGTTAAAGAATCTAATTTAATTTCATCCTCTAAATCACTTGTAGGGTCATCCTCTTGGGTTAAGTCTAATTTTTCCTCACTAGGTTCTTTAATAGAAGATTCTAAATCCTCAATTTCAGGAGTTTCTAAAGTATCCTCAGATTCTAAATCTGCTATATCTAAAGAATCTTCAGAGGTTAAATCCTCTTGCATATCCTCTTGTTGTGGGGTTTGTAAATCCTCTACATTATCCTCTGGGGTTAAAGAATCTAATTTAATTTCATCCTCTAAATCACTTGTAGGGTCATCCTCTTGGGTTAAGTCTAATTTTTCCTCACTAGGTTCTTTAATAGAAGATTCTAAATCCTCAATTTCAGGAGTTTCTAAAGTATCCTCAGATTCTAAATCTGCTATATCATCTTGTTCTTCTTTCTCATCAAAAAGTCCTTTAACCTCATCAATATCGTCTTTATCTAAAATCTGCAAACTCTCTAATTCGTGTATATCATCAGAATCCAAATCCATAGATTTGTTACGACGTTCATCAAAAGACAGCTTAACATCATTAGGTGTTATACCAGATAGCTTTACTAAAACATCAAATAAATCCGTAGGTAAAAAAGGTTTTTGGATATATTCATCAAAACCTGCAATCCTCTCTCTACTCTTAGCATACAATAAGCTTATTTTTGCATTCCCGAAATTTTGCTTATAAGTATCAATAAGTTCCTTATCATAACATTCATCGTCAATAAATATAATTTCTGCTTCTAAAGTTACATCCATTTCTTGGCTTTCTACCAATTCTAAATTTGCCTTTGCAACACTTAATGCAACAAGTTTTGCAACAACAGGATTCTTATTGATTAAATACACTCTCATTGAAACACTCCACTCCTTATATTTTTTTTAATAAGGTTTTTAGAATATGTTAAAATTTTAACAAGTTATATCTTAAGTTTTACAAGGAATTTACAATGTTAAAAAAGTTTTATTACTTTTTTTTGTTACTCCCCCTATTTTCTCTTAACGCCCAAAATCTCTATTTTATGCCACAAGAACAAGAAATAGCACTCCATAAGCTTATTAGCATTATCTCTCAAACGCAAAATACCTTAAACATTGCAATTTATAGCTTTACTAATAGAGAAATCTCTAAAGCTATTCGCGATATTGCTAAAAAGGGAGTAAAAGTGCGTATTATCTATGATAAAAGCTCAAATTCTGATTCTAATAAATCCACTATTGGCTATTTAGCAAAACTCAAAAATATAGAAGCTTGCTTACTAGAGGGTAAGCCCTCCTCTAATCAAAAATATAAAGGTTTAATGCATATGAAAATGGCAATTAGTGATAATAAATATTTAATCATAGGTTCGGCAAATTGGTCTAAAAGTGCATTTGAAACAAATTATGAAACCTTAATAATCTTAGAGGATAAAACACTTATCCAAAAATCCCAACAAACCTTTGAATCAATGTTTCAAGAATGCAAAAAATACTAAAGAATCCTAAAATACTCGCCAAAGAGATTTTGCGTATTATGATTAATTTGTTTTGCAAGGGTTTCTTTAGGTATGGCTAAAATCTCACTCATCCTCTCTAAAACCAAAGGAATATAAGAAGGCTCATTCCTCTCCCCCCTATGAGGATGAGGTGTAAGATAGGGGGAATCTGTTTCTAATAAGAGAGATTGCAGAGGGATCTTGGGTAATACCTCTACTAATTTTCTTGCATTTTTAAAAGTCAAAACTCCACCAATACCATAATAAAAACCATATTTTGCTAAACTTAAAAGCTGAAAATCTGCATTAAAACAATGCAAAACTCCTCCTTTTAATTCTTTAGCATAAGTTAATAAAATCTCTAAAGAATCTAAAGAAGCGTCTCTAATATGCACTATAAGAGGCTTTCTAACTTCAAGTGCTAATTTTATCTGCTCGATAAAAACCTTTTTTTGCAAATCCTTCAAAGCCTCAAAACTCTCTAAACCCATCTCTTCTAGAGATTCTTCCGCACGATAATAATCTAACCCACACTCACCAATAGCCACACATTTTTCATCACCCACAAAGCTTTGAATAAAATCCTTATCATAAAGATGTGCATAATTTGGATGAATCCCTGCTGCAAAATAAATCCCCTCATATTGATGCGATAGGCTTTGAGCCCTTTTTAAATCATTAGGATAAGCCGCTGGGATAATAAAACGCGTAATCCCAACTTCATAAGAGCGTTTAAGCATTACTTCAAAATCTTCATTATACCTCGCATCATCTAAATGACAATGTGTATCACAAAGTTGCATAAGTTTCCTTTCTTGTTATCTATGCTAAAATTTTAATCAAAACTAGCTTAAAGGAGATCAATGTTTACAGGCTTAGTGAGAGAACTTGCCTATGTAAAAAAGTTTCATAAAAACCTCCTTACCCTCAAAGCTCATTATAAACCCAAAATCGGCGATAGTATTGCAGTTAATGGTGCTTGTTTAACCGTGATTGAAACCTTTAGCGATGGTTTTAACCTAGAGCTAAGCGAAGAATCCCAAACCAACCTCGCCTTAGAGAACTACTCCAACCTTGTCCATATCGAACCCGCAATGACTTTGCAAGATAGATTAGATGGACATATCCTACAAGGGCATATTGATGGCATTGGGGAGATTATTAGTATCCAACCCCACAAAGTAGGCACAGATTTTTTCATTAGCACTCAAGCCAACACCTTAGAACTCTGTATCCCTAAAGGTAGTATTGGAATTAATGGTATTAGCCTTACTATTAATGAAGTTTTAAAAGATTCTCTGCGTCTAACACTCATTCCCCACACTCTCCAAACAACACTTTTTAAGACCTACCAAATAGGCACGCGCGTAAATATAGAAACCGATATATTGACTAGAATCCTGCACCATTTTTTAACACATAAAAAATCCTCCCCCCTTACTTGGGAACAAGTTGATACCATTTTGGGAAGCTATTAATGAAACCCACACAAAAAGCTGTCGCTTTAGCGTATGAACAAAATAAACAAAGAGCGCCTAAGGTTTTAGCCAAAGGAGAGGGGCTACTCGCACAAAGAATTATTGAAAAAGCTAAAGAATACGATATTCCACTCTTTCAAAGTCAAGCCTTAGTAGATTCTCTTATAAATTTAGAAATTGACGAGGAAATTCCACCTAAGCTTTATCAGGCAGTCGTTGAAGTATTCATTTGGCTTTATAAAACAGAATCCAAAGCCCAAATAAGCAAACAATAACCCACCTCTAGCAGAGTTTAACCAACACACTTTAAAGGCTTAATAAAATCCATGTAGATAAAATCTGCCTCAATCGCACCTAATAAAATAACACCCCCCCCCCACAAACAAATACTACATAAAACCCCCCATCTCTCTTTAAAGCAAGTATTCTATTATCTCGCTCCTCTAAAGAACATTGAAAACAATAAAAGACAAAATAAAACTTCTTATCCCAAAATTATAGGAATTCTAATCAATCCTAACAATACATAATCTCATGGCTATCTACTAAGGGACATTTCTAACACTTCCTTACCCTTAACAAATTTTGTAGCATTTACCACAAACCCAAACTTTTATGCAAATTAATCACTTGCTTATTGCTACAAAACACCTCTAAACATAACTTCTTTGCCCCCAAGATATTAAAGACATAAAACAAACTAATCTGCTCTAACACTCTGTCAATTCCACTAATATTAAGATTTGGATTAGCAAAGAATCCAAATTCTACCTCCTCATCACCCCTAAGATTAAAATTAATGCTTCCTAATTATTTGGGAGTTAAACCTTACTAAAAAATATTGCTTCTTAGGATTACATCTTAAAGACTCTAAAAAGCTAAATGCTCCTGAAATGAAATAATATGTTGGTTATAAAGCTGGGATTTTACACTCTCATCATTGCGGTATTTTAAAATCTCTTTTTGCTCACATTCCTTTAAAGTTATATAATTTTCAAGCACTAAGCAAATAACACTAATTATCCCCCCCCCCCCGCAGAGGAAGTATCTGGATAAATTTTAAGGATAAATTTCTTACCATCTTTGTAAAAAAACGCAGGAAATTCCTCATTACTCACAATCCTTAAAAGGTTAAATTGGGATTGCAAACTCTTGGTAATATCTAGCTCACTATCTTTTGGGGTCCTCTTAGGATAAAAGCCCTCTTTACCCTGCTGCTTTTTAGGGATAATATGGGGATATGAAGCAAGAAACTCTAGGCACATATCTTGACACATCTTTGCTTGTTTATCGCACAATTCATAAAACTCAACCCCATCTAAAAACAAAGTTTTTTGCAAATAAATATCCCCACTATCAACGTGTGTATCGGCTCTAAAAAGACTAAATACAATCTCATTACTACCCTCTAAACCTGCCAAAACAAGGGAGACCAACCCTTTCCTTTAGGGAGATTAGGGGCGTGAATCACAAGATTATGCTTATGTTGTCGCAAAAAATCACTAGAGAGGATTTTATGATAAGAGAATAAACACAAGGGTATAAGATTGTTTAAAATCCTCACAAGAAAAATACAAATCACATTAGGGAATCTGCCTTTGTAACGCTTTAGCATAAGGGATAAACCACTGATTAGGGGAGGTTAAAATCGCAACTTTTGCCTTTAGGCGCATACACACTACTCTTAATAACCCTGCAACAAGACACCCTTAATAAACAAGCCTATTACACAAGCCATTTTAGAAAAAGATGATAAGCCTAAAACCGCTATTGAAAGTCTTGCCTATTTTTTTAACAGCAAAGATAAAAGAGAGAATGAAGCCTTTAGGGTTGCCCTAACTCCTTAAAGAGTTGCTTATAAGCCTCTAGCTCTGCTTTGCAGCTCTCATCTTTAATAAAAACCTTTTCTATCCTTTGTTTTTGAGG
>NZ_JRPC02000002.1 GCF_000765745.2 Helicobacter apodemus
TGGCATTTCCTGTGCTAAGCAAAGAAAAGCTTGTAATACTCCTTAAACCAATTTGTTTTTTAAAGAGATTATCAATATTGAGTTCATCACTAGCTAAAAGAGTGCTTGTTAAAAACAATAGAGTAAGCAAAAGTTTTTTCATTCCAATCCTTTTAAAGATATTGACTAGAATTTTAAAGAATAAATCATTACAAAGTAAAATAAAACTTGACTTTAAAATAAAAATATACTATAGTGAAAACTCAAAATTTTCAAAAAAGAAGAAATTATGTTTAAAAGGGTTTTGAGTATCTTAGCTTTAGGTTCTTTACCTTTAAGCTTAGCATTAGCACAAGAAGATGTTTTAGCGTTAGTAAGTAAAGGCAAAGTTACTAGTGAGAGTGTAGGTGTTACTAGATTAAACATTGAAGAGAAAAAACAGGTAAAGGGGGGATATATCCTTAGCCCTGCTATAACTATCCAAAAATATGGGATAGGAATGAGTGGCTTCACACAAGTTGGTGTTATTGTTGGGCTATCACAACACGAATTAGATAATAAAGCAATTTGTGGATACAATTTTTCTAGCAATTGTGGAGGATATATGGATAAACAAAGATATAATGAATATATGTCTGTTGCTGATTATAACAACAATGAGCGTATTGTTGCAACATTAACAAAAACAACAACACCTAGTTTTTTTGGAACTCCTAGACTTAATTTTACAAAAGGTGGGATGGTTGTAGGTATATCATCAAGTGGTAGGCTTTATAAGGTTAGAAGTCTCTCTGCCTATCATAGTATCGTAAGTGAAGTCTATAATCTCAAAAAGAATGAATTAGCGATAAAAGCTATGGCAAGATGATAACAAGGAGACATAGCTATGATAGGTTCTTTAAACTCTAGCTTTTCTTTTAATAGTTATTCTTTAAACATTAGCAATAAACTTCGTATCAATAATACTAATGCAGATAATGCAGACAATACTAATATACAAAAAAATAACCAAAGCATAGAATCTAAAAAATCCTCCTTAGATTCTAAAGAAGTTTTAGGTTATAAAGTCGATAAAGAAGGGTATTTTACCAAAGAGTTTAATAAAGCAGCAGGAATACCAGAGGATTATAAGATGCATTCCTCAAGCTTAGAGAGTTTAGTGAGGGTAAGAGCTCCTTCCTTGTATTTTGCTGATATAGATATTGCCAAAACCATAGGTAATGCCTATAAGATTCTCTCCCAAGTGGTAGGAGAGGATACTTTAAAAGATAAAGATAGTTTTAGCCTTGAAGAAATAGCTAAATTTCCTCAAGGCTATGAATATCATCGACAGAGTTTGCAAGTTACTAAAATTTATCAAACTACTAAGGATTATATGAATTTTGCCAATAATGATACAAATTGGAGGCATTTACAAAAACAGGATAAGGAAGCTTCAACTCTCTTCTTTAATAGTTATGAGACAATGAGACAAGGTCTCCCTGCTACAGATATTTTTAATAATGCTAGCGGTGGTCAAGAAGAATCCTTCAATTTTAACCCTAATAGCAGTAAATACATTAATGAAGATGGCTCCATTACTAAAGGTGGGCTTTTAGTAGCTGTTGTTAATAAAGTGAGTTACACAATGGAAGGTACAACAACAATACAAGGTAAAGGAGAAGGGTTTGATAAAAGTTTAAGTAGGCAAGAGGCAGATGAGATTAGGAGGGATTTTGGTGTATCTATGCTTGTCCTCTATGCAACAGGGGAAGAAGGTAGTTGGTTGCTAGGAACTGATTTGGAGACTTTTAAGAAAAAACATTCAGAACTTATGAAGTCTTATCAAAGAAAATTAGATCAATGGCGAAAAGAGGATGAGGAATTTGAAAAAAACTACAAAAGCCCTATGCAAATAATGCTTGAAGAGCTAGATGAAGCAATGAAAAAGAATCTAAAACGCATACAAAAAAAGAAACAAGAAGAAAAGCAACAAGCCAAACAAATAATAAAAAAGCTAGACATAAATGCTTAAGTAGAGATACACTCTTTTTTTCATTCCTTAAAGATTTAGAATAATTAGAAAAGACCTGTTAAGGAATATTTTGCTTTCATACTTTTATGAAATACGCAACCAATATAAAAAAGTTTTAGAATCAAGATTTCGATAAGGATTAATGATGAAGATTCAATCTTATAGTAATTATCATTTGACTACACAAAGGGATTTAGAGAACTCTTTTAATCAAAAGAATAATTTATTGTCTAAAAATCAAGAAAAACCTATCCCAATAGATTCTGCGACAAATTCTTCAACCTCTTTATTTGATTGGAATGGAGCAGTTGCTAAAGCTATCGGTTATACGCCCAATCAAGATGGATTTTTCCACAATGACTTGAATGCAAAACTTGGAATCCCAAGTAGCATAAAAATTCCTTCTGATATTGTTGTAAGATATGATTTGTCCCAAGCATTGGGTTATTACAACAATATTAATATGCAAGCAAGTATTCAAAACAGCTACCAAGCATTTTCAAAACTATCTAATCAAGGTATAGAAGCCTTGATAAGCCAAGCTAAGCAAAAGCCAATGGGTGATAATCAATCGCTTTATGATTCTCTTTTGAAGATTCCTCAATTCATTGACAATAAGGGTGAATTAAATCAAAGTGGTAAATTCACAGCTTTTATGGTATTAAATGATGAATATATAGTCGGTGATTTAACGATAGCAGGAGAGATACAGAGGGCTGGAAGCAAATATGCAAACATCCTAGATGAGAATGATAATTTATTGGGGATGAATATCCTTGATAGGGGTAAAGCTGGGGCGTTATTAAGAAAGTCTATCAATGAAATAACTCCAGAAGAGTTTAGGGCACAATGGGAGGAATTGCGAAAAGAATATCAAGCCAAGAATGAGAGTCAGCTAAAGGGGATTGGAGTGGAAAATGTGGAGATAGAAAAAATCAACAATCCAGCGGAGCAAAAAGGAAAAAATCCTTTTAAGCCTATTGAAGGCAAAAGCCAAAATCAAACCTATCAAGATACAAATGTCTTTAATACTTTGCAATTCTTACAAAACCAACAAAAAGCGAATTTGCTCTCTTTTCTATTTCATCAAAGTCCCAATGTGGATTCTTCTTTCAACAGGTTAGATAACTTCATCATACAGAGTTTTCTTAAAACACAAAAGATGGACAGGGAAGTATAATAAATAACAAGTCTAAAGGAAATTTTAAGACTTTAAGAAAGCTTTTGCTTTTTTAATTAATATTCGGTTAAGATTAAATCCTAACAATTATATAAGGCAGATTAATGAAAAAGGTGTTTTTAACTGCAATATTAGCTTTAGGACTTATGAATGTAGTTAATGTGGAGGAAGTAGATGTATTAGCACTTGCTACTAAAGGTAAAGTGAGTGATAATGTTGTATGGGTTAAGGTTTTAAGCCTTAAAGAAGAATAAGAAGTATAGACCTTATACATTAGGTTGGCATGGTTATACATATATTACAATGCCAATCAGAAATAATTACAACGCAAACATAAATAACCAAAGTAACAGCCATATGTCTAATGTTTTATGAAATGGTATTTTGGCATTCGTGGGGGTTCTCAATGAGGTTAGATTATGCTTGATATGGGTAGTGGTAAATAACAACTATATAGACTTAAGTCAAACGGTTTCTAAGGCATTCTTTACTGCCCTCTCTATCAATCTTAATCCACAAGATTCTAATATTAATGCTAATCAAATCCAAGTAAGCGGGGTTAAGGTTAGAAAAGAGCAAGAATCTCTTCATCCAAACAATGTTATTTTAGAGATCCTCTCACTAATGCCTATGTCAATGTGGGTTTAAGTGATGAGAGCTTAACAAAGCTTAAAGGGGTTTTTGGAGAAGGTTCTTGAGGGCAATCAAGCCTTGCTTAAAGGCGAGGTAGAAGAGTTTGTAAGTAGTTGGTATGCGGATATTGCTTATAAAAGGGGCTATATCCAAGCAGATGAAAACAAAGATGGATTCTTAGATATCAAGAGAGAAAAATACTAATTCTTTCTCTAAGGGTCTTATGTATAGCTCCAATGGTAAGAATTTTTATATGGGCAATGATGAGTTTTATTTAAAGTTTTCTAGTATTAATTCCCAAGATATGACAAGGATTGATAAATACACCACTAGCTCTGTAGAAGAGGAGCTTAATAGAATGATTAAGTTAGATAAGGATGCTAATCTTTTATCTAGCGAGAGTTTTTCTAGTCTTTTGGAAAACCTTTTGAAAAAAATGGACAAAAAGCTTAAAAAACTTCTGGCAAAAGAACTTGCAAAAGCAGGGATTAATGCTAAATCTATTGACTTAACCGCTTCACCTGAAGAAATCCTCCAACAAATTATGGAGAATCCAAAAGGTGAGGAAGTTTTAAATAATATTCAAAAACAATTAGGGCAAGAACAAAAAGGTCATAGAGATTCTAATTAAGAAGTAAATGTGGAAAACAACCTTGATGTTCCTAATATACAAACCCAAGATGATACTGCTACCTTTGCAGCAATAGCAAAGCCTACTAAACTAGATCAGCAAACCTTAGCTTCTAATCTTTTTAATAATGCAAACTTTGAAGAAGATATTATTGCTATCGTGCAAGAAATAGCACAAAATGTAGATAGGCAATATGCTTCTGATACTTTTAGGAAAGGCATTAGATATTAATGCTTAAAACTTCTGTGTTATTCGTTTTATTATTTTTCAATCCTTTGGCGAATTTTTAATTTGGGTAGGAAGTGTGAGGGGAGAAGTAAATAAATACAGGCTTGTATCGCATAAAAATTAGGATAAATACTCAAGCTTTGTAAAATCTTTTTGATAGCCTTTTTTCTATTCCCTCCTTGATGATAAAGTAAAGCAGCAATTGTACAGAGCTTTGCTAGATGTTTAGGGCAACAAGCTTTGCGTTCTTTATAAAAGAGTAAAATATCTTGTTCGTAGTTTTTAACCATTTCTAGGGGTTGGTATTTGAGGTTTTGGGTCAGCGATTCTGCGTGGATTCTATAGAATTTTAAGGGGCGATGTAGGTAGTAACAGGGGCTTCCTTTGTGTAACCTAAGCCATAAAAGCCCAATATTACCACGTTTTAAATCCTCATTAAAACGTCTTGTGCCAAGCAGTTTTCGCTCAAAAAGTGTAATAAACTCTCCTTGTAATTGTCCGCATAAAATCTCTTGAAAGCTTACTTCTCTTGTTTCATCAATACCCTTACCAGAGAGATAACCATCATCACTTCTGGTGCAGTTTGCGATAATTATTCCATATTTTTTTTGGAATCTTAAATAGATCTCTACCATTTGTGTAATAGATTCTTTAAAGAGTAAATCATCATCATCTAAGAGCAAAACTAAATCCCCACTAGCATAGTCTAAGCCATTATTACGATTTCCTGCAGAACCTTTGGTGTGTGCATTAGAGACGACTTTTATAGAGGGGTTGTCTTTAGCATATTCAGAGGCAAAGGCAAAAGTATTATCACTAGAGTTATCATCGCTAATGATAATTTCTAAATTAGGATAATCTTGCTCTAAAATACTTTCAATAGCTTCTGTAAAAAAGTATTCACGATTAAAAGTTGTGAGGATAATACTAACTTTAGGGAGATTCCCATAAGTACTTAAGTCCATATTCTTGCTCCTTTATATCGGATTTTATAATGATTCTTTTTAAGTTTTAGTTATTTTCTCTATAATCTTAGTTTTTCTTGCATTCTTAATTGGTTGTATCCATTGTTGTGGGATAGGCTAAAAAGATGCTGATAAAAGTTTTCTTGTATCCTTGATAAAACACTCATTAAAGCCTATGAAAGTATAAATTCTTAAAGACCTTATAGCAGAGATAACCAATTTCCTAAATTTTAGCTAGGGATATTATAGACTAAAATCAATATGAGTTTTTTTAAGTTGTGTTAGAATCTTTTTTAAAAAATAAGTAAAACAGAATTTATAGAGGATATTGCAATGAAAACTTTAGCAATTATTGGGCTTGGGTATGTAGGACTACCTTTAGCGGTGGAATTTGGCAAAAAATATCCCGTGATAGGATTTGATATTGATAAGATAAGGATTGATGAGTTAAAAGGCGGGTATGATAGGACTTTAGAGGTAGAAAGGGAATCTTTAATTTCTGCAACAAAACTTAGTTTTACTGCATCACTAAAAAAATTAAAGGCAGCACAAATTTATATTATCACGGTTCCTACGCCCATTGATAAGTTTAATAAGCCTGACTTAACCCCCTTAAAAAAGGCTTCACAAAGTGTTGGGTCTGTGCTTAAAAAGGGGGATATTGTTATTTATGAAAGCACCGTTTATCCTGGTTGCACAGAGGAGGAATGTGTCCCTATTTTAGAGCAAACAAGTGGATTGCGGTTTAATCAAGATTTTTTTTGCGGGTATTCTCCTGAACGCATAAATCCAGGTGATAAAACGCATCGCTTGCCAAATATCAAAAAGGTAACAAGTGGTTCTACTCCTGAAGTTGCTGATGAAATTAATGCTTTATACGCAAGTATTATTACCGCTGGGACGCATAAAGTAACAAGTATTAAAGTAGCAGAAGCAGCTAAAGTTATAGAAAACTCTCAAAGGGATATTAATATTGCTTTTGTTAATGAGTTAGCTTTAATCTTTGATAGATTAGGGATTGATACTTTAGAAGTTTTAGAAGCTGCTAGCACCAAATGGAATTTTTTACCCTTTAAGCCTGGTCTTGTGGGAGGGCATTGCATTAGTATCGATCCTTATTATCTCACTTATAAAGCAGAATCTTTAGGTTACCACTCTCAAGTCATTCTCTCTGGCAGATACATTAATGATAATATGGGAGTTATTGTGGCTAATAAGCTAATTAAGCTTATGATTAAGCAAGGTTATAAGATTAATGATTCTAAAGTTGCAATTTTGGGGATTACTTTTAAAGAGGATTGTCCAGATATTCGTAATTCACGTGTTGTAGATATTATTAGAGAGTTACAAGATTTTGGTTGCTGTGTGGATATTTTTGATCCTCTTGCAGATAGTGCAGAAGTTAAAAAAGAGTATGCTCTAGAATTAAAGCAACCCAAAGACTTCTTATTACAAGACTACCTAGCTGTGGTAATAGCGGTGGCACATAATGCTTTTAGGACATTAGATTTTAGTGCTAAGGGAGATAGGGTTATTTATGATTTGAAAGGCATTTTACCCAAAGAGCAGGTTAGTGCGAGATTATAGTTAATTTAAAACAAAAATGTTAAAATTCATTTGATTTAGCTTTAAGGAATGTTTATGAGTGCTTTTGAAACTATTATTGGGCTTGAAGTGCATGTTCAGCTTAATACCAAAACAAAGATTTTTTGTTCTTGTCCTACAAGCTTTGGTGAAGAGCCAAACAAAAATGTTTGTCCTGTTTGTTTAGGGCTACCTGGTGCTTTGCCTGTGTTAAATCGTGAAGTTGTGAAAAAGGCTATTGCTTTTGGTAGAGCCATTAATGCCACCATTAATCAAAATTCTATTTTTGCAAGAAAAAATTATTTTTATCCTGATTTACCCAAAGCTTACCAAATTAGTCAATATGAGATTCCTATTGTGGGAGCGGGGAGTATTGAGATTGAAGTTAATGGTGAGAAAAAAGTTATTGGTGTAACAAGGGCACATATGGAAGAGGATGCTGGAAAGAATATCCACGAGGGGAATTGCTCTAAAGTTGATTTAAATCGTGCTTGCACCCCTTTGCTAGAGATTGTCAGTGAGCCTCATATGCGAAATAGCGATGAAGCCATTGCTTACCTTAAGAAATTGCATTCTATTGTCCGATTTTTAGGTATTAGTGATGCGAATATGCAAGAGGGAAGTTTCCGTTGTGACGCGAATGTTTCTATCCGCCCAAAGGGGGATTGTAAGCTTTATACACGTGTAGAGATTAAAAATCTCAATTCTTTTAAGTTTATCCAAAAGGCTATTGAATATGAAGTGGATCGTCAAATAGAGGCGTGGGAGGATAAAAAATACGAAAGTGAGGTCGTGCAAGAAACGAGACTTTTTGATACTATTAAAGGTATTACGAAATCTATGCGTGGTAAAGAAGAAGCTGCGGATTATCAGTATTTTCCAGATCCGGATTTATTACCGGTATTTATCGATGATGCGCTTATGCAAGAAGGCTCACAAATCCCAGAAATGCCTGATGAGAAAAGGGAGAGATATATAAGAGATTTTGGCATTAAATCTAGTGATGCTGCGGTGCTTACTAGTGAATTAGAAATGGCATTATATTTTGAATCTATGTTAGAGTATGGTGCGAGTGCAAAAGGGGCAGTTACTTGGCTTACTACAGAGCTTTTAGGGCGATTAAAAGGAGAGAATACTTTACAAAATTGTGGGATAGATTCTACAACCCTTAGTGTTTTAGTCCAACGTATTGATGCAGGGAAGATTAGTGGCAAAAGTGCTAAAGAGATTTTAGATAAATTAGTCGAAGATAAAGGTGGTGATATTGATGCCCTTATAGATTCTATGGGATTAGCACAAGTTAATGACGATAGTGCTTTATTGGTTGCTGTTGAAACTATCCTTGGTGCAAATGCGGATAAAGTTGCAGAATATAAAAATGGCAAAGATAAGCTTTTTGGGTTTTTTGTAGGGCAGGTTATGAAAGTTGTTAAAGGGGCTAATCCCGCACGCGTTAATGAGCTTTTAAAAGAAAAATTAAGCTAACACAATATAGAATGCAGAAACATTGATATTTAGAGCTTTTAAGCATTGCTAAAAAACTTCTTTAAAGGAATATTTATGGAACTATTAACAAATCTCATTAATGTAGCAAGCAATTTTCTTTATACCTATTTTTTGGTCTTTGCATTATTGCTCTGTGGTCTTTATTTTACTATTCGCACAGGCTTTATACAGCTTCGTTTTTTGCCTTTGGCTTTTTTTGTTTTACTAGAAAAAAGCCATAAAGAGCATATCTCTCCCTTTGGGGCATTGATGATTTCTACCGCATCACGTGTAGGTATTGGAAATATTGTAGGGGTTGCGGTGGCAATTAGCAGTGGTGGAGCTGGGGCATTATTTTGGATGTGGATAACCGCTATCTTAGGTGGGGCAAGTGCATTTATCGAAAGCACCTTAGCGCAAGTATATAAACAAAAAGATGGAGAGAATGGTTATAAAGGCGGTCCTGCCTATTATATTCAAAGTGCTTTAGGTTCTAGGATATTTGGGATTGTTTTTGCTATCTCATTAATCTTATGCTTTACCTATGGATTTAATGGATTGCAGGCTTATACTTTAACTTCTAGTTTTGAAATTTTTGTTGGGAGTGAGGCTTATAATAATGGGCAAACAACTATGTTTATAGGTGTGTTATTGGCTATTTTATGTGCGGTGTTTTTCTTTGGGAGCAATAAATCCTCTGCTAAAATCACTTCTATTCTTGTCCCTATTATGGCTTTTGGTTATTTAGTTGTTTCTTTAATAATTGTTAGTATGAATCTAGAAGCAATTCCTGGTATTTTCGCTGAAGTATTTGCTAAAGCCTTTGATTTTGAAGCTATTTTTGGAGGATTTGCAGGGAGTGCGATAGTTATAGGGATTAAACGAGGTTTGTATTCTAATGAAGCGGGTATGGGTAGTGCACCTAATGCAGCAGCTACCGCTCATACAAGCCATCCTGCTAAACAAGGAATGGTGCAAACACTTTCTGTTTTTATTGATACTTTAATTATTTGCTCTGCAAGTGCCATTGTCGTGTTATGTAGTAATGAAAACTTGAGTGGAGTTTCTGGAATGCCCCTTATGCAAAAGGTTATGCAAGGACATTTAGGGGATATTGGCTTATACTTTGTAAGTGTTGCTATTGTGCTTTTCGCTTTTACTTCACTTATTGGAAACTATTTTTATGCAGAAATCAATTTTAAGTTCATTACACATAATAAAATAGCCTTACAGATTTTTAGGATAACTGCCGTGGTGATGGTTTTTATTGGGGCGCAGCTTAGTCTTGGGTTAGCTTGGGATTTAGCTGATGTAATTATGGGAATTATGGCTTTAGTGAATATCATAGCGATTTTGTTATTAGGGAATATCGCTATTAAAGTGTTAAAAGATTATGAAAAACAAAGAAAAGAGGGTAAGAATCCAGTCTTTAAAGCAAAAGAGGTAGGGATTAAAAATACGCAATGTTGGTAGCGTTAATGCGGTAGAATGTGTGAGTGGAATTAGCTTAAAGAGAGATTTTATCTTTAAGTAAGCTTCAGCATAATGTTAAAGCAATTTTTATTCCTTCTTAAATGGGGCAATAAAGAAGCAATGTAAGCGTATAAAAAGGATTCATAGTAACCTTTACTTTAGAAGCTAAGGTATTTTCTAGGTTGTTAATGATTGCGTGTTAGTTTTGGAATATATTTAAAGAGAGAAAAGTTAAGGAAAGATTGTTAAAATATTCTAAAAGTCGTAAAACTAAATTGATTTTTCTAAAGAGTAAAATAAACATTAAAAAGTTAAAATAACCCTTTAAGGAGTAATATGAAAAGCATTCTTTTATTAAATACTCAACAAAGTGATTTTTCCTTGCAATTTGATAAGATTTTAAAACGGGCTAAATTAGATATTCAAGGAGTAGAAAAAATTGTAAAAGAGATGTTAGATTCTATACGACTTCAAGGGAATAAGGCTATTTTAGAACATATTTTAGCATTTGATAATTGGAATCCTAAAAACTTTGAGGATTTAAAAATCCCTGAAAATTCTATGCAACAAGCCTATGACAATCTTGATGATAAGCTTAGGTGTTCTTTGCAAGAAGCCTATAATCGTATTTTTGACTTTCACCAGAAGCAAAAGCCTAAAACTTGGCTTGATTTTGAGGAAAATGGGAGCATTTTAGGGCAGAAAATTACTCCTCTTGATAGGGTTGGCTTATATATCCCCGGAGGGAAAGCCGCTTATCCTAGCTCACTTTTGATGAATGCTATACCCGCTCTTGTTGCAGGAGTGAAAGAAATTGTTGTTTGCACACCTGCACCCTGTAATGAGATAAATTCTCTACTTCTAGCGGCTATGTATTTATGCGGCATTAAAGAAGCCTATAAAGTGGGTGGGGCTAGTGCCATAGGTATGATGGCATATGGGATTGATAATGCGATTAAAAAGGTAGATATGATAAGCGGACCAGGTAACATTTATGTCGCTACGGCAAAAAAATGTGTTTTTGGCGAAGTGAATATTGATATGATAGCAGGACCTAGTGAGATTGGTATTGTTGCAGATTCTAATGCTAGGGCGGATTATATAGCTTGGGATTTGCTCTCACAAGCAGAACACGATGAAATGGCGAGTTCTATTTTAGTTACTACAAGTCAAAAGTTAGCCTCTGAAGTCTCCCAAAGGATTAATGAATTTCTACTTAAGCTTCCTCGAGCAGAAATAACGGCAAAGTCTATCTATAACAGAGGGGCTATTATCCTCACGCAATCTTTAGAAGAATCCATACAATTAAGCAATGCTATTGCTCCTGAACATTTAGAATTGTTAGTAAGTAATCCCTTAGAAGTGCTTCCACAGATTAAAAATGCAGGGGCAATATTTATCGGAGAGAATACTCCTGAACCTATTGGTGATTATATCGCAGGACCTAATCACACCTTACCAACAGGAGGTAGTGCAAAGTTTTTCTCCCCACTTTCAACGGAGCATTTTATGAAAAAGAGTTCAATTATTGCTTTTTCTAAAAAGGCTATGGATGAGTTAGGAGAGAAGTGTGGGATTCTAGCTTGTGCAGAAGGGCTAGATGCACATAAACATTCTGTTTTAATACGATTAAATAAAAAGGATTAATTATGGATATTTTTGAAGGAATACCGCAAGATAAGTGGATAGAAATTGTCTTTAATGCTTCACAGGGTTTAGCTAGTGCAGAACTTATAAGAATCTTAGAGCGATTGGCTAGTATGGAGATTTTACTTGAGAAACGTTTAGGAGAATCTTGGGAAGAAGAGTTAAATTATATCCTCTCCTCTGAAGAATCTTCAGAGGAGATTTATAGGCATACACAAAATTTAGCAATTGAGTCTATGGGAAATATTTTAACAAAAAATGAGTAGAATCTTATTTTTGTTGGGTAGTTTTATTTCTTTGCTTTTTGCTCCACCGCAGTGGAAGGCAGAGAAGTTTTTACGGCTTCAAAAAGATGAATTTTATTTATTGAATTTTAAAGTTAATGAAACACAAAAGACTTTATATTTTCGTTGGACCTTGTTAAAAAATAAGGGATTGGTAATGCATTTAAATTATGATTATTTTCCCCATCAATTTATACTTTACCAAGATTACCAAAGGAATTGTTATACTTTACCTTTGTTTAAAGCAGAGCAGAAATATTATACGCTTGAACCCTTTTTTATGCTGTGCTTTAAGGATTATCATAGGGGAGAGAAGATTGCTACTTTGAAATATTATATTTATGAAGGTGGCAGGGATTTTAATATTATTGATGAAAGGATAGTGCCAAATGGAGGCTTTGGAGCAAATTAAAGAAAGGATACAAAGCTTTTTAGAAGCATTAGATTCTCCTCTTACCTTGGAATTAAGTAAGCATTTACAAAGTGGGAAAATGCTAAGGAGTAAATTAGTATTAAATATCGCTGGAGTGAGTGAAGAGAGTATTTTACTTTGTGCGGTTGTTGAAATGATACAAAGTGCTTCTTTGTTGCACGATGATGTAATTGATAATTCGCTTATGCGTCGCTCTAAGCCCTCTATTAATGCTATTGCTGGAGATAAAAATGCGATTATGTTAGGCGATGTGTTTTATTCTAAGGCGTTTTGTGAGTTAGTTGCTTTTCATAAAGAATATCCCCAAATTCCACATATTATCGCAGATTCTGTTGTAAGATTGGCTTTAGGAGAAATAGAAGATGTTTATCTTTCGCAATCTTTCAATACGGATGAGAAAAAATATCTAGCAATGATAGAAAAAAAGACCGCAGCACTTATTGAATCTACTGCCTTTGCTGCAGCATTGCTTGCTAAAAAAAGTCCCCAAGATGCAAAGAAGTTTAGAAACTATGGGAGAAATTTAGGTATAGCTTTTCAGATTATTGATGATATTTTAGATATTACTGCTACACAAGAGAAATTAGGAAAGCCTATTTTAAATGATTTTAAAGAAGGAAAAACAACTTTACCTTATATTTATCTTTACCATTCCTTACAAGAGCAGGATAAAGAACGTTTAAAGAAGTCCTTTAAACAAGAAATATCTCAAGATGAGATGGTGTGGATTTTACAACAATTCCAACAAAGTGATGCGATTAAACGAAGCTTTAGACTAGCTAAAAACTTAGGAGAAGCAGGAATGCAAAGCATAAGCGATCAATCTTGCAATAAACTTATAGCTATAATGCAAGAGATGATAGATAGAGATTTTTAAGAGGAAAAATGGAATATTATATTTTAAGTTATACACATAAAAATACCGATCTTAGCTTAAGGGAGAAGCTTGTTTTTGAAATAAGGAATCAACACACCAAAGATTTTTTATTTGCTTTAGTAGAAAACAAATTTATTCAAGAAGCGGTTATTTTATCGACTTGTAATCGTATAGAATTTATTTTAAGTGTGAATAATATCCCAAAAACTGAAGAGTTTTTGTTAGCAAAATTAAGTGATTATTCAAAAATTACCTTAGAGGAATTGAAAAAAACCGCAGATTCTTATGAGAATATTTCAGCCATTCATCATCTCTTTAGCGTTGCGAGCTCTTTAGATAGTTTGGTAGTAGGGGAGACCCAAATTTCAGGACAACTTAAAAGTGCTTTTAGGTTTTCTTATGATTTAGGTTGTTGTGGGTTAGCCTTATCAAGGGCTATACATTTTGCTTTTCGTTGTGCAGCTAGTGTGCGTAATTCTACAGATATTTCTAAAAATTCTGTTTCTGTAGCCTCTGCTGCTGTGGCTAAAGCAAAAGTGATTTTAAAGGATTTAAAGCGCATACAGGCTTTGGTTATTGGAGCTGGAGAGATGAGCACATTATGTGTAAAACACCTTATAAATAATGGTGCGGAGATTATTTTAATCAATCGTGAAATTAAAAACGCATATTTCCTTTGCGAAGAGATAATGCATATAAATCCTCAAGCAAAGATTCGTGTAGAGAGTTTTAAGGAATTAGGGAATCTTATTAATAAAGTCCCTTTATTATTTACCGCTACAGGAGCACCTCATAGCATTATCACACAAGATATGGTAGAGGATTTTTCACAAAAACGTTTTTGGTTTGATTTAGCCGTTCCTAGAGATATTGATGGGATTATTCAAGAGGGTATAAGTGTTTTTTCTATTGATGATTTAGAGGATATTGTAAAAGAAAATCTTGTTTTGAGAGAAAAACAAGCAGACATTGCTTATGCGATTATAGGAAAATTTACCCAACAATTTTTTGCTTGGTTGCAAAGTCTTAATGTAGAGCCACTTATTAAGGCAATAAGGCAACAGGCAAAAGAATCTGCACAAAAGGAATTAGCTAGAGGAATTGCCAAAGGCTTTTTACCTAAAGAGTATGAAAAAAATATCGAGAAAACATTGCATAATGCCTTTAATACTTTTTTGCATAATTTTACGGTTGGTTTAAAAACTATTGCGAATACCCCCCAAGGAGATGGGGTCATTGAAGCGACTAGATTTCTTTTTAGTGGAGAGCAAAATCCTTTAATGGTTGAACAATATAAATGCGAATATACCGAAACTAAGCTTTTTGACGCTACTAATGATAAAAAGGAGAAAGAATGAAGTTTTCAAACTTTTTTGCACCAACCTTAAAAGAAAAACCTAAAGATGCTTTTTTAAAAAGCCACGAATATTTAATAAGGGGGGGATTTATCCAGCAAATTGGGAGCGGGATTTATAATTTTTTACCCTTAGGTGTTAGGGTGCTTGAAAAAATTAAAGCCATTATTCAAGAGGAGATGAATAAGACAGGGGCTTTAGAGGTATCATTAGGGTTTGTAACTGCTGCGAGCCTTTGGCAAAAAAGTGGTCGTTATGAACGATATGGAAAAGAATTATTACGTTTTAAAGATAGGAAAGAGAATGAATTTGTCTTAGGTCCAACGTATGAGGAGGTTATTACGGAGCTTATAAAATCTTATATAAAAAGTTATAAGCAATTACCTTTGCATCTTTACCAAATTAATCTTAAATTTCGTGATGAGATTCGTCCAAGGTTTGGGGTGATAAGGGGGAGAGAATTTCTTATGAAAGATGGTTATAGCTTTCATGGTTCTAAGGAGGATTTAAAAAGAGAATTTAATGTAATGGAGGAAACTTATACAAGGATTTTTACAAGATTAGGGTTAGAATTTCGTGTTGTTGAAGCAGATAGCGGAGCTATTGGAGGGAGTGGGAGCAAAGAATTTATGGTGTTAGCCCAAAGTGGTGAGGATACGATTTGTGTTTGTAATAAATGCCAATATGCCGCAAATTTAGAAGCAGCAAGGCGGATTAAGAAAACTGCTAAAACTCCCCCTCCACAAGCAGATTTTGCTAAATTCCATACCCCTAATACCACAACTATTGAGTCCTTAGCAGAGTTTTTTAAAGTAGATTCTTTTTGGACGATTAAAGCGGTTGTTAAAAAAGCCCTTTTTGAAAAAGGAGAGAGTGCTTTAGTGTTTTTCTTTATACGCGGTTGTGAGACTTTAAATGTTACCAAAGCACTTAATGCTATTGCAGGAGCTAATGATATTATAGAAGCGAGTGAGGAGGAGATAAGGAGTGTTGGTCTATGCCCGGGATATATTGGGGCTTATGCCCTAAGGAATATTACCCAAAGCCCTTATATTTACTTTGATAAGGAATTAGAGGATTGTAAGCATTTGATTATGGGTGCTAATGAGGAGGACTATCACTTTGTAGGGGTGGATTTATCCCTTTGTGAGGGCATAGAGTTTAGGGATTTAATAGAGGTTAAAGCAGGGGATTTATGTCCTAAGTGTGGAGAAGATAAGCAAGGGGAACTGTATTTAACACAAGGGATTGAAGTAGGGCATATTTTTCAATTAGGTGATAAATATTCTAGTGCCTTTGAAGCTTTTTTTTTAGATGAAAGTGGTAGGTCAAAGCCCTTTTTAATGGGTTGTTATGGGATTGGAGTATCAAGGCTTTTGGGTGCTATTATCGAACAGCATTATGATGAGAGGGGTATGCAGTGGAATAAAGCTATTGCACCTTTTACCTTAGATATTATTGTTTCGAATATAAAAGATACACAACAAATGGAATATGCTAGGAATCTTTATAGAGCTTTGCAAGAGAGGGGTATAGAGTGCATACTAGATGATAGGGAGGAGCGATATGGGGCAAAAATAGCAGATTTTGAATTAATCGGGATTCCTTATGCCCTTATTGTTGGCAAAGGTTTAAATGAGGGTAATATTGAGTTTATCCAAAGAAAAAACCTCCTTAAAGAAAAGCTTGATAGCAGAGATTGTGTAGTAGAAAAAATTTTAGAGAGGATAGGAAGTTAATGCCTTTAATACTTATTTTGTTGTATATTTTTTTGGAAATTTTATTAAGCTATGCCCTTATTGAATGGATAGGAGTTTTTGGGTTTTTCTTAGAGGTTGTTATTACCGCTCTTTTGGGGCTTGGATTGTTGGTGAATTTTAGAATCTTTTTTAAAGAGGTGTTAGGGAAGTTTTATTTAAGGGAGATTAGCCAAGAAGTGTTTTTTAGCTCCAATGTGTTTAGGATTTTAGGGGCTATTTTGTTAATTTTACCGGGTGCATTGAGTGATATTTTGGGAATTTTTATGCAATTTAGTATTACCCTTATGTTATTAAAGCCCTTCAGTAAGACTAAAGCCTCCTCTAAAGATTCAGAAATTATTGATGTAGAAGTGATTGAAAAAGATTAAGGCTTAAGTGTGGAGAGAATTGTTATTGGGACTAGGGGGAGTGTTTTAGCACTTTGGCAGGCAAATTATGTTAAAGAATCTCTTAGAAAGGCTTATCCTAATTGGCAAGTGGAGCTAAAAATTGTGAAAACTAAAGGGGATAAAATCCTTGATGTCCCTTTAGCTAAGATTGGGGGGAAGGGGCTTTTTACTAAAGAATTAGAAACGCTCTTGCTAGAAAATGTTATTGATATAGCAGTGCATAGCCTTAAAGATGTCCCCGTAGAGTTTATAGACGGCTTAGGTTTAGCTGCCATTACTAAACGCGAGGATGTGCGGGATAGTTTTTTAAGCTCTGCTTATAAAGATATAGAATCTTTGCCTAAAGGGGCTAGAGTTGGGACGACTTCTTTAAGGCGGACTATGCAGTTAAAAAGATTGCGGAGTGATTTAGATTGCATAAGTTTAAGGGGAAATGTCCAGACGCGTTTAAAGCGATTAGAAGACGGGGAATTTGATGCGATTATCTTAGCACAAGCAGGTGTTAATCGTCTTGAAATAAAAGGGGTTAAGTATGTTTTACCCCTAGAATTTATGATTCCTGCAATGGGACAGGCGGCACTTGGTGTCGAATGCAAAAGGGATAGTGAGATTTATGAAAAACTTGCCTTTTTAAATGATACAAATTCCCTCTTTGAAACGAGTTGTGAAAGGGAATTTGTGAAAACCCTAGAGGGGGGTTGTCAAGTCCCTATTGGAGTTAATGCTGTGTTTAAGCAAGGCTGCATTACCCTAAGGGCTATACTTGGATTGCCTAGTGGAGAGGAGATTTTAGAGGATAGTATAGAATCTAAAGTTGAGAGTGTAGAGGATTGTCAAAATTTAGGGAGAGCATTGGCTCTAAAATTCATCGCTTTAGGGGCCAAAGATATTTTAATAAGGGCTCAAAATTGGGAGTTTTAGCGCACTTGCCCATTTCCTCTTATTTTGTATTTATAGGTAGTTAAACTCTCTACCCCCATAGGTCCTCTTGCGTGGATTCTAGCTGTTGATATACCCACTTCTGCTCCATAACCAAATTCCTCTCCATCACTAAATCTTGTCGAGGCATTCACATATATGCAAGCACTATCTATTTGGTTTAAAAACTCTTCAGCAAGGCTATAATCCTCACATAAAATCGCATCACTATGTCCGCTTCCATAGGTTTGGATGTGTAAGAGGGCTTCTTGGAAACTTTGCACGATTTTAAGGTTTAAGATATTGTCGTTATATTCTCTATGATAAGCTTCAGTAGGGACTAACTCACATTCTATAGTGTGATGTTTTAAGATATTACAAGATTCTTCACAACCCTTAAGCAAAGTTCCTCTGTCTCTAAGTGCTAATGCTACTTTGGGTAAAAAGTCTTTAGCAAATGCCTTATCTATAAGCAGTGTTTCACAGGCATTACAAGTGCTAGGGCGAGAGGTTTTAGCATTGAGGATAATGGCAATAGATTCTTCAATTTTGCAGCTATGGTGTGCATAAATATGGCAGACTCCTTTATCGTGCTTAATAACAGGGATTTTAGAATGCTCACTTACAAAGCTAATCAATCCCTCCCCGCCTCTAGGAATGATTAAATCGATAAAATCTTTGGCATAGAGTAATTCTTTTAAGTCTTCTCTCTTTTGCATACTTGGAAGCAAAGTAATAGATTCTAAAGGGAGATGGTGTTGGCTTAGGATTTTATGAAAGATTTGTATAATGCTCTCATTAGAGTTTTGTGCTTCTTTGCCTCCTTTGAGGATACAGACATTTCCACTTTTGAAACATAATCCAGCTGTATCACTTGTTACATTGGGTCTTGATTCATAAATAATAGCAATAACGCCCAAAGGTATGCTAACTTTTTGAATATCAAGCCCTTTAGCATTACTAAAACCACTTAAGATTCTGTGCAAGGGGTCTTGAAAGTCTGCTATTTTTCTTAGGGATTGTGCCATATTCCTAATCTTGGTTTCATCAAGGCTTAGACGCTCTATCATCGCATTGTTTAGATTCATAGTTTGAGCGTTGTTTAAATCTTTCAGATTAGCCTCTAAAAGACTTTGTATATTTGCCTCTAAACCTAAGGCACAATCTCTTAAAAATTGTTGTCTTTGTTGGTGGGGGAGTTTTGCTAGGATATTGGTAGCTATTTTTGCTTTATAGAGTGTTTGGCTAAGATTCATCAAAATTCCTTTTAAGTTTAAGTTTCTAACTCTTTTTAAACATTTGTCTTGAAAGTTTTTTGGCTTTGACTTCTTCTTCCTCCCGTTTTAAAGAGATATAAGTAGAGTTGGTATAATCTTCTAAAATCTTTTGGCTATTGATGGCTTTCTCTCCAGCATTGGGGGAGAGTTTTTTGTATTCACCATTGCTTTGAAGTTCGTGAGATTTAGCATTATCTTCACTTTGGATTTTTAAAATCCCAAAGAGCTTATCCGCTAAATCTTGTTGAAAAATAGGGGTCATTAATTCTACCCTTCTTTCTAGGTTTCTTGGCATTAAGTCCGCACTTGCAAAGTAAATTTGTGGTTTTGAGTGTTTAAAATAATAGATTCTTGCGTGTTCTAGATATTTTCCTACAATAGAGATTACGCGGATATTTTCACTTACACCTTTGATATTTGGTTTTAAACAACAAATTCCACGAATAATTAAATCTATTTTAACTCCAACATTAGAGGCTTGATAAAGGGCTAAAATTACATCCGTATCGACAATGGAATTAGCCTTTAAGATAATTCTCCCCTCATTCCCCTTTTTAGCTTCATTGTGGATAAGTTCTAAAATCTTAGATTTTATTTGCATAGGGGCGGCAAAGAGAGTTTGAAGTTTGGATTTATGCGAGAAACCAGAGAGATTGTGAAAGAATTTTGTGGCATCTTGGGTAAATTCCTTTTTAGAAGTCATATAGCTAATATCGGTATAAATTTTTGCGGTGCTTGGATTATAATTTCCTGTGCTTAAATGCACATATTCGCGTAATTCTCTCCCGATACTTTTAATCACTAAGGCAATTTTTGCATGCACTTTTAATCCGGGCACTCCATAGATAACATGAGCTCCAGCAGATTCTAAGGCTTTTGCCCAATTAAGATTATTTTCTTCATCAAATCTTGCTTTAAGCTCTACAAGAGCTGTAACTTGCTTACCATTTTCAGCTGCTTCAATAAGTGATTTAACAATAGGGGAGTTTTTGCCAACACGGTACAAAGTCATACGAATGGAAAAAACATCCGGGTCTTTTGCAGCACTTTGGATGAAATTTACAATGGGTTCAAAGCTTTCATAAGGTTGAAAAGAAAGAATATCCCTTGTATCTAACACAGAAAAAATATTCGCTTTAGAATCTAGGGGGGGTAAGATTTTAGCGGTATAGTTTGGAAAAGTGAGATTAGCAAAGTTTTTATTCCCTACAATTTCCCATAGGATATTAGAATTCATCGGTAATTGGTATTCATAAATATCTTCTGCTGAGACTTTAATATATTGGGCAATAAAACCTTTTAATTCTTCATCCGCACTTTTGCTAATTTCAAGTCGGATAATCTCTCCCTTTCTGCGAGACTTTAATCCCTCTGTCATTAGCACCATAAAATCATCGGCTTCCTCCTCCTCTATCTCCATATCGGCATTTCTTGTTACCCTAAAGGCACCCCAATTAATAGCTTTAAATCCCGGAAATAACTCACTAGTAAATTCTGCTACAACACTATCTGTATAGATATAAGTATCATCAAGATTGATAAAGCCAGGGAGCATTCTTGAAATTCTTGTCATACCAAATTTAATTTCATTGGGATTATCAAGGTTTTGGAGTTTGAGTGCTAAGACATAGGTAAGATTGTTAAGGTGAGGAAAAGGATGCGTAGCATCTACAGCAATTGGTACAACAATGGGATATAGGTGGTTTAAGAAATATTCTTGAAGCTTTTGTTTTTGCTCTTTATTGACTTCATCATAGGTTTTAATCGATAAACCGATATTTTGGAGTCCTTTTTTAATTTCTTGGTAACAAGATTCTAGGCATTCTTGTTCTTTTTGGAGATAGTTTCTGATCTCCTCTAATTGTTCTTTGGGGGTTAATCTATCCGACCCGCTTTCTATAATCCCCTCACTATAAAGTCGTTTTAATCCCGCAACTCTTACCATATAAAATTCATCAAGGTTGGTTCTATAGATAGCAAGGAATTTTAGACGCTCTAATAAAGGATTATTTTTATCTTGTGCTTCACTTAAAACGCGTGTATTAAACCGAAGCCAAGATAATTCGCGGTTAATAAAATTTATCGCCTTATTAAGGGTGTTTTGAGACATATTTGCCTCCTAATACATAATTTCGATAAATTATATAGTAGCTAGCATTAAATTTTGTTAATTATAGGCGAAATTCTCAAGCTTTAAGTTGTAATTTTGTATCATTTGCTTAGATATTTTGCATTAGAGGGATATTATGGAGAAGCTAAGTTATAAAGATAGCGGTGTAGATATAGCAGAGGGAAATGCTCTAGTAGAGGATTTAAAAGATCTGGTGCAATCTACCTTTGATGCAAATGTTTTAGGAGGAATTGGTTCTTTTAGTGGAGCTTATAAGATTCCTAATGGTTATAAAGAGCCTGTAATTTTAGCCGCTACTGATGGTGTTGGGACGAAATTGCGTCTAGCCATTGATTGGGGGATTTTAGAGAATGTGGGTATAGATTTAGTCGCAATGTGTGTTAATGATTTGATTTGTAATTTTGCTACCCCGCTTTTTTTCTTAGATTATTATGCAACTGGAAAGCTCAATAAAACTAAAGCCTTAGAAGTTATTAAGGGGATTACCAAAGGTTGTTTAGAGGCAGAATGTGCATTAATAGGCGGAGAAAGTGCAGAGATGCCCGGAATGTATCAAAAAGAGGATTTTGATTTAGCTGGATTTGCCGTAGGTATTGCAGAAAAAGAAAGGGTAGAGAGAGAAAACTCTATAAAAGCTGGTGATATTTTAGTGGCACTTCCAAGTAGTGGAATACATTCTAATGGTTATTCACTTGTTCGGAAGATTATTGCAGAGCATCACATAAACTTAGAATCTAACTTTAATGGAAAAACTCTTATAGAGGAGCTTTTAACCCCAACAAAAATTTATGTAAAAACTTTTAAAGCTATTGAGCATAAAATTAAGGCTTTAGCCCATATTACAGGAGGGGGATTAATAGAAAATATCCCTAGAATCTTGCCCTATGATGTTGATGCTATTATTGAAGAGCAAAAGATACAAACACTCCCTATTTTTGAATGGCTCACAAAATATGTAGCGGATTCTGATAAATATCAGACTTTTAATATGGGGGTTGGTATGGTTTTGGTTTGTGATTGTAAGGAGGCTAATGCCCTTACTAAAATATGTAATGGTTATATCTTAGGTGAGATAAAACAAGGTAACAAAAGGGTAAAATTTGCTTAATAAGAGTTTTTTAGCTACAATGTTAGCTTAATTTGCTAAAAGGGTTTATGGATATGTTTGAAGGGATAAAACGTTTTTTTAAGATCTATCCTTTACCTATTTTTGTATTATTGTTGGCTTTTGCCATTTATTATTCTATTTTTGAAATTATTAAAAGACAAGATAGCAAAATGCAGCCTCTTACTGAAGCAGAGTCTATGTTATCTCAAGAAGATAATTTAGACGCCTTAGCACAACAGCTGCAAAAAGAGATTGCGCCTTTGTTTGATAATAATCAAACTGATAATAATGCAGAGATTGAAATTAATAATGAAATACCTAATGAATTAGAGGATCCTAAGAAATATATTACCTCCAAAGTGCCTTTTCTTAATATAAGAGAGGAACCTAATACAACTTCTGCTATAATAGGCAAATTCACCCCGCAACTTAAAGCGATTATTTTAGAGGATAATGGGAAGTGGGTATTAATTGGTGAGGCTGTTACACAAATGACCTTGGGCTGGGTTTTAAAAGCCTATACAAGATCCTATTTTTCAGAGAGTTTTATTTCACAAGTTCAGCCAAATTCTTCAGAAAATACCCAAAAAAATCAAGCTAGGCCTATTTACTATACTTCTAAAGTTCCTCGTTTAAATATTCGCCAAAAACCTTCTATAAATTCTCCTATTATGGGTAAGCTTACCCCTCAAGATAGTGTAGAGATTGTTGAGGAAGCCAATGGATGGGCTAGAATTAAGGATAAAAATGCTCTTGAGGGTTGGACTCTTCGTAGATCTCTAATAGAACAATAATGCAATTTGCTGTTGTTGGAAACCCTATTAATCATTCCCTTTCACCCCTTTTGCATAATTACGCCTTTGAAGTATTGGGTATTAATGCTTTCTATGGACGCTATTGTTTAGATAAAGAAAAAGATTTTAGATTTTTACAGACCTTAGGCTTAAAGGGTGCAAATATTACTATTCCCTTTAAAGAAATAGCTTTTAGCTCTTGTGATGAAACCTTTGGAATTGCGAAAAAAATACAAGCGGTGAATACTATTGTTTTTTGTAATAATAAGATTTTTGGATATAACACTGATGCGATGGGCTTTTATGAATGTATTGCCTCTTTTAAATTTAAAAATACCCTTATTTTAGGTGCTGGGGGGAGTGCTAAGGCATTGGCTTGCATTTTGCAAGAAAAAAATATTGATACAACGATTTTAAATCGCTCTAGTGAGCGTTTAACATCTTTTAGAGGGTTTGAAACTTATACTTTTGATTCTTTTAAACCTAAAAAAGCCTATGATCTTATTATTAATGCTACACCCTCTGGATTAGAAAATTCTTTTCCGATTCACAAGGAGCAACTTATAGAGATTTTAAAACAAGCACAATTAGCCTTTGATTTGGTTTATGGCAGAGAAACTCCTTTTTTGCAATTAGCACAATCTTTAAAAATACTCATTCAAGATGGTAAAGATATGTTGGTTTATCAAGCAATTTTAGCTTTTGAGATTTTTATGCAATCCCAAGGAGTAGTCTTTGATAAAAATCTTTTAAGAGAGGCGATGAAAAACTTTGAGTTGTAACTTTTTAAATAATCTTAAAACCTGTTTTTAAAGATATTGTTTTAACTCCATTGTGATACAATATAAGAAAACAAGGAGATTTTTATGAATATAGTGATAACTTCAAGACATTTTGAACTTACAGATTCCATTAAAGAATATATTATCCATCTAGGTGAGGGGTTAAAAAAATATCATTTAGATATTTTGAGTTTTCGTGTGGTAGTTTCTTTTCAAGAAAAAAAGGGAAAAGAGAAAAAGAAAAAGTCTTTTTTGATTGATATGGCTTTATCTGTGGCAAAGGCTAATATGATTGTTATTAGCCAAAAAGATAAAGATTTGTATGTCGCTGCGGATTTAGCATTTGCAAGAATGCATAAAATTTTGCGTCGTTATCATGACAAAATTAATCAAAAGCATACAACTCCTACTGAAGAATTAATGGCAATGGATATTTTACGCGATGAAGCTTTAACTTTAAAAGGGGAGGATGAGATTGTTCCAATGGATTTGTATTTGCATAAACCTATGGATATTGATGAGGCATTAGAGTGTTTAAAGAGTAGCTCTCAACAATTTTTTGTTTTTAATGATAAAGATTCTAAAATGCGGGTGATTTATAAAAGAATCGATGGAAAATACGGGCTTTACTAAAAAAATTTATCTTGTAGGTGGAGCGGTTAGGGACGGGCTTTTAGGGTTGCCTATAAAAGATAAAGATTATGTAGCAGTTGGTTATACCCAAGATGATTTTTTGCATTTACGCAAAGTTGGCAAAAACTTTCCTGTTTATTTAGTAGATAAATATACACAAATAGCTTTAGCAAGGAGAGAAAGTAAAGTTGCTAAAGGTTATAATGGTTTTTGTTATGAGATAGAAAATATTACCCTTTATGAGGATTTAAAAAGACGTGATTTGACTATTAATGCTATGGCATTAGATGAAAGTAGTGGAGAGATTATCGACCCTTTTAAGGGGAGAGAGGATTTAGCCAATAAAGTCTTAAAGCATACCTCCTTGAGCTTTTGTGAAGATCCTTTGCGTGTGATAAGGATTGCGAGATTTAGAGCAAAGTTTGGGGAACTATGGCAAATTCACCCTCGCACTAAAGCTCTCATTGCTACAATGAAGGAGAGTTTAGCGGAGCTAGAGCCTAATAGGCTCTACCAAGAAATAGCGATTCTTTTACATTATGAAAAATCTTATTTATTTTTTCAAACCTTGTTAGATCTTGGTGTTTTAGATAGGGTTTTTCCCTTTATTTACTCACTTAATTCCCTAAAGATAGGGTTTGATAATATAGAAATTTCTGTTTTTGATTATATAATGAAAGTTTTAGAGGTTTTAAAAGCAGGGGGTGAATTGCTTAAACTAAGCACGCTTTATTATTATTTGTTTTTAGAGTTTCTTGCTAATCCTTCTTTATCCCCTAGGCAAAGGGAGGAATCTTTTGAAAAGCACTTAGATATACAAATCCCCAAAACACTTAAAAAATCAATGTTTCTTTTAATGAATAATCACCAAAAAATAAAAACACTATGGCATAGTGATGATTTGGAGATATTAAATGTCTTAGAAAGCTTTAAAAGGAATAAGAATCTTTTGCAATGCCAAATAAGGTTTTTTTACGCACAAGAGAGCGTTTATTGCCTTTATTCTAAGCAATCTTTGCAGTTACCTGTTAAAAGGATATGGAAAATTTTTTATGCCATTGGTAATTATTCCCCTGTAAGTTGGATAGAAAATACGATACCAAAACCCAGTAGAAAAATGATACAAGAGCATATTTTGCAAGAAAAACTTAAGATTATTAGGGCTTTTAAAGCAAAAAATGCCTTTCTTTGTAAGAAAGCGTTATAATGATAAAAAATAAAAGGTGGTCATAATGGAGCAAAAAAAGGATACAGATTTTATTTTTAATTTAATGATGGAATTTTTAGATGAGGTTTCAGCAAATACTAAGGAGTTTTTCATAGTTTTTAAAGAAGAATCTTCTCATCTTTATGAAAAAGATTTATTGCAAAATTTGCCATCAGAGGAAATCCCTAATCTTATTAAAGCTTTTACTTTATACCATTTACTCCTTAATATTATTGACGAGAAAAATCACTTAAAAAAGAACCCAAAAGTTAATTTACAAAAAACCATCCAAGAGCTTAAAGTAGAAGGCTATGATGAAGAGGATATTAAAGCAGTCTTAAAAAGGATGAAGTTTTATCCCGTCTTTACAGCTCACCCAACTGAATCTTTGCGTAGGACATTTTTAGAGAGTTATCACCAAATGTGTGATGATTTGCATTTATGGATTGATTGTGGTAACCAAGAGGCAAAAGAGCATTTGAAATACCGCTTAAGTTGTTTATGGTATAGCCATATTGTGCGTAGAGAGAAAATAGAGGTATTATTTGAATTAGATAATTTATTATATTTTATGGAAAGCTCCATCTTACAGAGTGGGACAGAGGTTTTAGAGGAAGTGCAAGAAGTTTTGGGGGAGGATTTGAAAAAATCTCCTATTAGGCTTGGTAGTTGGATTGGAGGTGATAGGGATGGGAATCCTTATGTGAATAATTCTGTAATGTTAGCGGTTATGAAACAACAGCATAAAACCATTATTGAGCATTATTTAAAGATTATTGATAAATTAAGTCGAGAGCTATCCCACGCAAGAGAATATATTTGCCCCACAGAGGAATTATTAGAGAGTTTAGAGGAAGAAAAAGAATGTTTAGATGATATGGCAAGAAAACTTTTTTTGCAAGAGCCTATAAGGGCAAAACTTACTTGTATGAGAGTGAAATTACAAAATAGGATTATTGCTTTAAATCTACCGCAAATAGCTTTAGAGGAGAACGAGATTTATAAATATCAAACCCCTAAAGAGTTTATAAAAGATATTGAAATGCTTATAGAATCTTTAGATAATCGTAGTAGAAAATATTTAAAGCGATTAAAGAATTTAGTGCTTTTAGCAGGGTTTCATTTAATGCAGCTAGATTTTAGAGAACATCGCGATGTCTTTTGGAGGGCTTTAGCCGAAATTTTTTCTATTTTGGGCTATACACAAGAGGATTTATTGCTTCTACCTCCTAATAAACAAAGGGAGGTTTTAGATTTTGCACTCAATCAACCATCACCAGATCTTAATAAAATCTATGATAAGCTTAGCAGCCAAACCCAAGAGATATTATTGGTTTTTTGGAATTTTCAATGGGCAAAAACAAGGATTAGTGATAATATTATTAATTCGTGCATTATTTCAATGTGTAAGAGTGCGAATGATTTTTTATGTGTTTTTTGGTATGCCAAACAATCAGGGCTTTGGAGAGAGGGAAAAAAGAATAGAATCTCTATTTCACCACTTTTTGAAACTATTTCAGACTTAGAAAATGCTCCTAAAATCTTAAGAGAGCTTTGTAGGAATACGCAATATCTTCAATATTTGCAATCAAGAAAAAATTATCAAGAGATTATGATTGGGTATTCTGATTCTAGTAAAGATGGGGGGATTTTTGCCAGTAATTATTCTTTATATAAAGCAATTTCTAACCTCATAGCCTTAGGGGAGGAATTAAACATTAAGTTCCGATTGTTTCACGGTAGAGGAGGCAGTGTTAGTCGTGGTGGAGGTGCATTAAGTGATGCCCTAATGGCATCCCCTAATAATAGCGTGGCAGGATTTTTAAAGACAACAGAGCAAGGTGAAGTTATTAGCGTTAAATACCTTAACCCTAAAAAAGCGGCTTTTAATTTTTCTAGTATTTTAGCTGCTTTATTGAAAAAATCTGTTTATGATAAATTTGGTGGGGTGCATTTAGCCCCTAAAAAAGACTATGATTCTTTAATGCGAAAGGTTAGTGAAGAATCCTTTAAAGCGTATCGGGTATTAGTTTATCAAACAGAGGGTTTTATGGAGTATTTTAAGAGTGCTACTCCTATAGAGTTTATCCAGCAACTCAATATTGGCTCACGCCCTAGTAAGCGAAAAGATACGCATAGAGTAGAGGATTTACGCGCTATTCCTTGGGTTTTTGCTTGGACACAAAATAGAACTATTATCCCTGCTTGGTATGGGCTTGGTAGTGGATTGCAAAAAGCAAATGAGACTTACGATAAGGAAATATTTCGGCAATGTTATCAGGAGGATTTGTTTTTTAAAACCACCATCGATAATATTTCGCAAGCATTTTTAAAAGTAGATTTAGAAATTGCGAAATTTTATAATGAGTTTGTAGAGGAACAAGAGATTAGGGATAGAATCTGGCAGATGATTAAGAGAGAATATACTTTAAGCTTAGAATGGCTTTTATTTATAAGACAAGAGGAGTGCTTATTAGCTAGTGAGAAGATGATTCAAGAATCTATTCTTTTGCGTAAGCCTTTCTTGACAAGCCTTAGTTTTTTGCAGCTCTATCTCATTAAACAATATAAAAACGCACATTATCCCCAACAAAAAGAGAGGATTGTTGAGCAGATTGTAACAACCATAGTAGGTATAGCACAGGGTATTAGAAATACAGGTTGATAGAGTTCATATGATGTTTTGTTGAGTAAGATAATAAATTTTTAGGGTTTAAATTTTAAGAAAATATTTGTTATAATGAAAAAATTATTAAATTGTTTATTTTATGTTTTTGGAGTATGAAGCACAATGAGCTTAAAGGTAAATAGAATTGATAGTGCAAATGCAATTGCAGAAGCAGTTATTTCTCAAGAGAAATTAGATAAAAAGCTACAAGAGGTTATAAAATCTGCAGGAAAGAATCTTAAAATTGATGGTTTTAGAAAAGGGCATGTTCCAACTGCAACCATTAAAGCACGTTATGGAAAGCAACTTGAAGAAGATACACAAAAAGAATGTATCCAAGATATTTTAAGAGAAGTTTTAGAAACATTAAAGGTGCAGCCTAATTTATTAGTAGGTGATCCAAAAATTACTAAATTTAATCCAACAAAAGAAGGATTAGAGATTGAGCTTAAGATTGGGTTAAACCCCCCTATCCCTCTTGAAAACTTAGAACAATGTATCCCATCTGTGAATATCCCAGAGATTAGCGATAAAGATATTGATGCAAGAATAGAAGAAATTGCTACGGCTAGAGCCCCCCTAATTAGCATTGAAGATAGTCGTAGGAAGCTAAAAGATGGAGAATATGCCAAAATAGACTTTGAGGGGTTTATAGATAATAGCCCTTTTGAAGGAGGGAAAGCAGAAAATTATCTTCTAAAAATCGGCAGCAAGTCTTTTATAGAAGGATTTGAAGAGCAGCTCATTGGTATGAAAAAGGGAGAAGAAAAGGCTATTGAAGTAACTTTTCCAGAAAATTATCAAGCTAAGAATTTAGCGGGTAAATTAGCAACTTTTAAAGTTAAGCTTAATGAAATACAAACACAAGGCAAAATTGAAGTAGATGATAACTTCGCAAAAACTTTATTGCCCGATGAAAAAGAGGCAAATGTAGAGATGTTGAAAGAAAAGGTTAAAGCCCAATTGCAAGATGAAAAGAAACGTGAAATATATAATAAAGAGTTAAAAATGAGCTTGGTAGAGAATCTTGATAAGATGATTATTTTTGACTTACCCCAAACTATCGTAGAACAAGAGATGGATTTATTGCTTAGGAATATTTTTGCTTCCTTGCCTAAAGAGGAACAAGAAAAATTAGCTAAAGATGAGCAAATGCTTAAAGCTAAAAGAGAGGAACAAAGGGAAAATGCACAAAAGAGCGTTAAAATTACTTTTATTATAGATGCTATTGCTAAAAGAGATAAAATTAATATACCTGATAATGAGGTTGTTAATACTATTTATTATGAGGCTATAGCAATGAGGCAGAATCCTCAAGAAATCTTAGAGTATTATAAAAATAATAATCTTCTTCCTGCTGTGAAAATGGCTATGTTAGAGGATAGAATTTTAACGAATTTATTGGATAAGAAGGTGTAAATGAGCTATTATGTTCCTATTGTTATAGAAAAGACTGGTCGTGGAGAACGAAGTTATGATATTTATTCACGATTATTAAAAGATAGGATTGTTATGTTAAGTGGTGAAATAAATGATGGCTTGGCTTCATCTATTGTTGCACAATTATTGTTTTTAGAGGCAGAAGATCCTGAAAAAGATATTTATTTGTATATTAATTCTCCAGGTGGTGTTATTACAAGTGGATTTAGTATTTATGATACAATGAGTTATATTAAACCTGATATTTGCACCATCTGCATTGGGCAAGCAGCTAGTATGGGGGCTTTTTTATTGAGTTGTGGGGAGAAGGGTAAGAGATATTCTCTACCAAATTCTAGGATTATGATTCATCAACCATTAGGTGGTGCTAGAGGGCAGGCTACAGATATTGAAATCCAAGCAAAGGAAATTTTACGTTTAAAGGGGATATTGAATAGTATTTTAGCTGATAATACTAATCAACCTTTAGATAAGATTGCTAAGGATACTGATAGAGATTTTTTTATGAGTGCTAAGGAAGCAAAAGATTATGGTTTGATTGATGCGGTATTAGTTAAAAGTTTGAAATAATAAAGGCAATTATGATGAGTGGAGAGCTAGCAAAAATGACTGAAGCACAGGAAACTGATATAGATGAAAATCAACAAATTGATGATTCTGTAAGTGAAGATATAGAAGATCCTTCTGTTACAGATATTCAAAGATTTAGTAAAGAAGTTTTTGATGCTATGAATTCAAATGAGGTGGCTCCTTTACCAGAGAATTATAAGATTTATTTTGAAAAACTTTTAAATGACAAACCTAAAGAGTTTAGAGATGATCTTTTGGCTTCTTTTGGTCCAAGAGATGAGAGTTTGATTGAAGCACAAGCAGAGCTTGAGCTTAAAGTTTCTGAAAACTATAATACTATAACAAAGCTTTTGCAGGCAGTTATAGAAGTGCATAAAAATTTTAGTGTATTGTATCGTATTGTCCAAAATCATAAAAAAGAAATTGCTGCAGTTAATAATGCCAATACCTTTCAAAATATCATTTTAGTTTTTGAACAAGAATTACTAAAATTACACCAAACCTTAAAAAAACAAATGGATGAGGTTAGAAATTTTTATGAAACCTGTGCTGACAATGTGCAAGATATTGTTGCTTGCTCTATCTTAGATTCTCGATATAAAGTCTTTACTAGAAAATATATGGAGTCTAAAGTTCTTAAAATGCTTGGTGCTGTTAGAGATACCAAGCATACGCATTTCTTTATTATTTTTAAAGTTTCAAAGAAGCTTGAGAAGATTACTGCAGATAAGAGAAAATTCATAGCTATTAACAAGACTATTGTAAAAATTTTGCAAAATCTTGTTAATAAAAGTGATATCATTGCCTATATTGGAGAAGGTGTTTTTGGGGTGTTGTTGTATTATATTGATAAAGAGAGTGCAAAACGTTTTGCTAATAGAATCTGTAATAATGTTAGTTCTACCAATATCTATTTTGATGGTAAAGAAGTTATTTTGGCAGTCAATAGTGGAATCTTAGAGATTAATAAAAACACAAAACACCAAGAGTTTATTAAAAATGCTATTGAAGCGTTAAGAAAAGCCGCTAATAGCGATTCTTCATTTGTTGTCTTTGAGGGTAAATAATGTTAGAGGTTATCACTTATCCAAGTCCTCTTTTGCGTCAAATCTCAAAACCTATTGAAAAATTTGATGAGGATTTGCATAAATTTCTAGATGGAATGTATGAAGTGATGCTTCAGAAAAATGGAGTTGGAATTTCAGCAATTCAAGTCGCAAAACCTATTAGAGCTTTGCTTATTTGTTTGCCTAATGAAGAGGGGAAACAGGTTAAAGAGGATTTAATAGAGGTTATTAATCCAGAGATTTTAGAAAAAAGTGGTGAAATATTTTTTAGTGAGGGTTGTTTAAGTGTCCCGGATTTTTATGCAGATGTTAAACGTTTTCAGAAAGTAAAGGTTGCCTACCAAGATAGATTTGGGAATCCTAAAGAGATTGAAGCACAAGATTATTTAGCAGTCGTGTTTCAGCACGAAATTGATCATTTAAATGGAGTTTTATTTATTGATAAGCTCTCTATCTTAAAGCGTAAAAAGTTTGAGAAAGCTTTTAAGCAAAATAAGAATTGTAAGGCATGGGTTTAAATATCCTATATTGTGCCGCATTAGAAGGATTAGAGGCTAAAGAAGTTGAGGCAGAGATAAGCTTCACTAAGGCTCTACCTGCTTTTCAAATTACAGGTTTAGCAGGAAATGCTATACAAGAATCTAAACAAAGGGTGCAATCTTCACTTCTAGCTAATGGCTTTAAATTCCCTCCTTTAAAAATTGTTGTTAATCTCTCTCCTTCAGATTTACCAAAGCAAGGGAGTTTTTATGATTTACCTATAGCCCTTTTGATTGCTTTGCATGGACATATCAGTGAGCAAGATGATAAGAGAACTTGGTTTGCTTTTGGGGAGATTGGGCTAGATGGGAGGGTAAAAGATACTCCAGCTATCTATCCGCTACTTTTTTCTTTGCTTAGTAAAGATAAGAATCGGCAATCCTTTTTTCTGCTTCCAAAAAGTGCGGAAAACTTTTATTCTAAAATACCCCATTTAAAAGCTTATTACATTGATACACTCCAAGAAGGCATTGAGGTTTTAAAAAATCCTCCTATTTTAAGTCAAAGCTATGAAGACTTACCTTTCTTATCAGAGGAGATTTTAGGAGAGAAGTATTATTTTAGTACAGATTTTCCACTAGATTTTAAAGATATTATTGGTCAAGAGAGGGCAAAAAGGGCTGCTATGATAGCAGCTTGTGGATTCCATAATATACTTTTTGAAGGGAGTGCTGGGAGTGGCAAAAGTATGATAGCTTCCCGAATCCCCTATATTTTACCCCCTCTTAAAGGACAAGAAATTTTAGAAATGGCTTCACATACACTCCAGCTCTCTCCTTTTAGGGTATTTAGGAATCCTCACAATAGTGCAACAAAAGCAGCGATATTAGGAAGTGCAGTAGCTCAAAATGTGAAACCAGGAGAAATTGCTTTAGCGCATTTGGGGATATTATTTTTTGATGAATTGCCGCATTTTCCTAAAACAATTTTAGAATCTTTACGTGAGCCCTTGCAGAATCATTATTTTACAATTTCAAGACTCCACGCAAAAATTACTTATCCTGCAGATTTTTTGTTTGTAGGGGCTATGAATCCTTGTCCTTGCGGAAATCTCCTAAGTATTTCTAAAGAATGTCGTTGTAACCAAAAAGAAATTAATGCTTATAAGAATAAAATCTCTGAACCTTTTTGGGATAGGTTGGATTTGTTTGTGCAAATGCAAGAGGGCATACAGGAAAAGAACATTATTGCTTCTAAGCAAATGCAAAAGCAAGTTTTGGAGGCTTTTAAATTTCAAAAACGAAGAGGGCAGGATTGTTTTAATGCAAGATTAGAAGGGGAGAAATTAGAGGAATTTTGCTTTTTGGGAAATGAAGTTAAAGAAACTTTGGAGTTAGCGATTGAACGTTTTGGTATTTCTTTGCGTCAAAAGCATAAAATTCTTTGTGTGGCAAGGAGTATTGCGGATTTAGTGCAATCTAAATATATAGCAAAAGAGCATTTGCTTGAATCTTTGAGTTTTCGTAAAATATAGTGTTACTAAAAGTTACAAATGAATATTTCATTAAAAATATTTAGCAGATTTGGGGGAATAGAAATGCTTTTTGCTACAATTAAGGGATAGATTTAATTTAAGGAGAGAAAATGAAATTATTGGCAATATTCTTTTTAATGGTTTCGTTTTTGTTTGGTGGAGTAGATTTAAACACTGCTAGTAAAGAAGAGTTGATGAAAATTAATGGTATAGGTGAGGCAAAGGCTCAAGCTATTATTGATTATCGGGAAAAGCAACCTTTTGTGTCTGTGGATGAGTTAGAAAAAGTTAAAGGCTTTGGTAAGAAAAATGTAGAAAAAATACGAGACCAAATAAGTGTTGAAAATAAAGAATAATAGTTTCAATAAAATAGCTTAAGTTTAATTAGAATATAATCCATTTCAATATTTTTTAAAAGGTATAAAATGGCACTTAGAGTTTATTATGATAAAGATTGTGATTTAGGATTAATTCAAAGGAAAAAAGTTGCTATTATAGGATTTGGGAGTCAAGGGCACGCACACGCAGAGAATTTAAGAGATTCTGGTGTTGAAGTTGCTATTGGGCTTTATAAAGGGGGTAAGAGTTGGGCAAAAGCAGAAGCTAAGAATTTCAAGGTATTAGAGGTTAGTGAAGCGACAAAATGGGCAGATTTGATTATGATATTAATCCCTGATGAACTCCAAGCTGATGTTTTTAAAGTAGATATTAAACCTTATTTGGTTGAAGGCAAGATTATTGCTTTTGGGCATGGATTTAATATCCATTTTGGACAAATTAAAGCTCCTAAAGGCGTAGGAGTTATTATGATTGCACCAAAAGCACCTGGTCATACGGTTAGGTCAGAGTTTATAAAAGGCGGAGGGATTCCTGATTTGATCGCTATAGAGCAAGATACTGATAGAAATGATGCAAAAGCTATTGCTTTAAGTTATGCAAGTGCCATTGGTGGTGGAAGAAGCGGAATTATCGAAACTACTTTTAAAGATGAAACAGAAACTGATCTTTTTGGGGAACAAGCTGTCTTATGCGGAGGTGTTTCTAGTCTTATTAAGGCAGGATTTGAAACATTAGTAGAGGCAGGGTATCCTGAAGAGATGGCATATTTTGAATGTTTGCACGAGTTAAAATTGATAGTGGATTTGATTTATCAAGGTGGTTTGAGCGATATGCGTTATTCTATTTCAAATACTGCTGAATATGGAGATATGATAAGTGGTCCTAGAGTTATTAATGAAGAATCTAAAAAAGCTATGAAAGAGATTTTAAAAGATATTCAACAAGGGAGTTTTGCTAAAGATTTTATTTTAGAGCGTAAAGCGGGATATGCTAGAATGAACGCAGAGAGAAAAAATCTTGCTAATCATCCTATTGAAAAAGTTGGGCAGAATTTAAGGAGTATGATGCCTTGGATTGCCTCTGGTAAGCTTATTGATAAACAAAAAAACTAGAATATTGATTAGGAAGTTATTATCCTAAACCTTGATTTATAAACTTGTAGATTCTTAACTAAAATAATTAAAAGGTATGCTTTGAGTGGGATAGTTATTACAATTACTTCAGGAAAAGGTGGGGTTGGGAAATCAACTACAACAGCAAACTTGGCAGTTGGATTAGCACTTTTGGGTAAAAAAGTAGTTGCGGTTGATTTTGATATTGGATTGCGGAATCTTGATATGATTTTGGGCTTAGAAAACCGCATTGTTTATGATGTTGTCAATGTCATGGAGGGGGAGTGTAATCTTTCTCAAGCTCTTATTAATGATAAGAGAACGAAGAATCTCTATTTTCTCCCCGCCTCCCAAAGTAAAGATAAAAATATCTTAGATAAAGATAAAGTCGTTTATCTTATTGAAAAATTAAAAAATGAATTTGACTATGTTTTACTTGATTCCCCTGCTGGTATTGAAGGGGGATTTGAACATGCTATGTTTTTAGCAGATGAGGCTTTAGTTATTTCTACTCCAGAAGTTTCTAGTGTTAGAGACGCTGATAGAGTAATTGGCATTATTGATGCTAAGAGCAAAAAGGCCGCATTTGGGGAAGAGGTTAAAAAATCTGTTATTATTAATCGACTTAAACCAGAAATGGTAGAAAAAGGTGAAATGTTAAGTATAGAAGATGTTTTAAATATTTTAGCCCTTCCTTTAATTGGAGTCGTTCCAGAAGATGATAAAATCATTTCTTCAACGAATTTAGGAGAGCCAATTATTTATTCAAATAATCTAACAGCACAAGCATATAAAAATATAGCAAAAAGACTTTTAGGTGAAGAAGTGCCTTTTTTAGAACTAAGATCTAAAAAAGGATTTTTTGGAAGGTTATTTTCATGAGTTTTATGAAATTTTTTGGAAATAAAAAAACTTCTTCACAAGAAGCAAAAGATAGATTGACCTTAATTTTAGCTCACGAACGCGTTGTAAATATTCCTTATATAGATGCGATGAAACAAGAAATTTTAGAGGTCATTAAAAAATATACTAAAGCTCAAAAGATTGATATTAAAACGGATTCTAATCAGAATTTTACTACTTTGGAAGTTGAGATTCTTTTTGATAAATAAAAAAAGCAAATTTTTAGTTTTTGTTGCTTTAATCTTCTTGTTGTTGGTATCAATAGTTATTTTAGGTTTTTTGCTTAAGAATTATCAAGAACATTCTAACCCTATCCTTGCAGAAGTCCCACAAGATAATCTTGCTAAGTCTTTAATAAGTGATATTAAAGAAGTTAATAAAGATTTGTTGTATCAAAATGTAGAGATTTTAACGAAAAATTTAGATTTATTAGAATCCAATCAAGATTTAAGCGATAATATTTTTACGCAAGAAAATCCTTTAGGGCATACGCCTAAAATTACAAATAGCCTAAAAGAAGAATCCTCAAAAAGTGTTGTTAAAGAGTCTTTAAATCCTAAGGATTTAATAGGAGATTGTAAGCGGATAAGACCTCAACTTGCTATTATTATTGATGATATAGCTTTTATGCGACAATACCATAAGGTTATGCAATTGCCTTTTAAAGTTACACCTTCCATATTCCCTAAGGGTAAAATTTCTCCTAATACTCCAAATATAGCAAAAATTGCACCTTTTTATATGATACATTTGCCGCTTGAAGCATTAAATTTTCACCAAAATGGACATCATTTACTTCTTAGTACAGATACTAAGGAGACCATTGAAGGAAAAATTAAAACTCTCAAAAAAGACTTTCCTAATTTAACTTATGTTAATAATCATATAGGCAGTAAATTTACCCAAAATGAAAGGGCAATGAAATTTCTTTTGGAAGCATTAAACCAAGAGGGTATTACTTTTGTGGATTCAAGAACCATACCAAGTGTAACAAGAAAGTATTACCAATACCATCCTAAAGAATCTTTTAATACCTGTCAAAACATACCCTTTTTAGAAAGGGATGTTTTTTTAGATAATGAATTAGATGTTGAAAAAATTACTGCAAATTTAATGAAAGTGGTTAAAATTGCAAAAACTAAAGGATATGCTATTGCTATTGGGCATCCGCATAAAGAAACTTTATTGGCACTTCAAAATGCTTCTAGTTATTTAAAAGAAAGTGGTGTTGATTTAGTCTATATAAATGAACTCATTGTCCCATAAATAATAAAAATTTATAGTTAATTTATGTTAGAATTAGATTAGAAAATGAGAGGAATATTTTAATGATAAAACTAAAAGAAACTCATCAATTAACGGGTAGTATTCTTACGATAGAGCAGACAGGCAATTCTACCTTTTGTGTTGATAATACTTTTTTTATTACACAAATTAATGAGGACTTAAAGGTTGAAAAAACCCTTTGTTTTGCCAAAGACGCACAATCTTTTCATCGTTATTCCCACGCTTGTGGAATTTCTCGAGACTTTTATTTTTGTATTCCTATTAATGAAAATCATAAATCTTTTATTTTAGAATATGAAAATGAGAAAATAAAACATATAGCAACACTTGATGATCATGATGGAGATATAGAGACTTGCAAGTTTTCTGATAATGGCGAGTTTTTTGCTACAGGTGGGCAAGATGGTAGAGTATTTATTTATGATGGTAAGAGTTTTTTACCTATTGCTTCGCTTATGCCACGTTCAGATTATATTTCTGTGATTTCTTTCTCACATAATAATGAATTTATGGCTATTAGTGGGTATGATAAATTTACTTTAATCTTTGACTTTTTGCGTCATAAAGTTGCTTTTAATCTTCAAATGCCAGATGTTGTAGAAGCTTCTTGTTTCTTTGAAAAAAGTGAGAAATTATTATTAATATGTCGTAATGGAGATAGTATTATTTTTAGTCTTAAAGAAGGAAAAATACTCTCATCAAAAACCCCTTTTGCCTTTTGGCCTACAAGCATTGCCATAGATGAAGAAGAAAATTATGCACTCATTGGGACGCGTTCTGATACTTTATATGTGCTTTCTTTAAAAAACAATAGCAAAGTGATAGAAATTAAAAATGAACGTCCCGGTATTGCTTCCTTGAAGTTTTCTAATGGATTTTTATATATCGGCTGTGTTGATGGGGGATTATTGATTGTCGATTATAATGAGGGCAAGGAAGAGTTAAAAGAAAGTATTGATAGGAAAGCTTATAAAGGTGCTAGAGAAATCATTGATAAAAATATTTTTTTAAGCATTCATCCTTTAATGACTGCTTTTGATGAAGCTTGGCCAGAAATTTTAGATGAAGCCATTAATTTATTAAATCAAGATAAAGTAGATCAAGCCGTAGAGCTTGTGGAGCCTTTTGTGGTGGATGAAAGTAAAAAAAGCGACTTTGACTTTTATCTAGCTCAAAAAGATGGAGTGAAAGATTTTTTAGAGCATATTGATAATAAAAATTACAAAAAAGCTTATGAGATGTTAAAAACAGCTAAGTTTTTGGTTAAAACTAAAGCCTATGAAAAGCTTGAAAATATTTGGAATAAAGCTTTTTTTGAAGCAAAAAAGCTCCTTATTGAAAATGCACAATTAAATGAAAGATTAGCAAAACAGCATTTGCAACCCTTTGAATCTACTCCTAAAAAAGAGTTAATAGCCCAACTTTTACATAATGCTGACGCTTTTGTTAAAGCTGATAATTACATTAAAAGTCGTAACTTTAAAGAGTATTTTTCATTAACTTTTAAGTTTTCTTTCCTAAGAGAAACAGATTTATACAAGAAGGTATTATTACTAGGAGAGAAAATGTTTGATAATGCCGTTGATTTAGAAAAGAAACTACAGTATGATGAAGCTAAAAAGATTGCTGAAACTTTGCTGGTATTCCCTAATTTAAAACGTTTTGCTCAAGAAAAAATTGTTCTAATTCAACAAAAAGAAAGCTTTTTATTGGCCATTGAAAACAGAGAGATTAAAAAAGTCTATTCTATGGTTAATGATAATGAACAATTGCGTTCTATGAAGCAATTTAAAGAATTCACTAAAATTTTCTTGACTGTTTATGAGGCTGCTAGAGTTTATGCTTATGAAGGTAATGCAAAACAAGTAATGATAACTTTAGGGGAGTATATGGAGATTCCTTATTGGACAGATAAGATTGCTTCTTTAATGAAGATTGCCTATTTACAACAAATCAGCGATGCCACCTATGAAGCCGATGTTAATTGGGATATTACTATAAGACGTTATTATGATCGTTTTGGTAAGAGTATCGAGCTTATTAAGCTTTTAGAAGGTAAGCCTATGGAGGGATTTTTAGATAAATTTGAAGAAGAGGGGAATAGTGATGGTTACCGCTATCACCATTTTGTAGAAGATATTGTTATTTATATTATTCAAAAAGAACAAGATTATTGAAAGAACTATTTGATGTTCCCTTAGAACTTCAGCATTTAAATTTGCAAAAAATTTACTATGTGGGTAACTTATCCTTGCTTAATAAGCGTAAAGTTACAATACTTGGATCAAGGAATCCAAATATTTATGCACAGCATTTTACACAAGAAATTGCCAAAAAAATTTCCTATTATGGGATAGTTATTGTAAGTGGTGGGGCATTGGGTATAGATATTATCGCTCATTCTTTTTCTTTACCGCTAACTATTATGATTGCACCAAGTTCTTTAGATATTATCTATCCTAAGACGAACTCCCAAATCATCCAAAGGATGTATAAAGAATCTTTGGTTTTAAGCCAATTTTCACCTTCTTATCATCCTAAACCTTATTCTTTTTTAGAACGTAATAAACTGGTAGTGAGTTTAGGGGAATGCATAATACTTCCACAAGCAAATTTAAAAAGTGGTTCAATGCAGAGTGTTAAATATGCACTTTCTCTAAAGAAAAAAATCTATGTTATCCCCCACCGCTTAGGTGAAAGTGAAGGAACCCAATACCTTGCTAAAGAGGGTTTAGCAGAGATTATTTGGAATATTGATGAATTTTTGGAGAAACTTTTTGGCAAGAGAGTGAATAATCAGTCTAAAGATGAGGTTTTAGAGTTTTGTAAGCATAATCCATTTTTTGATGAAGCCTTGTTGAAATTTGGTGCTAAAATTTTTGAATACGAATTAGAGGGTAAAATAAGGAGAAATAATGGTAGGATTGAAGTAGTATGAAAAATATTTTAGCTATTGATGTAGGACTTAAACGCATAGGTTTAGCAAAATATGTGCAAAATATCCCTTTACCCATTACTCCAATTTTAAGAAAAAATCGGAATCAAGCTGCAAAGGCTTTACAAGATTTTGTGATAAGCAATAAGATTGATATTCTTGTGGTTGGGATTCCCAAAGAGAGTAATTCTGATATGGAAATGAGAATCAAACATTTTATAGGATTATTAAATCTCCCACAAGAAATTGAAATTTGCTTTATAGACGAATCTTTTAGTTCAGTAGAAGCATTAGAGAAAGCAAGAGGAAACAAGAGATTTAAAAGCAAAGATGGAAAGTTAGATAGCCTTGCTGCCCTAATGATTTTAGAACGTTATTTAATAGGTAAGGAATAAATTTAAAGGTTTATCATTAAGGGATAGATTAATTTGTATGCCTTGTTTATCTGCAAGTAAGTTAGCCATTTCTTCCTCGCTAGCGTAAGATTTTGGTAAAGATATACCAATAGAGATATTGTGTTCTGCTAGAATTGCTTTAGAGCGTCCAGCTATGATATTAGCAAATTCTGAAATTACATCCAAAAGCTCTTCATTACTTTGAGATTCTTCTCCAAATAACATAGTAGAAGCCTCTTTTACAATTTCAACACCAAAACATAAAGCAAGGGTTCCACTTATATCCCCTTCAAAGCTAATAGTTGCACCCATAATATTTTTTTCACCTGTTTGTGTATAGGTTTTTATTTTGTAATCTAATCTTTTAACTTCTCCACCTGTGAGTGAAGAGAGTGTTTCAAGGCTTGCGTTGATAAAAATAGGAAGTTGTGCCATTAAATGTTTAGTTAGTCCTTTTTTCTTTTGTTCAGCTATTTGGTATTGTTTGGCTAATTCTTGAATCTTTGGATTTTTTTTGCATTCTTCCACAGAATCAAAGAAAGATATTTGAGCACGTTTATAAGAATCGAGTTTATCCTTATCGGTAAAACAAATCTTTAACCCACAAATTGCAATATGGGCATCAAACTTTTTACCATTAAGGGCTAAGGACATAATAAAATCTAAGAGTGTATTATCAAAATTAAGTGTTTCGCTCGCATCAAAAATGAAAACTTTATAACCCTCTTTAAGCCTTGCATTATGACGTTGGGTATTAAAAGATAAGGCAATATTTTTATCTACTTTTTTGTAGAGTGTATAAGTTACTATTCCATTATTGATTGAAATAGGAATAAAGTTAGCTGCAACATCAAAATAGACATCATAGAGATAGAAAGCCTTATCTGAAAATTCCTTTTTCTTTTCTGAAAACTCTTGTGGAGTATTTATAGAGAGAACTTCATAGCCTTTAGCTTTTAATTCTTGAGAGACTAAAGTTTGAATCATTCCATCTGTTTCATAGTAGATGATTGTTTGATTGAGTGAGGGCATTTTTAGTCCCAATAATAAGTCTGCCATAGATCTTGTTTTAAAAAGTGGAAGACTTTTATTGGGTAATAGAGATTTTAATTTGATATATTGTTTGGAGTTGTAGCCGATAAAGGCTACTGCAATGCTAATCTTATTTTGCATAGCAAGCAATGCTTTTGCTACCAACATAAGAGAGCTTTCATCAAAAGTTTGAATGTTTTCAAGAGAAAAATAAATAGCTTTTAATGAAAGACTACGAATGGTAGCACTACTGGAGACTAAAACTTCGCAAATTTGCTTGGCTTGTTTCATTTCTAGTTCTATATCAGGGATATAGATAGCGACATTATTATCTATTATTGGTTTCATATTAAATCTTAATTTCTAATTTAAAGTTAATGATAAACTTCTGCTTCAACTCTTCTATTTTGTTGCCTACCTTCTCTAGTCTCATTAGTAGCAATTGGATTGTCTTCCCCATGCCCTTTTGCATCTAATCTTTCAGCAGAAATACCTTGCTCTACAATTTTATCTTTGACTGCTTTAGCTCTTCTTTCAGAAAGTTTTTGGTTATACTCTTTACTACCAAGATTATCGGTATATCCATTAATGATAGCATTTTTATCGGGGTTTTCCCTCATATAATTTACGAAATCCATAATTTCTGCATTATAGTGAGGGGAAATTTCTGAAGAATCAAAAGGGAATTGCATAGAAAAGGTATGTATATGCGATAAAGTAGGTGCTTGTATGATTGGCTGTTCTATTACTACTTCTTCTTCTTCAATTATTACTTCTTCTTGTTGTGCGAAAGTTCCAAATGGAATACTAAAGCCTAACATTGCTACGATATCGCTTCTACCATCAAAGTTTATTAAATGTCTAAACTCTGTTTTTAAGTGTAAATAGTCAAAAGTTTCCCATCTTAATCCTGCACCATATTGACCAAAAGGAGCACTATCTAGACTTTGCTTTGTGCTAGATAAATCTTCATAGCCGATACCACCTAGGACATAAGGAGATATATTTTGCCACGATTCAAACTCTTTCACAACATTTAAATAGTAGCGGTTGATTGATGTATCGTTATTTGGAATGCTATATTTTGCGTTTTTAATATTATCATAGCCAACTTCTAAAAGTGCAGTTGGTGCTACTCTTCCAGCAAATTTAATGCCATAGGTAAGGTCAATATCATTTTTGTATCTTTGATTATCAACATGCCAACTTCCACCAATTTGCGGTATAACCTCTAATAGATTATTTGCCGCAAATAGCGAACCACACAATACTAATGATAACGGAACTATTTTGTTTAACATATACTTACTCCTTGTCTTTAAAATTATTACAGAATTTAAGATTAAAACTACAATTTTTTGATTGCTAGGTATTGTAGCATAAAAATGTTAGTAATTAAACATTTTTTAGATACAATTTACTTAAGCCTTGCAAGGAAGTCTTAACATTTTTGGGATATTTATTATGAAAGATTATGTTGGTATTGTTGAAAAGCTAATAGATTTTTTAAAAAGACAATCAAAAAAGAAAGGTTTTCAATCTGCAGTATTTGGATTAAGTGGAGGGATTGATTCTGCAGTGGTGGCTATTTTATGCCAAAAAGCTTTTTTTGAACATTCCCATGCTCTTTTAATGCCCTCTATACAATCCTCTAAACAAAGTCTTGAGGATGCTTTAATGTTGTGTAAGCTTTTTAATATTTCTTATACGATTTTGCCTTTAGAAAAAATGCAGCAGGGATTCTTAGTGACTTTAGGAGGATTGAGCGATAATCCTTTAAGAATGGGTAATTTATGCGCTAGATTGCGTATGATTTGTCTTTATGATTATGCTTTTACCCACCACTCACTAGTTATTGGAACCAGCAATAAAAGCGAGAGAATGCTAGGGTATGGGACAATCTTTGGGGATTTAGCTTGTGGAGTAAATCCTATTGGGAATCTTTATAAAACAGACATTTATGAAATCGCAAAGGTTTTAGAAATACCACAGAAGATTTTAGATAAAGCCCCAAGTGCAGACCTTTATGAAGGACAGAGTGATGAAAAGGAGCTTGGCTTTTCTTATGAGGTTTTAGATAGGATTATGATATTTTTAGAAAGTGGTTATTCTCAAGAAGAAATACTTGATGAAGGCTTATCAAAAGAGGCTTTGGAGTTAGTTTTAAATAGGATGCAGGCAATGGAATTTAAACGCAAAATGCCAGAGTTAGCTTTGTAGAGGTAAATGATGAAAAAAATTCCTTATTTTATTCCTGATATTACGGAAGTTGAAAAGAAAGCTATTGCTAAAGTGCTTGAAAATCCTAGCCATAATATCGTTTATGAGTTTGAAGAAGAATTTAAAAAATATATTGGAGTAAAATATGCTATTTCTGCCCTTAGTGGTTCGGCAGCTTTTCATCTTTGCCTTTTTGCTATGGATATAAAACGGGGTGATAAGATTATCTGTTCGGTTAATTGCCACCCTATGTTTCCAGAGATGATAAGGCATTTTGATGCTGAACCTATTTTTGTGGATATATATGAAGATACTTTTGAAATATCTTTTGACAAAGCCCGAGAGATTATCGAAAAAAATGCGAGCAAAAAATTACGTGCTATTGTCATAAGCCATATTGCAGGACAAGTTTGTGAAATGGAGTGTTTTTATCAATTAGCCCAAAAATATAATATTAAAGTTATAGAAGATGCTACAATGGCATTAGGACTAACCTATAATGGAATAAAAATAGGGAACCATAAAAGCTATGCGACAATTTTTAGTATTGTTTTAGATTCATTTAATCCTGTCGCCCAAGCGGGAGTTTTAACAACAGGCGATGAGGAATTAGCTAAGGCTGCTATTTTGTTGCGTTACCATGGAATTGTAAGTGAGAGGGTTACTAGTATGCGTCCTCAATATTTGTATGATGTAGTAGGAATTGGGAATAAATACAATATTAGCTATCTTGATACTGCTCTTTGTATGGGTCAGTTGCAAAGGATAGATTTTATAATAAAAAGACGACAAGAAATTGCTAAGTATTATATACAAAGTCTTAAAAATGCCCCGCATCTCTCTATGCCCGTAGTTAAAAGAGAGCATATTTTCTTGCATTTTATTATCAAAATTGACAAAAATCGGGATCATTTTGCAAAAGAATTAAAAGATTGTGGAATTGAAACAGCTTTGCATTTTGTGCCTTTACATTTATTAACTTATTATAAGAGCAAATATGGATTGAGGATTAATGATTTTCCTATTTCTTTAAAGAATTATCAACAAATTTTGAGTTTGCCTATTTATAGTGCAATGAGTGGAAAAGATGTGGATTATGTATGTAGGCAAGTAATAAGACTTGCAAATGGTCGTGTATGAGAGGTATTGAGCGTTATTTTTATGCTCCAAGCCTTTGGCAGAAGGCATTAGCAATAGTGCTTTTGCCTATTAGTGCATTGTATTGTGTTATAGCAACCCTTAAAAGAGTATTTTCAAGGTATGAGGATTTTGGAATCCCGATTATCAGTGTGGGGAATCTTGTTATAGGTGGAAGTGGAAAAAGCCCTTTTATACTTGAAGTTGCTAGAGAGTATTCTAAGGTTTGTATTATTTTACGAGGATATGGACGCAAAAGTAAGGGGCTTAAAGTGGTGAGTGTAAATGGGGAGATATTTGAAGATTCTACAAATGTAGGGGATGAAGCTATTATGATGGCTAAGGCTTTGAAAAATGCTTCAGTCATAGTTTGTGAAAATAGAAAAAAAGGAATTTTAGAGGCTAAGAAAAGGGGAGTAAGCATTATTTTTTTAGATGATGGATTCCGATTTAATTTTAAAAAATTAAATATTTTGCTTCAACCCAAGCTAGAACCTTACTTTGATTTTTGTATCCCAAGTGGAGGATATAGAGAAAGAAAGAGTGCTTATAAAAAGGCAGATATTTTAATAAAAGAGGGGATAGATTATAAAAGAGAAGTAAAGCTTGTAAATCCTACTAAAAGAATGCTACTTTTAACCGCTATTGCTAATCCTTCACGGCTAGATGAATATTTGCCAGATGTTGTTGGCAAAATTACATTAAAAGATCATTCTTATTTTGATAAAGCAAAGATTTTAGAAGAATATGCAAGGCTTAAAGCTACTTCTTTGTTAGTAACACAAAAGGATGTTCCAAAGTTAGAAACTTTTGGGTTGCCACTTTCTGTTTTGCAGCTAGAAATAGTAATAATCCCAGAGGTTAAGCAAAGCATTAGAGAATATATTGCAAAGGCTTTATCTTGAAACAAATTTGGCGATATCTTCATATTTTCTTGATAAAAGGATTTTATAATTTTATGCATAAAGATAGAGGGAGATATTCCAAAATCTTAAATAAATATAAGGAGTTTAAAATGAAACTTAAAAAAATACTTGGGGCTTTAAGCTTGGTAACCTTATTTTCAGGTGCAATGATGGCTGATAATGATTTTGATGTATATGGACAAATTTCAGCTGTGGATTCTATTAATAAAACTATTACTTTAGCAAGCCCGGGGGGCGGACAATTAGTCATTCAAGTTTTGCCCTATACAAAGATTAAAGGTGATGATTGTGGTGCTTTTGGGAATGATATTTATGGGACTTTTAAAGATTTAACAATGGGTAAGTTTATAAAGGCTGAAGTTGTGCATTATGGTGCTTATCCACCAGCACAAAATCCAGGAACCCAATCTCCAAATACAACAAATAACACACATTATACTGCTAAAGAGATTGAATGGGAATGTCGTCGCAAAGCCTACTAAAGAAGGCATTTAAAGTGATTTTATAAAATCACTTTAAAGTTTTTATAAAAATATCCATGAATATTTTTTTAAAAGATTTAGATTTATCCTATATTTGGCATCCTTGTACACAGATGTATGATCATAAAGAAAATATCCCCTTAATTCCCATTAAAAGAGCAGAAGGTATGGTTTTGTATGATTTTGAGGATAGGGGATATTTGGATTGTATTTCAAGTTGGTGGGTGAATCTTTTTGGGCATTGCAATGCTTATATTAACCAAAAACTTAAAGAGCAAGTAGAGAGTTTAGAGCATATCATTTTTGCAGGTTTTACCCATAAGCCTATTATTGATTTATCCAAGCGTTTAATGGACATTTTAGATTCTAAATTTTCTAAATGTTTTTATGCAGATAATGGCTCTAGTGCGGTTGAAATAGCCTTAAAAATGGCATTTCACGCAAATATGCTAAAAAAAGAAAAAAAGACGAAATTTTTATGCCTACACAATGCTTATCACGGAGAAACAATGGGTGCTTTAAGTGTTGGAGATTTAGGGATTTATAAGGAAGTCTATGAGCCTATTTTATTGCAGAGTTTAAGGGTTAAAGCTCCTTATGGAAACGATTATGAGGAATCTTTAGAAGATTTAGAGAGATTGTTAAAATCCCATAAAGGAGAAATTGCCGCTTTTATTTTAGAGCCACTCATACAATGTGCGGGCAATATGAATATATATGATAAAGCTTTTGTCAAAGAGGCTACCAAACTCGTGCAAAGTTATGGAATCTATGTTATTTTTGATGAAATTGCGGTAGGATTTGGGAGAAGCGGAAGTATGTTTGCTTATCAGCAATGTGGAGTTGTGCCGGATTTTTTATGTTTAAGTAAGGGCATTACGGGTGGGTATTTACCCTTATCTGTTGTGGTTACACACCAAGAAATTTATAATCTTTTTTACGCACCCTATTATGAAAATAAAGCTTTTTTGCATTCCCACTCTTACACAGGTAATGCTCTAGCGTGTGCTTGTGCTAATGCGGTTTTAGATATTTTTGAACAAAATAATATCTTAGAATCTAATAAGATTCTATCAAAGTTTATTTGGGAGAAAATGCAGGTCTTAAAGACCTTTGCGTGTGTGAAGAATCTACGATATTGTGGAATGGTATTTGCCTTTGATTTGGTAGGATTTGAAGGTGTAAGGAAAGGTTTAGAGGTTTTTAATGCTGGGCTAAAAAAGGGTTTGTTACTCCGTCCTTTAGGTAATACGATTTATTTAATGCCTCCTTATATTATTACACAAGAACAAGTAGTGTATATTATAAAATCCCTCCAAGAGATTTTAGGGGAGTTTTAATCAAGGATTTTTTGTGCGATAATGCTTCCTAGCTCTTGTGTGTTACAAATCTTTTTAGCCCCAAAACTCGCGATGTCTTTTGTGCGATAACCCTCTTTAAGAGTGGCCTGTATAGCATAATCCACACAATCTGCTGCTTTTTCTTGTTGGAGGGAATAACGCAACATCATACTAGCACTAGCAATGGTCGCAATAGGGTTTGCAATGCCTAAGCCCGCAATATCTGGTGCAGATCCGTGTATGGGTTCATAAATCGCACTCTTTCCCCCAATAGAAGCAGAGGGTAAAAGCCCAATAGAGCCACTTATCATACTCGCTTCATCACTTAAAATATCGCCAAATAGGTTTTCTGTTAAGATAACATCAAAGGCTCTGGGGTCTTTAATTAATTGCATTGCCGCATTATCCACATACATATGGCTTAGATGGACTTCTGGGTATTCTTGTGCGACTTCATTGACAACCTCCCGCCATAGTTGTGAAACATCTAAAACATTTGCTTTATCCACAGAGCAAAGCTTTTTATTGCGTTTTTGTGCAGCTTCAAAGGCGATATGGGCTATCCTTTTAATCTCATCAACACTATAAACCATTGTATTATAGGCTCTATTTTTTTCTCTACCCTTAGGGGTGCCAAAATAGATTCCCCCAATTAATTCACGCACCACTAAAATATCTACACCCTTGATAATTTCTTTTTTAAGCGGACTAGATTCTAAAAGTTCATCATAAACTTTAGTAGGACGAAAATTTGCAAAAACTTCTAGGGATTTTCTAAGTCGTAATAATCCACTCTCTGGACGCAACTCTCTTGGTAGGTTGTCCCATTTATCCCCTCCAATAGCACCAAAGAGTATGGCATCTGCTCCCAAACAACCCTCAATAGTTTCATCAGGGAGAGGATTTTTAGTTAAATCATAAGCAATGCCCCCCATTAAGTAATTTTCAAAAGTGAGAGTAAAACTAAATTTTTTAGCAACAACTTCTAAGACTTTGATGGCTTCATTGATAATTTCAGGACCAATCCCATCACCCTTAATAACCGCTATTTTATAATTTTTCATTATTTAATCCCTTTTTTGGTTTTTTGCATAAGGGATAAGACCTCCACTCTTTAGGAGTTCTAACATAAAAGGTGGGATAGGCGTAAAGGTATATTGTGTTTTTTGGGTAAGGTTTTTGATGATTCCATCTTGTAAATTAATCTCTAAGCTATCCCCCTCATTAATAGAATCCACTTCTTTAATCTCTAAAATAGGCAAACCTGTATTAAAGGCATTGCGATAAAAAATCCTTGCATAACTCTTAGCGATAACTGCACTAATACCCGCAGCCTTTATGGCTACAGGGGCGTGTTCTCTGCTAGAACCACAGCCAAAATTTTCTCCTCCTACAATAATATCTCCTTTATTAATCTCTTTAATAAAACCTGATCTTGTGTCCTCCATAAGATGAGAGGCTAGAATAGACTCATCACTAGTATTTAAGTATCTTGCTGCGATAATGAGATCTGTATCAATATTATCGCCAAATTTCCAGACTTTTCCTTGCATATTTTCTCCTTAATCTCCTTGGTAAATAAGTAGTTTTTCCCCATCCCAAAACCAATCTTTAACTATAAAGGAATTTTTTACAAGATTGTGGAACTTTTAGAAAACACACCCTTTGGGGTTCTATTTCTTTAGAATGTAAAATGTATTCTATGCTTAAAGTTAAGTTTTCTAAGCTAGAAATCTTTACATCTTCTGCTAAAATTTGTTGAGTCTCTTGTGATAAGATTGTCATAAAATATCCTTATTTGGATTATACTGCTAATTATAGCACTATTTGCGGAGTTTTTATCTTGACAAATCGATATATATTTAAATATAATTTGCTCCTAATCCTCAAAAATAAGGGGTTTTATTAGTTATGGAAATTCAAGGCAGAATCTGGATTAAAGAAAAAGGAAAAAATTTCTTAGGATATGGTAAGGTTGAATTGTTGGAGAGGATAGCAAAAAGCGGTTCCATTTCAAAAGCGGCAAAAGAAATGCGAATGAGTTATAAAGCAGCTTGGGATTGTGTTGATGCGATGAATAAACTCTCTAAAGAGCCTTTAGTTCTTACTATTAAAGGTGGTAAAAATGGTGGTGGGGCTAAAATTACACAAAAAGGGCGAGAGATGATTGAAGTCTTCCACCAAATGAGGGAGTTTCACGAGCAATTATTAGGATTTTTGGAGAGGAATTTTTATGCTTGGGAAGAGTTTTTAGAGCAAAGGGATAAAATCTTAAGTCTTATTCAAAGGAGTAGTAATGAAAACGAGTGCTAGGAATCAGCTTTATGGTGAGATTGTTTCCATTAAAGAAGGTCAAGTCAATGCAGAGGTTATTTTAAAGTTGAAAGAAAACACAATGATTGTTAGTGCTATCACTTTACATTCTTTAAAAGAGCTTGGTTGAAAAGTTGGAATGCAATGCTATGTACTGATTAAATCTAATTGGGTTGTAGTTTTTAAAGAAGAGTCTAAGCAGTTATCTTTGCGAAATATCTTAGTAGGGGTGGTAAAGTCTATAAAAGGAGGCAGTGTTAATGCTGAAATAGAAATTGATAGTAATGGGGTGCCTTTATGTGCTCTTATTACAGAAGAATCAAGAGAGAATCTAGATTTGGAAGTTGGGGAGAAAGTTTGGTTTGGATTTAAGGCAAATAATGTGATTTTAGGAATTTAAGGAGAGAAAATGTGGAAGTTTTTTAGCAAAATAGTTTTAGTAGGGATATTAGTTTTTAATGGTGCTTATGCGGAGGAAATTAGAGTTTTAGGTGCAGCGTCTTTAAAATATGTTTTAGAATCTATCAAAGAGGATTTTTTAAAGTCTAGAAAAGGGGATAAAATTGATATATCTTATCTCTCAAGCGGTAAGGCTTATGCGCAAATTAAAAATGGTGCTCCTGTGCATTTATTTGTTTCTGCAGATGTTAGTTATCCCGCAAAGCTATATGAGGATAAATTAGCTTCACAAAAAGAGGAAATTTATGCTAAAGGCAAACTCGTATTATGGAGTAATGATAAGGATTTTAAAATCACAAAGTTTGAAGATATTTTAAACCAAAAAATTACCCATATTGCTATCCCTAATCCCAAATTAGCTCCTTATGGTAGGGCAAGCATAGAAGCACTAGAGGCTACAAAAATGCTTGGGAGTGTGGAGGGCAAATTTGTAACTGGAGAGAGTATCGGGGCTGCTACTACTTATGTGGAATCTAAAAACGCTGAAGTAGGATTTACTGCTTTATCTATGCTAGGTGATAATGGAATTAATACTAATACTATGAGTTTTGTAGCCATTGATGAGAATCTTTATAAGCCTATCAATCAAGCCCTTATTGTCCCTAAATTTGGTGAAAATTCTAAACTTGCTTTGGAGTTTAAAAATTATATTTTAAGTGAAGAGGCAAAAAAGAGATTCTTAGAATTTGGGTATAGTGTTGAATAAAATTTTTGGGGTATTAAAGGCTTTTGTTTCACAAGGAGGAATTTCGCGATTAGAAGTAGAAGCTGAAGAATTTGTTTTTTTTGTTTTGCTTTTAGAAGATTGCACTTCTTTAAAAAATTATTTAAATAAAGATATTTGCATAGGTTTTAAAGAAAGTAATGTTGTAGTTGCTAGTAGAATAGAAGGGGTTAGTAATACTTTTGAGGCAAAGATTCTCTCTTTTGAAAATGATCATTTATTTATGCGTTTATCCTTAGAATGTAAAGCTGCAGAAAATGGTGATATTAAGGTATTAAGCTCTTATGAATGTGGAAAGAATCTTATAAGGAGCGAAAAGGTATTTTGGCATATCTTAGAGAGTGAAATTATGGTTTTGGCAAGATAATAGAGTTTAAGAATATGATGGAGTTTAGTAGTTTTTTATCCACGATGTTTTTGACTTTTAAAGTCGCTACTATTACTACATTTTTACTTTTAATCTTTGCTATTCCTTTAGCGTATTTTTTAGCATTTTCTCAAAGTAAGATAACCTCTGTTTTAGAAGCAATAGTCTCTATGCCTTTAGTGCTTCCCCCAAGTGTGCTAGGGTTTTATCTATTACTTGCCTTTAGCCCACAAAATGCCTTTGGTGGTTTTTTATTAGAACATTTTAATCTTAAACTAGTTTTTAGTTTTGAAGGGTTGATTTTAGCCTCTGTAATTTTTAGCCTACCTTTTATGGTTAATCCCATTCAAGCGGGTTTTGCAAGTTTGCCAAAATCACTTTTTGAAGCAGCATTGACTTTAGGAAAAAGTCGTTTAAGCATACTCTTAAGGGTGTTATTGCCTAATATTTCGCATTCTATTTGGATGGGGGTAGTCATAGCTTTTGCCCATACTATCGGGGAATTTGGTGTGGTGATGATGATAGGGGGGAATATACAAGGTCAAACTAGGGTTGCTAGTATTGCTATTTATGATGAGGTAGAATCCCTTAATTATGCTTTAGCTAATCAATACGCCTTAACGCTTTTTATCATAACTTTTTGTATTTTGCTCCTTACTTTTTATCTCAAGAAAAGAAAATCTTTATGATAACCCTAAAAATCCAAAAGAAACTGCATAGCACAGAGGGAAATCTATCTTTAGAAATAGATACGCAATTAGAGGAAAATCAACTCATTACCTTTTTTGGCAAAAGTGGTGCAGGAAAAACTACGATTTTAAGGATTTTAGCTGGTCTTGTCAATCCTGATTGTGGATTTATTGAAGTGGGTGGAAAGGTGTGGTTTGATTCTAAGATTAATATTCCTCCACAAAGGAGAGAAATAGGTTTTGTTTTTCAAGATTATGCACTCTTTCCTAATATGAGTGTAGAGGAGAATCTTTATTTTGCTCTGCCTAAGGGGGAGGATAAAAGGATTGTTGAAACTCTTTTAGAAATGGTAGAGTTGGGCACTTTAAGGAAAGTCAAGCCTAATGCTTTAAGTGGAGGACAGCAACAACGGGTAGCTTTAGCTAGAGCTTTAGTGAGAAAGCCTAAAGTTCTACTTTTGGATGAGCCTTTCTCCGCTTTAGATTTAGTAACTGCACAGAATCTTCAAACAGAGCTTTTGGGGATTCATCGGCATTTTGGATTAAGCACTTTTTTAGTTAGCCATAACTTTAGTGAAGTATTTTCTCTCTCTAATTATGTCTTGTATCTAAGTAATGGAAGAGTTGATAAAGAAGGTCCTCCCGAGCAGGTTTTTTTAAATGAGATTCCTAGTGGCAAGTTTTTACAAAATGGTGTGGTATTAGACATAGTGGAGAGCGGTTTAGTTTTTGTTATCTCTGTGTTAGCAGGGAATAATATTGTAAAAATTACAGTATCTAGTGAGGAGATTGAGGGGTTAAAAATTGGGGATTTGGTAATGTTAAGCTCTAAAGCGTGGAATCCTGTTTTGGTGAAACTTTAATAAGTTTTAAATGTGAGATTTATAGATGAATAACAAAATAAAATTATTTAAAGGAATGATGTTTAAGTAAAGCATAATAAGTAAAGAATAAATAGACGTATTATTTAAGGAAATATTAAAAAATAGCAAACTAAAGTTATTGTATAATAAAGCAAAAATTTAAGGACTAAGTAATGCAAAATTGGAATGAAGGTTACTTTTCAGATTTTTCTTATACTAAAGGTTATTATAGTGCTATAAATCCACTGCTAATGAATTTTCATCTAGCTTTAGCAGGTATTAAAAGTAATACCATAGATGAGAGGGCAGAGGATATATCCCCCCCTCCAGAGTTTAATTACTTAGAACTTGGTTTTGGTATGGGGATTAGTGTTAATATTCACGCTGCTACGAGCAGGGGATGTTATAGTGCCGTAGATTTTAATCCTGAGCATATGGCTTATGCAAATACCTATGCTAAATCAGATAATATTACTTTGTATAATGAAAGTTTCAAAGAGTGTTTGGCTAGATTAGAGAAAGAAAAAATAACCTTTGATTATATTTGCTTTCACGGGATTTTTTCTTGGATTTCTAAGGAAAACAGAGATATTATTTTAGAGATTGTTTATAAGTTTCTAAAAGTTGGTGGGGTTGTTTATAATAGCTATAATTGCTTCCCCCAACAAGTTTTTGCTCTCTCTATTAAAGAGATTTTATCATTACACCACCAATTAAACCGTAGTATTGATGTCAATGCTAGTGATCGTCTTTTAAGGAGTATAGAGTTTCTTTCTAAATTTACAAAGATTAATCCGCTTTTTATGAGAAATCCTGATGTTAGTAATTTTATATCAAGAATTTCAGATATGAAAAATTCAGACATTACTTATCTAGCACACGAATATTTAAATGCAGAATGGAATGTCTTTTATTTTTATGAGATTGCTAAAATGATGGAGAATGTGAAATGTTCTTATGTTGTGAATACAGATCCCTTAGATCATTTAGATGGTTGTAATTTAAGCGAGGAGGCAAGAGAGTTTCTAAGCGGCATAGCCGATCCTATCTTTAGAGAGCAGCTTAAGGATTATTGTGTCAATCGTAATTTTAGAGGTGATATTTTTGTCAAAGGAATATATAGGTTTGGGCAAAATGTTTCTATGCAAAGAATTTTAAATACAAGGTTTGTTTTAATAACGCCTATAACAGCTTTTAAGAGTGATATGGATGTAGTGCTTGGGACTTTGTCTTTAGATAAAGATTTATATAAAAGAGTTTTAGAATATCTGCAATCCCAATCTTATAGACCAAAGTCTAGTTCAGAGATTATGCAAGAGTGTGATATGGATTTTTCAAGTTTAGTGACATCAGTGCTAGTTTTAATTAAGCAAGGTATGCTTTTCCCTACACAAAACATAGATGAAACAATCAAGAATCGTGCAAGAGCCTATAATGAGATTTTATTTAACCAACAACTTCACGATGAAACAAATGTTTATGTAGCTGCTCCTCTTATTAATTCTTGCATTGGGGTGGGCATTATAGAGCAATTGATTATGAAAACCTATATAGAAAATGTTAAAGACAAGGATAAGGATAAAGATAAACATAAGCTTGCATTAAAAACCTTTGAACTCTTTAAGAAGTATGGTAAGAAAGTTGTAGAAAATGGCGTTGTTATTGAGAAAGATTCGGAAAATATCAAAAAAATTGAAGCAGTAGTCAAAGAGTTTATGGAAAAACTTCCCCTTTACCAAGTCTTAGGAATTTTAGATTGATGTTTTCGCCCTTGACAAAACGCATTATACCTTGTTTGGATATTAAAGAAGGACGTGTAGTCAAGGGGGTAAATTTCTTAGGATTGCAAGATGCAGGAGATCCTGTAGAGGTAGCTAAAGGTTATAATGATGAGGGGGCTGATGAAATTGTTTTTTTAGATATTACCGCTACTAGTGATAATCGTAACATTACACTTGAGATAGTAAAAGCAGTTGCTAAAGAAATATTTATTCCCTTAAGTGTTGGTGGCGGAATCCGAAATTTAGAGGATATGTATAATCTTTTGAATGTGGGCTGTGATAAGGTAAGTTTAAATTCTTCTGCTCTTGCTAATCCTGATTTAATCACGCAAGGTGCAAAGAGATTTGGCTCTCAATGTATAATAGTAGCCATTGATGTAAAAAGAAATGCAAGTAACCCCGCAAAACTAGAGGTTTATACACACGGAGGACGAAAAAATACAGAGATTGGTTTATTGCAATGGGTAAAAGAAGTTTATAATCGCGGTGCTGGAGAGATTTTGCTAACAAGTATGGATTGTGATGGGACAAAGAGTGGTTATGATTTAGAGGTTTTGAGGGAAGTTTCTAGCCTTGTAGATATACCCCTTATTGCAAGTGGTGGTGCAGGGAGTAAGGAGCATATCCTTGAGGCTTTTAGAAATGGTGCAGATGCTACTTTGGCGGCTTCTATTTTTCATTACCAAGAAATAAGCATTATAGAGTTAAAGGAATTTTTGAGAGATGAAGGAATTCCTGTGCGTTTTCCCTCTATAGTTAGTCTTTAGCCTCTTTATTTTGCATTAAGGTAAGCATATCTTTAATGGCTTGTTCTAATCCACTAAAAATAGCTCTAGCAATAATACTTTGTCCGATATTTAATTCAAAGATTTCTGGGATTTTTAGAATAGGTTTTAGATTATGATAGTTTAAGCCGTGTCCTGCAGCGACTTCTAATCCTAACCATTTAGCTTCTTTTGCGGCATTTTGTAAGTCTTGGATAGATTTTTCATAAAGCTCTTTTAAAGATGCTCTTGGAATCTCTAAACTTTTGAGGCTATGCTGGGTTCTAGGGAGGTTTGAAAAAAGCATTAAATGCAAATTCGCATAAGTGCCTGTGTGTAGTTCTATCATCTCTGCTCTAACTTCTTTAGCAGCACAAATTTGTGCAATATCAGTATCGATAAAAAGTGAAACTTCGGTGCCAATGCAATGAAAAGCTTGTATGATTTCTTGGATTCTTTGGAGGTTTGCTTGAATATCTAATCCCCCCTCTGTTGTTATTTCCTCTCTATTTTCAGGGACTAAGGTTATCCTTTGGGGTTTAAGATTTAAGAGAGATTCTATAATTTGGGGATTAATAGAGCATTCAATATTAACAGGTAAAAAAGAAGATTGTAGAATATTTTGAATATCTAAATCGTGAATATGCCGTCTATCTTCGCGTAAATGTATCGTGATTTGGTGTGCCCCTGCTCTTTTAGCGATGAAAATGGCCTCTAAAGGATCGGGGTCATTAATAGCTCTTGCTTCACGCAAAGTTGCTATATGATCAATATTTACTCCAAGTAGCATACTTTTCCTTTTTGGTAGATTTGTGTAAGATTTTAACTAAAATTACTTTAAAGGATGTTTGTTATGGTAATGGTTTTTGATTGCGAGACTATCCCAGATGTGGCATTGATTAAAAAAACTTTTCAAAGTGAGTTTCAAAGTAGGGATATAGTTACACAAGATGATTTAGAGATTAGTAAAGAAGCCCAAAAAATACAAAAGGAGTTAAGTGGTAGTGAGTTTTTACCCCTTTGTTATCATCAAGTTGTTTCTATTGCTGCGGTTTTTTGTGATGAATATGGAAACTTTAAGAAAGTGGGGAATTTTTCAAGTGTTGGGAATACTAAAGAGGAGCAAGAGAAGTCGCTTATTAAAGGGTTTTTGGAGTATTTAAATAAACATCAACCTAAGCTTGTAAGCTTTAATGGTAGGGGATTTGATATGCCAATGCTATTACTTAGGGCAATGAAGTATAAACTATCGGCTAATGCTTATTTTGAAGTAGAGAATCTGCAATTTAATAAGAGTAAATGGGAAAATTATCGCCAAAGGTATAGTGAGCGATTCCATACCGATTTATTGGATGTATTAGGGAATTATGGTGCTACTAGAGGATTGAAACTTGATGTTTTAGCAAATCTTGTAGGGTTTCCGGGTAAGTTTGATGTTTGTGGGGATATGGTGCTTGATTTATATTATAAAAAAGAATATGAAAAGATTAACACCTATTGTCAAAGTGATGTTTTAAATACCTATGGATTATACCTTAATTATGAGCTTTTATCCGGGAATTTAAGTGTGCAAGAGTATCAAAATATTTTATTGCATTGGAGAGATGCTCTCCCACAAGATAAAGCATATTATCGGATATTTTTTGATACAATCACGCAGCAAATTGAAAGTTTATAAGGAAAAGTATGTTATCAAAAGAGATTTTGCATTTCAATGAAATAAGATATGAGATTAGAGCGTATTTATGTTTTTTATTCCAACGCAATATTAAGAATTATCTCCCTTATATTGAGCTTAATAAAATTATTGAGGGATTGCATAAAATTGAAAAAGAAGTCGGTATTTTTGAGCTACTTTATATTTTAGATTCTGCTGGAAATTTAGTTATTGATGGCATTACAAGCAATACAAGTTTGAAATGTAAAAAAGGAGAGAATCACAATGATAGGGCTTATTTTTATCGTGCTATTAAAGAGAAGAAATGTATTTTAACCGACCCTTACCCCTCTGTGGCGAGTGGGACTTTAGTTGTAACAGCAGCCTATCCTTTATATAATGATAGGGGTGAGCTTATATATGTTGCCTGTATAGATTTACCCTTAGAGAAAATCCCCCATCTTGTTAATCCAACTTTTCTTTTTGGCATCTCTTCAAATTTTAGAAAAATGGTTTATTTTGTAATGTCTTTAGCCCTTTTTGCGATTTGTGTTTTATTGCTTGTTAAAGGAAGTGTTAGTATGTGGGATGCTTTAGGGAATTTTAATAACTTAGATATTAAAGATGTTTTTGAAGCTACGATTTTAATCACACTTTCTTTAGCGATTTTTGATTTAGTGAGTGCTATTTTCGAAGAAGAAGTTTTAGGGAGGCATAAATCCCAAGATTCTAAAGTTGTGCATCAAACAATGATTCGATTTTTAGGTTCTATTATCATTGCTTTAGCAATTGAAGCCTTAATGCTTGTCTTTAAAATGACAATTACAGAGCCTGATAAGTTAATTTATGCGGTGTATTTAATTGCTGGTGTTACTTCACTTTTAATTGGTTTGTCGCTTTATGTTAAATTTACAGCAGTAGTGCGTAAAGGTTAATGCAAGAGTCTATGTTAGGGATTATTAATTATAAAATTGGGAATTTAGCAAGTGTGCAAAATGCTTTTAGAAAGCTCAATCAAGAAGCAGTTATTATAGAAGATCCACAGAGTCTTAAAAAGTGTAGCTTACTTGTATTGCCTGGTGTTGGTGCATTTGGCGATGCTATGGAGCATTTAAGCAGAAGTGGTATGCAAGAGGCTATTTTAGAATATGTAAAAAGTGGGAAGTATTTATTAGGGATTTGTCTTGGAATGCAACTTTTATTTCAAAGGAGTGAGGAGTTTGGAGAGCATTTAGGGCTTGGTTTGTTAGAAGGCGAGGTTCTTAAGATTGCAGGATTAAAAAAGGAGGAGAAGATACCGCATATGGGTTGGAATCTTGTTAAAAGGTATCAAGATAGTCCCCTCTTTAAAGGTGTACCCGCAGAGTTTTATTTATATTTTGTGCATAGCTTTTGTGTGAGGAATCTTAGCAATGCTATAGGCGTTAGTCGCTATGGTATGGAATTTGCCTCTATGGTGCAAAAGGATAATATTTTTGGGATTCAGCCCCATCCAGAAAAATCACATAATGTGGGCTTAAAAATCTTACAAAATTTTATACACTTAAAGGATTAAAATGCAAATTATCCCCGCAATTGATTTAAAAGATGGCTATGCTGTAAGATTAAAACAAGGCGATATGCAAAGTGCAAAAATTTATGATAAAAATCCTTTAAATCTTTGTGCTATTTTTGAAGATTTGGGTGCGGAATATCTCCATATTGTCGATTTAGATGGTGCTTTTTTGGGGAGACCCAAGAATAGAGCCATTATTGAACGAATTTGCAGGGATTGTAAGCTAAAAATTGAAGTGGGTGGCGGGATTCGGAATGAGGATACCATTAAGGGCTATTTAGATATGGGAATTACCCGTGTAATTTTAGGTTCTATTGCATTACAAAAGCTAGATTTTGCTTTAGCTATGGCGGAGAAATATCCTATTGTCATAGGGATTGATGCAAAAGATGGAAAAGTTGCTATTAATGGGTGGGGAGATACACAAAGTATTTTAGCCCAAGACTTTGCTAAAGAGTTTTTAGGGAGCAAGATAGAGGCTATTATCTGCACAGATATTGCACGAGATGGAATGCTTGAGGGGATTAATATAAGTTTTACCCAAGCAATCGCTAAAGCAAGCGGAGTTTTTACTATTGCTAGTGGAGGTTTATCAAGTCTAGAAGATTTGCAGATATTAAAAGATAATGGAATTAAAGCAGTGATTGTAGGTAAGGCGTTTTATGAAAGAAAAATCGATCTACAAAAAGCCTTCCAAAAATTTGGAAATTCGTAAAAATTTATTATTGTAAGTAGCAATTTATGCTATTATTATATTTAGCAAAAGCGAAATAATTAGTTGCAATTTTAAGGAGTTTATCTTGAAAATGGTTGTTGTTGATGATAGTTCAACTATGAGACGAATTATAAAAAATACTTTGGCACGACTAGGTTATAATGATATTTTAGAAGGCGAAAATGGTGTTGAAGGCTGGGATAAAATGGATAAAAACGCTGATGTTAAAGTGTTGATTACAGACTGGAATATGCCCGAGATGAATGGTTTGGATTTAGTTAAGAAAGTTCGTTCTGATGAACGATTTAAAGATATTCCTATTATTATGGTTACAACAGAAGGTGGTAAAGCAGAAGTTATTACCGCACTTAAAGCTGGAGTAAATAACTATATTGTTAAGCCTTTCACTCCTCAAGTCTTAAAAGAGAAATTAGAAGCTGTTTTAGGCATAAATGATTAGAAATGGATCCCTGTTATAATTCCCTCATTGTCAAAGCAGATAATTTTTTATGGCTTTTAAAGGATAAAGCATTAGAGATTACCAAAGAAGCTATAGAAGAAATAGAAAATGGTTTTATTATAAGAACTTTTAGTGATGTCCGAGATATTCGGCTTGAGCTTCAAAATTTTACAAAAAATATAGAAAGTGTTATGGGTCAAGAAATTTCTTTAGAATTTAAAGAAGCACAAGAAAAGAATCAAGATTGGATTGAAAAATATTATCATTCTGTTTCTCCATTGGAATATGGGAAATTTTATATTCATCCAACCTGGTATGCTAATAAAAAAGAAAAAATCAATATTATTATTGATCCTGCACTTGCCTTTGGAAGTGGTCATCATGGGAGCACTTTTGGTTGTATAAAAATGCTTGATAGTTTAGCATTGGAGAATAAGAAGATTCTTGATGTAGGCTGTGGAAGTGGAATATTATCTATTCTAGCAAAAAAATGTAAGGCAGAGGTGTGGAGTTGTGATACAGATAGTATAGCTGTAGAATCTACACAAGCGAATATGCTAAAAAATAATGTTACAATAGATACTATATGGCAAGGTTCTTTAGAGATGATAAAGGAAAAGGAAGGGTATTTTGATGTTGTAGTAGCTAATATTTTAGCTGATGTGCTTATTGCATTACCTTTAGATAGGTTTGTAAAAAAGGGTGGAGTTTTGATATTATCTGGTATTTTAGAGAAGTATGAATCTAAAGTTCTTGATAAGTTCAAAAACTTAAAAAAGCTAAATGGAGAAACTATAGAAGAATGGGTAACCTTAGCTTTCAATAAAAATTAATAAGGATATACCAAAATGAAACAACAAAAACCTAATAATAATCAAGAAAAAAAACCCGGTAACTTTTTTAATCAAAATCCTCTTTTGATGTTTGTTATTTTTGCCATCATTGCTATTGTGGTTTTCCGATTTATCTCTCCTAGTGGAGATAGTTTAAACGCCTTTAATGGGGTTAGTGCCACTAAAACAATTAACTATTATGAATTAAAAAAACTTATTGAAAATAAAGAAGTGAGTTTTGTAGCCATCGGACAAACCAATATTAAAGCAACTTCTATAAGCAATGGTTCTAAAATTGTTTATAACGCTCAAAGGGTAAATCCTGATAATACGCTTATTCCATTGCTTGATGAAAAAGGTGTAGAATACACAGGTTATAATGAGAGTAATTGGCTTAGTGATATGCTTTTTGGCTGGGTATTGCCTGTTTTTATTTTCTTTGCCATTTGGATGTTCTTAGCTAATCGTATGCAAAAAAATATGGGAAGTGGGATTTTAGGTATTGGTAGCTCTAAAAAGCTTGTAAATGCGGAAAAACCCAATGTGAAATTTGAGGATATGGCGGGGAATGTTGAGGCTAAAGATGAGGTTGTAGAGGTCGTCGATTTTCTAAGGAATCCTGATAGGTATGCTGCATTAGGAGCAAAGATTCCTAAAGGAGTGCTTTTAGTTGGTCCTCCTGGGACAGGAAAAACACTTCTTGCAAAAGCTGTAGCTGGAGAAGCGAATGTTCCGTTTTTTTCTGTGAGTGGAAGTAGTTTTATTGAAATGTTTGTTGGAGTGGGTGCTAGTCGTGTGCGAGATTTATTTGAAAACGCTAAGAAGGAAGCCCCTAGTATTATTTTTATTGATGAGATTGATGCCATTGGTAAAAGTCGTGCAGCAGGAGGAATGATAAGTGGCAATGATGAAAGGGAGCAAACTTTAAATCAGCTCTTAGCTGAAATGGATGGATTTAGTTCCGATTCTTCCCCTGTTATTGTTCTTGCAGCAACGAATCGTCCCGAAGTTTTAGACCCAGCACTTTTGCGTCCGGGTAGATTTGATAGACAAGTTTTAGTTGATAAACCAGATTTTGAAGGAAGGGTTGAGATTTTAAAAGTGCATATTAAAAATATCAAGCTTTCTAAAAATGTTGATTTATTTGAAATTGCTAAATTAACTGCAGGACTTGCAGGAGCAGATTTAGCAAATATTGTTAATGAAGCAGCCTTACTTGCAGGGCGTAATAATAAGAAAGATGTGGAACAAAATGACTTTTTAGAGGCTGTAGAGAGAGGCATTGCCGGATTAGAGAAAAAATCGCGGAGAATTTCCCCTAAAGAGAAAAAAATCGTTGCTTATCACGAGAGTGGGCACGCACTTATTGCAGAGATTACTAAAGGAGCAAAAAAGGTTACTAAAGTCTCTATTATTCCACGCGGTTTAGCTGCACTTGGCTATACACTTAATACGCCAGAAGAGAATAAATACCTTATGCAAAAACACGAATTACTTGCTGAAGTGGATGTCTTACTTGGTGGTAGAGCGGCAGAAGCAGTGTTTTTAGGAGAAATTTCAACAGGTGCGAGTAATGACTTAGAGAGAGCTACAGATATTATTAAAGCAATGGTGAGTTATTATGGTATGACCGATGTGGCAGGGCTTATGGTTTTAGAGAAGCAAAGGAATGTATTTTTAAATGGTGGGCTTGGGAATTCTAGAGAATATAGTGAAGAAATGGCAGAAAAAATGGATACCCATATTAAGAAAGTATTAAATGAACGTTTTGAAGCCGTTAAGGAATCTTTAGAAATTTATAGAGAAGCTATTGAAAATATGGTAAAAGAATTATTTGATAAAGAAAATATTGATGGAGAGAAGGTTAGAGAGATTATCTCTGCTTATGAGAAGGCGAATAATTTACCTACTCGCTTAGTGATTGAGCAAAAAGAAGAGGCTTAAAACCATAATGAGAACAACTACAGAAATCATCGCAAGAGAAGGGTGGAAACCATTAGTTATTGGTGTTATTGTTTTATTGCTTAGTTGGCTTTTTTCTTCGGGATTCTTAGGTTGGCTTGCTTTTATCTTTATAGTAGGTGTTTTGTATTGTTATTATAATCCCGAGAGAATCCCCGAAGATATCGCGGAGAATTTAATCTTATCTCCTATTGATGGCAAAATTGAGAGTATAGAAAAAACAGACAATGGAATTTATTTAGAGATTGATAAGCCTCTTTATTTTTGCGGATTATTAAGAATGCCTTTTGAAGGAAGTATGAAGCAAAAGGAAAAGATTAATGGTGTGTTGAATGCTTCACCCATTATTGGACAGAGGACACTTTTGGAGTTTTTTCATACACAGGGAATGAAAGTAGAAATGTTTATATACCCTAAAGCCTATCGTAATAATCTTCATTTGTATTTTGGTGAATCTAAATTTAAAGTAACACAGAGAATAGGCTTTTTTCTTAAGGGTAAAGCAAGGATTGGAATCCCTTTAAATACAGAATTAAAAGTTTCTGTTGGAGATAGAGTATTTGCTGGTTCTAGTGCTTTAGGTTATGTTTATTAATGAAAATTGACCCCTTGTATTTATTGCCAAACCTCTTTACAGGCGCAAGTATTTACCTAGGTGTTTTAAGCATTGCTTATGCCTTTGTAGAGCGATTTGAGATTGCTTGTTGGCTTATTTTAATTAGTCTTATTTTTGATGGATTAGATGGTAGGATAGCACGTTTAACAGGAACGACAAGTAGGTTTGGTGTGGAATTTGATTCTTTAGCAGACATTGTGGCTTTTGGTGTTGCTCCTGCCATAATTTTATTTTTTTATGGTGGATATAATTATGGTAAATTTGGTATTGTGATAGCCGGGCTTTATGTAGTCTTTGGTGCTATTAGATTGGCACGTTTTAATGTTACAACAAATCATAATGAACCTAATATGTTTATTGGGTTGCCTATACCCTCTGCCGCAGTTTTTATTGTGGGTTGGTTACTTTTTGAAATAAACTTTTCTAAAACTTATCCAGAAATTTCAGAATATATTTTAAAGTTTTTGATTATATCAAGCTTACTAGTAGCCCTTTTGATGGTTAGTAATGTCCGCTACCCTAGTTTTAAAAAAATGAATTTTGAAAAAGTAAATTTTGGGAAAATTGTTGTATTATTAATGATTATTTTAGCAATTTTATTTATTTATCCTATTTATACCATTGTTGTTGGGATTACTTGTTATGTATTATTTGGTCCTTTAAGGACTTTTTATCATCTTTTAAAAAAACGTTTTACTTAAGGGGTAATAGGTGAGAGTTTGTTGTATTTGGCATTATAGCTATATTTTTAAAAACCTTTTGACCTTTTGCAGGTTTCTTCCTCTGGGATTTTTTCTCTAGCATTCATTTAAACACATTCTAAGAAAATAAAACTTTAAGGAAATATTATGGAAATGGTAAAGATTTTTGATACAACATTAAGAGATGGTGAACAAAGCCCCGGTGCTTCTATGAATACAGAGGAAAAAATCAAACTTGCAATACAATTAGAAAAATTGGGGGTTGATATAATTGAAGCTGGATTTGCAGCGGCTAGTCCGGGGGATTATGAAGCAATTTCTAGAATCTCGCAAACTCTCAAAAAAACAACTATTTGCTCTCTTGCAAGGGCAATCCCAAGAGATATAGAAACTGCTGCTAGAGCCTTAGAAAAAGCTCAATCTAAAAGGATTCATACTTTTATCGCTACAAGTCCTATACATATGGAATATAAGCTTAAAATGCAGCCTAATGAGGTGCTTAAAAGGGCTATAGAGGCTGTAAAACTTGCAAAGAGCTATTGTGAAGATGTAGAGTTTAGTTGTGAGGATGCTTGTAGGAGTGATATAGGATTTTTAAAAGAAGTCGCACTTGCGGTTATTGAAGCAGGAGCTACAACGCTTAATTTGCCTGATACCGTAGGTTATCGCCTACCTTTTGAAATAGGCTGTATTATTCGAGAGATGAAGCAATGTGTTGGAGAGAGTGCTATATTATCGGTTCATTGCCATAATGATTTAGGTCTAGCGGTGGCTAATGCTATTGCTGGGATTCAAAATGGAGCAAGACAAGTAGAATGCACTATTAATGGATTGGGAGAGAGAGCGGGGAATACTGCTTTAGAAGAAGTGGTAATGATACTAAAGACGCGTCAAGATGTTTTTGAAGATTTAGATACGCGTATTAATACTAAAGAAATCTATGCTTGTAGTAAGCTTGTTGCAGATATTACCGGAATATGTCCACAACCTAATAAAGCAATCGTTGGTAAAAATGCTTTTGCACACGAGAGTGGGATTCATCAAGATGGGATGCTTAAGCATAGGGAAACTTATGAGATTATGAAAAGAAGTGATATTGGGATACCTGAAAATAATGGTTTAGTTTTAGGTAAGCATAGTGGTAGAGCAGCCTTTAAGGATAAATTAGAAAGTTTAGGCTTTAGTGGAATTTCTCAAGAATCTTTGGATGCCGCTTTTGAAAGGTTTAAAATACTTTGTGATAGAAAAAAGGAAGTCTATGATGAGGATATACGTTCTATTATGACAGAGGAATCTACCAAGATACCGCAAGTTTTTGAGCTTGTGAGTTTGCAAATTAGCACTTGTTCTAGCGGGTTTCCTTATGCGGCAATTTGCATACAAAAGGATAATGGACAAAAGGTTGATGCAGCCATAGGGAATGGAAGTGTTGATGCGATTTTGAAGACTATTGATAGAATTAGCGGTTATAATGGAGTCTTAAAAGATTATAAAGTAGAAGCTGTGAGTGAGGGTAAAGATGCCTTAGCTAAGGTTGTGGTAAAAGTAGAATTTGATCCAAATAAACCAGCGGTAATTGGACATGGGCTACATCTTGATACTTGCCAAGCAACTGCTAAAGCCTATCTTGGTGCGTTAAATAGCTATCTTTGTATGAAAGAATTAATTGTTACTAAGAAAATGCGGTAGATTTAGAGAATGGTTAAAAGATAATTTAAAAAAGGGATTGTGAGTAAGGAAAAGAGAATGCCAAATGCAATAGAGCTTATAGCAAGATTTGAGTCTAATTTAGCTTTCATAATGATAGCACCTGCTAAGGTCATTGTTGGCATTGCGGATTCTAAAATAGTTACTTTTGCAATGGTATTAAATTCTAAGTCTATTATCATCACTAAGAGAATAAATATAAAGGGTGCTAAAAGTGTTTTGCAAAAAATTACAAGAATCGCACTCTTATAAGAGGTTATAATCGCATTAAAGCTAAGAGAAAGACCAATAGCAAAAAGGGCAATAGGGGTAGCGGTGTTACCAAAAATTTCTATGGGAGAGAAGATAAAATCAGGAATGGGAAAAAGTCTTAATAAAAACCCTAATGCTAAGGCGATAAAGGGTGGAAACCTTATAATTTTTTTAATATTCTCCCACAAATTTATTTTTTGATAGGTGCCTAAAGCAAGAATGAAAGGACTTAAAAGCAACATAGGCAAAGCAGTGGCTAAAGAATCATAAAAAATAATCTCTCCAATAAATCTTTCACCATAAATACCGGCAATTACAGGGACGCCTACAAACAGTGTATTGCCAAAACTTGTGAGTAGAAATATACTTACTAAAGTGCTTTTAGAAAATTTTAGAATATAGCCTAAAGTTACCGCAAAAACTCCTGCAATAAAACAAGCAATCAAGCCCATACCAATAAGGAGCAATAAAGAAGTTTCAAAATTTAAATGGTAAATTTTGTCAAAAATAAGACAGGGAAGTGCAAAGGTAATGACAAAATCTAAAAACATTCGGGATTGTTTTTGTCTTAAAACCTTGCTTCGTTTAGCAATATATCCAGCAAATAAAAGAGAAAAAATTGTAAATAAAGGATTGAAAATAAGCATTTTTCACCTTTTTTAAAATGGATATTGTTGCTCCAAAGTGGAGTTAAGCTAACGTATGACTATACTAAAAACTCTCCCCCCACGATTGACTAATATTCGTTTAGATTGTCCTTTATAGTGATTGAGTGCTTCATTGAAACTTTCAGCATCTTTAATGCTAAAACTTTCTACCTGTGTGATAATATCGCCTTCAATCAATCCAACTTCCTCAGCTTTACTACCTTGTTGAACCCTAGTTACAAAAACACCTTGTAAATTATTAGGAATACTAAAACGCGTTTTAATCTCTGTATTTAATGTAACTATTTCTAAGCCATTAATGCCTCCAACTACGCTTCCATTTGAGCTTGTATTGTTTAGAGCTTTTGTAAGTGTGATATTAAGTGTTTGTTCTTTTTTATCGCGTAGGATTGTTAGGGTTACTTTATCTTTTGGATTATAAGTGCCAATGATATTTTTAAGCTCTGCAGCAGATCTAATAGGTATTCCATTGACTTTTGTAATTAAATCCCATACTTTCAAACCTGCTTTTTGAGCTGGAGAATCTTTTTCTATAGAAATAACTACAGCACCCTTTTGTTCTTTATAAACATCTTCTAAGTCATTATTGACATCTTGAATCCCAACGCCTAAATACCCACGTTCAATGGTTCCTTTTTCGATTAGGGTTTTAGAGATTTTTTTCACCATTTCAGAGGGGATGGCAAAACCAATTCCGTGGTTTCCTCCTGTTCTTGATAGAATAGCAGTATTAATCCCTATTAATCCTCCCCTGCTATCTACTAAAGCGCCTCCACTATTTCCGGGATTAATAGAAGCATCAGTTTGTATGAAGTTTTCATAATCATTAATTCCAATTCCTGTTTTATTAAGTGCAGAGATTATTCCTTGAGTTACACTCTCTCCAACTCCAAAAGGATTCCCAATGGCAAAAACAATATCTCCTACTTGGGCTTCATTGCTAGAAGCGAATTTTAAAAACGGAAGATTTTTAGTATTGATTTTGATAATAGCTAAATCAGTTTTTTCATCTTTTCCAATCACTTTTGCTTCATACTCTTTATTGGATTCTGGAAGAGCTACTGAAATCTTATCTGCACCATCAATAACATGGTTGTTAGTTACGATATAGCCATCTGAAGAGATAATCGTTCCACTCCCTAAACTTCGCTCAATTCTATCTTTTGGGACGATAGCACCAAAGGCATCCCCAAAAAATTGTTTAAAAAATGGATCATTTAAAAAAGGATGCCCTTGAATGTTAGGAGTTTTGATCTTTTTTTGTGTAGAGATATTCACCACAGCTTTTTTTGCTTCTTTGATAGAATCATAATAAGAATAAATAGTGTTTTGTGAAATATCTGGGGACTCTCTTGAAGTAATACTAGGAAGTTCCGCTACTTCAAAGGCGTAAAGATTACCCATTAATAAGGCACTTAGGAATAAGATTTGAATTTTCATTGTAGGATCTCCTTAAAGTAAAATCTATCTAACATTATCACAAAAAAATGTAAATGAATAAATAATAATACGAAATTTTAAGCATTGTTTTGTGATAAGAAGTTACTTTTGAAAGTATAAATAAATTTAATACAAATACTTAAGCAAATGCTTTCTAAAATAGCTGCGAGAATAAAGGCATAATATTCCTCATTACTAATAGCATTAAAATGCTTTCCAAGTTGTGCAGTAGCTACGAGAAAAGTTAAAGGCATAGAATGGCTAAAGGCAAAAAGAATAGTTTTTTTATAACTTTTAAAATAATTTTTATAAGCAATAAGTGCGGCTATAACTCTTAGAGCAACCATTATAAGGATAATAGAAAATGTTTGTGAAAAAAGACTTGGGTTGCTAATGATGAGTTTTAAATCTAAAGTGGAGCCTACATAGATAAAAAATAATGGAATAAAAAAACCAAATCCAAAATCATTAAGCTTTTCGCTTAAACCCTTTTGGTAGTGGAAATAAGTAGAGAGAATCATACCTGCTAAAAATGCTCCTAAAACAGTTTCTAATTCTAGAATCTGCACGATTCCAATCATTGATAAAAAAAGCATAATAGAAAAGCGAATATCTTGGTTTTTAGTAGAATCTTTAGGGATGGCAAGGAATTTTAAAGTTGGGAACCACCAAAAAAGTATATCCGCAATTTTGAAAATTCCTATGATAACACCTAAGAAAGCAAATAGGACAAAAAGTGTTTCATAGAGTTTCCAAGTTAATCCATAAGAATAAGTGCCATTTAAAATTACTAAAACAATAATACTAATAAGCTCACCTAAGATTCCAACATTAAGCGCAAGTTGTAGCCACGAAATATTTTTGGGATATTCTTTAAGCATCGCCATAATCATACCTAAGCTCATAATAGGCAGTGCTGCGATATAAAATTCACTTAAATCTTTGTAAAATACATAAAGTAAGGCTATCCCATAAATAATTAGCAAATAAAGGCTAGCGGATTTTAAAAATTTCCCACCAAATTTTTTAAATGTTTTTAAATCAACTTCTAAGCCACACAAAAACATTAAAAACAAAAATCCAATATGGGCTGTGAATTCTAAAGAAGGGGAATGTGTAAAAAAATTAAAATAAAAAGCAAAAGCACCTAATAAAATTTCTGTTACAACAAGTGGGATTTTCGTAAGAGAGCTAAGAAAGGGAGCAATAACAATTAACAAAGAAATAACACCAAAGGTAAGAATATTCTCCATAAAAATCCTAGCGTTAAGATGAGATTTTGAAGTATAACAAAAGCTTCTTTAAAAGAATCAATTTATCCTTATTAAGGCTCTTGCTTATGGTAAAATACTTTAAATTTAAGATTTTAGGAATTTGGTTGTGGAGAGAGGTTTTTTTAAATCTTTATTACCCACTTTTAAAGAGCAAGAACAAAAAGTGGAGATTTTGAAAAAGCAATGTATTTTAAAAGCAGGAATGTATTATTTTGATTGGACAGCTAGTGGATTAGCAGCATTTTGTGTGGAGAGCAGGATTCAAAATATTTTGCCTTTTTATGCTAATACGCATTCTGAAAGCTCCAAACATTCTGAAATAATGGGTAGGATTTATCAAAATGCTCGTGCAATTATTAGTAAATCTTTTAGCCTTGATGAGAGTTTTGCGGTAATCTCTTGTGGTTTTGGGTCAAGTGCTGCTATTAAGAAATTTCAAGAGATTATGGGGATATATATCCCCCCTAAGACTAAGCAAATCTTAGGAGATTCTTTAAAATCCTTAGAGTTACCTTTAGTAATTGTTAGTCCTTTTGAGCATCATAGTAACGAACTAAGCTTTAGAGAAGGGCTTTGTGAGGTAGTTAGGATTCCTCTTAATGAATATGGGTTGGTAGATTTAGAATCTTTAGAGTTAATATTAAAGCAAAATAGAGGGAGAAAAATTATCGCTTCTTTTGCTTTAGCTTCTAATGTGAGTGGGATTATCGCTCCTTTTGTAGAAATTTCTAATTTAGTGAGAAGCTATGGAGGGATTATGTGCTATGATATGGCAAGCTCTTCAGCATATTTTGATATACCTTGTGATTTTTATGATGTTGCCTTTCTCTCTCCTCATAAGCTCTTAGGAGGAGTTGGCAGTAGTGGAGTATTAATCATCAAGCGCGATTTAATTGATAAAACACTTTCCCCAACTTTTTGTGGTGGGGGTGTAGTAGGCTATGTTTCACGTAGTAGTGCTAGGTATTTTGCTAATGAGGAAGTTAGAGAGGAGGCTGGGACTCCAGGTATATTAGAGTTTATAAGGGGCGGATTAGCCTATTTGTTGCGGGATGAGATTGATAAACAATGGATTTTAGCGTATAAAGAAGAAATTGCTAGAATCTTTAAAGAATTTTTAGGGAATGAGAAGCATGTTATTGTCTATGGTAATTTAGATTATAACGCTTTAGGGATTTTTCCTTTTAATATTAGGAATAAATCCCCCTATGAAATGGCAGGAATTCTTTCAAGGGAATATGGTATTCTTGTGCGTGCTGGTTGCTCTTGTGCAGGTCCTTATGGACATGATTTATTGGGACTAAAAGATAATGAGACATTTTTACAAAAGCCCGGTTGGATTCGTGTGAGTTTGCACTATACGCATACGCCTAAAGATGTAGAATATTTATGCAATGCGTTAAAAAGACTTTGTGATTAGATATTTTAGGTTTGCTAAAGTGTTTTTAACATACAATCCAACAAAGACTTAATGAGGAGTTTTTATGCGTTTAAATGGTTCTGAAATGGTTATTCACGCTTTGAAAAATGAGGGGGTAAAAGTCGTATTTGGTTACCCCGGCGGTGCTGCTTTAAATATCTATGATGAGTTGTATAAACAAGATTTTTTTGAGCATATCTTAACAAGGCATGAGCAAGCTGCTATTCACGCTGCTGATGGCTATGCAAGAGCAAGCGGGGAAGTGGGGGTTGCCATCGTTACTAGTGGTCCTGGAATTACCAATGCCATTACAGGTATTGCTACGGCGTATATGGATTCTATACCTTTAGTTATCATTAGCGGACAAGTCCCTACAAGCTTAATTGGGACAGATGCCTTTCAAGAAATTGACGCAGTGGGTATTTCGCGTCCTTGCACGAAACATAATTATCTTGTTAAAAGCATTGAAGAGCTTCCTAGAATCTTAAAAGAAGCCTTTTATATCGCAAGGAGTGGTCGTCCAGGTCCTGTTCATATTGATTTACCCAAAGATATTAGTGCTACAATTGGAAAATTTGATTATCCTAAAGAGATTACCTTGCAAACCTATAAACCCACCTATAAAGGAAATATAAGACAGATTAAAAAAATCGCACAAGTGATAAAAGAATCTAAAAAGCCTATTTTATATTTAGGTGGGGGCTGTATCGTTTCAAATGCTGCTAAATGTATAAGGGAATTTTGCGAATTGACACATATTCCAGTTGTTGAAACTTTAATGGCACTTGGCGTGTTACCTGCTAATCATCCTGACTTGTTAGGCATGGTTGGAATGCACGGAAGTTATTGTTCTAATATGGCAATGAGTGAGGCGGATTTAATCATTGCTTTAGGGGCTAGATTTGATGATAGGGTAACAGGAAAATTAAGTGAGTTTGCTAAGAACGCACAAATTATTCATATTGATATTGACCCAAGTAGCATTAGTAAAATTGTTAATGCAAATTACCCTATTGTAGGAGATGTTGGAAATGTTTTAGAGGAGTTAATCCCACTTTTAAAAGGTTATGAGGGTAAAAATATTGCTAATTGGAGAGAAACGCTCAAATGTTATGAGAAGCTTCATCCTCTAAGCTATGAAGATTCCCAAGAAGTTTTAAAACCTCAATGGGTTATACAAAAAATGGGAGAGATGTTAGGCGATAGTGCATTTATTACAACAGATGTTGGGCAGCATCAAATGTGGGCGGCACAATTTTATCCCTTTTGCTTCCCTAGACAATTTGTAAGCAGTGGTGGTTTAGGAACTATGGGGTTTGGATTGCCTGCTGCTATGGGGGTTAAAAAGGCTTTTAAAGACAAAATCTCTATTAATATCACCGGTGATGGCTCAATTTTGATGAATATTCAAGAAATGATAACTTGTTTTGTGGATAATATCCCAGTTGTGAATGTTATTTTAAATAATAGTTATTTAGGGATGGTTCGCCAATGGCAGAGCTTTTTTTATGATAAAAGGTTTGCCCATACGGATTTAAGCACGCAACCAGATTTTGTAAAACTTGCGGAATCTTTTGGCGGTGTAGGTTATGTTTGTGATACTAAAGAAGAATTTATTGAAGCTTTACAATTAGCCATTGATTCGAATAAACCTGCTTTATTAGATGTCCGCATTGATAAGCTAGAAAATGTATTGCCAATGGTGCCAACAGGTGGGGCTTTGTTTAATATGTTATTAGAATATAAGGAGTAAGTATGGAGATTAAACGCATTATTACCGCCATTGTTTTAAATGAACATGGTGTATTATCTCGTATTAGTGGGCTTTTTGCCGGTAGAGGGTATAATATTGAATCCTTAACCGTCGCTCCTATTTTAGAAACTGAACTCTCGCGTATAACTATTGCTACCAAAGGGGATGAGAGGGTGCTAGAGCAGATTTTAAAACAACTCCATAAACTTATTCCTGTTTTGAAAGTTTTAGAAGATGAGCAAATTGTAGAGCAAGAATCCGTGCTTGTGAAATTTGACAAAAAAGAATTTTTAAGTGAATTAAGTGTGATTTTTGACTCTTATAATGGAAAGCTTGTTGAAGTGAATGATAAATATGCTATTTTTATGGCTTGTGATAATCACGAGAGGATTAATGGATTATTAAAAGCCATCCGTTCTTATAAGCCAAAAGATGTTGCAAGAAGTGGCATTTTAGCCATTGAATCGCATTAAAGTGTATTCTATGCAGTTAGATACACTCCTTAGTTTTTTGAAAGAAAAGGGAATTTTAGAGAGGGTGGTGCAAAATAGAAATGGAGAATGGGTAGAATATCACCTCTCTCAATCTTATGAAATACAAGCAATACAATCCCCAGAATTTGCTACTAAAGATGACCTTACCTTTTTAGAGAAAGAAAAATATGCTTCTTCTGTGCTTAGGACAAAAGCCTCCGCTGTAATGCTTCGTAGTAATGATTTAAAATATCTTCCTAAAGAAAGTCTTGGGGTTTTAACCCCTAATCCTTATCTTGCCTTTGCTTATTTAACGCAGTTTTTTGTTAAGCCTCTATTTGGAAGCCCTAAAGAACCTATTGTAGCAGAGGATGTGCAGGTAGCGTCAAATGCTGTAATTGGTAAAGGAAGCGTTATAGCAAAAGGGTGTGTGATAATGGCAGGAGTAGTGATTGGGGAGAATGTTAAAGTAGGTAAAAATTGTATTATCTACCCTAATGTTTGTATCTATAATGATTGTGAGATTGGAGATAATGTTAGGATTCACGCAAATTCTGTTATAGGAAGTGATGGTTTTGGTTATGCGCATACGCAAAATGGAGAACATATTAAGATTTATCATAATGGTAAAGTTGTCTTGGAAGAGGAAGTGGAAATTGGCTCTAATACTTCCATTGATAGGGCAGTATTTGGTGAGACGCGGATTAAAAGGGGCGTAAAGATTGATAATCTTGTGCAAATTGGGCATAATTGTTGCATTGGAGAATATAGCATTATTGTCTCTCAAGCTGGTTTATCAGGTTCGACAACCACAGGACGCAATGTAGTATTAGGAGGGCAATCAGGAAGTGCAGGGCATTTGCATATTGGAGAATTTACCCAAATTGGGGCTAGGGGAGCAATCTCTAAAAGCCTTCCTGCTTTTGGCAAGTTTTCTGGGCATCCACTTTTACCCTTACAAGATTGGTTGAAGTTACAAGTTTTTTTGAAAAAGATGATAAAAAGGCCTTGAAACGATTAATATTCATTCAATAATTTAGGTGTAGCACAATATCTTTGATAAACAAACTAGTGTAGAGATTTTGGCAAAGCTGTGTTTATCCTAAGGTGTAATTAATAAAAATAGTCCTACTTAAAGGATGGTTTGCTCTTGAACTTTTGTTTAAATTAACAATCACAAAAAGTCTTATTTCACAAAACTAAGCCTATCTAAGCCTTTGCTTTAAAAGGAATGTAGCCTAAAAAGAATAAATAAAAGTTTTATGAGCCTAAAAGACTTTTAAAGAGGCTTTAAAAGAATCTTAAAAGTAAAGATTATCTGGGTGGTGATTCAACCAAAAAACTTTGATTAAAAGGGCATTTAATATTCTTGTAATGCTTAATGAAATAAGGATTCTTAAGTATTAGGGCTTAGTAAAGAAATTTTCAGTCTATGGATTTTGATGATTTTTTAGCAAATGGAATCTTTTTGGAGCAGAGCAAAAACCTTTTCTATAATTATTTGGGGTTTTATATCTTTAGCATTTTTACTCTCACTTTGCAAACACCATTCAATCTTCCCCCAAGTTCCCCATCTAGCAATATTTACCTTATCAAAAATTGTAATTGCTTTAGCATTACACGCCCCAAAAATATGAGCCACCCCACCTTCAAAGGCAAGAGTCAGTAAAGCTCCTCTAGCAAGAGCTGCAACTTCATCAAGTGTTTTTGTGTTTTGGTATTGACAATTTTGTAATTTTGCTAATGCTTCACACCTAAACTTATCATCACTATCTCCTATTACAACAACAAAAGGCAGAGCTTTGATAATTTCTTCTAAATATTCTAAGGGATAGGGATTATTTTTTAATCGTCTGCTTGAGATATGAAAAAGTATATAGGGGGGCATATTTCTATTGTTATAGCAATGGGGATACGCATAAATGGTCTTCTCTCCCCCATATTCCACGCCTAGCGGTGCTAAAATATCAAAACATACCATTACTTCGTGGTGGCTAGTAATGGGGGTTTCCACAAAATTTGGTATGCCTTTAATCCTTGAATCTTCTTTGCTGCCTGCCCCATAGCAGATTTTCCCCCTTGCACATTTAGCAAATAAGCTAGAATATTTAGAGGGTGCTATGCGTAAGATGGCAACCACATCATAAGATTGTTTCAAAAGACAAAACAATATCCAACCTTTATGGAATAAGGCTTTTATTTTAGTATAAACTCCCTTTGTGTGTTTGGTTTTAGTGTAGATATAAATCTTATCCAAATAAGGATTGTGACCACCCTCCCCGATAATAACAGGGGCATTAAGACTATTTACAATAATATCAATTTGTGCTTTGGGGTATTTTTTCTTTAAGGCTTCAAAACAAGGGGTGGAGCAGACTAAATCTCCGATATTATCATTCCTAATGAGTAAAATTTTCATTTAACACTTTCTCATATACTGCTAAAATTTGCTTTCCCATAACTTCAGAGGAGAATTTTTGTAGGATAAAATAGGGGTTGATTTTTATGCAATGGGGATTGTCTAGTAATTCCTTTAGGGCTTGTGAAAATGTTTCTAAAGTTGGCTTAGGAATCAACAAAAAGTTCTTATTATGGTATAAATCCTTAATACTTCCAACATCACTAGCAATACTTGGAATCTCCATTAAAAGAGCTTGCATTAAGCTCTGTGGCACGCCCTCCTTTTCAGAAGTTAGCATAAAAATATCAAGCATTGCTAAAAACTCTGCTGGTTTTTCAATATATCCTAAAAGCTTAATATATGCCTCCGCATTCTCTTCCCCTTCCCCGCCTTTAATAAGTCCCTCTAAGTAGGGGAAACTATCTCCACTTCCACCAATAATAAAGTAAGTATGGGGATATTTTTTATGAATCTCTCTAGCCACTTGTATAAAAATATCCTGCCTTTTGGCATATCGCATAACCCCTAAATTTCCAATGATAATTTTATTTTTTGGGATTTTATAAGATTCTTTGAGCATTTCTTTATCATAAAGGCTCTTTTGAAATATCCTAACATCAATTCCTGTAGGAATGGAAGCTATTTTTTCTGGTTTTATATGATTATCTCTTATCATAGCTTCCCTAACGCTCTCGCCTGTGGTAATAATAAAATCTGCTAAATTATTAATGAAATTTAATCGTGAAGGGTGGATAGGCGTGGATAAATGCCTAGTGCGAATGAATTTCTTTCCGCTTCCAATGCTTGCTAAACCCCCACACCAAGTATCAATTCCGCTATGGGTATTAAGAATATCATAATGTTTTAATAACCGCTTTAATTGCCAAATACTAAGAATATCTGTTTTTCTCCTAAAAGGAAGAGTGAAAGTTTCAAACCCTAAATTTTGAGATTTATTTAAAATCTCTGCATTCTCCCTGCAAGCTAATGCACATTCCACACCAAGATTCCGCATTACTTGCATTTCAAGGAGGATTCTAATCTCTTGTCCTCCATAACCATTACTCCACTCTGTGTGTAAAACCTTAATCTCCATAAAGCACCTTTAAAATCGCTAAAGGGTATAAAAAATGCTCTAAGTTATGAATCCTTTGTGTATAAGATTGCAAACTCTCTTGTTTGTGTTTGATTAACACTCCTTGTGCTATTAACTCTCCACTATCAAGCTCGTTGCTGACATAATGCACGCTAACACCCCCTAATTGCATAGGAGCATTAAAGCTCTCCTCTATGCCTCTAGCTCCTTTAAAAAGTGGTAGAAGCGAGGGGTGGATATTGATACAAGGGATAGATTCTACAAAATAGGGTGTTAGCACTCTCATAAATCCGGCTAAAACACATAAATCAATCCTAAAAGATTGTAAGATTTCTACTAAATCTTTATCAAAAGATTCCCTACTAGAATAAACCTTGCTTTCTAAAACTTGTGTAGGTATTCCCAAAGTTTTAGCCCTTTGTATTCCATAAGCATTACTTTTGTTACTAAGAGCTAAAACAACTTCTATTTTAGGAGAATCTTGGCACTCAATGTATTGCTTATCTATCCCACTAATTAATAAGCCCTCCTTTTGAATGAAAGCTCCTGCTTGTTTGAAGGCTTTTTGGTGGAGAGTTTTAATAATTATTTCTAAATTACTGCCATTTCCGCTAAAGAGTATAGCAATCTTTTTTGCCACTTTATTTTCCAAAAAATTCGGGTTTATTTTGCTTTAACTTTTGGATATTAGCTAAAATCTCTTTGACCCCATATTCTAAGCTTTCCTCATCTAAGCCCTCAATATAAGAATCTAAAGCATCTTGAAGTTTAAATTCTTTAACACCTGAGAGTATTAAGGCGACACATAGCATATCACTAAGCTGAATGGCAAGCTCTTCTATCTCTTCTTCTAATTCTTGAATGGTTTTTTTATTCATGCTGCTCTCCTAAAATACTTTGGATATTTTCATAAATATCCTCATATAAAAAACTCTCCTTAAATCCCTCTATTTTCCCTCCACTTGCATTAGCGTGTCCTCCACCATTGAAATATTTTTTAGCTAAAACACTCACATCACAAGCATTATTAGCCCTTAAACTAACATTTCCTTTAGCATTAACATCTAAGAAAAAATGAAATTGTGGATTTTGCTTTAAAAATAAATTGGCTAAAACAGAAATACTCCCGATACTATAACTTAAAAATCCTTGGTATTCCTCGCAAGTAATATGGCATTTATCGAGGTATTTTTTCAATAGCTCTACTTGGAAGTTTGAAGCTAAATTATCTAGGGTATCACTCATTAAACTACCCTTTAAAAACTTTTTCTTTAAGCTCAAGATTTCATTATCTAAGAGGATATGCCCCCTCTCTTGGTTTAAAAATTTTGAAGCTTCCTTAAGGAGTGCAAGTTTATAAGTCCTATCTTCATTTTCAAACATAAAACGATTAAGTTCTTTGCACTCTACAATCAAACGCATAGCAACTTTGCCAAATTCAAACCCATATCCTTCCTCTCTCCATAAGTCAATGCTATTTATCATTTCAACCATTGGCTCTAGCCATAGTCTTGTAGAATCTGGTAAAGAAAATCTAGCTAAAAAAGTCTCATAAACAATTTTTGTTGCACAATTTTTAGTATCTAAATAATACCATTCATATTTATTTGCACATTCTTGTCCGCTTTTATGATGATCTAATAATTCAAGCTTGACTTTACCCCCTGTTAAATTTAGCTCTAAAATTGATTCTTTGAGGGATTGACATTCACTTAAGCTAAGGTTTAAATCACTAATAATAATCCACGCTTCCTCTGTAATATTAGCTTTAATATTTCTAAAGATTTGCTCTAACCTTGCTAAAACTTCCTTTCCATAGTTTGCATTATAAAAATATACATTAGTGTTCTTGCTAAAAAATTCATAACTCACTAACTGACAACCATAGCCATCTAAATCAATATGGGAGAGGTGGTGGATTTGCATATTTTTCCTTATAGGGAGAAGTCAATAGTCCCCAAAATTTCATATTTACTTTGATAATCAATTTCTGCGGTGCTTAGCACTACCATACTACGTGCAAAGCCATATTGTTCCATAAAGATTGCTAAAGGTTTCCTAAGCACCATAGGCACTCCCCCTACAATCATAGGCACAGCACCCATTGAAGCGGATTTTTGGTAAGACTCATTAAGGGCGTCTAAAAAGTTTTGCGATTCTGTTGGGCTAAGTTTTAATCTCTGCCCCATTTTTTGGGGTTCTGGAAGTCGTTCTAATAAAAATTGCTCTAAAGTAGGGGATAATATAAAATAACGCAAGATTCCATCATCACTTTGAAAATTATGACTAATAAGCCGCTTTAAGCAAGCCCGCACATATTCTGTAAGGGTTGGTAAATCCGATTTATAAGCAGGAGCACCATCAGCAATAGCCTCTGCAATGCTTAACATATCTTTAATAGGGATTTGTTCGTGTAATAGCTCTTTTAAAATATGTTGAATAGTCCCTATTCCAACGCCTTTAATCTCCTCTGCTAAAATAGGATAATCTTTGCTTAATTTTTCTAATAAATTATGCACTTCTTGACGCGTTAATAATTCTTCTGCGTATTGTTTAATAAGCTCTTGGATATGGGTGCTAATCACAGTTGCACCATCAATAATGGTATAACCCTCTATAATAGCATCTTCTTTTTTGTCTTCATCAATCCAATAAGCATCAAGCCCAAAAACAGGCTCTTTAGTTGGCACACCATCTGGAATCTCACCCACAAAACCACTAGAGGCAATGGCGAGGAATTTATCAACCATAATCACTCCGCGTCCAACTTCAATTTCTTTAAGTAAAATCTGGTATTCATCAGGAGCTAAGTTTAAATCATCCCTTAAATGCACCATAGGCACTAAAATTCCATATTCTGTTGCCATTGTTTTGCGGATAGCACGAATTTTATTCACAAGCTCCCCACCTTGTGCGGGGTCTGCAAATTTGATGAGTTGATAACCTAAACCAACGCGTAAAATCTTAACTTTTAAGGCTTTTTCAATCTCTGCTTCTTCTCTTTTTTTGCGTTCTTCCTCACTTTCTTGCGGAGCTGGAGGCGTGGGCTGTTGATCTTGGGTAGCGTTTCTTTTTAAAGGTTTGTCTAAAGATGGTGAAGAATCTGTTTCTAGGGATTCTTGTTTTTTAAATTTTTGTAGCAAGGATTCAACATATCTCCAAACCTCCCCATCTTTTTGCTTGTTTAAAAGTAAGGCTAGAGATAAAAAAAGTATGCCTACAAAACCCAAAGAAATGGTAGGAAGTCCTGGAACAAGTGCAAAGAGTAATAAAATACTTCCAACAATCATTAAAGTTTTAGATTCATTAATAAGTTGGTCGATAATCCCCGAGGCAAAATTTTCTCCCTCTTTGCTGAAACGTGTTACAATAATGCCTGTGGCGGTAGAAACAACAAGGGCTGGTATTTGTGAAACTAGACCATCTCCAATGGTTAAAATGGTAAAAGTCGCTGCAGAATCTGCAACAGACATATCTTTTTGAAAAACACCAATTAAAAATCCGCCAATGATATTAATAAGTGTAATAATAATCCCAGCAACCGCATCCCCCTTTACAAATTTATTAGCACCATCCATAGAACCATAAAAATCGGCTTCGGCAGCTAATTCATCGCGTCTAGCTTTAGCCTCCTCTTGCCCGATTAATCCTGTATTTAAATCCGCATCAATTGCCATTTGCTTCCCGGGCATCGCATCTAAAGTAAATCGAGCCTTAACTTCAGAAACCCTTGTAGAACCATTGGTAACAACCATAAAGTTAATAATTACTAAGATAATAAATAAAATAATCCCAATAACATAATTTCCACCAACAACAAATTGTCCAAAAGCTGTAATAATGCTACTTACTGCCTCTGTCCCTAAATGCCCATTACTTAAAATCATCCTTGTAGTGGCGATATTTAAGGATAATCTAAAAAGGGTAATGATTAAAAGCAAAGTTGGAAAAGCAGAAAAATCTGTAGGTTTTTTGACATATAAAGCGATTAAGATAATTAAAGCAGAAAGCGCAATAGAGGTTGCAAGAAAAAAATCTAATAATCCGCTAGGTAAGGGAACGATGATAATAGCTAAGATTGCAATAATAAAAAATACAACCGTTAAGTCTTTTGAACCTGTTAAATAAGATAAAAAAGGCGTGATTTTCGCTAAAATAGATTTCTCTGCATTTGTCTTTGCCAATTCTACTCCAAAAATTTACAAAATTAGTTTGTAATTCTAGTGAGTTTTAACCTATAAAATCATAAAATCAAGAAATAATTTTTAGTATTTTTCATAAAATCTATGTTAAAATACATCCTTTTAAAAATTACCAATCAGGAGGTCTATGATGGCTCAAGATTCGGCGAAAAAAAGAGAAATTACTTCTGCTTTTGCTAGAAATTCCAAAGATACAGGTTCTGTAGAAGTGCAAGTTGCACTTTTAAGTGATAGGATTAAAACACTCACTGAACATTTAAGGGTGAATAAAAAAGATCATTCTAGTCGTTTAGGATTAAGAAAAATTGTTTCACAAAGAAAAAGATTGCTTTCTTATCTTAAAAAAACAGATTTTACCCGTTATGCAAGTCTTATTGAAAAATTAGGTCTAAAAGATAGAGGATAATCTCCTCTTAAGATCCTAGAAGAGTTTGTGTAAAACTCTGTAACTCTAAGAGAAAGTCTTTTGTTGAGTCTATTTGTGTAATATGTTTAACAAAGGCACTCCCAACTACTACAATAGGGACAATCCTTCTAAGAGCTATAATCTGTTCTTTGCTCTGTATGCCAAATCCTAAGGCAATGGGTTTATTGCAATTATTTTTAACTTTATGAATATAGGCTAAAAGTTCAGGGGTGATTTGTGTGCAATCCCCTGTAATCCCATTTCTTGCTACTACATAAACAAAACTCCCGCTTTTTTGGGTGAGTTTTTTTATCCGTAAGGGAGGGGTGTAAGGTGCAAGTAATGCAATGTTTTCTAATCCAAATTCCTTAGCTAAGGAAAAAAGATTTTCATCGTTTTGTAAAGATAAATCTGGGACAATAAGTCCAAATACTCCAGATTCTTTGGCTCTTTTTAAAAAAGATTCTATCCCATAGGCAAAAAGAATATTTGCATAAGTCATAATTAAAAGTTTGGTTTTGCAATGATTTTCTAATAGTTTTGTATGTAGTGTTTGTAGTAGTGTAAAACCTAAATCCGTATTAAAACCAGATTTTAGAGATTCCTCACAAGCGTTTCTAATCACTTCTCCATCGGCATTAGGGTCAGAAAATGGAAACTGCACTTCTAGAAAACTTGCTCCCCCTAAAGCAATTCCAAGTGCTGCTTCTAAACTCTTTTGAAAATTAGGATACCCTGCAATAATATGTCCCATTAAGGTAACTTCTTTCATAACTCTCCTATCTCTGTAATTTCATTACTTAAAAAGTCTTTCCACCGCTCTTTTTGTAAAGCTTTAGCGGTAATAAAAATATCTTTATCGCCTCTTCCTGAGACATTAACAATAATCTTTTTAGAATCAACTTCTTTACAGATTTTTAAAACCCCAGCTAATGCGTGAGAGGATTCTAAAGCAGCAATAATGCCCTCATTTTTTGCAAAGAATTCTAAGGCATTTAAAGCTTCTTTATCATTTGCACTTTTAAATTCTAAGACCCCTATTTCTTTTAAATGAGCAAGTTGAGGACCAATCCCTGCATAATCAAGCCCAGCAGAGATAGAATAAGTCTCTAGTAAATTGCCATATGTATCGCTTAAAAAATAACTCTTATACCCTTGAACAATCCCTAAATGGGAATTTGTATTATCAATCCTTGTGGCATTCTCCCCTATACCTTGTCCTATTCCCCCTGCTTCTATGCCAATTAAGCGGATATTATCCTTTAAATAGGGGGTAAAAAATCCTATTGCATTACTTCCTCCCCCTACACAAGCTATCATAATATCCGGATTTCCTTTGAAAAATTTTTGCGTTTGTGTTTTCACTTCTTTGCCAATAATGCTTTGCAAATCCCTTACAATATCTGGATAAGGATAGGGACCAAGAGCACTTCCAAGCACATAAAAAATATTTTTAGAATCTTTGCTCCATTCCCTTAAAGCTTCATTGACAGCGTCTTTTAAGGTTTCACTCCCGTTTTTTACGCTTATAACCTTTGCTCCTAGAAGCTCCATATTGAAAACATTAGGAAATTGCCGCTTAATATCTTTGCTTCCCATAAAGATTCTACATTTTATCCCTAATTTCGCACAAGCCGCACTTACTGCTAATCCGTGTTGCCCTGCTCCTGTTTCTGCAATAATGTGATTTTTACCCATTTTTTTAGCGAGCAATACCTGTCCAATAGCATTATTAATCTTGTGTGCTCCAGTATTTGCTAAACCTTCAAATTTCAAATATATCTCATTATTTAAGATTTTACTAGCATTTTTAGCAAAGATTAAAGGCGTAGGTCGTCCTACAAATTCCTTTAACAAGCCCACAAAATCTTGTTGAAAGCTTTTTGTAGGAAGAATGTGCTTATAAGCTTCTTCTAGCTCTTTTAAAGCAGGGTATAAAATCTCTGCCACATATTGCCCACCAAAGGCGTGTGTTTTAGAATCTTCTAATCCAAAAAAACCCTTTTTTGAACGCAAAAAAATATTATCTTTCATTCTATTTAGCTTTCTTTTTAAGTATGAAGTATTATATCTAAATCCAAAATTTTTTTAGCAAGAATCTATTGTATAATACGCCTAAATCATTTAGAGAGTTTATAAAAGAATGTTTAGTTTTTTATCCCCTAAAGAATCATCTTTGCAATCTCCTTTAGATGCTAATGATTTACAACCTGCCATAGCCTTTGAAAAGATTGAGAGCCACTCTTTTACTCCTTTAATGCTCTGTCAATCTCTTAATGCTCCGGTATTACTTGAATCAGCTTATTTAAAAACTGGAAAAGGACGTTTTTCTATTTTGGTTTTAAAAGAGGCTTTTAGGATTACCCAAGAAGGTAAAGCTTATTATTTAAGAAGTGGCGAGCAAAAATATTCCCTAGAGCTTATTCCTATGCCTAAAAACCCAAATTTTTTAGATTATTTAAAGATTTTTAGAGATTTAACCCCACCTTTAGGTGAGGAATTTATGGATTTACCTATTCCTTTAGGGGGAGTTGGGTATTTGGGTTATGAATTTTTTGGTGATATTGAAGCTATTACTTTTAATAAACCAAAGCTTTATGATTGTTATACAAATGCTTTCATCTTTGGGAGAGATTTTATAATTTTTGATCATTTTTATGAAACCCTCTTTATCTTTAGTGTAGCTTATGCCAAAGAGGTAAATCCCTATAACCCTAAACAAAGAATCCAAGAAATCTTACAATCTCTAAAACATTTATCCCAACAAGAATGCACTCAAGAGAATATCACTTCAGAGATAATCTCTGCTAATAAAGAAAATTATTACACCACAATGGTTCAAACCCTAAAAGATGAAATTTACAAAGGCAATCTTTTGCAATGTGTGCCAAGCCAAAGTATGCAGATAAAAAGTAATCTTCCACCCTTACAAGCTTATAAAAATTTACGCACTACTAACCCAAGCCCTTATATGTATTTTTATAATTTTGGAGATTTTCAAATTATTGGAAATTCCCCTGAAGTATTGATTAAAGTTTCTACTCCTAAGGATTCTAATATTGCTAAACTCACTCTATGTCCTATTGCTGGGACGCGTCCTAGAGGCAAAACACAATTAGAGGATTTACAAGCAGAAGAAGAGTTAAGGAATGATCCTAAAGAAAATGCCGAACATCTTATGCTCCTAGATTTAGGACGCAATGATATAGGAAAGGTTGCTATGGGTGGAAGTGTAAAAGTAACACAACAAAAAGTTATTGAAAAATACGCAAGGGTTATGCACCTAGTCTCTGAAGTGCAGGGGGATATGGATTTAAAAATCCATAATAAAATAGATGCTCTTTTTGCGGCTTTTCCTGCAGGGACTGTTAGTGGGGCACCAAAAATTCAAGCTATTAAAACCATAGAAGAATTAGAGGAACATCAAAGGAATATTTATGCGGGAGCTATTGGGTATTTTACGCAAAATTGTGATATGGATTTTGCTATTGCTATCCGCACAGCCATTTACCAAAGTGGTATTTATTATCTACAAGCTGGAGGTGGGATTGTTTATGATTCAAACCCCACATTAGAATATATTGAAACACAAAATAAAATGCTCTCTTTAATTGAAGCTATTATCGGAAAAGAGGGAAATACACAATGATAGTCCTTATTGATAATTATGATTCCTTTACTTATAATATCTACCAAGCTTTTTATCAGTTTAACTACCCTATTAAAGTCTTGCGTAATGATAAAACTTCCATTGAGGAAATTATGGCTTTAAAACCAAAATTTATTGTTATAGGACCTGGACCAAAATCCCCAAAAGAAGCGGGAATTAGTGTTGAAATTGTAAAAAAGCTTAAAGGAATTTATCCAATTTTAGGGATTTGTTTAGGGCATCAAGCGATTTTAAGTGCCTTTGGTGTAGAGATTAAAAATGCTAGAAATATTGTGCATGGAAAAGTAGAACAGCTATTTCATAATAACAAAGGAGTTTTTAGGCATATTAGTCCTAATACCCCTATTGTGCGATACCATTCACTAGTAGGTAAGAAAGAGGAGATTCCTGATTGCTTTTTAGTGAGTGCAATGAGTGAAGATGGTGAAGTTATGGCAGTAGAGCATAGGTATTATCATCTCGTAGGTTTGCAGTTTCATCCCGAATCTATTGGGAGCAAAGAGGGGATTAAAATGCTCTTAAATTTCTTGCATTATACAAGGGAAGAGATACCCATTAAAGCCTATCTTAAAAAAGCATTGACTCAAAGATCTCTAAATTTTCAAGAAAGCTACAACTTTATGGACGAGCTTACAGAGGGGAATCTCACAGAAGCACAAATTGGGAGCTTCCTAACAAGTTTAGAGATTAAGGGCGTGGATGAATATGAGTTAGCCGGTTTTGCTTCTGTGCTAAAAAAGAAAGCCATTGCCTTTGAAATGGATAAAACCTTACCTATTTATTTTGATATGGTTGGCACAGGAGGCAGTGCTGTAAAGACTTTTAATGTCTCTACAACTTCTAGTTTGCTTTTAGCAACTTTAGCTAAAAAGCAAGGTTTTGGAATTATTAAGCACGGCAATAAAGCTATTACTTCTAAGAGTGGCTCTGCAGATTTACTTGCTGCTTTAGGGGTTAATGTCAATATGGATATAGCTAATATTTATGCAATTTTTAGAGAAATCAATCTCACTTTTTTATTTGCCCAAAAATTCCATTCTGCTATGCGTTTTGCGGCTTCTGCTAGATCTTCTTTGGGCTTTAAAACCGCCTTTAATCTCATAGGTCCTCTAAGTAATCCAGCACCCATAACCCACCAACTCATTGGTGTTTTTGATAAAAGCTATACAGAGATTATGGCAAAAGCTTTAGCGATTTTAGGTATCAAAAAAGCCCTTATAGTTAGTGGCTTAGATGGTTATGATGAAATCTCTTTGTGTGCTCCCACACAAATTACTACCTTAAAAAATGGAGAGATTAAAACAACTATTTTTAATCCTATTGAAGTGGGCTTAGATTTTGTTAATCATTCTTTATTGGTAGGTGGGGATTCTTCAGAGAATTTACGCATTGCCTTAGATATTTTTGAAGCTAAACCCTCCCCAAAGTTAGATTTAGTCGCTTTGAATATGGGTGCTGCATTGTATGTATGTGAGCAAGTAGAATCGATTAAAGAAGGATATTTTTTAGCTAAAACTATTATCCAAAAGGGTGAAGTCTTTGAGATCATCCAAACCTTTAAAACACTTAGCCAACAATATATGGAGGATTAATGCCACAATCAATACAAAGTAGGGTTACTATCCTTCAAGAAATTATAGAAGCAAAATCTAAATATCCCATAAGGGCTACAATAAGGAATACCCCTATTACTAAGCCCTCCTTTGAAAACTTCCCTTTTATTATCGCAGAAATTAAACGTTCCAGCCCATCTTTGGGTAATATTAACGATATTCCCTCACCCCAAAACCTTGCTAAAGACTACCTAAATGCAGGTGCTAATGCTATTTCTATTTTATGTGAAAAGGATTATTTTAAAGGGGATTTAGAGGATTTGCAGGAGGTAAAAACTACCTATCCTAATGTTTGTGTTTTGCGCAAAGACTTTATTACCCAAATAGAGCAGATTCAAGAATCTTATGATTTTGGTGCGGATATGTTGCTTTTAATAACCGCTTTATTTGTGGAACAAGTCAATGGTTTTAATCAGCTTAAAAAACTCTATGAGCAAACCTTAGCACTTGGATTAACGCCTTTGCTTGAAGTGCATAACAAGGAAGAAATTGATTTTTTAAAGCCCCTTAAGCCTCTGCTTATTGGGATTAACTCCCGCAATTTGCATAACTTTAAGATTGATAAAATCGCTGCTTATAATCTGCTTTTTTATGCCAAAGAGCAACTCAATAGCCAAGTGCTCTTTGAATCTTCTATTAACTCGAGCTTTGATGGCTTTATCGTTGGTAATATAGGATTTGATGGTATCTTATGTGGGAGCTATTTAGTCAAAAGCCCTAATGCCTATGAGGCTTTAAATGCCTTGAAATATTCTGTAAGTGTTGCTAGAAACTCTCCTAATGCCTTTTATCAAAATGTTTTTAGAATCCTGCAATCTCCTTTGGGATTCTTAAAAATATGCGGAATTACTACCAAGGAGGATGCGTTAATGTGTGCTAAGGCATTAGAGAACCATTTGGGGGGCTTGTTGCCTTTTGATAAAATAGCCGCATTAGGTTTTATTTTTATCAAAGATTCACCACGTTTTGTTTTGGAATCTGTAATAAGAGAAATTTCACAATCCCTTAAAGACTATCCTAAAATCTTAAAAATTATCGTTATACAAGATGATAAAGAGTCTATGCAACAAGCCATAAAGCTCTATGAGGAGGGGATTATTGACGCATTACAATTACACGGGGTTTGTGGGGAGAGTTTTGGCGGAATTTCACTCAAAGCGGCTAATTTTCCCTTTTATGAAGTGTGGAATATAGAAAAACCATCAGACTTTAATGCTTCTATAAGTCCTTTTGTCTTATTTGATTCTAAGAGTATCTTAGGTGGGGGTAGTGGGGTAAGCATTGATAAGGAAGTATTACAATCTCTTAAAGCAAAAGTTGATAATTATCTTTGTGTAGCTGGTGGAGTAGGAATAGATAATATTCAACAATATAAAAATTTGGGGGCAAAAATGTTGGATGTTAATTCAAGTTTAGAATCTACCCCTGCTAAAAAAGATTCTAAAAAACTTCAAGCTTTTTTAGAAAAATTTACTTCTTTGATAACACATTCTTAAGTAATGTATTATTTTGTAAAATGCTAGAATAACGCAGGAATTTTATTGTTTTTAAGGAAGTAGAAATTTATGCGTTTTGGAAAAATTGATTATTTAAATCTTTTGCCTTTTGAAGTTTTTATACGCTCTTACCCAACACCTTCTCATTTTAAATTATTTTATCAGAAGAAAAAATCTTATCCTGCTAAGCTTAATACAGAGTTTCTATTTGGTCGCCTTGATGCTGGGTTTGTTTCTTCTATTACCGCACTCTATAATAAAAAAAATAAAAGATTCTTAGCTTCTTCTATCGGAATTATTGCAAAGAGTAAGGTTTTAAGCGTTATTTGTCTTAATACAGAAGAGGGAAATGATTACCAATCGGCAACTTCTAATGCACTTTTAAAGGTTTTAAGGCTTAAAGGACGCGTGCTAATTGGAGATAGGGCTTTAGTAGAAGCTTTGAAAAGAAAAAAAGAACAACAAGATTTTATCGATATGGCACAATGTTGGAGCGATAGGGAGCATTTACCTTTTGTGTTTGGTAGGCTTTGTGTAAGGGGGCATTATGGTTTTTTTATAAAAATGATCCAATCTTTTCAAAAAAAGTCTATTAGAATCCCTCATTATTGGCTTATGAAATATTCTTACAAAACAGGAGTGAGTAAGAAAGATATTTTAGAATATTTAAAACTTATTTCTTACAAAATTGATAAAAAGGCATATTATGGAGTGGAAAGGTTTTATAGAGAATTACGAATTTTAGGAATAAAATCCCCAAAAAGATTCTAAAAACATTGCTAAGAAACTATCCTTTAATATTAAATGCAGTTTTTTTTTGTATAATATTAGCCCTAAAAATATTTAGAAATCCCCAAGAAATTTGGGTATAGGAGTAAAAATGGAGCAGACATTATCCATTATCAAACCTGATGCGGTTAAGAAGAATGTTGTTGGAAAGATTATCGATAGGTTTGAAAGTAATGGCTTAAGGGTTGCTACGATGAAAAAAGTGCAGCTTAGTCAATGTGATGCAAAAGAATTTTATGCCGTGCATAAGGAGCGTCCCTTTTTCGCAGATTTGGTAGATTTTATGGTAAGTGGTCCTGTAGTTATTATCGTGTTAGAGGGGCTAAATGCTATTGCAAAAAATCGTGAGCTTATGGGTGCTACAGATCCGAAAGAAGCAGCAGCGGGGACAATTAGGGCAGATTTTGCTGATAGTATTGATGCTAATGCTGTTCATGGTAGTGATAGTTTAGAAAATGCTAAGAGAGAAATTGCATTTTTCTTTGCTAACAGAGAAATTTATTGATTATAGAATGTCTAAAATACCTTTTAGTAAAGTTTTTCAAGTTTGTAAAAATGGAGAAAAACTACCCTTTAGGGTTGAGCTTGAAGGCGTAGTGCTAGAGGGCTTTTTATCACTTAAGAATGCTTTGGGATTGGTTAGATTAGAGGCATTCTTAAAAGGGCAAATGCCTTTGATTTGTGATTTAAGTGGAGAAACCTATTTTCAAAACTTAAATGAAGTATTAGATTTTTATTTGAGTGATGGAGTGATTAGTTTAGAAAGTGGAAATTTTAGCGATATTGTTGAATGTGAAAGTGGAATGATTGATTTAGAAGAGATTCTAAGAAGTGAATTAGAAATGATTCGTTGTGATTATCATATTAAAAATTAAATAAGGAGTGTAAAATGGCAGTTCCAAAAAGACGAGTAAGTAAGACAAGAGCGGCAAAAAGAAGGACGCATTATAAAGTTGCTTTAGCAACCCCTATAAAGGATAAGGATGGAAGTTGGAGAATGCCTCATCGTATTAATAAATTCACTGGAATTTATAAAAGTTAATGGTTTGGATTGAATCTCTATGAGAATCGCTATTGATGCAATGGGCGGTGATTTTGGTTCTTTACCGCTTGTAGAAGGTGGTTTATTGGCATTAAAAAAATCTAATTTTACCTTAGTGCTTGTGGGGGATAAAAATATCCTTTCTCCCCTTATCCCTTCTAAGCTTAGTAGTAAAATCGAAATTATCCATTGTGATGATGTTATTACAATGGAGGAGGGTGCCACTTCTGCTTTGAAGCGGAAAGATAGCTCTATTTATGTAGCTATTGAAATGCTAAAGGATAGAAAAGTCGATGCCGTTGTCTCTGCAGGACATAGTGGTGCTACAATGAGTCTTGCTACGCTTAAGATTGGTCGTTTAAAGGGTGTATCGCGTCCTGCTATTTGCACCTTGATGCCTCGTATTGATGGGAAAAGAAGTTTGGTTGTCGATGCAGGGGCTAATGTAGATTGTAAGCCAGAAAATCTTTTTGAATTTGCGGTTATGGGCTATGAGTATGCAACCGCTATTTTAAAGTATCCACAAGCAAGAATAGGGCTTTTAGCTAATGGTGAGGAAGAATGTAAAGGGAATGAAATCACAAAAACCGCCTTTGACTTTCTTAAAAATCATCCTAATTTTGTCGGAAATGTAGAAGGCAATAATATTTTTGATTCTTCTGTGGAGGTAATTGTTTGCGATGGTTTTACCGGAAATGTTGCCTTAAAGGCAAGTGAGGGTGTTGCAGATTCTATTATTTATCTGCTTAAGCATTACATTAAATCTTCACCTATGGGTATATTTGGCGCACTTTTTATGAAAAATGTTTTTAAGAAGCTTAAAAAGCAAATTGATTATGCAGAATATGGAGGTGCTCCGCTTTTAGGCGTTGATGGTAATGTGATTATTTGTCATGGTAAAAGTAACGCTAAAGCGATGAAGAATGCCATTTTTCAAGCTATTGCTACGATTGAAAATAATATTAATGATAGAATCTTACAAGCACTGCATCAGTATAAAATTTAATCAATTAAGGGAATTATGGAGATGGAAAAACCAATTTATGCTTCTTTAAAATCTATTGGTGCTTATGCTCCAGAAAATATTGTAACCAATTATGATTTAGAAAAAATAGTGGATACAAGTGATGAATGGATTGTGAAACGTACCGGTATTAAAGAGCGTAGATTCGCAGAGGCTAATGAGGCTACAAGCGACCTTGCGACAAAGGCAGCAAAGATTGCATTAAAGAGAGCAAAAATAACCCCCAAAGAAGTTGATATGGTAATTGTAGCGACTATCTCTCCAGATTTTTTTTGTATGCCTTCCACTGCCTGTATCGTTGCTAATAAGCTTGGGATTGTAGGAAAACCAGCTTTTGACATTTCTGCGGCTTGTAGTGGGTTTGTTTATCTACTCTCTTTAGCTAATGCTTTTATTCTCTCAAAAATGTATAAAAATATCCTTATCATAGGGGCGGAAAAAATTTCAAGCATTTTAGATATGCAAGATAGGAATACTTGTGTGCTTTTTGGGGATGGTGCTGGGGCTGCATTAATTGGCGTTACTAGTGAGAGGGAAAAAAGTATTGTAGATGTCCAAGTTTCTTCTAATGGGGAGTATCAAGATTTTTTGATAACCCCAGGTTGTGGGAGTAGGTATCCAGCAAGTCAAGAAGTGTTAGAGCAAAGATTGCAATTTCTTAAAATGAAGGGTAATGAAACTTTTAAAGTCGCGGTAAAAACGCTTAGTAGTGATGTTGTTGAGATTTTAGAGAAAAATCATTTAAGCATTGATGATATTGATTTTTTTGTTCCTCATCAGGCAAATCAACGCATTATTTCTGCTGTGGGTGATGCGTTAAATATAGATTCACAAAAGGTGGTGCTTACGGTGCAAAAATATGGCAATACTTCAGCGGCTTCTATACCTATGGCTATTAATGAATTCTATGAAGAAGGTAGAATCAAAAAGGGTTCAAAGCTGCTTTTAGATGCTTTTGGTGGGGGTTTAACTTGGGGTTCTGCTATCCTTACTTTCAATGGGGAGTGAGAAGTTTTGCTTAAAAAACTATGAATCTCCTTAGACTTTCTTTCTTAATTGTCGCCTTGTATTAACCAAACAAAAAGTTGTAATAAAAGTGAAAGCTATAAGCTTAATACTTTTACAAAGATTCTACTAAACACTAAACAAATAGTGTTGCATTTAAAATTGAAATTGTTAAGGGGAGATAATGAAAAAAGATGACTTGAATCTAAAAGTGTTTGAGGCTAGTAAGGGAGGTAAAATTGATGATAATATTGAGATTAAAGATAGTAAAAATATTGTTAAAAAGGGATTACGCTATTTTTAAAGTATTTCATTTCCTAAAACTTTGTATTTGCCCATATAGTAACTTTTGTAGAGGTTAAATATCAAGGTGATCAGGAAGTTTTAAAAAATATCACATAAAGATTCATTGTTGTGGAGTTTATCACTTTTGGTAGGTTGGCATTCTAAGATACCATTTTTTAGGATAAAGGATATTTTTTTATCGCCATTAATAGCTATAAATCCATTTTTTTGTGTTTGGAAAGAGCAATTACTAGGTTTTAAATCTAAATGTGTATAGAGTCCCATTAAGTCGATATTTGGATTGTTTGTTTGGTTGATTTGTTTTTTAAGTGCAATTTTGAAATTAAAAATTTGCATTTGAAGTTTTGTCATACAAGAACTTTGTTGGTAATTGGTAAATTTTGGTAAGGCAAAAGAAAACAAAACCCCCATAATTAACAAAGCTAAAATAACTTCTAAAAGGCTAAAAGCCTTTTTGGAGTTAAAAAACAATAGAGCTACTTAGGAGAGGTATAATAAGTGGGGTGTTAGGGATTAAACGCAATTCAAAAACGAGTTTTTCACAAAGATCTCCTTTTTGATTAGCAACAATAGGCGTAGAAATTTCTAAAAATTTTACAGATTGTGGAGTGGTTGCCTGTGTGCCATTTTCATCACTTAATAATCTTGCACTAATGCAAGGAGTAGCATTGTTATTAAGTTTGGTAGAGATTTTATAGTCCCCAATATCCCAATTAGAGGGGCTTAAAGTAATAGCGGTATTAAAAGTTCCTTGCCCTTGGGATAAGAAAAAAGCTGGAAAAGAGCTTTTTAATGTATTAATATCACTTTTGAGGGCAACGAGTTTTGCATCCTCCCTGCTTGCAGAGATTTTAGGGATTGCAACAGCAGCTAATATCCCTAAAATTACTAAGATAAAGATTAATTCTAGCATTGTAAAGGCTTTTTTACTTTTCAAAGGGATTCCTTAATAGAGTAAAACATAAGTTACGCGTGAGCCGTGAACCCCAAAAACGGTTTGGAGTTCAATATCAGCAGTTCTTGAAGGACCTGCTACAAAAATGATATTAGAAGGTAATATCTCCCCACCACTTCGGTTTTTTTCATAAGTTTTAATGGCGATTGTAGCTTCATAGAGATTTTCAACAATGCTATTTTTTTCTAAAAGATAAATGCAAGTGTTGGTAATGAGTGAAGATAGACGCGGAGCGTTGGTATTGGAGCTAAGCCCAATAATCCCTAGATTGGCTACAGCACAACGTGCCTTAACAATAGAAGTATCAATCCCAAAACATTGCTCACGCATAGTATCAATACTCTTTGTGTAAGGGATTAGCCTAAAATCTGATTGGAGGTTTTCTAAAGGCAGCTTAATATCTGTATTATACAGCACTTCTTTAGCTTTAATTTCTTTTAAGGTATCTTGCAATGTTGTAAGGAGTGTATCTAAGGTGCATTCTTTAATGATGGCTTTATTATTAGTTTGGTTGATTTTATATTCTTCGATGAGATTAGATTGCGTGATTTTCATAGGGCTTTGGTAGGATATGGGTGTGTAATTAATAGTATTTTGTTGCAAAGAATCTCTAATGTTTTTGAGAATAGCTTCTTTACTCATAAATTACTCCTTGCATTTGGGATACTTTTTTGTGAAGATTCCCATTTATTGCTGGAAACTCCCTATAGGTAACCCATTGCTTTAATAAGGGTAGGATAGGAGAGATGGGTTTGCTAAGTGGGGCTAAGAGATTGGAGAGATAGAGCATAAGACGCCATTGTTTTGGGCTTGTTGCTAGATTAGAAAAACTTTGCATGGCTTTTATTTCAGCAGGATTTTTTGTCTCCTTTGTAGTTCCTATGACATTTTTTCTCCCTTGTCCCACTCTCTCACTTCGTAAATCTCTAATAAGCTCTGCTAAGGGTATTTTTACAGGACATACTTCAGAGCATCTCCCACAAAGTGAGCATAAATCAAGCATAGGACTAAATTTGTTTAACCCAAAGAGTTGAGGAGAAATAACCTTACCAATAGGGCCAGGATAAGGGCTAAGATAAGCGTGTCCGCCAATTTTATCATAAATAGGGCAGTGATTAAGGCATGTCCCACAGCGGATACAGCTAAGGGATTGGTAATAATGAGAATCTTTTAGCATATTAGAGCGGTTATTATCTAAAAGTATAATATGCACTTCTTTAGGACCATCTAACTCACCCTCTTTTCTAGGGGAGGAAATAATATTGTTATAGCAAGTAACAGGAGCTCCTGTAGCAGAGGGTATTAAAAGAGCGTTTAAAATAGAAGCTTCTTCAAAGCTTTCAATAACCTTTTCAATACCACAAAATGCGATATGTATATCACAAGCGGTTGTGCTCATTCTGCCATTACCCTCATTTTCTAAGAGCCATATCGCACCTTCATTGGCAATAGCGAAATTGACCCCGCTTAAACCTATTTTAAATTCTTGAAACTCTTTGCGTAGATGAATCCTTGCAATTTCATTGAGTTTTTCTGGTTCTGTTTCTAAAGGAGCATTGAGCTTATCGCGAAAAATCTCACCGATTTGATGGCGATTTTTATGAATGGCGGGAACTACGATATGCACGGGTGGTTCATCAATAAGCTGAATGATAAGCTCTCCTAAATCGGTTTCAATAGGATCTAATCCTTTTTGTTTTAAGAAAGCATTAAGATGCGTTTCTTCACTTGCCATAGATTTGCCCTTCAAGATTTTATTGACACTATTTTGTTGCATAAGCTCATAAACAATTTCATTAGCTTCTTGGGGTGTGCTAGCCCAATGCACTTTTAAACCATTTTGGGTGGCATTTTTTTCAAAGGTTTCTAGCAAAGAATCAAGTTTGCTTAGATTCTTATTTTTGAGTTGTTTTGCCTTTTCTCTTAGGGATTCCCAATCTATAAAACGATTAGCAATAAGATTTTTGCGGTTGGTTTTAAGCGTATCCATACCATTTAAGAGATTATTGCGTAATTGTGCATCTTGAAGCTTGCTTTGGATAATGCTATGGTATTGCTCTTTGGTGGTTTCCATACCCTATGCTCCTATTCTTTGGGCTAAGAAATCATAAAAGTGCATAGTTTTTATATTGACTCCTTGTTTTTTCATTGCTCCACTAATGTTTAATAAACAGCCAGAATCTGCACTTAAGAGATATTCTACCTTACGCGATTGTATGTCTTGTATTTTTTGGCTTACCATAGCATAGGATATTTCTGGTTCTTTAATGCTAAAAGTTCCTCCAAAACCGCAACATTCTTCTTCTCTTTCTAGCTCGATAAGTTCGACATTTTTTAAGCTTTTGATAAGAGATTTTGCAGAAGCAATACATTTAGTTACCCTTAGGGCGTGGCAATTGCTGTGCCAAGTTACTTTAGTGGGGCTTCCTTTATCCTCATAGCATACTTTAAGCTCTTTTTCTAAAAATTCGCTAAGTTCAAATACTCTTTGGCTAAAGTCTTTTGCTTGTGATTGATAAGGAGTATTTTTAAAAAGCTCTTGATAATCTACTCTCATCATACCCGCACAAGAACCACTAGGGACGATAATGGGTTCCTCTCCTTTAAAAAGATTCATTATATAAAGAGCAATTTTTTTACTCTCTTCATAATAGCCAGAATTATAGCTTGGTTGCCCACAGCAAGTTTGGTCTTTTTTAAAAATGACTTCTACCCCTTCTCTTTGCAATAATTTAATGCTATTAATACAGGTATCTGCAAACGCAACTGCTCCAATACAGGTCGAGAAAAAGAAAACACGCATTTAAACTCCTTGTGTTATTTCAAGGTTGATCTGAAGAAATTGTATCTGTGAAATTTATCACAAAAAACTATATTTTTTATTGAAGTTTAGAATAAAAGCAATTAAGGTAAGTATTGTCTGTAAAAGTTTGTAACACATTTAGAAGTGTGAAGGAATAGTTTTTTAACAAAAGATGTAGAGGTAGTAGAAATTTAAGAATCAATTTTTTATAATGATTTTGTTGAATGTATGAATTATTTAAGGAGAAAAGATGTGGTTTCAAATTTATGATCCACTAGGGAATCAATGGCTAAGTGCTTTTGTGGCGTTGTTGCCTATTCTTTTGTTTTTTGTTTCTCTAGTTTATTTGAATTTACAAGGATATGTTGCGGGTTTTCTAACCGTGGTTTTAGCAACATTAATTGCTTTATTTGTCTATGATATGCCATTAACTAATGCTATAGGAAGTTTGATTTATGGCGGTTTGTATGGATTATATCCTATTGCGTGGATTATTATTGCGGCGATTTTTCTTTATAAATTAACCGTAAAATCTGGATATTTTGATATTTTAAGGGAATCTATTATCGCCATTACTCCTGATCAAAGAATTCAAGTTATATTAATAGGATTTTGTTTTGGAGCTTTCTTAGAGGGTGCAATTGGATTTGGGGGTCCTGTTGCCATTACTGCAGCACTATTGGTAGGTTTGGGGCTTCGTCCTTTGTATGCAGCAGGGCTTTGTATGATTGCCAATACTGCTCCAGTAGCTTTTGGGGCAGTTGGGATTCCCATTATTGCAATGGCGGGTGCGTTGAATTTTCCAGCGCTTGAAATCTCATCAATGGCAGGACATATGCTCCCTCCCCTTTCTGTGTTTATTCCTTTTTTCTTAGTGTTTTTAATGGATGGGTTGAAAGGTGTTAAAGAAACTTGGCCTGTGGCATTAGTAGCAGGTGGAAGTTTTGCCCTTATTCAATACCTCACAGCGACCAAGCTTGGGCCTGAGTTGCCAGATATTGCTTCGGCAGTAGTTTCTATTATCGTAGTGGCATTATTTCTTAGGATATGGAAACCTAAGAATGTTTTTAAATTTGATGAAGAAGTCGGTGGAAAAGCTAATGTGGAAAATAAACCTAATTATAGTGTAGGGCAGATTATTTTAGCGTGGTTACCCTTTGTTATCTTGATTTTAGCCATTATAGTTTGGACCCAACCTTGGTTTAAAGCCTTGTTCGCTAAAGATGGGGCTTTGAATTTTCTTGTTTTTAGATTTGAGATTTCGGGGCTTATAGGGATTATGCAAAATATTCCTGTTGTGCCAGAGCCAAAAGCTGTAAATTCAATCTTTACCTTCCCATTAATTAATACGGTTGGAACTTCTATTTTCTTAGTGGCAATTATTACGATGATAATACTTAGGGTTAAAGTTTCTACTGCTATAAAAACTTTTGGTGAAACTTTAAATGAGATGAAGTTTGCGATTTTAACGATTGCCTTAGTTGTCGGATTTGCTTTTATCTCAAATTATAGTGGAATTTCAGCAAGTTTAGCTTTAGCACTAGCACAAACAGGTGATGCTTTTGCATTTTTCTCTCCAGTGGTTGGTTGGATAGGAGTATTTTTAACAGGAAGTGATACAAGTTCGAATCTACTTTTTGGTGGATTACAACAATTAACCGCAAGAGCACTTGACATCCCAGAGGTTTTATTCCTGGCAGCGAATTCCGTAGGAGGAGTTGTAGGCAAAATGATAAGCCCACAGAGTATTGCTATTGCTTGTGCGGCAGTTGGATTAGTAGGCAGAGAATCAGATTTATTTAAATTTACGGTGAAGTATTCTATAATTTTTGTGATTGTTATCGGTCTTTTTACTTATGCTCTTGCTATGCTTCATAAAAATGGAGTGATTGATTTATTAGCTATTACTACATCATAAGATTAATCCCTAAGATTAATCCCTGCTTTGGGGATTAAATTATTCCTAATGTTGCATAAATAGCAGCATTCTCACTGCGTAAAATATTACAATTTAATGCACTATATACGGATTTGTTTTTAAATAATATCCTCTCACTTGGGCTAAATCCCCCCTCAGGTCCTATTAAAATAGATTCCTCTTTTAGGTTTTTTAAAGATTTACCGTTGAAGTCTAAAATTGCTAAATTAGGGTATTTAGTTAGTATCTCTTCAAGATTATTAAGAAATTCAATTTCTAAAGCCGTAATTCTCCCGCATTGCTCACACGAATTTTCTAGGATTTTTTTAAGCCTTTCTTTAGAGAGTTTAAAGTTTTTTTGTGAATATTCTGCATAGAAAAATGTGATTTTTCGCAAATTAAATTCATTGAGTATAGGGAGTGTTTTTTCTATATTTTTTGGTTCGATGATTGACCAAATCAAATGCCCATTTGGTGGATTAATAAGTTCTGTCTTTTTAGAAGAAATTAAATGGAGTAATGCTTCTTTTTTGTCTAAGGAAGCAATGGAATAGGTATAACAATTTAAATCCCTAAGATTCCTAAGATATAAGAATTGTGTTTTTTTGGTTCTTCTTGTTCGAAAGAGGTGATGATAACTATCGCCTTGTAGTTTTAAGCACTGCTCTCCAGCGTTTTTATGGATAAGGAATTGCATTATAAAATGAAAATGAGTAAAAATAAGCCAATAAAGGCACATGTATCAAAAAGATATTTTCTTAATGCCCATTGGAAGAATAGCAGTCTTATATTAGGGTTAGATTCCACTTGTATAAGTTTTTGTTTTTTATGTCGTTTGATTTCAAGGATAAAGATGAGTAGCCAAAGAATAAGCATAATAAAAACTTCGGGGATTATTGTAAATCTAAGCATTGCCCAAGATACTAATCCACTAAAAAGACTTGCACTAAGAAAAGTGTAATAAGCAGGAGCCATAAGGGCTAAAAATTTTAATTTTTGCGTATGTGAGGTTTTAAAAAGAAGTGCATAAAGATTAATAAGTGGAGGCAAAAATAACAGAAGTGATAAAAGTAAATGCACATAGATTAGTTCAAGTTCTATAAAATCCATAATTTTCACTTTATATAAATAAGTGAATTCTAACAAATAAGTCAGCATTTTGTAAAGATGAGTATTCTAGAGGGGTTAGAATTTTATAAAGTGAGTATCAAAAGTAGTTGGGAATTAGAGTTTTTTTGTTATACTTCTTACTTTGAAAGTCACTTTTTTGAAATTCCATTAAATCTTCGCATTTCTTTAAGTTAAGGGAATATAGTATGCCAATTAAAATTTATGATAGTGTAAAAAAGAAGAAAGTAGATTTTATTCCACTTAATCCCCCAGAAATTCGTATGTATATTTGCGGTCCTACGGTTTATGATGATTCACACTTAGGACACGCAAGGAGTGCAATTGTCTTTGATTTATGGCGTCGAGTTTTGGCTGAAAATGGATATAAAGTTTTGTTTGCAAAAAATTTCACCGATATTGATGATAAGATTATTAATAAATCACTCCAGAGTGGCTTAAGCATTGAGAATATTACACAACACTATACACAAAAATATCTTGAAGAAATGGAGGCTTTAGGGGTTATTAGGGCAGATATAGAACCTAAGGCTACACAGAGTTTAGAGAGTATTTTTGCGATGATACAACAGCTCTTACAAAAAGGATTTGCTTATAGGGCTGCTAATGATGATATTTATTTGTCTGTCAAAAAAGATTTAGAATATGGTAGTTTAAGTGGTAGAGATGCGGAATTAGAGACACAAAGTAGAATTCAAGATAGTCAGCAAAAAAAAGATTCTAAAGATTTTGCTTTGTGGAAAAGCTATAAAGGAGAGGGTGATATAGGATATGAATCTCCTTTTGGCAAGGGTCGTCCAGGTTGGCATATAGAATGTAGTGCAATGATTAAAAAACATTTGGCTTATGCAGGTGAATACGCTATTGATATACACGGAGGAGGGGCAGATTTGCTTTTTCCTCATCATGAAAATGAAGCTTCACAAACGCGATGTGCGGATAATCAAAAAATTGCTAAATATTGGATACATAATGGGTTTGTAACTATTAATGGTGAAAAAATGGCAAAATCTTTGGGTAATAGTTTTTTTATTAAAGATGCGTTAAAAAATTATGATGGTGAGATTTTGCGTTTTTATCTCCTAAGCACCCATTATCGTATTGGGTTAAATTTCTCTGAAGAGGATTTGTTAAGTTCTAAAAAGCGATTAGATAAAATTTATCGCTTAAAAAAGCGAATCTCTCCTATACAAGGCATAGAAGAAAAAGGTTGTTCCAAATTTAAAGCAATGCTTTTAGAGGCATTAGGGGATGATTTGAATATTTCAAAAGCTTTAAGTGTGGTTGATGAATTTGTTAGCAAAGCTAATGAATCTTTAGACAATAAACAAACCAAAGAAATTCCTGCTATTACGGGGGGTTTAGCTATTATACAAAGACTTTTAGGGATTGGGGGTAAAGATGCCTTTGCTTATTTTCAACTAGGTATTAGTAAAGACCAAAGAATGGTAATAGAATCCTTAATCCGCAAACGTTTAGAAGCAAAATTACAAAAAGATTTTAAACAAGCTGATGCCATTCGTTTAGAGCTTTCTTCTATGGGTATCCAAATTATGGATACCCCCTCTGGGAGTGTTTGGGAGAAAATATAGTGGAAGGTTGGGAATTAATTAGTCTTTTTATGATTGCATTAATAGGCAGTTTTGGGCATTGTATTGGGATGTGCGGAGGCATTGTTTTAGCCTATTGTAGTTCTTTGCCTAAAGATTTAAATAAAAGACATATCTTAGCTTATCACTTACTTTATAATTTTGGACGCATTAGTGTTTATATTGTTTTAGGTGCTATAGTTGGATTTTTAAGCAGTATGTTTGCAATTAATCCTTATTTTCGTGGAGGACTTTTTATATTTGCTGGAATAGTTATGGTATTAGCTGGAATATCTCTTTTGGGTAAAATCAAATTTTTGGTTTTTTTAGAACATTCTTTACAAAACTCTCAATGGTATCAAAAGGAATTTAAAAAATTTTTATCCCTAAAAACACCTTTAAATTTATACTTGTTAGGGATTTTAAATGGTTTATTGCCTTGTGGTTTTGTGTATGCGTTTTTATCAAGTGTAGTGGGTTTTGCCAATGCTTTTACAGGAGGGGTGATTATGGCAGTTTTTGGAATGGCTACTATGATTCCTTTGTTAATAATGGGGTTTTTAGCTAATACTTTATTCTCTCAAGCAAGATTAAGAAAAATTGTTATGAATATTGCCGCTTTAGCTATTGTTATTTTTGGTGTTTTGATGGTGCAAATGGGGGTAAAGTTTTTTTATCCTACAGAAATGGAACACAAAGTGCATATGCATTAGGTAAATATTGCAAGAAGATAATCATCACAATTCTTAAAATTGGGTAAAGATATTAAGAATTAGTTTATTCTTAAGGCAAAATTATTTATTATATTATGGTTTAAGAATGGGAGTTTAAGTCAAGATGAATCTCAAAAAAGCAATCCGCTATCTTTTAGCTACTGTTGTAATAGGGGTTGAAATCGATAATAGGTTTTGTTACATTACAACAAAAATTTATAAACGTGCTAAAGTTATTGAGACCCAAACAAAAACATTTAAAACAAACCCTGGCGAGTTACCTATGTCAGCAGTTAGATACATTAATTCAATTCGGTTTAAAAAGCCTTTTACCTATATTTCTTCTTTATCTACTTCGATTATTCAAGGGGTGATGGATACTGCTAATGAAGATGATTTTATTAAATATGGGGTGAATGTATCAGATATTGAGTCTAAAAGAATTGATGATTGGTTTGTGTATTGCTCTAAAGAGGGTATTGCAGAGACCAGAAAACAATTTTTAAAAGTTGGAGTGGATTTTGTGATTTCCCCTTTTGCGTTGTTGTATTCTTTGATTAAGAATACTGTCGAAGATACTTGTAACCTCTATATTTTGTTTCAAAAGTCTAATATTACAATGATGGTGGCCAAAGGAAAGAATGAGATTCTTTTTGGTGCTTATTATATTCTAGAGAGCAAGATTAATTTGAGAGACAATACTGCTAAAAAGCATTTAAGTGAAGATTTAGACGATATTGACGAATCTGATGTAACCAATGATATAAATCACGAATTATATAGTCTTGGAGACTTAGATTTAGCAGATGAGTCTGATTCTGATGAGGAGTTAATTGAGTTTTTAAAAGATGAGTCTGATGATTCCATTGAAGAAAATATTGAAGAAAGTATTGAAGAAAGTATTAACGATAATCATCAAGAATCTTTTGATGATTTTTCACGTGTAAGTTATGCGGCTAAATTCATTCAATCTGCTGTTAGTGAGTTTTATAATAATAAGATTTATAAAAGTGATTTTATCACACAAATTATTTTGTTTAATCCTCACAAGATTGATAAAGAAGTGTTAAAACATATTGCTAATGTTACAATGTTGGATTTAGATGTTCGAGCTTGTAATATTTCTGATATTCTATCAAATTTAGGCTATGAATCTTATAAATTCTTTGAAGAGAAAGAAATGATATGAATTATAGTTTTACGCTTCCCAATAAGAAAACTTTATTAAAAAAAATCTCGCGTATTTGGTGGGGTTATATTTTTTTAACCATCTTTATTTTATTGGGATTTGTCGTTACACTTAAGATTCAGGGATTCATTATGAGAGAGGAGATTGAAGCATCACTGCTTGAGAGAGAAAACTTATTGCAAGACATTAAAAATTATCAAACACTTCAGATACAAGAAGAATATAAGGTTAGATTTGGTAGTGCCATTGCTTCACAGAATATTATCCTTAAAGAAAGTGTTGAAAATCTCTTTGGGATGATACCTGAACAGATTACTTTAAAAAAAATAGAGATGAGTAAAACCCAACTTACCCTCTATGGAGTAACACCCTCTAAACAGGTTTATACATTTTTACTTGAAGTGCCATTGCGTTCTATTTTTAATCAAAGTCGGGCTGATTTTTATGCTTTGCCAAATGGTTGGTATAATTTTATCTCTGTTAGTAAAATAAATGAAGAGAATGAAGAATGAAGGCATTTTTAGCACAAATTGATTGGATTAGAAATACTTTCTTTTTTGTTTTTTATTTCTTTTTGGTTGTGATTATATTTCTATCTTTAGTGAATCCCCAACTACAAGAATTTAAAAAGGAAAATACGAATTATCGTAAGGAATTACATATTACCCAGCAAGTGCAAAAGCAAAAAATGCAAACTGCAGAGACTTTAGCAAAATACCAAATGGATAATCATACCCTCTTAAGTGCCTTTAAAGCGAATATTACACAAGAAAAAATCAAGAGCAGACTTTCTTCTATTTTTGAAAAAGTAGATGTTGTTAAAAATGGTGAAGCTTATCTTAAAAATGGTTATTTAGCGCAAAATTACATTGTAAGCGGTAAAATTGTGGATATAAAGGCTCTTAATGATGCATTAATACAAGTTATTAGTTTGGAAGGCATTGTGCATCTTGTATTCCCTATTCATATAGAAGCAGAAGAAGGAGTTTTGGTATTTTCCTTCTCCTTAGAAGTATATTCTTTGCCTTAAATATCAAGAGTTTTCTTAATTGCCCCTTCAATAGCATTTTTAGAATCAGGCTCTACGACTCTCTCTCCCATTTCTATACCATTTTTGTAAAAGATTAAAGTTGGGATTCTTCTAATTCCAAGAGATTCTTTTAAGCTCTCTTCCTCATCGGCTCTCACTGCAAAGAAGTTGACTTGTTTGTCATACTCTTTAGCTAAAATTTCAAGAATAGGCTCTATTTTTCGACAATCTGGACACCAAGGCGCACCAACAGCTACAAGAGATACCCCTTCTTTGATGGAGTTTTCATAAGTTTGTTGTGTTAATTTTGTCATTGTTTATCCTTTCAAAGTTTAAGTTAATTAGGCGATATTGGTAAAAACTGCTTGAACATCATCGTCATCTTCGATTTTATCAAGCAATTTTTCAATATCCACAAGCTGTTCTTCACTAAATTCTACAGGAGTATTGGCAATCCTCTCTAAAGCGGCTTTTTTAACTTCTATTTGGAGGGATTGTAGAGCATTAGCTAAAGTCCCAAAGCTCGTATAATCTCCATAAATATGCACAATTTCTTCTTCAATCTCCATAGAATCTAATCCTACATCAATGAGAGTAAGCTCTAATTCTTCTAAATCTTTAATATTTGTTTTAGCAACTTCAAAATGTGCTTTGCGGGAAAACATAAATTCTAAGGAATTATTAGTAAGCATTGTGCCACCAAATTTATTCACATAGCTTTTAAGATTAGCAACAGTTCTTGTAGGATTATCGGTAGCACATTCTACAAAAAATAAAGCTCCATAAGGGGCTTTTATTTCATAATTTACTTCTGTAATTTGGATTCCATCTTTACCCAAAGCCCTTTTAATAGCAGCTTCAATATTATCTTTTGGCATATTTTGGGCTTTAGCAGCTAAGATAGCACTACGCAATTTAGAATTCATATCAGGATCTCCACTCCCGCCTTCTTTAACCGCAATACTAATTGCTTTGCCTAATTTTGGAAAGAGTTTAGACATTTTATCCCAACGTTTTTCTTTGCTTGCTCTTCTGTATTCAAATGCTCGTCCCATAAAACCTCGAATTCCTATAAACTTGATATGAAATTATAGTATTTTACTATATTGTTTTTCAAGTTTCTATATTATTTTTTTAAAACTATTGACACCCTAAGGGTTTTTCTATATAATTCTACCTCTTTTATTCCGGATTAGCTCAGCGGTAGAGTAGGCGGCTGTTAACCGCTTGGTCGTAGGTTCGAATCCTACATCCGGAGCCACATTTATAATATCCCCCTCTATTTATAAGATCTTAGTTGAATTCTAATAAACCATCATTTGGAGAGCTTGCGGTTGCATAAGGTTTTTTAGGGATTCTACCTGCAAGATAACTTGCTCTTCCAGCTTTTATTGCATCACGCATAGCTTGAGCCATTAAAATAGGGTTTTTTGCCTGTGCTATAGCGGTATTTGTTAAAACACCATCTGCACCAAGCTCCATTGCTATGGCACTATCAGAAGCACAACCAACCCCAGCATCTACGATTACAGGAATTTTGACTGCAGCTTTAATAAAGGCTATGTTATAGCGGTTTTGGATACCAAGTCCGCTACCAATGGGTGCAGCTAAAGGCATTATAGCACTTGCTCCTGCATTTTCAAGCTTTTTTGCCATTACGGGGTCATCATTAGTATAAGCTAAGATATTAAATCCTTCTTTGGCTAATACCTCACAAGCATTTAAGGTTTCAATAACATCAGGATAAAGAGTTTTTTGGGTATCCCCTATAATTTCAAGTTTAATAAAGTCAATTCCAGTTGCTTCTTTGGTTAAACGAAAAAGTGTAATAGCCTCTTTAGCATTGACACAACCTGCAGAATTAGGGAGAAAAGAGATATTTGTATGTTTAAAATAATCTAACAAATTCTCCTCATTAGGGTTTGTGATATTAACGCGTCTTACCGCTACAGTTATCATCTCTGCCTCTGAAGCTATTGTAGCATCATAAGTGGTTTTAAAATCCGGATATTTTCCACTACCTACAATCAAGCGACTTTTAAAATTTTTATTCCCTATTTGTAAAATATCATTTTCCAACATTATCTCCTTAATTTTTTGCTTAAATGTAGCGGATTTGCTCGATTAAATCAAGGGGACTAAGTGCAAAATTTGCATTTTTTGTGGCAAATTTTTTCGCACAAAGGCTATGGGTTAAAATTCCTTGTATGCAGGCTTCTAAGCAATCATATCCTTGCGCTAAATAACCCCCAATGATTCCTGCTAAAACATCCCCACTTCCACCTTTTGCAAGAGTATTTGTTCCTAAAGGATTGATAAAAACTTCTCCTTTTTTGGCTAAAAGGGTATTTGCACCTTTGAGCACTAAGGTGGTATTTGGGTAGTTTTGGCTAAATTCTAAGGCTAAAGGAATGCGGTTTTTTTGCACTTCAGAGATAGAAATTTCTTGATTATTAAGTTGTTTAAGAATCTCTATAAATTCTTTAGGGTGTGGAGTAAGGATAAGATTGGTGAAGTTTTTTAAAAAAGCTTTAAAGTCTTCGTGATAGAACATATCTGCATCTAATAAAAGGGGAATTTCTTTATAGGGTTGTAGAGTTTTTATCAGGGATGGAGACTTTCTCCCATACCCCATTCCAAGCAAAATAGCTGTGGTATTAGCAGGGAGATTCTTTGTTTGCATAATCTCTATAGGGCAATTTGGGCATTCCCCAATGATGCTAACAAGCCCAGCACCTATCCTAAGTCCAGCGAGTGCAGCAAGAATCCCAGCACCTCCCTTTTCACCTATAAAAATACTTAAATGCCCAAAATCTCCTTTGTTGCAATTATTTGTTTCTCTTAATGGGGGGTTAAAATCTTTTTCTTCTAAGAGATGAAAGGGGGAATTTGGGGTAAAAAGATTTTCTTCTATGCCTAAATGTAGTAAAAGAATGTCTCCTACAAAATCTTTAGCATAATCACTAAAAAGCCCTGTTTTTAACGCTCCCATTGTAAGTGTGAAATTTGCCCTAAAGGCTAAGGGTTTATTTTGGATAAAACGAGGATTTCCTGCTTTATCAATCCCACTTGGAATATCACAAGCAATCTTTAAAGCCTGCATTTGATTAAGCAAAAGGAGTAAATTTTCTAAGTTTTTTGGAAGATCCCCTCTAAATCCTATGCCAAAAATACCATCAACAATAATATCAAATTTTTCTTTATGTTCTAAAGTTTGTATAAAGTTTAGCTCACAATGTGATTCTAGACTTTTTAGTCGTTGAAATTGTAGAAGAGCAAGCCTACTTTTAAGGGCGAGGGGTAACAAGATAGTTATTTTACATCTTCCACAAAGCATTCTAGCTAAGGCTAGGCAATCAGCACCATTATCTCCAGCTCCACAGATAAACAAAATCTTTGAATCTTCTTTACAAAAGGGTAACATAAATTCTCTCATTCCTCTAGCTGCATTTTCCATAAGAATTTCAGGAGATAAATAAAACTTATCAATGGCATTTTTATCAAGCAAACTTGTATTAGTAAATATTTTTTTCATCTTTTTTCCTTGATTTGCTTTTTAAAATCTTAAATAAAATATGTTATAAATTCAATCAAAGATATTTTGAATTTAAGGTGTTTATGAATTATAGTTGTTTTTTGTTACTTTTGGTGGTATGTTTAGTAGGGTATCAAGGGAATGCTAAAGAATCTATGAATAAAGAAAGTATTGATATGGCTTCTGAAACATTGTTAAAAAAAGAAAAGCCATCAAGCTTCAGACAGCATTTGGATAATTTAAACTTACAATTACAACAAAAAAATTTGCGTAATTTGCAGCTTGATAGTGCAGGGTTTAAGAAACATCAAGAGTATTTTGAAGATTTTTATAATCGTAAAGATTTATCAAAACCCTCTTCTAATAATCCTAAAGGTAATTTTGATAAAGCCTTACAAAAGCAGTTAAAGCAAATAGAAAAATTACGCGAAGATAATAATAAAATTTGGTAGATAACGCTTAGTCTTTACTTATTCATAAGTAACTTTTTAATATAATGCTTCATTTGAAACTCAAAGGTTTTGTGATGATAAAGCGCGTGTTGGTAAAGTTTTCTGGTGAAGCATTAGCAAGTGAAAGTGGTTTTGGGATTGAGAGTTCTATTTTAGATTATGTTGCCCTAGAGCTAAAATCCCTAGTAGATATAGGTGCAGAAGTTGGTATTGTCATTGGCGGTGGGAATTTCATCCGTGGTGTGAGTGCGGCAAAGAGTGGATTGATTAAACGTACAAGTGGAGATTATATGGGTATGCTTGCTACAGTGATTAATGGAGTGGCTATACAGGAAGCTTTAGAATACCACGGGCTTGATGTTCGCGTTCAGAGTGCTTTAGAGATTAAAGAAGTTTGTGAAACTTATATTAATCGTCGCTCTATTAGGCATTTAGAAAAAGGACGCGTTGTTATTTTTGTCGCAGGAACGGGGAATCCATTTTTCACAACAGATACGGCGGCTACTCTAAGGGCGGTAGAGATAGGTGCAGAAATAATTATCAAGGCGACAAAGGTTAATGGGGTTTATGATAAAGATCCTGTGAAATTTAGTGATGCTGTGATGCTTAAGCAGCTTAGTTATGAACAAGCCCTAAAGGATAATATTAAGGTAATGGATGATACGGCTATTGCCTTAGCAAAGGATAATGCTCTTCCTATTATTGTTTGTAATATGTTTAAAAAAGGGAATCTTTTAAATATTGTTCAACAAAACGAAGATGCTATTTATTCAAAAGTTGCGAATCTAAATTTATATAAGGAAATAAAATGAGAATAGAACAAATTGCTTCTAAGGCATTAGAAAAAGTAAATTTTGATAGATATTTGCTTTCTAATATTTTATTTGTGAGAATTGATGAGTTAAGTCGTGGGGCTAAACCTCTAGTTAATAAAAATGTTAAAAGTGATAAACTCTCCGATATTGCACTTTTAGAAGTCGCAGAGGGAAAGATTGGGTTAGAGAAAATTGAGGATTTTAAAAATTAAGGATAATTTTTAAGGATTAGCAAGGTTGATTTTTGGATTTTTTAAAAAAAGTTAGAGAAATTACAAGTCCAAATAAAGCAATAGAGTTGCTTTATTCTATGGTTGAAGAAGTTCCTAGCATACAAAATGCCATTGCTTTTGCTACACAAGCCCATCAAGGGCAGGTAAGAAAGAGTGGAGAGCCTTATATTGTCCATCCCTTATTGGTTTCTTGTATTGTAACTTATTTTGGTGGAGATGAAGAGATGGTGTGTGCTGCACTTTTGCACGATGTTGTAGAAGATACACCTTATACTTTAGAGGAAGTAAAAAGGGATTATGGGGCAGATGTTGCTTCTTTAGTGGATGGATTAACAAAAATTGTTGCCATTCGTGCAGAAGAATTACCCTCTTCATATTCTAGTGAAAAACTTGTTGTAGCAGCCCTAAGCTTTCGTAAAATGTTAATTACTTCTGTAAAAGACGTTAGAGTGCTTGTTGTGAAGCTTTGTGATAGGTTACACAATATGCTAACCCTAGATGCCCTAGCATCTAATAAACAAAAGAGAATCGCAGAGGAAACTTTAGTTGTTTATGCGCCCATAGCACATAGACTTGGTATTTCTTCATTAAAAAATGAATTAGAAGATAGAAGTTTTTATTATATTTTTCCTCAAGAATATAAAAAAATTGATGATTATTTTTCTAGGCATAAGCAAATGATTCAATTAAAACTGAATGCTTTTATCCAAAAAGTTGAAAAGAGCTTAATTCAAGGGGGAATACCTGTAGGAGATTTTAGTATTACAAGTCGTATTAAACGGCATTATTCTATATACCTTAAAATGCAACGCAAAGGAATTTCTATTGATGAGGTTTTGGATTTACTAGCTATTAGGGTAATTGTCAAAAATCCTTTAGAGTGTTATAGGGCACTTGGAATCTTGCATTTAAAATATAAACCTATAATGTCTAGGTTTAAAGATTATATTGCCTTACCTAAAGAAAATGGATACCAAACTATTCATAGCACACTTTTTGATGATTCGGCAATTTTTGAAGTGCAAATTCGGACAGAGGATATGCATAAAAGTGCAGAGTATGGGATTGCAGCACATTGGAAATACAAAACAGGTGGCAATAATAATGCCCCAAGTTTAGAATGGCTTAATAAGTTACAATTTCAAAATAATTCTGTTGAGGAATTTTATGAGCTTGTTAAGAATGACTTATACCGTGAGGATATTGTAGTCTTTTCTCCTGATGGGGATAATTATTCTTTGCCTATTGGTGCAGTTGTGCTAGATTTTGCCTATGCAGTGCATACGGAAGTTGGTAGCAGGGCTAAAGAAGCGTATGTAAATAACCAAAAAACCTCTCTTTTAACAAGATTAAAAAGTGGAGATATTGTAAAGATTGTAACTGCTAGTGAGAATATTTTGCGTTGCTCTTGGGCTGATGCGGTTAAAACCTCTAGGGCAAAAAGCCAGATTCGTAATAATTGTGCTTCTAGGATAAAAGAGATTGAACGCAAAAGTGCTATTAATATTATCGCAACAATTTTTGGTAAAAGTGCAGAAGAAATTGAGAGATACTTAATAGAAAGTGATTTAGAGGATATGGCTTATCGTGCTACAACCGATATTAGCTTTTTAAAAGATATTAAAAATCGGATTGAAAATAATTATCGTCAAAATATCGGGTTTTTAACGCGGATTAAAACGAGGATTTTAAAACTTAAAGAATTGCGTTTTGATAATTTAGCTATTTATACCAATCATACGATTAATCAAGCCGTTTTTGATTATTGCTGTCATCCAAAATTTGGCGATGGAATTATTGCTTTTAAGAATGGTTCTAAGGCTTTTGTGCATCATAAACTTTGTGATAGGGCGTATTTGGAGATTCAAAAAGGTGTTAAAATGCTTTATGTAAATTGGTTTGGGGATAAGTTACAAACTTATAAACTCATCGTTGCTTTAGAAAACCAAAAAGGTGTTTTAGCGAATTTTTTACAATTCTTAGCAAAAATGGATATTAATGTTTTAAGTGTGGAATTAGGTTCACAAAAAAGTAATTATGCCACCCATTGTGAAATGTGTTTTGAATCCCATATTCGCGATACAAAAGAAATTAAGGCAAAACTTGGTAATCGTTATAAGATTATTGATGTCTATGCCCTAAAAGATGCCTATGCGAATTAAGGAGAGAGGATGAGTTTGCAATCAAAAGTTAATTTAGCTTTAGCAGAGATTGAAAGGGGGACGCAAGAAATTATAGGCTTAGAGGGAATTAAAACCTTGCTATCTGCTTATTTTGAGAGGGGAGAAACTTTTAGTATTAAAGCAGGGTTTGACCCAACGGCTCCGGATTTGCATTTAGGGCATACAGTGCTTTTACAAAAACTTGCTATTTTTCAGAAATATGGAGCTAAGGTTTATTTTCTTATTGGGGATTTTACGGGGATGATTGGAGATCCAACAGGAAAAAATGAGACAAGAAAACCTTTGAGTAAAGAGCAGGTTTTAGAAAATGCAGAGACTTATCAAAAGCAGGTGCTTAAGGTTTTAGATTCTTCAAAGATGGAAATTGTCTTTAATTCCACTTGGCTTGAAAAATTAGGCACCAAAGGAATGATTGAATTATCCGCAAAGTTTTCTGTTGCAAGAATGTTAGAGCGGGATGATTTTGAAAAAAGGTATAAAGCACAAAACCCTATTAGTATCGTAGAGTTTTTTTATCCGCTTTTACAAGGTTATGATTCTGTGGCTTTAAATTGTGATATTGAAATAGGTGGGAGTGATCAAAAATTTAATTTGTTGATGGGGAGGCATTTGCAGAGATCTTATGGATTAAATAAAGAGCAATCTGTAGTAATGATGCCTTTATTAGAAGGTTTAGATGGTGTGCAAAAGATGAGTAAGAGTTTAGGGAATTATGTAGGAATCACCCAAGAACCCAAAGAAATGTTTGGGAGAATTTTAAGTATTTCTGATACTTTAATGTGGCGTTACTATGAGCTTTTAAGCACAAAAACTTTGCAAGAAATTGGAGCTTTAAAAATAGGGGTAGAGCAAGGAAAATTCCATCCAAAAGCCATAAAAGAGGATTTAGCCTTAGAAATTATTGCACGTTATCATGATAAGCAAAAGGCACAAGAAGCAAGAGAGGAATTTATACGCGTTTTTAGTAAAGATGAGTTACCTAGTGATATGCCAAGTTTTATAAAATCTAAAAATATCTGGATAGCACAGCTTATGAGTGAATGTGGATTAAGTGCTTCTAATTCTGAATCTCTAAGGCTTATTAAACAAGGTGCCGTAAAACTTAATCACCAAAAATTAGAGGATTGTAAGCTTAATTTGCAAGAGGGTGAATATGTTTTACAAGTTGGAAAAAGAAAATTTATTAAAGTTTTGATTCAATAAAAGGAAATTTATGCTACAAAAAGTTCAATTAAAGCCCCTAAAAATTGGAAAATATACTCTTCCAATTCCTATATTTCAAGGTGGAATGGGTGTTGGTATTAGTTGGGATAATTTAGCCGGAAATGTTTCAAAATGTGGTGCATTAGGGATTATTTCTTGTGTAGGGACAGGTTATTATAAAAATAGTGCTTTTATTCAAAAAGCTGTTAAAAATCGTCCTTTTGATACTATTAATTTCTACTCTAGAGAATCTTTGTTTGAAATTTTTAAAAATGCCCGAAAGATTTGTGGCGAAAATCCTCTTGGGGCAAATATCCTCTATGCTATTAATGAATATGGCAGAGTTGTAAGAGATGCTTGTGAAGCAGGGGCTAATATGATTATTACAGGGGCGGGATTGCCTACAAATCTACCAGAATTTACTTCTAATTTTCCGCAAGTGATGCTTATTCCTATTGTTTCTTCAGCAAAAGCCTTAAAGATCCTTTGTAAGCGTTGGGAGGGTAGATACAAAAGAATCCCTGATGCTATTATTGTAGAGGGACCCTTAAGTGGAGGACATCAAGGGGTAAGTTATGAAGATTGCTTTAAACCTGAATACCAGCTTGAAGCCGTAGTTCCACAGGTGTTAGAGGAATCTAAAAAATGGGGAGATATTCCCATTATTGCTGCGGGAGGAATTTGGGATAGAAAAGATATTGATAAATTTATGGATTTAGGTGCTAGTGGTGTGCAAATGGGAACTAGATTTTTAGGGGCTAAAGAATGTGATGCCAAACATTATAATGCTTTAATGTTAAAGGTTACTAAAGAAGATATTGAACTGATTAAATCTCCTGTGGGTTATCCCGCAAGGGCTGTTGTTACAGGAATTATTAAGGCATTAAGAGAGGGAAGAGGGGAGAAAATTGCTTGCATAAGTAATTGTGTGGCTCCCTGCCATAGAGGAGAAGAAGCAAAAAAAGTAGGATATTGCATTGCTGATGGCTTGGGTGATGGATATTTAGGGGACATTAATAAGGGTTTATATTTTACAGGGGCGAATGGTTATAGGATTGAAAAAATTCAAAGTGTGCAAGAAATTTTAGATGAATTAACACAATGATGAGAATTTTTTTAATTTTTCTTTTCTTTGGTAATATTCTCTTAGCACAGTCTTTGAAGATAATTTCAATCCAACAAAGTCAAAATAGCATTATTTTAAATTTTAACCAAAATATCAAAAAACAAGATTTTAAAGACTTTGCTTTAAAAAACAATGGTGGGATTCGTTATGTTTATGATATACAAGCGGAGCTTATGGGGAGTGCTAAAGTTTTTAAGTTTGAAGATAATATAGAATTTAAGATAGCACAAAATTCTAAGGAGAGGGTACGTTTTGTGATTAACTCCTCTAAAGAGATAAAAATCCCCTTAGAAGTATCAGCTAAAAAGGCAGTTTTGATATTTCCTAACGCTAAAAGTCTCAATTCACCTTCTATTGCTTCTTTGTTTGAGGAACCTAAGATAGCTAAAACACCTCCAAAGACTACAACCACCAGTACAGCTAAGGTTACCACTACAGCAAATGGGGTTGGCAAAAAAAAGGTGATTGTAATAGATCCAGGACATGGGGGGAAGGATTGTGGTGCTATGAGTGTAGGGAAAGTTTGTGAGAAAGTGATTGTCTTAAATATTTCTAAATATCTTAATGAGGAGTTAAAAAAGAGGGGGTATCAGGTCTATATGACTCGCTCTAAAGATATTTTTATAGGACTTAGAGAGAGAACAAGGTTTGCTAATAATAAAAATGCGGATTTATTTATTTCTATCCACGCTAATGCTATTTCTGAAAATAGAGAGAAGCTAGAAGGTGTTGAAAGTTACTTTCTCTCAACAGCTAGAAGTGAGAGAGCTAAGAAAGTAGCGGCTTTAGAAAATAAAGATGATACAGAGGTTATGAATTATTTTTCGAAGCAGTCTTTTTTAAACATCCTCAATACGCAACGTATTATTGCTTCTAATCGTTTAGCCATTGATATTCAATATGGAATGCTACAAGCAGTAAGAGGAAAGTATAAAGTCGTAGATGGAGGTGTAAGGGAGGGTCCATTTTGGGTGTTAGTAGGGGCATTAATGCCTTCAGTTTTGTTAGAGGTTGGTTATCTAACGCACCCTAAAGAGGGAGAAAGGCTTAATCAAAGTGCTTTTCAAAAAATGCTCGCATTAGGAATTGCCGATGGTGTTGATAATTACTTTGCCAAGAATCCTTAATTTATAAAAAGGTTAAATGATGAAAAAAAATATACCCTTTCATCTAGTATTTTCTTCTTTATATTTTGTTTTAGCACTTTTTACTATTTTAATGCTTCTACTTTCGGGATTTGCAGAAGATTTTAAACAAATGTTTCGCTTAATAACACAGCCTTATGGCGTGTATTTTATGATAGCAATTATTTTATTATTAGGGGGAGTCGTAATTAGTCTTTTTCATCTTGTTAGGATTTATACAAGCTATATTTCAAAAATTTATAGTCTTTGTATAGCTAGTGTATTGTTAATTTTTGTTTGTTTGCTTTATTATCAATTTTTTATTGAAGAGAGGGTATATTTGAATCTTTTTTCTTTAGAAGATTCTTTAAAGTTTGTTAAAGAAGGAATTCTTGATAAACCTTTCTATATTAGGGTTGTGGATTATCTCTTTTATAGTTTATTTGTTGTTATTCCTTGTGCGACATATTTTTTAAATTTGCATTTTGATAAAAATAAGATAATAGGAAGAATCATCGAGTTAATGCAACCAAATTTTAATGTTATTATTGGTGGGATTTTTGGTTTTAGCATTTCTCCTTTTTTCAAAAATGGAATTATAGGTTATATAGAGCTAATATTTTTGGTTTTAGGATTTTTAGTCTTTATTTATATTGTCGTTATACGCAAGAATCTTTTGGATTCTTATGAGCATTTTAATTTATTTTTGTTGTTGGTTGTATTTGTTACTATGATGATTACTAATCATAGTTTTATGGATGCACAATCTTATTTTGAAGTGCGTAAGGCTTTTTATATATTAGTATTAGTGGGTTGGTCTAGTGGTTGGATGATGAAATTAAAACCCAAAACTTATGAATAAAGGATACCAGTGAAACAATTTTATTTAAAGCAATTCCCTAATGAAGAAGGGTATTTTGGAAAATTTGGTGGAAGTTTTGTCCCAGAGAGTATTCAAAAAGCAATGCAAGAGATCGATGCAGCTTATAATCTTATCGCGCAAAATAGTGATTTTATCGCGGAATTACGAAAAATTAGAAAACATTTTCAAGGGCGTCCTACTCCAATTTATTTTGCGCATAATTTAACAAGGGAATATAAAGGGGCTGGAATTTATTTAAAGAGAGAAGATTTAAACCACACAGGAGCACATAAGCTTAATCATTGTATGGGTGAAGCACTTTTAGCAAAATTTATGGGAAAAAAGAAATTAATTGCAGAAACAGGGGCTGGGCAGCACGGAGTGGCATTAGCTACAGCAGCAGCTTATTTTGGGTTAGAATGTGAGATTCATATGGGAGAGGTGGATATTGCTAAAGAGCATCCAAATGTAGTGCGTATGAAAATCTTAGGGGCTAAGGTTATTCCTGTAAGCTTTGGAGCAAAAACCTTAAAAGAGGCGGTAGATTCTGCCTTTCAATCTTATCTAAAAGATCCTCATAATGCGATGTATGCTATTGGTTCTGTAGTTGGTCCTCATCCCTTTCCTAAGATTGTCCGAGATTTTCAAAGTATTGTAGGGATAGAATCTAAAGAGCAATTCCTTGAAATGACAGGAGAGTTGCCAGATATAGTGATAGCTTGTGTTGGGGGTGGCAGTAATGCTATGGGAATTTTTAGTGGATTTATTGATGATAGTGTAGAGTTAGTAGGGGTAGAGCCTTTGGGGAGAGGTGAAAAATTAGGAGAGAATGCAGCAACTTTGAGCTATGGAGAAGAAGGTGTTATGCACGGGTTTAATTCAATTATGTTAAAAGATTCTAAGGGAGAGCCAGCATCTGTTTATAGTATCGCAAGTGGATTAGATTACCCAAGTGTTGGACCAGAACACGCTTATTTGCATAGTATTGGACGCACTAAAGTAGCAACAATCTTAGATAAAGAAGCCATTGCTGCATTTTATCTCTTAAGCAAAAAAGAGGGTATCATTCCAGCTATTGAATCTAGCCACGCTTTAGCTTATGCTCTAAAGATAGCGCCAAATCTTAAAGGGAAAAAAATCCTTATTAATCTTAGTGGAAGAGGGGATAAAGATATTGATTTTATCGCTAATACTTATGGCTATGGAGAGGTTTATTAGATATTTGAGTCTTTTTGAGAACTTCCCTATCTAAACACATAAATATATAGAGATTTTTATTGATGAATTTTTAAAAGCAGTGATTTGAGAGATAAAAAGAAAGTTTTATTAATCAAAACAAAGTATTTGATTATTGCAGTTAAGCCAATAAAGAAGAAGTTTCCCTAAAACTTCTTCTTATTAACATCTTCTAATATCTCTTGAGCAATAGCATTAACATTTTGTGTAACACTATTGGTATCATTAACAATCTCTACATTATT
>NZ_JRPC02000030.1 GCF_000765745.2 Helicobacter apodemus
CCAACGCATAGCTACGCTTTTAGAGACCTTGCCATCTTTTAGGAGTTTGTTTTCCTCTACGCTTAAAGGATTAGATTCTATATTTCTCCCATAGCCTATGGTATCATATCCCGCAGGGCATTTATAAACACTTGCTCTAAACCCCTCAAACTCTGCAGTTAAGGGTGCAATAAACTCTAAAACCTGCTCTTTCATTTTTTCTCCTTTAATTCCAATAAAAAGTTATATTTGCAAATCCTCTACCCTTAGCCCAACCATTCCTAGAAGTGCCATAAACAAACAAAGCGATTTTATTCTGTGGCACTACAGGAAAGGTAATAGGCGATAATTGCCTATTAGCCGAATAACTTCTATGCGCATAAAAAACATGTACTTCAGAGGTATTGGTAAATTTTAAAGCTCCCGTTCTATGCACTCTTGCAATATCAAGCCCAGCATTACCTCCGATGATAAAGGTTCTATTACTTAATTCAAAAGGCATTGTTATAAAGTTTGTCCCACTGCCATCATCATTTAAACGCACAGAATAGGTGTTGTTAAAATACTGCGTTACTCCATTTACAACTGCTGGTATTTGCTGTGGTCCTACTATAAGCATTTAATCCCTTTTCTTATCATCAACTTTTAAATATTTCATCATAAAAGCCTTTAAGTTAGATAATCCTAAATTATAAATATCAATATGATTAATATCTTTATTTCTTGTTTTGATACATTGTATATATATTAAGAAAGTAAAAATCTCTCCTAATATCAAGAAGCTAAAACAATAATCTACAAAGAAAGACAAAGGTGGGATACTCTTAGCGGCAAATGCGACTATAAAAGGGATAAAGAGACTTAAACCTTTACTTGTAATATCAAAGCATATAAAACTCTTTAAACATTCTTTAAAGACAATAGTTTTTATAAATCCTGCAAAACCACTAAAAACAAATACCACTAAAAGAGCATAAACTTCAGGGGTTGGAATGCCTAAATAAGTAATTAACTGCCAGAATATAGTTAAAGCTCCGCTACCTAAAAATAAAATAATATTACCTCTCTCATCCATTTCATTACTCCCATACGATTAATTCTAGCTCTTGAGTGCTAGTTACTGCTTTAATGTTATTTTTTAAATTCCTTGCCTTAATCGTATTCTCATTCACTTTTTCTGCCATCAAAGAGCCTAGCTCTATTAACTCTTGCAAATTCATAGGCACTTGGGTATTATCTTTTGCAATCCAGACAAAATTAGGGGGGAGATTATTATTTAAACTATACAAACTAATAGCTGCACTTAAAAGGTTTCTATCCCTCTCTGCACTTTGGAATACCTTGCCTTTAAAACTCACTCCACTATTGATAGCTTCATCCCTTTTTGCATTAATCTCCTCTGCTTTTAGCTCTTTTAAACTCTCTAAACTCTTAGGAACAACCCTATAAGAGATTTTATAAATATTATTGACTTCATCAAGCTCTTTAACTTCCTCGACCTCTTGAGTATCATCATCATAAGTTGGGAACTCACTTGTCTCTACTCTAGCAAAACCAAGCTCTTTAAGCAGCTCATCATAACAAGCACTTAAAAAATAAGTATCGTGTGCTACTACCTCTCCATCCTCTGTGTTTAGCGTAACCTCTTTTAAATACACATCATCAAGTTTTAAATTTCCTGTTTTTAATTCATAAAACATTTTTCACTCCTTATTTATTAACTTTTAAATCGCAATGCATTCCTAAACCCTTGAAAGTTTGATATGATTAGAAGCAACACAAAAGTAAGCAAAGGTTTCAGTGCCTCTAAACCCACTTTGGGGAATGCGGAAGCTAAAAGGGGCTAAAAAGCCTGTTATATTCTCTGCTCTATAAATAGTGATAGTTCCGCTTTTTCCATATCCCCCCCAATTACTCACGCCAATATTACCCCTGCCTGTCATTGTGAAGTGGAAGTGCTGGGCTAAACGCAAATCAATTCTAGGATTAACTTGATCACCTAAGCTTCTCATCCCCCCGCCATAATCCACATACCCCTTTCTTGTGAGGTGATTATCAATTGTTGGATTATTGACACATTGGGGATTAGGCAAATTAGCCACTCCTGAAATAGTTACACTAGTAGCATTAATACTCTGAAAACTTTTAACCCCACTTATACTTTGATTACTACTTAATTTAACATTAGCACTATCTTTGGTATTTGCTAATTCTATATGATTATTAAGTGTTTCTTGGATTTGGTTATTAGCCTGTTGTAGAGTTGTTAGGAGTTTTTGTAATTTCATATCTACATAGCATTTAGTGGTTAAATCCGCTTCTAAAATAGGGCTTAGGATTTGGCATTGCTGCTCTTTTAAAACTTCTAATTGATTATTTAAATCCTCTAATTCACTTAATAATTCCTGCTTTTGCTCCCTTAAAGCATCGCTCTCCTGATTATCATCGCTTATTTCCTCATCTATTATATCTATAGCTTCTTGTTTTTGACTTATTTGCCGCTTTATACTATCTATTTGCTGGTGCTTTTCCTTTGTAGAAATTTTAGCTGGTGGCAAATACGCCTTAATGCTCTCAATAATCTCTAAAATATGCTCTTTTAAATCATTATTGCTTTTATTGACATAAAATGCCCTAACTAATTCTTGCTGGTTTTTAGGGGTATAAGCTTGTTCTCTCTCCTCTTTGCTTAGACTCTCAATCCTATTATCTAGTTCTGTTAATTGGTTCTCTAAAAGAGCTATTTCATCCTCTTTTTGTTGTATTTCCTGCTTCTTTAGGGCTAAAGGAGTAAGTGTAGATTCTGCTTGTACTCGTGTTGCCCCTACTTCATCTTGTGCTTGTGTTGCCCCTACTTCATCTTGTGCTTGTGTTGCCTCTACTTCATCTTGTGCTTGTGTTGCCTCTACTTCATCTTGTGCCTGTGTTGCCTCTACTTCATCTTGTGCTTGTGTTTCTTGTGTTTCTAAACTCTCCTGTGGTTGTTCTACTTCTCTGGTTGGTAGTGTTGCTGCTTCTGTATCCGTCATTTTTATTCCTTTAAGATTCTAAAGATTCTTGTGTTTGCGTTTGTGCTTCCTGTGTGTTTTCCTCTTGGGTAGATTGTTCTTGTGTTGCCGTAGTTGTTTGCTCTACCTCATTGACTACCTCTTGTTCTTGCTGTGTGGATGTGCTTTGCTCTGGTTGTAAAATTAATAATTCTTGTAACTCCTGTTGCAACCTTAGCCTTTGGCTTTGCTTTTCCATAATGTCTATTTCTATACCGTCTTTTAGTGCCATTAATGCTTTTAGTTCATCACTAGGCTCTACAATAGAGGGCATAATAGTATTAATTCTATCAACATCACTTTTTAAGGCATAACTGGTTAAATCAACCTGTGCTTTTAAAGTGTTAAAATACTCGTTAAACTCCACTTTAGAAGTTTCTACTCTAGTATTAATCTGCTCTAAAATTTGGGTTTTTAACCTAGTATTCTCCTCTATAAGTTGGGTTAGGTCGGCAATTAAATCTCTCCGCTCTTGTAAGGATTGTAAAACTTCCTCTACATTTTGTTGTGAAGAAAATATTTGCTCTTTAGTAGATTCCACAGATTCTTTAATGGCTTGATTTTTCTCTAAAGTAGCATTGATTTGGTCTTTATTTTCTAAGACAAACTCCCTAAGGTCTGCATCTTTGTCTTGTGCTTGGGATAAAATGCTAAGTAGCATTTCTTTTTTCTCTAACATTTCTTGTTTGATTTTCAAGACTTGCATAAGCGTATCTGTGGCTTCTTTGCGTGTTTGCTCTCCTGCTATTAAGCCATCCTGATATTTACCTATGAGTTGATTAAAGCTATTATGCACCTCTTGAGAGATAAGCAGGGTTTGTTCTATCTGCCTTATAAACTCTGGAGTATTTAAAGAATCTTGCAAGGTTGTATTCTCATCCATTTTTAACCTTTTTTTGCTGCAATAATAAAAAAATGTGATTTGCAATTAAAGGGTTAAAAATTAACCCTTTAATTAAAGGGCGTTTTTTGGTAAAAATTAGACAAAAAAGGAGTAATTTTGATAAAAAATAAGCAAGAGATTAAAATTTACTACCAAACCCATAATCAAAGTCCCAAAGCAGTAGCAGAGCTATTTAATATAAGTTATCGCACCTTAATGGATTGGATTGCAAAAGAGGGATGGGAAGCAGGAAGTGCGATTAAAGGGGTAAGTGAAAAGAATTTAGCAGGAGAGCTAATACAGAGGGAGTTTGGAAGCGTGATGGCTAAAAAGAGTGAGGATATTAAAAGAAACATTAAGGCAAATTTAGGCGATGAGGCGTATAAAATTGATGAAATGATTTTAAATAATATGCTTAATTCTAGCACAGAGGAATTATTGCTTAATGCAATGACAAGCAATTTTATTCAAAAAAATCTAGCTTTAAGTGCAGTTATTGCTAAAGATGAGTTAATGAAAATGTTAGCTCTAAGGCAAGAGCATAAAGCTGACCCTATGATTATTGCTTGTGCGGAGAAGTATCAAAAAATGCTAATTGATATGCAAAATACCCTCTTTGGTAAAGAGCCTATGCTAAAAGAGGAAGGTAACACAAGCTTAGAGGAATTAAGTGATAAGGAATTATTAGAAATGCTAAAACAAGGGTAATTCTAGCGAAATTGTTTTCTAAAATCTTGAGGATAAATAGGATTTTCCTCACTCCATAATCCCTTTTTTAGTTGCTTTGCCCTCTGCTCTTGTTTGACAAACTCTTTAGAGTATTCCCTATAAGCCCACGCAAAACCCTCTAAAACCATTTGTTTATTGACTTCTTTAGCATTTTTACATTCTAATTTGCCTAAGATTCTCCCATATTTATCTCTTTTTTTAAAGAACACTTTAGCCCTGCTTTTAATAGGACAAAGTTTGAGTAGGTGATTCCTAGATTGCTTACCAAAGCTTTGTTTTAGCTCTGGGGCATCAATGCCTAAAAGTCTTATTTTATACTGCTCTCCTTTTGCATTAAGGCTAAGCGTATCCCCATCACTTATCTTGCTAATATTGCCACTTAGGGTATATCCACTAAAAAATAAGGCAAAAAGTAATAACAATTTCAACATTAATTCCTCTTTATATATGCTTTTTATTAGGCTCTTTTAAAAAATGCTTTTTGTGTAAAAAATTAAAATCCGCCCTTAATCCTAAAGAGTAATTTTTATTTTTTTGCAAAAAATCATCGCTTAACATTTTTTTCCAGTATTTATCCACCTGCACTTTTTTAATCCTATTATACACATTCCCTGCTGTGCCTAAAATATTAAAATGCAATTCATTGAGTTTTAAAAACCCCTCTGTAATTCGCTTATTAGCTTGTTTCATATTATCCATTAATATTTCTTGTTGGGATTGGTGGGGTAATTCAAATTTTGCAAGAGGAATAGCAGGATTTAAGATATTGGTTATAAATCCGCTGCCTCCTGCTTGAATTTTAGAATCCCGATTTAAAACAAAATCATCGATTGGGTGTTTTTTATAGGTCCCTAAAATACCTTTACTGGGGTCATAAGCCACAGAGGGAGAGTAGCTCTCACTCCCTGCAAGTCCATCGTTATAAATACTTCCATTAGCAAACATTGCATAAGGTTGAAAGATAAGTATATCACTAATCATTTCCTTTTGCTCTTTTGCACTATTAGCAGCCTTTAGAGCATTGATTTTAGAAGAGGTAGCTTTAGCATTTATAGAAAGCCATTGCATTTTAGCATTGAGCTGTAAATTATAAGCATAACTTGAAAAACTAAGCAAAGAAGAAATGATTGCACTTGTAATTGCAAAAGAAGTGCCAAAAGTCATATAAGATAAAGAAACACCAACCACTGCAAGGGTAATCACAAGCAAGGTTTTAAACACATTTCCCGATGAAAAAGCCCTTTGTATTGTATTTTGCTCACTTTTTGCTCTTTGCGTAGCATATTCCCACGCTATGGGTTGGTATTCCTCCCATTTTAACCCTAATTTATATTTGTTGCTTACTTGTTGGTATTGTGCGATTTTCTCATCATAATACCTATCCCTATCCCTTTTCCATTCATCTAAATATCTCTTTATAGGTCTAACAACCTCTTTGCCTATTTTTTTAGGAATTTTAAATATGCTCTTGCCGATGCTAGAGACGCTCTTAACAACTTTTTTAAATGCTCTCCCTAAACCCATATATGCCCCCTAACCTAGATTCTCCAAGTTGCATTATGGCTAAATCTACCCGCTTTAGGTAAGACTTCCTGTTTAAAAGGAGCTTTTACATCAGGATGATTTATACAAGTGGCTATGGCATCGATGCAATCATCTTTTCTAAAGGGTTTTTCAGGATTAAAGCCCAAAAGCTCCTTTTGTATCTGCTCTATGCCATTAGCCCCTTTTAGAAAGGTTAAATATCCAGTGTTATAATAACTCCTTATGCTCTTAATTTTATCCACTTTAGAAATCTTTCTTGAAGCATTAAAGGCAAAAATACCATTTTTAATAATCGCCTTACTCTTTTGCTTTAACTCCTCATTAACTTTTATAATCTCTTTGAGTAAAAGCCTATGGAGTATCTCACCCCCTCCCTCTTTTTCGATATAACAAGTGCTATTAGGGTATTTTAGCAAGGCTTGTATCAAATGCTCTATGGTCTGCTCCTCTTGCCATATACCAAAAAAGCAATCTTTCACACAATAACTTTCTAATTCTCCTTTTCTCTCTACCCCTATTACAACAATGGCTCTATTATCGGCTTTTGCATTTAGGCTAGTGGCAGAATCTACAAAGATATATTCATTATGCACCCCTAATTCATAGCTAAGAATGGTTTTAAAATATTCTTTTTCAAAATACCCTGCCTCTCTTGCTTGTGGCTCTTGTTGGTATTGGGTAGAAAATTCATCCTCTCCCATTTGTAGCCTTAAAACCTCTAATTGCTGTAAATTATGCCTTGCAATAAGCAAAGGTTCTTTAGGCTTTCTTTTATAAAGAAAATCATTAATCTTATAAATCTCCTCTTTATCATTTATGGCTTGGAGTTTGAGTATTTTCCACTCTTTAATAACATCCTCACTAAAGTTTCTAGGATTGAGTAAATACCCGCATAAATCCTCATCCCCTAATCTTTGCATTAAAATAATAATGCTTGAGTTCATATCTTTTAATCGGGATAAAACCGAGCCTGTAAAATTATTATTAACCGCATCCCTTGCACTTCTACTATTCATCTCACTAACCTTAATAGGGTCATCAATTAAAATACTATGGGCGTGAAATCCAGTAATGGCACTTTTAAGTGTGGTAAAGAAGCAACCCCCACCTTGTTTTAAAATAAATTCTTGGGAGTTATCTTGCAAAAACAAAGGATTTTTTTTAAAAATACTCCTATAATAAGGGCTTTTAAGCAAATCCCTCACTTCATTACTAATGCGTTTGCATAATTCATCAGAATAACTAATATACATAAACTTCCTACTTGGGTCAATGCCTAAAGCCCACGCTATAAACGCTCTTGCAATAGTCTCTGTTTTGCCATAAGAGGGCGGCATATTTAAAATAATTCTCCTAAGTAGCGGGAATCCTTTATCTTTGCAGTATTTAGGAAGTGTAGAAGATAGGACCTTGCTTAAATATTCAAAATGCCAATTATGATAATATGCTTTCTTGTCGTATCTCTCCCATTTAAGATACAAAAAGGTCTTAAAATCTCTCCTTGCATATTCTCTTAAATACAGCTCTTTTTGTACTGCCTCTTTAGAAAAGCCATTTATCATTTTAGACCTTAATAAAAGGCGTTAGAATAGTGCCTCTCTCCCTTTGTTTATTTGTAAGAGAGCGTAAAAAGCCGCATTCTTTTTTGTAAAGGTCATCAAAGAATACAACCTTATTTAAACTATTAGGAGTGGTTTGAATTTGCAGTATAAAAGCTAAAGATTGGTATAAGAGAGCATTTAAAAACATTTTATCTAAAAACAACTCATCCTCCTCACTCTCTAAGACTTCTGCACTATTGACAAATAATTCTAATACCCCGCTATAATCTTGTGTAAGCTTGTATTCTCTAGGATTTAGGGAATACAGATAAAGCCCTTTAGGAGTTTGTAAAATCGTAGTTAAAGGCTTATATTTAAGAGCTTTTCCATTAAGTTTTGCACTCATTAAGCCTAAAGATACAAAGGGGAGTATAAGCCTTTCATTGTCTCTAAAAGTAAAATGGCAAATATTATTTTCAAATTCAGTGATAATCTTGTTTTGAGAGTTCTCTAAGGCACTTAAGAGTTCAGCATTAGAAAATCTTGCGTTATTAATATCAATATCCCTTAGCTTACTCCTAAGATGGTTTAAGGCAGTTTTAGCTTTCACCGCTAACCTTTTAAAGCACTTGGTAGGTTTTAAAGAAAATATCTGTTTTTTGTATTTTCTCTAGGGCTTCTTTTCGTTTTTGCTCTAATTTTAAATGCGATAAAACTTGATAAGTTTGCGTAATAGTTTTAACCTCTCCTTGTAAAGCCATATTAAGCAATAAAGAAGAGCTTAAAAATCTCCTCTCTTGCAATTCTTGTAAAGAAGTAGATTCTTCAAATACCCTTATAGCATCCTCTCTTAAAACTGCAACAAGTGTTTCTTTTATATCCTCTTTGTTTATTAATTCTTTAGTAGCTGCTTTAGCATTAGAGCTTATAGATTCTCTTAAACTCGGTGTTGTTAGCATAGTTTCTTTTAAAAAACCTAAATCTTGGGATTTTAAAATTTGCTCTTTGTTTTGCTCTAAAAATTCTTGAATATGATTATAGATGTGGGATTGCATATTAATGGAATTAAGACTTTTAAGGAATTCTTGTGTCCCTTGTTGAATTTTTTGTTTGTGCTTTAATAGGATAGATTGAAACTCCTCACCATCTATAATCATATTCAAAAATTCTATTAATCTTGCATCATTTTCATCCTTTAATGCATTAGCGGTTTTTTCTGCAACCTTGTTTAAATCAACCCTTAAAGCTACAACATTGGCTAAAGATTCTAAGTTTTGGTTAAAAAGCTCTAAAGTTTGGTTACTCACAAGACCTTGCATTGCTTCAGCCTTAGTCTCTAGCAGAGAATCACATAATGCACTTAGCTCTTGCAAGGTTTCCTCTTTTAATTCTTTAAAGGAATGCTCTAAAACTTCATTAGCTTTTTCTTGGCTTAAATATCCTTTTGCTTCCTCTAAGATATTATTAGCTCTTACAAAAAGATTATTTAATTCCTCAATTTTTCTAAAAAGCTCCATCTACATTCCTTTAAAACACCTCTTAATACTCGGCTAAAATGGTGCTAGGTAAAAAATACAAAGCCCTTATTACAACCTTGCCCTTTGTTGCAGGTTTGGAGAGCGTAATTTTAATCACTCCTTTATCCTTGCAAGTATGCTTCACGCTTGAAGTGTGATGGGCTTTTTGGGATAAATCAATATCATTAGCAAATAAATCCTCACTGCCTACTATGCCTAAATTAGCATTTAATCCAACATCTCCAGCTTCCTCTACTTCCAAAGAAACATTAAAAATCTCTGCCCCTTGTGGAAAAGCAATCGCATCATTATCACTTAAATCCTTTAATGCAATAGCAGTTATTGCTAAATAAGATAAATTATGCACTCTTTGTTTCATTAACTCTCCTTTGAATAAAATAATCCAATTGTTGCATAATCGGTATTATCATAAATGCTTAAAGGACTATCTATATCAGAGACAAATCTACCCTTAGCAATACTTAAAACCCTATCAATGCCACAAATGGTTTTTCTTTCTAAATCATCCTTACCAATATAAAATTTTGGTTCAGGATTCCCTGCTAAAACAATCGCAGAAGCCCCTATTAAAGCCCCTATACATAAAGGTTGGTTATCAGTATAATAAGAGGGTGGCGTAATGTTTTGATTAGCGCAATTTGCCTTATTGATATTTTGCAAATAGGCATTATCACTCACTTCAGAATTTAATAAGCCTATTGAAACATCAGTCCAAACGCCTATTTCTATAACAGGACAACCATCAATAACCCCTAAAAATCCTGTAAAGAGATTATTGAGTTCTCCTCTTTTATCCATTTTTTGCAACTCAATCCATTCAGGGTCTTTGCGTAATTGTGAAGCCCCATAGCTATCCACTAAAAACACATAATTATAAACCCGAGCGACTATCTGCTCATCTCTTTTTATTTGTGTCCTAATAGGTTTTATAGGAAAGGCTTTGTTTTGATTATATTTTGTTCCAGTCCTTGCCATAAATATAGCTTGTCTTATGGCATTAACATTTAAAACATCACCTTTTACAATCTTTCTTGTAGCTTGTTGTACGCTTTTGCAACTAGAAGTATCTTTGAAAGATTTAGTGGAATCACAAACCACTACATTGGTAAAATCATTGCTTAAGGCAGTGATAATATTCCTATCCCTTTTCTCTCTAATCCAAGTCTTTAACCCCTCTGCGGCTTCTTTGGCAAAATCTACATTTTTCATATTTTGATAAAAAGCAATTTCGCTTTTTATAGCATTTCCTACAACTTTAGGATACATCGTTTGGGTTAAAATCTCAAAATTATCTAAATTTGTCTCAAAATCCGCATTCCCCTCTACTCCAGCACCTTGTAACTTAGGACGCAATCTAGGGCGACAAGGGGCAGTATTATGTGTTTCAAACACTTTTATTCCCCTATCCTCTCCCCGACCTGTTAAAGGTTCAAAGGGACTTTCTTCCCAACTAACTCTTTCTATCTCTTTTGCAATATCAATTGCTACATTAGGATCACTCTCCCAACCTGCAACATTAATTCTATTAAAATCCATTGGCATAATATCTCCTTTTAATACCTATTTAAGGGATTATTATCCCCACCTCCATCTTGGATACTCCCACTTACTCCCTCTAGTTTTGGGGGAAGTTCCTCCTCTTTAGAATCCTCTTGCCCTTTGCTTTGTTTAAAAAGCTCATAAACTTTATTAAAAAAGTCTAAAGGTGGCAGAGATTCTAATTCTTGCTTTTGCTTATTGGTTGTATCCTCTAAGAAAAACTCCATTATCTCTTGAATATTCGCATCAGGATTAGCCTTTAAAAACTCCTCTTTGGCTTGTTCTATTTCTCCTAATGTTTTTTTGCTTTGAATACTCTCTTGCAATTCTCCTGCTCTTGCTTCTTTGCTTCTAATTTTTTCCTCAAAAAAAGCATTTTGCATATTTAAAAGCTTCTTATAAAACTGCTCACGATTATCAAAGAATAATTCCTCATCCTCTGGTGTGGTATTTGCTAAAGCATAGCTAACAAAATCTTGTTCTAAAGAAGTTTGTATTTGTTCTAGCTCTGTATTAATACCTGCTAACTCTTTTTCCTCTTGCTGTGTATCAAATTCCATTGAAACTCCTTGTATAAAATGTGCGTATTTTACAAAAATCCTTTTTTGAATTAAAGGGTTAAAAATTAATTAGCTCTAACTTCAATAATAATCTTATCCTCAATCCATACATTAAAATGATTCTTAGCGGCAAACTTCACTTCAAAACTCCCCTCAATATCCGAATAAAAATCATAAGTTCTAGCCATTATTTCAGTATTTCCAACTACAAACTTCACTTCATTATTAGAAAAGGTAGAAATTCCTAATATTCTTACCCTCTCTTTAGGCAATAATGTAAGCTTAGGGCAATAAATAGAAACTTGTTTAACCTCATTATTATCGGCTATTTGTTGGCTCATCTCATCTTTTAAAGATAGAGCTAGAGTCTCATAAGGTCTTAAGTCCTTAACCGAAATAGCATCTATAGCACTTAATACTTTTGTGATATGATTGGCAATAGCTGCTGTTTGCTCGGCATTACCTACAACATTCAATAATCCTACATAGCAATTAGCCTTATTAATAAGGGCATTATCATTCACACTTTTTAACATACTTTCAGCTTGGATAATGCCTTTTACGCATTCGGCTAAATTAATGCTATTATTCACCTTAGAAGCACTACTAGCAATCTCTAGCTCTTGTCTAATTTTTTCCTCATTGAGTGCTAAATCCCTTTCTTTTAATTCTATCTCTTTAAGGGTTATAGCAGTTTTCATAACCTCTTGGAGAATAGAAACTAACATTTCACTTAAGGTTTGGGTATCAAAATTATAAGTTTGTAAATGCTTAGAAAATTCAGAGTTTAAAACGCTTCTTTGGATTTTCTCTAAATTTGTTGCAAAATCGTCAATATACATAAAATAACCTTTTTAATAGCCTATTGTTAGCCTTGCAAAGACTCCGCATTTGGCTCACTTTCTTGTGTTGTTGGATTTTGTTCTTGGGTTGTTTGCTGCGTTTGCGAATCTTGTTGTGATTGCTCTGATGGCAGTGTTTGTGATGCGTTTTCCTCTTGTGCTTGTTTGTGTGGTGCATTAATAATATGAGGAACACTAACTCGTTTAAAAAGGTGTTTTTTATAATCTAAATACCTACTCCTTATGCCCTCTTTTAAGACAATAATATCGTTTTTCTTTAAAAGAATATTACGCCCTCTCTCATCCCTAAATCTATAATCCTCTTTGCCTACAAATTTAAAAGCCACTAAATCATAATAAATAACCATTGGTATTCCTTTTTTTATGGAATGCTAAAATTTTTTAACTTTCAAATAAAGGGTTAAAAAACTAGCATAGGGAAGTGTAAATTGCAATAGCCTTTATAGCTCTAAAGGCTATCAAAAAGCCCTGTTTGTGTGCTAGAACATATCATATAATCCTCTCCACCAATTTTTAGAGAGGCTTTATCTATCTTATAGTCTTCAAATACTGGATTGTATTTTTTATAAAAATCAATAAAGGGTAGAATATCGCTATTTTTAGATGAGAAAAACAAATAAGGCTTAAAAATATTTTCTACAAGCAAACAAAAATCTTTTAGAGTGTAGAAGTCTCTATAATTGCCTTTTTGGGTTTGTAAATAGGGAGGGTCTAAAATCAAAAAGGCTTGTTGCTTATCTTTTTCCTCTTGTGGTATTTCCTCTAAGAGTTGTTTAAAATCCTTGCTAACTCGCATTACCCCTCTTAAATATCCCTTTGCATTAAGGGGTTTTGCAGGGATACGATGATATTTAATGTTATTAAATAGCTGTTCTTTTGTGATGGCATAATTCCCTGCAAAACATAAATAAGAACTTAATGTGGTTAAATCCAAATACTGCTCTTGCTCTAGGATTTGTTTAATTTTATCGATTATTTCTTGTGGAAGTTTTATTTTTGTAGAATAATCCTTGCAAAGATTATGAAGTCTAAACCTTAAATTTTCTGTTTTTTCTATATTATCTAATCGCTCTTTGAAATTATCAAAATCATTCCAAATAACCTCATTTTGTGGGTATAACTGCTTAATATAGTGTGAGAGTAATCCACTTCCACCAAAAACATCATAGAATATTGTATCCTTTCTGATAGCTTGGGTAAAAGCCATACTATGTAAAGCTTCTTTTACTCTTTTTAGCATAGCAATTTTACTTCCCATAAAAGGAAGCGGAGGCTTGAAATGAAACATAAATACCCTTTAGTTAATGAAATAGCATTTTAAAATTCTTATTTGCAAAAACAAACCATATCCTCTGTGTAGGCTGAAGTAAAATCCATTGTGGGATTTCTTTTAAATTGCACTTCTAATTCTACACAGGATAGATTAGGTTTAAAGGTTGTATTTAAACAACCTAACTCTTTAGCCTTTGCTTCTAATTCCTTACATTTCTCCCATTCTTTAGGATAAAATCTGTAAAGAGTATATAAGGACTTCTTGCTTTGCTTAGGACAACAAAAGCAACCTGTCCTCTCAAAGTGTTGATAAAGAGGATTAGCGATACCTTTATCTTTTAAGTAGTTTTCAACCTCTCTTTCATTCCATTGCCATTGGTGCAAAGGATATTTAGCAATGCCATAATCTAAACTAGAGATTCTCCCATTCTCCACTTCATTATAGGTATAACCAATAAGAATAAAGTTTTTCTCTAATACTTCAGCACAATACGCATTAATTTCACAAAAGCTAATAGTTTGATAAAAATCCTTATCTGCCATTTGCAATCCCAATGCAAATCCGCCTATCCCACTAAACAAATCTAAATGGTGGATTTTTTGCATTCACTCTCCCTTTAAATTTGGAGAATATTAAAAAAATTAAGTTTTGAATTAAAGGGTTAAAAAATGGGTGTTTTAAGCTTTAAATCTATTCTAAGATTGCATAGGGGAAGTATTTTAGAAGACTGCTTTTATATTGCATGGCTTCTGCCAGTGAATAAAATGTTGTTTTATTATAATGGCTGCTAGTGTGGTGGTATCCTTTTTCTCCATAGGCTAAAAGGAATTCTTTTAAGTCTTTGAGTTTCACTTTAACGCCTATTATTTCTCCAAACTCCTTAGCATCTTGAGCGTTCCATTTGCTAATGGGTTTTATCCCATTTGCATAAGCGGCTATGGCATTATTGCTCATGGAGTATCCATTATATCCTCTGCCTATAGGGGGTGTATCATAATTGAGTAAAATATTATAGGCTAACTCACTAGGTTTATTAATGGCTTTATTAATTAGATAATTAATTTCTTTTTTAGTGTATCCTTTCTCTAGCATACTAGTTATATTGGTTAAAACATCGTATCGTTGTAATGCTAAGGCTATTTCCTTTTTCTCTTGTTGAATGTTAAGTTGTTCTAAAATGGATTGATTTTCTTTTAGCATTGCCAAATACTCATCGTATAAGTGAGAGTATTTTTGTTCTATCTTTGTATTTTCTGCCGCAATTTTTGCATTATGTGCTTGAGCGTTTGCGTTTCTATCTTGCCTTAATTTTCCCGCCATTAAATGCAACCCATATCCATCCTCTTTGCCCTGATTGTATGTTTTATACTTTTCATATAAGGATTTATCCTCTTTGAGTAAGTTCTTAGCTTCACTCCAAGACAAAAGAGGAAGTTTCTTAAGCTTGTCCTTTTCTGATACCACAGCCCTGTGATATTTTTGCAACGCTAGATCTATTTGCTCTTGTGAGTGAGGTAGGGTTAGGGGTTCATAAGTGGGGACTTGAATAGCATCTATAATTTCTTGTGCGTGTTTTTTAGCGAAATAGTCGCTTACCCAATAATTTTTAAATTCCATTTTATTCTTAAGATTTCTATCGCTATAAAATGTTATAATTTCCTCATTAAAGGGTTTCGGTAATTGTGCGGGGTTAGAGT
>NZ_JRPC02000031.1 GCF_000765745.2 Helicobacter apodemus
TGAAGTTAAAAGAGATAATAGAATCTCCTCTGAGTTAATAAGAGAAGAAGTCGTTGAAAAGCTAAGAAATGAATTAGCTACAAAAGAGTTTGTTAGAGCGGAGATTGCAGAGGTAAAATCAGACATTATTAAATGGCTTATTGGTTTGCAAATTGCTCTTGGTGGCTTTATTGTAGCGATTTTAAAACTCTTCTAACACTAAAATACTTACAGCCCAAGTTGGGATAGATTTATCCCAGCTTTGGGATACTTCTATCCTTGTTTTAATCTTTTAGACTATGATATATCTTTACTCCACTTAAGGGATAGGTATATCTTTGTTATTAGTCTTTAAGACTTTATTAATTAAGGATAAACAATGAAAAACATTATTACAAAAAACAATTCCCAAAACCTAGCTGAACAAGACATCGCATTTATTAAAAATCAAATGTTTCCTTTAGGTGCTTCTGTAAAAGATATAGACTTTTGTTTAAAGGTTGCACAAGAGTTAGGTTTAAATCCCATTACAAAAGAAATATTCTTTTTAGAGAGGAAAACTCAAGTAAATGGACAGTGGGTAGTTAAAGTTGAACCTTTAGTAAGTCGTGATGGCTTATTATCTATGGCTCACAAGAGTGGAAATTTTGGTGGAATTGAAGTGTCCTCTGAAATAAAAGAAACTCCAAAAATGGTTAATGGAGTTTGGGAATATAAAAAAGATTTAGTTGCTAAGGCTATTGTATATCGCAATGATACACAAAAGCCTTTTATTACTGAAGTAGCATATTCTGAATATGTCCAGAAAACTAAAGAAGGAAATCCCACTAAGTTTTGGGCAGATAAACCTGATACTATGATTAAAAAAGTTGCTGAAGCACAAGCTTTGCGTAAAGCTTTTAATATTAATGGTATTAGGTCTATTGATGAAGTAGATGGAATCATTACTCCATCCCAAGACAATAATGATGAAAGCTTAGAAGTTAGTGCTGAAGTTGTAGATATTAATCAAGACTTACAAGCACTTAAAACTTTAGGCTTTGATTATGAAAGAAAAGGTGATTGGATTAGAGTGATAGGGAATACCTATAACAAAGATTCAATTTTAAAGAATCTTGGCTTCTTTGAAAGAAAAGATTGTAGTGGTAATCTCTGCTGGGTTAAGCAAGTTGCATAAAGGAGTAAGTATGGCTACACGATGTTATATTTTTACTTCAAAAGACAATGCAGATAGAGTCAAAGGCATTTATTGCCACCACGATGGATATGTTGATGGTGTTGGTAAAACCTTAAAAGAGCATTATGATTGCGATACATTAGCATATTGGCTAATTGAATTAGGAAACATAAGTGCTTTAAGGAAGTCAATAGAACAAACAAAAGAAGAAGCTTATGAAGAAGAAGCACTAGAATGTTCTTTAACTAAATTTTTAGAAAAAGAATCCAAAGAATATTTTATTGAATATGTTTATCTTAGAAAGAATGGAAAATGGTTTGTTGCTAAATTAGATTTTAAAAATAAACAATATACTCCATTTAAAGAGATAACAAAAGCATATTTAGATTCTTTATAAGAACTTGTATTACTCAGCCCCAAGTTGGGATATATCTTTATCCCACTTGGGTTAGGTATATCCTTGTTATTGGTCTTTTTAAAGACTTTATTTTAAAGGATAGAAAATGGGATATAGACCCCATCATATATTGGATTATCAAGTAAAAATTGGTAGAGAAGTAGGTAGTAAAGATATTGAATATACTTTGACTTTTGATGAAGTAACAAATACTTTAGAGGAAGCAAAGATTCATTATCATATACAAGAAGATGAGCATATCATTAATTATGAATCCTTGATGGATTTTAATACAAATGCTATCTATCCTATAACCCCTAAAAGTATTGCAATTATTAATGATTTGCAAGAAGTTGCTTCTAAATGCGATTATGCAAAAAGAGAGGGTGAATATAGAATCTGGTGGTTTTAGTGTATAATAAGAAAAAGGAATAAAAATGGAAACAACAACACAACAAAAAGAAGTCCTTTCTTATTCTACAAAGCTTTTACTTGTTGAGATGATTAAGAAGTTTAAGCAAGAGGATAAAAAAGATGAAATCATAGATGTTGTTTTAGCAGTAGCCAATGATATTAAAACAAATGATAATATCACCGCAAAAGCTATTAAAGATGAAGTGGAGGAAAAGTTTAAAAATGAACTTGCGACAAAAGAGTTTGTTAGAGCAGAGATTAATCAAGTAAGAACTGAAATTGCAGAAGTAAAATCAGACATTATTAAATGGCTTATTGGTTTGCAAATTGCTCTTGGTGGCTTTATTGTAGCGATTTTAAAACTCTTCTAACACTAAAATACTTACAGCCCAAGTTGGGATAGATTTATCCCAGCTTTGGGATACTTCTATCCTTGTTTTAATCTTTTAGACTATGATATATCTTTACTCCACTTAAGGGATAGGTATATCTTTGTTATTGGTCTTTTTAAGACTTTATTTTAAAGGATAGAAAATGGAAAAAAGAGCCATTAATTTTAAAGAATTATGGACTAAAAACTTCAAAGAAATTTTAGAAAAAGAAAGTTTTGAGAATTTAGGTGATAGAAAGCTTTATGTTGGAAGCTCTGATATAGCAGGGTGTTTGCGTAAAGCCTATTTACAAAAAATGAACAACAAGGAAATATCCATAGAACAATCTATTACTTTTGAGCGTGGTCATTTAGCAGAAGATTTAGTGAAAAAAGGCTTTGGAAATATTCCTTTTAAAGAACAATATGAGGTGAAAAACGATGATGGTTCTTTTAGAAGCCATATTGATTTTTTGATAGAAAATAAATATGAAGCAATTATTGTAGAGTGCAAATCACTTAGTAGCAGTGTTGAATCTCCTTATGAATCTTGGGTGTTGCAAGTGCAATTTCAAATGGCACTTTTAGCGCAAGAAAAAAAGAATAAAAAAATTTCTGCTTGTATTGTTGCCCTTAATGTTAATAATGGTTGGCACGAATTCTTTTGGATACAACCCAATACATCCTTACAAAAAATAGCGATGAAAAAGGCAGAGGAATTAAGAGATGCAATAGAGTTACAAATTGAACCCAAAGCAGAAGCACAAGGTTATTGTGGGTTATGCCCCTTTAATAGTGATTGTCCGCTAAGACTTAATGGTTGCACACATATTAATGAAGCACTCAAAGAAGAAGCAAAAGAAATACTAACTTTAAATGAAACTACAAAGGTATTAAATGAGAGATTAGATTCTTTAAAAAAGTCTTTTGTAGATAAGCTTAATAATTTAGAAATCAAGAAATTAAGTGTTGATAATAAAGTTTTAAGTTTAGCAGGTGGAATAACAAGCACTTCTTTAGATATTAATGCTTGGAAGCAAGGAAATCCTCAAAGCTATGAAAATGTCTTAAAAGATTTTTCAAAGACTACCACAAGAGCGAAATACCTCTTGATTAGGTAAAAGGAGTTGAAATGCTTAAAATAATCCCTAGCAATCATTTTAAAGAGCGTTTAGGCAATAGGAGTTTTGACCTATCTTTAGTTGCTCATATTGTTACTGAAATTTCAAAGAATCCTGCAAGGAATCTTTTTGAAATTACTAGCGGTTTTACTACTTTTGTAGTGAAATATGAGAGAGATACTCATACTGCTATTTTAGTAACAGGATGGAATGGCAATAGAGGTAGGCAAGTTATAGATAAAAATAGGTATTTAGTTACAGAAAAATAAGGAAACTTAGGCTTTTTTATATTCCAACAGGGGATTATGTATTTTTCGGATAATAATCTCTTATTAGAGTATTTTATTCTATCTTAGAGCAAATACTTCAATGGTTGTTCAAGCTTGGTTTATCTTAGCTTGATAGGTTTTAGTTATTTTTAAAAATTTATACTAGTCTGCAAGGGACAAATTATCCCTTGTGGATTAATTGATTGTCGTTTTCCTTTGCAGACTTCTTAAGGAGTTTTCAAATGTCAGCGACAAATATTCATCTAAACAGAGTATCGTTAAACGATTTAATAAATATCATTTCTGAAAAAACTGCAAAAAGTGTAGCACAAAAAGAGAGCAAAAAAACAAAAGCTAATGAGAGCTTTTTGTATAACAATCTTTTAAGAACTTACAAAAGTGGGATTAAAGTTACCAAACATTTTGCTAATAGACTTCAACAAAGATTTATCCTTGATGAAGTTCAAGTTTTAAGTAGTGCTATTTCAAGAGCAATTAGACAAACCCAAACCCAAGAAGTAGGTTGCAATCACAAAAGCATTTCCCAGAAAATCATTGATAAGATGACAGGAATTGTTGTAGTTTTAGAAAGACAAGGAATGTATGGTGCAGTTCTTGTAACAAGCTACAAACTTGGAGAGGAAAATCTACTTTCTGATGAGGAGCTAAGAGACCTAAGAACAAGGGGGATATTATGAACCTTTGTGATGTTGGTTTTTTTACGCTTATTTATTTGGGAATTTGTTTAGTTTGTGGGTTTGTAACCCTTTATTTTCAGAAAGATAAGTTGGAGCAAGAAAAAGAGTTTTTGTCTTTTACACTTTTTGTGAAAATGTTTCTTATCGCACCTATTGTGTGCTTGGAAATTTTAATCGAAGTCTTATATGACTTTGTGAAAAAAAGCAAAGGGGACAAAGATGAAACAAAATAGAATCTTTGCTTATATACTGCTAAAAAATAATATTAATCCAAAAAATATGTTTTTTGATAAAAAGAGACAATGTTATTGTGTGATTAATGGTGAATCTTGGTGGAGGTATTACATAAAATCTAATATTTTAGGTATCTCTAAAAAAGAAATGCTTTATAGGGGTTATTCTTATGAAAAACAAATCCTAGAAAAACTCTTTAGATTGCATTTTGATAAAGTTAATAACACCATTAAATTAGTGCAATTGCATAAATGAGGAGTAAAACAATGAACAAAAATGCAAGAAAAATTAAATTTCATCAAGGTTTTGCAGAATATCAAAGTATCTATGTCTATATCGTTTATGCTTATACTGATGATTATAATGCTAATTGTGTAAGACTTCTTGTTACTTCTAGTTATGAAAAAGCTATTGCTTTTATTAATAAAAATTTCTTTAATTCTGATAATTTCCTAACAAGTCAAGATTTATCTAGAAATGGAAATACTTGGACTGTTACAAAGGATATTGATAAGGATATGCAATACAAAATAACTAGTGAGACAAAATATCTTGATGCAAGAGAACTTTATATAGAGTGTGATACAGAAAACTATATACAAAATAAGAAAGGTGAAATTGCTAAACTTAGTGATTTTAGTTATCCAGATGAATTTGTTTGGAATGAAGAAATATAAGGAATAAACAATGCAATTAACAACTTTTAAAGAGAATTTTGAAGTCTATGATGGCGAAAAATTATGGTTTAAGTCTGATAATATTGATGAAGTTAAAAGTGTTATAGAAAATACTTTTAAAGATGCAAGTATTACTTATAAAGAGTATAAAGAAGCAAGAGAAGTAGAATACATTGATAGTAAAGGTAGTGTGTCCTCTTTCCACGAAAGTTTTTTAATAGAGCTATGTGCGACAATTAAAGACCTTAGTGGAACTAGGGATATTTGGATTATCAATTTTTTTAAAAGTATTAAGCAAAGAAAGTATATAAGCCAATTAGCTACGAAAGACTTTGTTAGAGCTAAGATTAATCAAGTTGGAGCTGAGATTGCAGAGGTAAAATCAGAATTAATCCGATGGGTTTTAGGCATTGGAGTAGCTTCTGTTTTAGTCGCTGTCTCTGCAAATTTTGCAATGATGACTTTTTTCTTTCAACAACTAACCAAATAATTTAGCTAATTTTGTTACTACTAACCCCTAAGTTGGGATAGATTTATCCCACTTTGGGATACTTCTATCCTTGTTTTAATCTTTTAGACTATGATATATCTTTACTCCACTTAGGGGATAGGTATATCTTTGTTATTAGTCTTTAAGACTTTATTAATAAGGAATAAACAATGGAAAAAAGAGCTATCAAAAGAAATAAGGCAATTATTGCCTCTTATAAGAGAGAGATTAATTTACAAACTAGATTTGTGAGAGATAGAAGCAAATACACACGCAAAGTTAAACATAAAGCTAGAATGGATTAATTGCCTCTTATAATAAATTTAAACCCTAAGTTGGGATATATCTTTATCCCACTTGGGTTAGGTATATCCTTGTTTTATTGGTCTTTTTAAAGGCTTTATTTTAAAGGATTAAAAATGAAAATTTATAAAAGAATTTTAGTAGAAAACTTTGCAGATTATGAAAATAATCAAAGCAAATTAATCGGTGAAAGATTTGAATGCAATGGGCTAGTTTATGATATTGACTATGCTGAGATGAATTGCCCATTAGAGGATTCAGATATTCTTTTTTTAAACACATTAAAAAGATATGGCTTTGGCACTAAAGAAATTGATTCTAAAGAAGGTTATGTAAAAGTTTATCCTGATGACTTTGAAGAGCCTGAAGATATAGAAAGTTTCTTAAAAGACAATGACTATATTTTTGCTAGAGTTAATGCCTATATTCATAGTGGAATTGTTCTTTCACTAGGCAATACTGGTGGTGTTGAATTCTCAGATAGATGGGATAGTAGCTTAGCTGGTTTTTTATGTGTTAGAAAAGAGAAATTAAAGGAAATGCGTGGAGTTAAACGCTTAACCCAAAATATTCTTGATAAAGAATTTAAATATTGGGAAGCACTCATTAAAGAAACTAACTATTGGTTAAATGGTGATGTTTATGATGTCCAAATTACTACTAAAGATGATGAGCCTGTGGATTGTTTTACAAGCTATGGTCTTTATGATTTACAAAATAGTATAGAAACATTTATGAATAAGGATAAACAATGAAAACAATGAATTTTTCAGATTTTTTAATCAACCATAAAACTGCTATTAAGGCTTCTTTACACGAATCAGTATCTCCTACATTTATAGGATTACAAGAGCCTGCCAAATACAATAAAGATATTGAAACATTATTAAAGCTTAAGAAAAAGCCTTTTCCTACACAAGCTACTATTATTACTGCTGGTGTTAATCACTTGAAAAAAAGAAAATCCCTTCTTTTATCTTGTGAGATGGGGACAGGAAAAACTTTAATGGGGATTAGTTTATCTTACTCTTTATTGAAAAATGGAGGGAATGTCTTTATTATGAGTCCATCCCATCTTGTTCCTAAATGGGCAAGTGAGATAGAAGTAACACTTGGAAAAAGTGATGAAGCAATTTTAAATTATGAAATTATAATCATTAAAAAATTTTCTGATATGGCAGTTTTTAAGAATTTAGAAAAAAACTTATTACGATTTTTCATCTGCTCTAAAGAAGTTGCTAAGTTATCTTATCCACGCATACCATTTTTAGATTTAACCGCAAAAACACAAATTAAGAAAATAAACAATTCTTTAAGTGTTCTTAAGTGTGCTAGTTGTGGTAGGGAATTAGAAACTATTGCAGATGAAAATAATAATACATTCCTTAATGTTACACGCATTGATGAATACACAGGTGAAGCTTATACTTTAAGTAAAGACATCACTTGCACTCTATCACGACTAACACAAAATGTAGAGGAAAAGGTTTGTTGCAAAAAATGCAGGAAATTAATCAGTATAAATAAATTCCAACAAACTACCTTTAAAGAATGGATACTTGGAATAAAAAAGAATCCATTAGTTGGTGCAAAGAAAAAATATGGGGTGGCAGAATTTGTTAAAAAGAAAATGCCAAAACATTTTATTGATTTACTCATTTTAGATGAAATTCACGAACTTAAAGGAAACGATACCGCACAAGGCACATCTTTTGGAATTTTAGCCTCTTGCAGTAAGAAAGTTGTAGGATTAACAGGAACATTACTTAATGGTTATGCTTCCTCTATCTTTTATATTCTCTATAAAATGAATCCTCAATTTATGAAAAAAACTCTAGGATTAAAATATAGTGAAGTGCAAAAATTTGTAGAAACCTTTGGTTCTTTTGAAAGAGAATACTCTGCTGGAGAAGCTCATAATTTAAGCCTCCAAGATGGTCTAATCACTCGTAAGGGAAAATCTACTAAATTAAAGGAGCTTCCTTTTATTAATCCTCTTCTTGTTAAAGAATTGTTAGGAATGACTTTATTCTTGAGACTTGATGAGATGAATACAGCATTACCTAATTATAAAGAGGAGATTATTAGTGTAGATTTAGAGGAGCAAATCTCTATTCCTTATAGAGATTTTTTAAGTGATATTGTAGAACAAATTATGGAGGGTAAAAAACATTTATTGGGTGCTTTAGCAAATTCTAGCTTGTCAATACCAGATTTACCTTTTATGGCAAAATCTGTTGATACAAGCAAGGAAAAGTTAGGCATTGAATTTATAGAGTATTATCCTTTAGTTAATGAAAGTTACATTACCAATAAAGAAAAAGCCTTAATTAAAGAATTAGAAAAAGAAATGCAACAAAAGCGTAGAACTATTGTTTTTGTAACATTTTCTGAACTTGGTGTTGCTGAGAGGATAGTTAAAATCCTTGAAAAATCTTTTCCTAATCAAATCATTAAACATTTATCAAGTGCTATTAATCCTGATAAGCGAGATAAGTGGATTAAAGATAATTATGCGGATATTCTTATTTGTAATCCAGAACTCGTTAAAACAGGTTTGGATTTACTTGATTATCCTAGTCTTTTCTTTTATGAAACAGGCTACAATGTTTCTACTTTAAAACAAGCCTCTCGTAGGGCTTGGAGGATAGGGCAAAAAGAAAAATGTATTGTGAAATTCTTTACTTATGGTAATTCTCCACAATATATAGCCCTAACCCTTATGAGTAAAAAAATCAAAGCTTTAAATAATTTAGAGGGAAGACTTGTTAATACCGCTAATGAATTAGCTTCCTTAGCTGTTGATAAGGGAATATCTATTCAAGAGCAAATCGCAAAGGCAATTTTAAAGAATGATGATTCTAAAAATGCAGAAGCAGAAACTTCTGAATGGAGCTTCTCTCCTAGAGAGTGGAATCCTTTTGAGCTTCATTATAGGAATTTGCAAAGTAATGTATTTGCTAAAGAGGTCAAAGAAAAAGCGTTAATAGAAGTTTCTTTAGAACAAAGAATTAGAGAAGATTTAGGGCAAAAAACAATGTCGGTAACTTTCATTAAAAATGGCGAACAAATGGTTTGTGAAATGACTGCGGATGATATTGTGAATGCTTTAAAAGATGAAAGTTGTAAAAATATTCAATTATCCTTATTTTAGGAATATTGAATAAAGGAGCAGTTTAGTTACACCCTGTGTAACTTTATAGTGAAGCGATAAAGGAGAAAAGAGAGAAATTTAAATATTGAATTTATATTTATAGTTTTTATAGATTATTGAAATCTATGTTTCACCCTAAACCCTAAGTTGGGATAGATTTATCCCAACAGGGATAGTGTATCCTTGTTTATTATGTTATAATCTAATCATATAAAAGGATAAATATGTCAGGATATACTATGCAAAGAGAAACTACATATCATCTTAATGAGAGCTTCAAGGCGTTATTAGCAAGTGCTTTTAGTAACCCTCAACAATCTGAAGTCTTTATCAAGGCTTTTGAAGAAGTGGTTAATGATAGAGCGACCACTCAAGCAATTAGACTTGATAGATTGAAAGATGAAGCTATACAAGAGATTAGAAATGAGTTGCTTACCAAAGAGGTGTTTCAATCTGAAATGAAAGCTACCAAAGAGGTGTTTGAAGCTAAGTTAGAAGCTGAAATTGCAAATGCAAAAGTGCAAGGCATTTATTGGCTTTTAGGTGTTGGAGTGGTTACTGCTATAACCATTATATCAAGCACTTGGGTTATGATGAATTTTATGCTAGAGAGTTTGAAATAAATCATAATCTTAAATATTCTAAATAAACTACTTAACAAAGTAGAAAGTTAAAATTTCTACTTCCCCTAAACCCTAAGTTGGGATATAAGCTATCCCACTTAAGGGTTTTTGCTTATATCCTTGTTAATTATGTTAATAAGGAGAAAAAATGAATAATACATTAAATACTAATAAAGAAAAAGATTTTATGGCTTTAGTTACAGAAAGCAGTGATGGAAAATCTGTTTTTAGGTTGGATTGCATTGATGTTTTTGTTGATAACAATGAAGATGTGCTTTATGCAGAGCTTTTTGGAAAAACACAAATCATCAAAGCAGTTACCAATAGGGTTTTTAATAAATCATTTACTTCTGTGTTGTCTGATAAAAGATTATCAGCAGGATTTTCTAATGCCAAACACATAAACTTCAGGAGCAAAATGCGTTATAAAAGAGAAATTGCACCTTTAGAGCGTGGCTATTCCTTAGTAATTATTTATACAGAGGAGTTATTAAGTAAAAAATACTTAATTACTAAAAAGCCACTTTTTGGTTTCATTGAAGTTAATGAGAAAACATTAAAAGATTTTTCTAATTGGCTTGATAAGTTAGGTATTCCTGTTCCAAAGGATAAAAACTTTAGAAAAAAGGTTTTTGAATTGTTAAAAAGTAAATCACTAACACCTATTATAAGCTACACTGCTTTACATTCTCTTGGAGATAAAGCAAAAGATACCGAACTTCTTACTCTTTTTGATATGAGTTTTCTTATTGATAATGAGTATAAGGAGCTATGCAAAATAATTGAGTTAGTGTATCACTCTATGATAAGAAAAAAAGAAATTAAAGCAAAAAGCTACAAAAGTGATTTAGAAGTGGCTTAAATATTTATGAATTAAAGAATTAAAGGAGAAAAAATGGCAAGATTAAATTGCGAAGAAAAATTAGCTTATTATCCTACTGATATTAATGCAGTTAAAGCATTCATCAAGGAGATTTCTAAAGATAAAACATTTAGTAACTTTAGAATCTGCGACCCTTGTTGCGGAAAAGGCATTATTTTGGAGTTATGGAAAAAAAGCTTTAAGAATATAAAAACATTTGGTGTTGAATTAGATGAGAATAGAGGCAAAGAAGCACAAGAAAGAGTGGATTTATTTGCCTCTGCAGATGCCATATATGGTATGCGAAAGAGTAAAGATGTTTTTGATTTTCTTTTTTTAAATCCTCCTTATGGGGAATTAAAAACACAAGAAGCAAACAATCGTTTAGAAATCGAGTTTGTAAAAACTTGGGTAGGAACAATTAGTGAGCAAGGCTATATGCTTTTAATCATTAATCCATCTTGTATTAATGAAAGAATGGTTAGCTATTTACAAAAAGCCAAAATGCAATTTGTTGCAAATTTTTTCTTTGATAATGATGACCATTTAAAGTTTAAACAATACTTTTTGCTCTTTAAAAAGGATAAGAATGCAGAAAGTCAATCTGACTTATTAGCATTAATCTCTAAGAGCAATTCTAAGCCATTTGCTGAAGTAGATTTTTCAAATGTAGAGATACCAAAATCAAACTTTAAAGAGAGGATTCTTTTTGAAACCTTTCAAGAGCTTAAAATTTGGCAAAAAGAAAAGCTTTTAGCCAATACAAATGCTCCTAAAGAATTTTGGAATAAATTACTAAATCCTATAAAAAATAATTTTATCTCTAGCATTCAAACACCCAATGATGGGCAATCAGCTTTATTATTAAGTGCGGGATTGTGCGAGAAAGATATTGGAGGATTTTTAATTAAAGGTTACTTTGAAAAAGTAGAAATACTTGAGGAAGAAAAAGAGGATGGTAAAGTAAAAGTTAAAGAGCAATTTATCTCTCAAACTTTTGCCTTTGATATGAGAAATGGCGAATATTTAAAACTTATTTAAACTTGTAGCCAAAAACTACTCTAATCTTACCCTTTGTTGGGATACAAGTATCCCAAAGAGGGTGGGATTATACTGCTTGTATCCTTGTTAATTTTAATTTCACAAGGAGATATTATGAATTTTTATGAAAATGATTGCTTTGATGAGAAAATCTCTAAAGAAGAACTAAAAGTAGCCATTGAGAATAGGGATAATGAGTTTGTTATAGACTTTTTAGAATTTAATAAGCACATAGGCTGGAATAAGAGTGATTTTATTGAGCTTAAAGAGTGTGCAGAAAATTGTAACAACAAGGAAATTATTGAGGCAATCAATAATAGCGGTCTTATAGAGTAGTAAAAGGAGTAAAAATGAAATATGATTTAGATAGGCTAAAACAGATTTCTATTAATGAAGTGTTAGCTTCCATAGGGGCTGATTATGCTATCCAAAGCAATGGTAAAGTTATGCACTGCTTTAATATTCAAGCCCATAAAAACCAAGATAAAAAACCTTCTTTAGCAGTCTATGCTAAGAGCAATTCTTGTCATTGTTTTGCTTGTGGATTAGGTGGTGGTCCTATTGAAATGGCTAAGATGGCATTTAATGGAGATTTTAAAAAGGCTTGTGAGTGGTTGCATAGTGCTTGGAATATTCCATTCCTTGAAGCAAGTAGCTATCAAGCTATTCAACCAAAAGTGGCAAAAAGAATGCCAACTTTGAAAGAAAAAGTTAAAGTCTTTGAGCCACAAAAAGAATTTAAAAATATTGTGTTAAGAGAAATCTTTGGAGATTATAAAAATTTATCTAGGAATATGCAATTAAAAATGGTTTATACCTTCATATATCGTTATTCCCTTTTAACACAACAAGATAAAAAAGAAGCTTATTATAAGAATCGTGGGATTACTTGTGATGTTAAAACAATAGGCTTTTTAGGTTGGAATGATATTGCAAGATTAGAGCAAGAATTAACTAAATACTTTCCCTTAGAGGATTTACAAGACTTTAAAGTCTTTAGTAAAAAGAAGTATGGCTGGAATTACTCTAAAAATGTTTGTGTTGTTCCTTGTTTTGATTTATATACAGATTTAATTTGTGGATTTTCCTTAAGAACTATTAGTGGAGATTCTACAATTAAAGAGTTAAATGTTAATTGCTCTGAACTTGAAATCCCACTTCCTTTTAATCTAACTTACTCTACACTTAAAAATAAAGAGTGGATATGGATTACTGAGGGGCATATTGATGCTCTTAGTGGAGTTACCGAAAATAAAAAAGAGAATAGTGATTTTTGTTCTTTTGCTGGTGTTTGGGCTTATAAGGAAGAAGTGCTAGGATTATTTAAAGATAAAAAAGTGA
>NZ_JRPC02000032.1 GCF_000765745.2 Helicobacter apodemus
TCTGTTAATCCTTTGGTTAGCTCATTGAAGTTATTAAGCAAAGTTTTATCAATCATTCCTGTCTCTTTAATCTTACCTGCTCCTTTGGCATTTTTTAAGATAGCCTTAGCAATATCCTCTAAAGAATTATCTACATTGTTGATTTTTTTATAAATGGTAGAATCTTGTATTTCTTTTAACTGGGCATAATCTGCTAGTTTTGTTTCATAGAGTGTTTTTGCCTGTTCGTAAGCTTCTTTATTCTGGGAGAAAATATTATTAATCCCTTTATTGATATCCTCTCTTAAATGGCTACTAATGAAGTTTTTAAGATAGCTATCTAAAGTCTTATCCTCTGAATAAAGATTATTAAGGCTTTTCCTTGTTGCTTCTAAATCCTTATAAGTTACGCCTTTTTGATTATAGACCTTATGCTTAATGGAGTTTAAAACATTTTTAAAAGATGAGGGTAATTCATAATTATTTAAAGTCTCTTCATAGAATTTATCAAATTCTTTAGAATCTAAGACCACCTTATAATTATCATCATAGATTTTGCTTAAGATTTTCTCATTAGCTTCCTCATAAGCTGCTTTTGTGCCTTTGGTATAATCATCAAAGATAATCTTAATATCTTGGGGGTTAATATCAAATTTTTCTAATTCCCTTGTTAAATTAGAAGTGGTTAGGTGCAGCATATTTTTTAGGTTTTGATTGAATTCTGGATTGGCTTTTGCTACTTCTCTTAAAATCTCAATAACATCTCCCCCATTACTACTTCTAATTACACTTAATAACTCTTGTTGTTGAGCTTTTAAAGTGGGTTTATCTTTAAAAACACCTGCTACTTTTTGGGCTGTGTTGTAGATTTTAGAATCCTCTCCTAATTTGTTTTTTAAACCCTCTAAACTTGTCTCTATTTTCTTTGAATCCAATGTTTGTGGGCTTCCTCCGATATTTTTAGCAAACTCTAAAAGCTCCCCTCTCTCCTCTTTAGAGAGTGTGCCTAATGCTAAGTCTTTAGCGGCTTGTATGTTTTGTGTGCCTGTTAAGTTTTCTTTGACAACATTTACAAGAACACTTTTAGATACCAAACTTCCTGCTGTTTTTAAACTCTTTGTAGTAAGCTTTAAAATCCCATTAGAACTCTTAACTAATCCTAAGATTACTCCATCACCAACTACAGATAATGCCCCCTCCTCTAGCATATGCCTATGAATCTCTTTAAAATCATTTTCTCTATTTAAGAGGTGATTACTAATAACAGCATCTACTCCAGCCCCTGCATAGCTTCCTATTGCCCCTCCTACTACTGCACCCCCTAATGTTGCTAAACCTTTAGGGGCTAATCTTGCCCCTGTGATACTTCCACTAATCCCTCCAGCAATAGAAAATTTATTAGCAAGTAGTGTTGGCAGAATAGAGCCTAAAAAGTTATGCTCTACATTGTAAAGTTTGCCCTCTTTATCCATAAAGAAAATATCCCCATTTTGGTCGTGTCCTGCTCTATCAAATCCATAAAAAGTAGCGATAGTTTTTAAATCTGTGAAATAAGCGTCTTTAGTTTTCTCATCTATCTCTCCACTTACAAGCCTTTTCATAAATGCACTTATGGAAGTGTGTTCGTGGATATTTGATAAATGGATTACAGCGTCTTTTACTTCCTTAGTGGCTTGTCTGTGTTCGTGTTCTTTTTTCCAAGCATTAAACTCTTGTTGATCATTATTCCATAGTTTTTTCCAAGTGCTAGTTTCACTCTTTACCTTTTCTCTATCTTGTGGTGAGAGTTCATTAAAATAAGGAGTGGATAATATTCTTTGCTTTTGTCTTTCTTTCTCTAAAAGCTCTTGTAAGTATTTCTGTGTTTCTTCCTTATAAACTTCCTCTCCTTTTTTCTTAGCTAAGATAAGTTTTATATTCTTGCTCTCTTGCAGCTTAAAAAAGGCATCTTTTTCCTCTTTGCTTAAAGAGCTTTCATCTTTTAAGGCTTTGTTTAAAAAATCACTATAAAACACTTCACTCTTAGCCCTAAAGGCTTCATCCTCTCTTTTTTGCTTAGCATCAAAGAGATAAGCAAAACCTTCAATAGGACTTTTAATCTTATCGTCTTTTTCTAAAATCTCTTGTGTAATAGGCTTGTTATTAAGGGTGTCTTGTTGCAGGGTATCTTGAGTATCATTAGTATGTATAGGGGGCATTTGTTGGTTTTGGGGATTTATTTGTGTGTTTGTTTGCGGTATAGATAAGGGATAAGCTTCCCAATTATTGCTGCTTTTTAGTGCATTATAAATCATCTCCTCTTTTTGTCCTTGTGGCAGTGATTTAAAGCTCTCCTCTAATTTTTCCCACGCAATATTCGTATTTACCCTATTTCTCAAATAATCTATGGTTTTTGCCTTTGGTATGCCATCGTTTTCTAATGCGTCAAAATCAAGAAGAATCCTCTCCATTTTTTAATCCCTTTAATTTTTTTGCAATATTAGCTTTTTAAAGACTTCAAAAAGAGGGTTAAAAAAATTCGTGCATCTTTGTAGTATAAAGAATGAGGCTATCAATATCCCTTTTAGCTTTGGCTTTTTCTATTTGCAATTTATAATATCTCCTCTTTAGCTCCAATACGCAGTGTTTAAATTTAGCAAAGGGGATGGTAGAAATACTTTCATCTAATAAAATATCCCTTGCTTTTTGGGTTAAAACTTTTTTAAAAACAAAAGATTCATAATCTTGGGCGTATTCTCCTAAATCCTCATTATCTAAGCAATTTAGAGTGATTTCAATTAAGCTCTCATCTAAAAGCAAGGTTTTTAAAAGGGATTGTTCTAAAGAAGTATTTTTATTATTCTTGCTACTTTGTGTAAAAAAGGATGGGGAGAGATTAAGCATATCTATGGCTTTGGCTATTAGCTCCTCTTTAAGATAAAAATTGCTCTGCCTTGCAATAATAGCTTTTATCTTGTTGATATGCTGCTCTTTTTCTTTAGGTGTTTGTGCGGTTTTAATGCCATTTAGGCAAAAATAAGAAAAGCCATCGATATTTTTAAACTGCAATTCCGCCTTTTTTTGTAAAATCTCCCCTATATCTTTAAATCCTCCACTTAAAAAAGACAAAGAGCAGTTAAAGAAACCTTGATTGATTAAAAGTTCTAAAGCTCTTTTTGAAGCCATAAGTCCTGCTTCATCATTATCAAAGCAAAGGTTGATATGAATATCCTCTTTTAATCGATTAATATTGCTTAAATGGTGGGTATTAAAAGCAGTTCCACAAGTGGCAACGCAGTTTCTAACCCCCATTTTATAAAGAGCAATACAATCCATAAAACCCTCTACAACATACACACTTTTTTGCTTGACTATCTCACTTCTAGCCTTGCTTAGGTTGTAGAGTATTTGGGATTTATTAAATATTCTGCTTTCTTTAGAGTTAATATATTTAGCAGTATTTATAAAATTAACATAAGGGTGAATCCTTGCTGAAAATCCTACTATTTTATGCGTAGCATTCCTAAGACCAAAGGTTATGCGATTAGAAAATGGGCTTTTATTATTCTCATACATTATAGCTAATTCTACTAATTCCTTTTTATACTCTGTTGGTAAAGTATTAGGACATAATCCTATATCAAAAGATTCTAAATCCTCTAATTCTAACCCACGATTAAACAGATATTGCATTATCTTTTCATTCTCTTTTGCCCTTAAATGTTCTTTAAAAATATCATTAAGAGACTTTAGGGCTTCATATCCTTTGTATTGGGGTTTTGCTTGGGTTTTAATAAGGGTAAAATTCACATCATTAGCAATTTCCTCTAAGGCTTCCTCAAAACTTAGCTTTTTATATTCTTGCAAAAATTTGATAGCATCCCCACTAGCTCCACAACCAAAACAATGGTAAATCTGTTTTTGGGGTGAGATTATAAAGCTGGGACTTCTTTCTTGGTGAAAGGGGCAATTGCAGGTGTAATTTACTCCACTTTTGCGTAAAGGTAGGTATTTACTAAGCACCTCTATAATATCTATTCTCTCTTTTAGTGCTTCAAGATTGGTAACCATAATACACTCCTTGTTTTGGTATAATATAAAGAAAGGTTTTTAATGTTTGATATGCTTAATTTATTAATACAAAATGGAATCCCGACTGCTTTAGTTATGTATATTGCAGGGATTATTACAGGGTATTGGATAAAGGCTAGAATTTTTCCTAAAATTGATAAAATCAATGTTAATTGCTTTGCAAATAACCACCCAGTGTTTAATGTAAATTTGCTCTTAAATGGAACTGAAGTAAAAAAGGTGTTATGCCCCTTTTTGCAAAATGGACGCTGTAAATTAGAAGATAGAGTTTGCATCTATCATACTCCATTTATAACGCACAAAACAAGCCCAGTAATAATGCCTAAGACAAACACAAAAACCATCCCATAAATAAAAAGATAAATTTCTTCCATACTAACTCCTTAAATCTTTGGTGTATCAATAATCATTGTTTCTTTACTATCCTCAAAAAACACTTCTAAAGGCTCTTGTTCCTGTTCTTTACTAAAGGTTAAGGTTTTGGGGTTAAAAAATACCTTTTCTTTAAAATGCTTCCCTGTTTGCTTGTTTTTCTTGACAATGATTATTCGCTCATTTTCGTTGAAATCTGTATTTTCTCCCTTTTGTTCGGGGATTTTCTCTATCCTAATAGTGATACTTGCTTCGTGTCCTCCCTTTTTGCTCCCCATAGGATTATCCTTATCTCCTTTAGCGGTTTGCACGATTAAAATCACAAAGATTTTTAAGGTATGGCAAAGCCTTGCAAGTGTGCTAAATTTTAAGCTTTCCTCCTCCTCCATACTTCGAGTTTGGGGGGTAGTAAGGCGCATTTGACTATCAATTAAGAAAAACTTAGCCCCCTTTTTATACATTCTTTTAATATTTGCTACAACCTCATAAATATCAAATCCCTCATTAACTATAATAATATTATCTGAACCACTAGTTTGCTTTTGTTTTCGATACAAGTGATTTTCAATCATAAATTCAAAGCAAAAAAAGCCTACTTTGGTTGTTTTAGCTAGATTTTCTAAAATTTGTAAGCCTAACATTGTTTTCCCAGCTTCTGCATCTCCACTTATAAGCATTAACTGCCCGAGTGTGAATCCCCCATTAAAACAAGAATCCAAAAAATCAATTTTAGTAGGATATTGCGGCATTTTGACTTTATCTTTTAATTCCTCAATCCATTCCTTTTCAGTTTTTAAGTCATTGCTATGTATTTCTAGTTGTTGTTGCAGCATTGATAAATCTAGCAAGACATTATCATTACTGGCATTTTTTAGTTTGTCTGCTAAAAGCCTTTGTTTTTTGATTTTAGATTCAAAAATGAAATTTTGCGTAAAATTTAAATAATTAGGGTTTGGCTCTGTAGAGAGGAAGTTTAAAAAATAATCGCTTTGCTTGAAATTTTCATCTAAAGAAGAAAGTAGTGTTTGTATGCTTAAAGCTTCTTTTTCTTTTAGGGGTATCATTTTTTCTAAAATATCTAAACCCTTTTTAGAAAAACAATTTTGGGTCACAATTTCTAAAAACTCAAAAAAATCCTCCTGGTAATGTACCATTGATTTTAAAATCATCGCTTCCATTGTTTCTTATGCCTCTTGAACCCATTTAGGGTATTTTTTAATCTCTTGAGAATACAGAGCTTTAGTTATAATCTCTATTTCTTGTAGCCTTGTGCCTACAAAGTTTTTAATATGCCCTTGATATGCCTTTTGCTCGCAAGTTTTTAGCATTTCTTTTTTAAAAATCCTTGCAAACTCATTTAAAGAAATATTAAATTGTGTATCATTTAAGACAAAGGCTAATTTCTGATAATAGCTTTTAGGAATAATGTTAATAAACTCTATGAGATATTCCTTTAATACTTCATTTTCTAATCGGATCTTACAAAGAGATACTTCGTTAAATATGCGTGTTTCCATTATCACAATCTTTTAAGAATTGAAAAATAAATAAATTTTGTGATGATTTTTGTATAAAAAAATCATCTAAGCACTTATGCAAATAAGCATTTTTGGATATATTTTTTTGTTTGCTTATTTTTCCTATTTTTTTGATTGTGCTTTGCTTTAGGATAAATTTTTTTCTTTTTTTTCTCTCCATTTTTAAATCCTTTAAAGGCAGAAATTAAAGCATTTTCAATAATCAAACTTCGGCTTATATTTTCAAGTTCTGCAATAAAATTCAAAACTTGCAAGGTTTGTTCTGTTAAATAAAAGCTCCCTGAATGAATCTTAGGGGTTTTTGTCTTTTTGTAGTGCATTTTCTCTCCTTAAGCTACAAAATACACTAAATCACCCTCTTTTTGGATATACCTAACCTTTGCATCAATCGTTAAAGGCACTATCTTTCCTTGCTCGTATTTGGCTAGATTTTCTGGGCTTAATTCACCAATATGTTGCATAATAAGTTCCTTATCTTGCTTATCTTGCTGTTGCTTATCTTTGGCTAATTCTTTAGCTAAAGATTTCCTAGAGCTAAAGCCATAGGTAGGCATTGTGGTTTTATTTTTAGGGAATAATCCGCTCCAACCTCGATTAATGCTTGTTTGAATAATGCTAATAATATCCTCTCCTTGCTCTTTTAGCTTTCTTAGATTGTCTAATATGCTTTTCTTTGTGCTAAGGCAAAGATTTCTGTGTTTTTCCTTGCGGTAATTAAAAAAGTTTTGTATGGATTTTAATTCTTGGTCCGAAAAGTCTTTAAAATCTAATTCAAGATTTTTCTTAGGCTTAATAAAGAGTGTTGATAAATTTATAACTTTTTGTGATTGTCTTAATATAGATTCTCTTTTTTTATAATATATTCTATCTTTATATGTTGATAAATTTTCCGTAATCGGTGATTCTATCAAACGGGAGGAATGATTATTTTTAGGCTCTTTTAAGCTTTCTGCTAAATCCTGCTCTTGTTGTTGCAAGGGTTGGTTTAGGAGATGATTAAATTCTAAATTTTCTATGATTTTTGGTTCTGTTATTTCCTCCTCTTTTATAAAAATCTCCTCCTCTTGAGGATCTATAAATTCATAATACATATCTTCATTAAACTTCCCATTTGTCTTGCCCTGTATTCTTTTTAAGAAAGAATTATCAATTAGCTCTCTTATGGCTTTTCTTATCGTTGTCTCTCCAATACTTAGCGTTTTTGCTAAATACGCAACATTGACATTCCAAGTATTAGGTAGGCTTAAAAGCAGTATCCCTACCATCTTAGCATTAATGCTTAAAGTCTCATTTTTGATAAAGGCATTGCTTACCTTTGTATAATCTGTTTTGCATTGTGATTTAACTATCATTTTTTACTCCTTATAATCATTTAAAAAGGTTGCCCTTTCTTTATTGCTGCTTTTTATAAATTTGGCATAAACCTTGTAGGTAATGTTTAAATTACTATGCCCTAGCATTTGGCTTATCCACATTGGCTCTTCTCCTTTTTGCAGCATTATAGAAGCGAAAGTATGCCTAGTGCAATAAAGATCTGCATTGGGGAGATTTAAGGCTTTTAATACTCTATTAAAAGATTGTCTGAAATTATGGATAAGTTTGGCGTATTTTCCTTTAAAGAGCCTACCTTGTGTTTTTAGCTCTAAATTTAAAATTGGAGGCAACACATCAATTACCCTATTACTTGTCTTTGTTTTGGGGGATTGAATACCATTTGCACTTAGTGTTTTAGTGATTTTTAGGGTTTTATTCTCTAAATCAAAATCGCTAGATTCTAAAGCAAAAATCTCCCCACATCTAGCACCACTAAAAAAAGCAAGGGTTAAGTAAAGGTGCAAGGAGGCAGGATACATTGGTCTTTTACTCTCTTTTAAGATGGCAAAGACTTCCTCTAGGCTAAAAACCATTCTTTCTTTTGAGGGCTTAATATTCCTTAGTTTTTTATTAAAGAAAGGATTTCTAAAATCACTCCTGCTTTGCTCGGCTAAAGTAAAAATTGCATTTAAAACCATACAATAAAGACTAATAGTAGCAGAGCATAGATTTTTTTGTAAAAGCTTGGTATAAAAGAGTTCTATATGGTCTTTATAATAGGCTTTAATAGGTCTATTGCCGATTATTTTTACAATGCCTTTAAGGGTTGATTGGTATTGCAAAAAGGTATTTTTCTTAATAAAGGGCTTTTGGGTTTGCAAGAATTTATTCCCATAATATAAAAAATCATTGTTTCCATTGCTAATATTTGGGTTTAAATGATTATCAATAAATGCCTCTAAATTAGTGCTAACAAACTCTATATTCTCAGGATTAAAGGGTAAAAAGGTAGAAAATCTAAGACGATTTCCATTAACACTGGTGTGAATATGGATTTTTCCACCCCTATTGACTAAAGGTTTTTGAATTTTAGACATTATTTCTCCTTTTTAGTTGGTGAGATACGCACAAAGGTATCAATGATATTATGTGATTTTTTAAGATAAATAAACCCATCTTTGACATAATAATACTTTGGGCTATATATTGATTTCTTTCCAATTATCATAGACATATTATTCTCCTATGGTTAAATTTATGGCTTGTGTTAGGATATGCAAGTATCCCCCTAAAGAATGAGTGAGATTCTCTAAGATTTGGCTAGGGTTTTTAACAAACTTTGCTATTTCAATACTAGTAGTTCCAATAAAGAGCTTTTGCTTAGTCCATACAAAAGGAACTTCTTGCAATTGCATAGAAAAGACATCTACCCCATTGCCTATACAAAGGGCAAAATTAACCCCCTCTAAATTAGCTTTTGACAAATCCGTGCCTAAAAGGTTGCAAGAGGTTAAATTAGCCCCGCCTAAATTGGCACTCCTAAAATTAGAATAGCTTAAAGTGCAGTGGCTAAAATTGCATCCTTGTAAATTGCTACCTGCAAAATTACAACTATGCAAAAATTGATGCGAAAAGTCGGTATTGCTTAAATCCATAAAAGCATAATTAGTTTGCATATCTATCCTTTTAGGGTTGTCTTAAAAGGCTATTAGCTGCTTCTTTTAAGGTAGTGGTAAAATAATCATCAAATACCGACTTTTCAAAACCCATTCTATAAGTGTTGTAGTTTTGCTTGATGAGTTTTACATACCCGCATAAATCCACATAAGAATCACTTTCTTGTAATTCTTGTAAGGTTTTACCACGCTCAAGCCCATAATGAAGCCTTGCTAACTTTAAGCTTAGATAAAAGCCTAAAGCATTATTGTGCTCTAGTTCTTGGCTTTTAAAGTCTTTAGCAAAGTCTAGGAGTTTTTCGCAATTGACTTTAAAGTCTCCATATTCTTGCCCTCTTTGGTATAAGATTTCATCAATGTTTTTCATTTGTTCTCCTTTTGTTGTGGTTGTTTTAGCTGTTTTATGTTGTTATAGGGGAGAAATTCCATATATTCCATATCCTCACTAGACAAATAAAACACATAATGTTCTTCTTTGCCTTTTATATAAAAGGCAAAATCTTTGGCATAAAACCCATTAAGACTCTCTTGGCAAGAGAAATAATGTAAAGTGGAATTTTCGGGTGTTGGTGTTCCAGGTAATAAAAGAGAAATTTCCTTAATGAAATTTAAGTCTCTATCAAAGATTTTTAATGCGTTGTTAGAAAAACAAAATACACCAAATCGTAAAAAGATAAGGTCAGAGTCATTTAAATTTATACCAACAAATGGGGGCATTTGTAAATAAGTATTAAAAGTATTAAAAGGTTTGTTAAAATCCTTTGTTTCAAACACATAAGAATTGCAAACAAAGAAGTTTTTATAAAAAATGCTATTTTGGACATTATTAATCCGTGCCACTTGGAGTTCAAATTTCCCTGTAAAATACCTAAAATGAGTTTTTAATCGCTCAAAATCTAACCATAGGTCTTTTTCTAAATCGCTATTATCACATTGTATTTTTAGAATACTAAAAGTATCACTCACATAAATAGCATCTTTTTTGATAAGGATAGTTTTTCCAGGTCCCAAATTTTCCTTTGCCTTGGCATAGTTGTAATTAAAAATCCTAGAATCTAAAGTAACACTTATTTTATCCATTGGTTTTTCTCCTTTTGTTTTCCTATTTTTAAGATGGCTTTTAAAATTTCTGCCTCATTAGATAGGCTTTGCATTTGATTAGTATTGAGTGTTTTACTCTTTTGTTCTTTATGAATTTGTGCTAATCTTTGCGGAGCTGTTGTGATAAGCTGTTGAATTGCTTTTTTGTGTTTTTTCGTCAAAGATTTAAATCTTATAAAACCTTTAACTTGCTTATAGACTTTTTCATAAAATATCATAAAAGGCGTAATAGGGATAATGCCAACAAAACAAACCACATCAACAAGCCATATACACATACATTTACCACAATAAAACAAGGTATTAGTTTGGTGATTATGGATAATGGTTTGTAAAGCATTTTTTTGTATTTTAAAATCTTGTTGGTATTTTTCCCTTACATTAAATTTTTCACAATATGCCTTAAATAAGGTATTTAAATTATCATTCATTGTTGATCCTTTTAATCTCAATAGTTTTTTCAGGGTCGTTGCTTAAGAAGCATACAAACCCTAAGTCATACAAAGTTTAGTAAGTTCCACAATGTAATCATTTAACTCACTTCTCTTACGCACACTTCGTGCTATCTCATTTACTATGTAGTCTTTATCGTTATTAACCTCAAATATCTCGTGTATTCCCTCTTTGGTAAAAATTGCCATCTCTACTCTCCTTATAATAACTTTGGATTCTCGTGGATATTGCCGATAACTTCTATACTTGGATTTAGTGGGGATGAAAAATCACTAATAACTGGATGTTCTATACAAACAAACTCAAACATTCCTCTCTTATGATTAAATTCTATTTTTGAATAATATTCAACGCCTCCTCCATCAACACAATGGGCTATAATATCTCCCTCATAAATCTTATTGCCACTTTTATCTTTTAATCCTGTGTATAGTTCAACTTCATAATTGCTACTAAGCATAGAAGCAGATTCAACATTTTTAGCAAAGATAATCCCTAAATTTATACTAAAAGTTTTTTTATCACCTGGCATCATTGAAAATTCTAAATTGTTATAGTATATTTTTTTAGAAATATCCCACACTCTAAAATCCAATTCTTGTAGTTTCATTATCTACCTCCACTCTTTTATGATAAATTCAAATTCTTTTACTCCAAACTCATAATGATGGATAAACTCCCCATTTTGAATATGAAGTAAAACCCTCTTTCTGCCCTTTTGATACTCGCGAAGTTGCAAATGAAAAACTGCGTATTGATTGAAAGGATAAGTATTAGATACTACTTTAAACTGCGGATTAAGGAATTTTATTTCATCATACGCAGTTTTTAAATTGTCCTTAAATATTCCTATCTTTATTACTTCATTTGCAATTTCAACCTCATTCATTTCATGTCCTTATTGCCTAAGCGATTTGAAAGTCTTTCTCTATGCTCTCTTGTTATTTTATGTATATCTTTATGAAAAATTCTCCGATTGACATATTCATTGGCTCGATAGACAAGAGCCTCTTTTTGTGTATCAAACTCAACCTTTTCATAAAAATTACTGGCATTACAACCTGTTACTTCTACAATCCATTTTTTTTGGTAAGGAAATTCTTTATGTTTTTCTATCCACATTGGAAGCAAGGGGTATTTTTCACGCTTTATGCTCTCCTCAACATTATTCCCCCATTGCTTAAAGAAAAATGGCACATCTTTTTTTCTACATTGATTCCATATAGATTCTGCCCATTCTGTCTTTGAGGGTCTTGACTTATTAGGATTGTTAGGGATTTTTTCACCCCCTAAAATCACCCAATCTAAATATTCAATATACGCACTTAAATCTATATTCTCTAAGCAAGGCTCAATAAATACAAATATTTTTAAGTCTTGGTGGAAATAATCCTTAAATAGGTTTTTAAGCCTTAAAAGATAAGGTATCCGCTCATCTGCATATTGTTGATTTTCAGCAGTTACACCAAACCAAATATGCTTATACATTTCACTCCTAAAGTAATTCTCTAATGTGCTATGCTCTTCCAAATAACCATCAAAGACATAGCCATTAAAGTAATCAAGCATATTTTTTGCTCTTTTAGTAAGGATTTGAAAGATTAAATCTTGCCTACGCCTCATATAATCAAATGCTGTTGTAAGACAATATGGCTCAATATCCTCGTGAAAAGTATCGCTCATAGAATTAACAAAGATTTTACTTCCACTTGGATATTTCTTTTTGTCTAAAATATCGTTCAAGGATTGTTTATGGAATACAACTTTATCCCAGCCCAAATAGTATTTTGGCAATGTTTTAAATATTGCGTTGTTCTCTCTACAAAGGCATTGATACATATTCAGATGATACTTACTATCGCACCTTTGGCTCATTTCTTCATGGCAAAATTTACATATGATAGGCTTATGTGCTTCTTTTCTTGCCATTCCTTGCAAACACTTAGTCATAGCCTTAGCATAGCAGTTATCACACGCAGCAGATATTTCAGTGCAGCCTGTTATCACATTCCAAGTCTTATCTGTCCATTCTATTTTTCTCATTTTGTTTCTCCTATTAAAGCATTTCGCAAACGCCACACACAAGGGCAAAAATACATACTTATTGCCCCACACACTCACACACAAAGGCGTTATGAACTAATATAAACTAATGTTTAAATGAATAATTTTAAAAAGTGAAAATCAATTTTTGAAGCAAAAAGTGCAGTTTTGGCACAAAATTTCTGCAACCCCATTGGGTTTCTACCCCCCCGCCTTTTAGGTAAAAATTCCTACAATT
>NZ_JRPC02000033.1 GCF_000765745.2 Helicobacter apodemus
CTTGCTCTTTCAAAGAAGTTTCTTTAAACTCTCTCTTAGAAAGCCCAAAGAAAGTAGAGGAGCTTTTAGAATGATAAGACTTAATAGTATCTTTAACCCCTGCTTGGAGGATATTAGCTCCCTCTAAAGTAATAGAGGGCGTAGCCTTTAAATCCACCCCATAAAGGATTAAATCCTCTTTAGCCCTTAAAGCAATATTAGCCCCCTCTAAGGTATTCTTACTATAAGTGCTCTTTTCATAAAAACTTATTTCTTGTGTGCTTTTAAAGGCTCCTTTATGCTTTGTTTTAATCTCTAAACTCTCTATATTCCTACCTGGTAGTAAATAAAGATTCTTAGATTCTAAGATTAAATCCCCTTGAGCGGAGAAACTAGAGCCTATACTCTTTATATCTCCTTGAGAGAATATAACCATATCCTTAGCTTCTAAAGAATTTCCACTATGATTACTAACTACACTTAAAAAGCTATTATCTCCTGCTCCTCTTTGGATAGACCTAGAGCTATTATCCCCTAAAAGAGAAATATCCTCTGCTGCAATAAAAAGTGAATCTCTAGCCTTAAACAAAGAAGCCCTAGAGCTAAAATCTTGAGCTTTAATAAAGATATTCTTACCCTCCATAGAAGCTCTATCTTTTAAGAAAGTGTTTTGATAAAAGGTATCGGCATTATCTTTATAAAGATTACCCTTTAAGAATTTACTTTGGTTAAGGAAGTCTTGAGTGCTAATATTAAGATTCTCTCCTGCTTTTAACGATCCTCCTAGATTTTTAAAACTTAAAGCATTCACTAAAAGATTATCTTTAGCTTCAATCTTTGCTTCATTAAAGTTAGATTCTTGGATAAAGCCTTGTAAGGAAGCAAAGAGATTGTAAGCTTTAATTGTTCCTTGATTATTAAGGGTATTAGCTTGTAAGGTTAAATCCCCTTGAACCTCTATGCTAGAAGCAGTTGTTAAAGCATTGGAAGTATTAAAAGAATCTTTAGCTAAATAAAGCTTAGGCACTAAAACTTCTTGTATTTCCCCATCTGGAGTTTGTATGCTTTGGTATTCATACCATAGAATATCTTTATCTAAAGCCTCTCTTTGCTCTTGAGTTAAAGGAATCCCTGCTATTAAACCTAAACGACTTTGTTCTAAAAGAGCATTTTCTAAAAGACTTTGTTTTAAAGAGTTAAAATTTATATTCCCTAGATATTGCTTAGGACTTTGATTAAGAATACTTTGAGTAATAAGAATCTTTTCAAAAGCATTATCCCCTAAAAATCTCCTCTTTGGATTAAAACCTAGTTTATTTAAGAAATAATCACTAGAGAGTAGCATAGAAGTATCTGTATAGAGTGGATTAGATTCTATAGGGGCTTTTAGGGTAGTAGAAGCTAAAGCTTCAGAAGAAGTCTTAATCCCTACATTATTAACATTAGGAGTAACATTAGTATCATTATAAAACTCTGCAATAGTAGGATTAAGTGTTAAAAGGGGTGAATCTTTATTAGTATTTAAAGTAAAAAGTGAGTTATTTAAAGCAGAGAGATTAAGGCTATAAGTAGCAGGAGTAGGGGTTGCTTTTCTACCCTTAGAAAATAAAGCATTATTTGGAGCAGGGATTAGGAAGTTTAAAAGGGGATTTAGAGCTATGAAGGGCGTAGATTTACTAAATTGAGTATTTTTACGATTTTCTAAAATCTCTCCATTCCCAATCTTCCTAGCTTTAATATTAGCTTTACCCCCTACAAGGATAGAAGTTTGAGAGGCTGAATAAAAGAGTTGATTTGTGCTTCCTTGAGTGCTTGCAGTTGCACTATCCCAACCCCAAGGTCTCAATTTTCCGCGTTTCTTACTATACCTAAAGGGATGATTAAGGGTAAAATCTACCTTAGCATATTGAGGAGTTTTAGCATTGTTTAAAACATTAGTCGTTATTTCTAAATCCTTACCTACTAAAATATCCGCTTCTTGGTTTAAAATCTCTTTAGCTTGTATATTAAGGTTTCCTTTAACCTCTAAAAGAGCTTTGAAACTTGGTGCATTAGAGGTGATGAGTTCAGAGCCTGCAATATATTCTGGGGGGCTATTATCCCAAGTGCCATTTTTGCGTGAAGTCCTTTGAGCATTGAGAGAGGCTCTAGGCTCTATTAAATCTTTTTCTGGAATATCCTCTAAAATAAGGGCACTCTTATCCGCATTTACCCACTTTTGTGAGTAGGTTTTATTCGTAATTCCTTGATTTTTTAAAGTTTGTAGTTTCAAAGAAGCGTTTTGATTAAAAGTTATTTTTCCTGCCTTATTTTCTAAAGTATTAAGGGTCGCATTAAGATTTTCTCCCCTAATCTCTCCTTCATTTTTAAAGCTATGGGCTTGTAAGGATAGAGTGGCATTATTAAAGAGCGTAGCATCTTTAGCATTATTAAGTGTATGGGTGTTTAAGGTAGTATTGCCCCTAAAGCCTAAGAAAGATTGATTAAGAATATTTTGTGCTTGGATAGTAGCATTTCCTCCTGCTAGGATCAGGGTAGGGGTATTAGAAAATAAGGAGGTTGCATAGCTACTTTTATATTCTGGGGCTAGGGTTTTGGTGAGGGTGTAGTTATAAGCCCAAGCATATCTTCTTATTCCCCTTCTTATCCTCCCTAATCTTTCATTGCTTACTTTCCCCTCTTTTAAGGCTTCTTGTTTTATTGTTTCTGGTTTTAAGTCACCATTTAAAGGGATTCTTCTATGCTCTACTACTTCATAATCCCTCCCATAAATCACTTTGAGATTAAGGGGTATAGAAGCTCTTGTGTTTTTTAAGTTTTGGGTAGTGATGTTTAAAGACTTCTTAGCAATAATCTCTGCTTCTTGGTTTAAAATCTCTTTAGCTTTTATGGTGAAATTACCTCCTGCTTTAAGAGAGGCTTTGTGAGTTTTAAGGCTAGAGTTAGGAATTTCTATATTTTTAACATAAGGGCTACTAATCCATTGCCCTTGGGGTTTGCTAAAATGCCTATAAAGATTTTGGAAGTCTTTATCTAAAGTCTTTAAAAAAAGTTCTTTACTCGCAATAGCGGGGGCTTTTTTGGGATTATTCTGCGGATAATACCACCTTGTAGTATAAGAGCTTTGCAGGATACTTCCTTGGTTATTAAGTGTGTTGGTAGAGAGATTAAAGTCTTGGAGAGATTGGATAGAGGCTGAAAGGTTATCAAGCCTATGGGTGTGGATATTTAAAGAATTAGCAAGAATCTCCCCTTGATTATGCAAGGATTGGTTTTTTAATTGCAGATCTCCTAGGCTTAAAAGTCTTGCATTTTTGGCATTATTAAAAGTTTGACTATTAAGAGAAGAAGCCCCCCTTAGGGCTATTAAAGAGCTATTAATAACCTTATTAGCTTGTAAATGCAGGGAGTTTGCAGAAAAGTTTTTAGTATTATGAAAATCCCCTTTAAGGTTTATAAAGACATTAGAAGGGGTATTAAAGGCTTTAGAGAGTGTTAGGTTATTAGCCTCTAGGGATAAAGAATCCTCTACTAAAATCTCTCCATCTTTGAAGTTATAATCTTTAAGCTGCGCCTTAAAAGTATTTGCCCTAATGTTTCCTTGATTGTTTAAACTTTGCGTATTAAGCACTAAATCTTGAACTACAATCCCCCCTGTATTTTCTAAAGCTTGAGTATTAAGACTAAAGGTGTGTCCTTTAATATCCCCACCATTATTAAAGTTATTACTTTGCATATTAAGATTAGAAGCTAGGAGATTCCCATTATTATTTAAAGTTTGGGTTGTAAGGGTAAATGTGTTAGCTTCTAAAGCATTTGTATTATTTAAAGTGTTAGTTTGTATCAAAAGTGTATTGCTTAAAAGTAAGCCATTATTATTTAAGTCTTTTGTAAAAATATCTGCCCTTTCACTCCTTAAGTCTCCATAATTACTAAAATCTTGCGTATTAAGCTGTAAGTCTTGGGTTAAAAGTTTTCCATTATTCTTTAAACTTTGCGTATTAAGCACTAAATCTTGAACTACAATCCCCCCTGTATTTTCTAAAGCTTGAGTATTAAGACTAAAGGTGTGTCCTTTAATATCCCCACCATTATTAAAGTTATTACTTTGCATATTAAGATTAGAGACTCTAAGCTCTCCAGTGTTTTTAAAGGCGTTTGTGAGGGTTGCGAAATCTTTAAAATGCAGTTTTGCGGTGCTTTCTAAAGTAGGGCTTTTGATAGAGAGTTTTTGTGCCTGGGCTTTTGTTGTCAAAGTAATTTTGTCTAAAGACTCTAAAGCAATGTTTTCTTTAGCTAACATTTCTTTGATGATAATCTCTCCTTTAGCATTGATACTTAAAGAATCCGCATTAGCATAAAGTCCGCCTTCAGATTTTACCCCTACTCCCTCTTTGTTAGCAATAATAGTGATTTTCCCAGCATACAAAGAACCAAGGATTCTTGCATCAAAGCCAAAGGAGGGGTTAGAATCTTTAAAACCCTCTATGTTAAAGACTACTTCTTTTCCTCCATATAAGGGTGCGTTTAAATGGGCTACTTGCGTGATGAATTCTGCTTTATTGAGTGTGCTTAAATCTGCCCCTAAGCCATCAATTTCTATTTTAGAATCATAGAGAGGATGTGGGGAGTTTGCTGTGGTGTTTAAAAGGAGATTATGGGTATTAATAAAACCTGCACCATTTAAATAAATCCCATTAGGATTGCTTAAGATTAAATCCGCCTTGCCTCCTGCAATTTCTAAATAACCTAAAAGTGAGCTTTTAGTATTTCCCGAAACTTCAAGCAGAATTTCTTTTGCTAAGGGAGCATTGGGGGCATAATTAGGGTTTGGAGGAATCATTCCTCCAAGCTTAGAGTTAATTAGAGCATTACTATTATTTAAAATAGCCCCTTTTTTATCGACATTAAAATGTTTAAAAACATTATGGGATTGTAAGTTTTTATCAGGAGTGCTTAGATGGATTAAATCCACGCCATTATTTGTCTTATCTAAGGATAAAGAGGGGGATTTTTCTCTATCAACTATTTGGTTGGGGGAGGGTTGTGCGGCATAAGTAGAAGTGATAGGGAGTATAAGGGATAATAAAAGGGATAAAAAAGGTTTAGGCTTAGAGGCTTTAACTAAGGGCTGTATAGGTAGTTTAAGGGTTAAATGTGTTTTTTGGGTTAAAGGTTTTTGAGAGAGCAATAATGGCATTTGGATTTTTAAGGTTTTAGCGGGTGCTATAGCTTGTGTTATTTTTTTAAAAACCTGATAATTGCAAACATTACCCATTATCTCCCCCTTAATTTATTCCTTATATTAAAACTTTCTTTTTTTTAAATTCTTTTATTTTGCCCTTATCCTAAAGTCTATTCTTTTTGAGTATTAATAGCGATTTAGTGTTGATTTGTAGATATATTTATATTGAAAATATTATTAAAATTTTCTTTTTTTGAGAATCTTTTTTATTAAGGATAATGAAGGGAGATTTTTTAAAATGCTTTAGATTCTAAGCATTAGGGCTTTGAAAATATAAGCTATAAAGTTACTAAAAGTTACATATGCTTAAACAATCCCTTTTAAAAATTCCAAGTTATGCTTGTATAAATTTCTTTGCCATTAACTGGGAGTGTTTTAGGGTATTTTAGTGCGTGAGAGAAAGTTAAATCAGCTTCTAGGGATTTATAAGTGATTTTTGCACCCATAGAAATTCCTTGTAATTCTCTCCCATATTCATCTAAGCCATAAGAATTTTTTATGTGCCCTATATCATAGGCTATAAAGGGCTTGATGTTTTTAAGATTAACCCCTAATTCATTCCTTAAATAAAACCCTTTATCCCCCTGCAATCCATTGTTTTTAAATCCTCTAATAGTGGTATCATCACCAATATAGAGCTTTTCATTAGAGTATAAAATATCTTTGGTGGCTTGTCCGCTAAAATCTATTTTGTAGTAATAAGCATTAAAGGGTTTATACCAGCTAAGAGAATAAGAGTATTTTAAAAATTTTGCCTCTGGTGTGTTAGGGGTGCGATACCATTCATTATCTTTATTGGCTTTAAAATGCTTTAAGCCTTGATGTAAGCCCACATTAGCACTGATTAAACCATTAGCCATTCTACCAAGATAAGAAGATTCCATAGAAATTACTGAAAGTCTCCTTGAGCTAAGGGTTAAGCGATGATTGTCAATTAAGTTGTCTATTTTCTTTAAGGCAAGATTGATTTTAAAATGAAGTTTTGAGTTGCTATTGCGGTAGAGAACTTTTGAGAGATTGAAGTTTTGGGTCGTGGAACTTCCTTGTGCGGTATAGATTCTATTGAGGGCATAAATATCTTGTTTATAATGCGAACTCTCATAGCTATAACCTACATTATAATATGCAAAAGGAAAGCCAAAGGATAGCAGATAGTTTTTAGCATTATTTTTTCTTTTTTTGGGATTTAGACGCTGTTGGTAGTAGAAAAAAAGGCTTTCATTAAATCCTAAGAAATCTTTTGAATTTAAGGAGATTTTAGCCCTTGCTTTGCCAGTGCTGCTTTGTCCTAGATTGTTATAATTAAGTTTGCCCCCTAAGTCTAGTTTTTTAGGAGTTTCTACATTAACTATGCTATATCCTAGTTTGGAGGAGGGATTAATAGAAATATTAGCTAAATTAGAGAGATTATCAACAGCTTGGTCAATATCGCGGATATTAAAATGCTGATTTTTTCGCTTGGGAAAGGTAAGGGTGGATTTTAGTAAGTTTTCTTGATGATTAAAAAGGTATTTATCAATCTTGCCCTCTAATATTCTAAGGATAAGTTTTGCATTAGGGGAATTAGCTTGACTTAAATCAACTTTTATCCTTGTGCTAATATAGCCTTTATTAAGATAGAGATTTTCTAAGTGATTAATGGCTTTTTGCAAGGATTGCATATCTTTTAGCAGTTTATGTGTATTTCTCCATTTTTCTAGCACTTTAGGGGGTAAAATGGTATTGCCAATAATTGCTATTTCTTTTATGGGATAGGCAAATTCTTGATTTTCTAAAGGAACTTTAGGGGAGGCTTTAGGCATAGGGATAAAGGACTCTTCAAGCTTTTGGAGCTTTTCTTGCTCTATTCTCCTATTTTCAATTTGATTAAGACTGCTTAAGTTTGCCTCTAAGGCACTAACCCCTAGCCCAAAGAATAAATATAAAAGCTTTGGGGTATTAGAAACTAGAGATAAAAAACAAAATTTTGCAATAGGGGATTTGGTAAAAAGTTTCATTAATATTCCTTTGTTATATCTTTAAAGAATGTATAATTTAGTGCATATTCTTTATTTTAGTGTTTTGAAAGTTTAGTATTTGTAATTTTCTTATTGTAAATTTGCTTAAAATTTATTAAAAATTATCTAATGCAATATGAGCTTGAATCAATCAGCCTTTACATTATTTGCAAATTTCTTGTAAGACTAAATTGTAAATCTAAAATAAGGGATTTGTGGAGATACCATTATCAAGAGCATATAGAAGTTATTATAAGGGTAAAGAATAAGAAATAGATTTGACTTTTGCAATAAAAGTTAGTATAATCCCACTCTTTGATTATTGGGGTATCGCCAAGTGGTAAGGCAGCTGGTTTTGGTCCAGCCATTCCGAGGTTCGAATCCTTGTACCCCAGCCATTTTCATTGTATTTTTTATAAATTTAGCTTTTAACGCGGGGTAGAGCAGCCCGGTAGCTCGTTGGGCTCATAACCCAAAGGTCGGTGGTTCAAATCCATCCCCCGCTACCAAATTCGCATTTCTCTCAACCTTTATTGACTATTAACTCCACAAGCTTACAGATAAACTCTATTGTATTTTTACACAAGCATTTATTAAGAATTTAAAATAAATTTAATCAAACTTACATTGAATTTATTCTATAATCAACTGATATTTTTTAATAAAATTTTAAATTAACAAGGTTGATGAATGACTCAAGAAGAATTAGACGCATTATTAAATGATGGCACTTCAGAGCAACAAACTCAAGAAGATATTCAACCAGATACAGAGGAACTACCACAAAAAGATCAGATGCCAAGTAAGTTTAGGATAGAGCAAGATACGCTTTGGCCACCCCCTCCGCCTAATGCAGAACATAAAGTTATTCATCAACTTGATGATGTAACACAAGATTCAGAAGCAAAAGCCTCACAAACCTTTGATAAATTAGAGGTGATAAATAATGCAGGAGGGGTTATTGAAGAATCCTTAAGTGAGTTTGAAAAATTTATCAATTCCCAAGAAGAAATGCTCCAAAAACTCCATAAAAAGTTTCCCGATTTTCATACTTTCTCACAAAAACTAGAGGAAATTCAACATATAAAAGAAGTATTAAAAACTATTACTAATAATATCCAAGATATTAGCAATGCTGCTTTAGAAGCTATGGATATTATGCAATACCAAGATATTCACCGCCAAAAAATTGAACGCGTTATTAATGTAATGCGTTCTCTTGCTAAATATATGAATTCTCTTTTTGAAAGCAAGATTGATGATTCTAAACGCGTTAGCTCTGCTGTGCATATAGAGGGTGATAATACAGAAAATGTCCTCAATGAAGAGGATATTGAAAAACTTGTATCTAGTCTTAGTAATAATCAATGAAACCCCAAAAAAAGCCGGAGATTCTCTCTCCTGCTGGAAATCTTAAGAAACTAAAAATCGCATTAGAATATGGAGCTGATGCTGTATATGGAGGTGTAAGCCATTTTTCATTACGCAATCGCTCTGGCAAGGAATTTACTTTTGAATCCTTTCGTGAGGGTGTAAAATATACCCACAATAAAGGCAAAAAAATCTATGTAACTATTAATGGTTTTCCCTTTAATTCCCAATTAAAATTGCTCCAATCCCATATTGAAAAAATGGCGGATTTAAACCCTGATGCTTTTATTGTCGCTACACCTGGAGTGATAAAACTTACCCAAAAGATCGCCCCCCATATCCCTATTCATCTCTCCACACAAGCAAATGTCTTAAACATTTTAGACGCCGAAGTTTTCTATGAAATGGGTGTAAGACGCATAATTGCCGCTCGTGAGATAAGTTTAAAAGACGCTATAAGCATTAAAGAGGCATTGCCTAATTTAGAATTAGAGATTTTTATACACGGGAGTATGTGCTTTGCCTTTTCTGGTCGTTGCCTTATCTCTGCTTTACAAAGTGGTAGAGTCCCAAATCGTGGTAGTTGTGCGAATGACTGCCGATTTGATTATGAATATTATGTGAGGAATCCCGACAATGGTGTTATGATGCGATTAGTAGAAGAAGAGGGTGTTGGCACACATATTTTTAACGCTAAAGATTTGAAGCTTTTAGAGCATATTCCGATGATTTTAGAAAGTAATGCCATTGATTCTCTTAAAATTGAAGGACGCACGAAGTCTAGCTATTATGCAGGAATTACCGCTTATGCTTATAAAATGGCAGTAAGGGATTTTTATAAGGGGAGTTTTAGGCAAGAGATTTATGAGCAAGAGTTAGACACCTTAAAGAATAGGGGTTTTAGTGATGGTTACCTTATCCATCGCCCCTATGAAAAACTCAATACGCAAAATCATCAAACCGCCATTAGTGAGGGGAGTTACCAAGTCAATGCCGAAGTAAGCGAAGATGGGAAATTTGCCTTATGTAAATTTACCATACGCCCTAAAGAGGCTAAAGAAATTATTAGCCCCCATAGTCCCTCTATTAGAGATTGTGAGAATGAATTAGGAAGGATTTTTACCAAAGATGGCAAAAAATTCCTACAATTTCATAAAATACTCTTAGAAAATGGCAAAGAGCTAGAGGCTATCCATAGCGGGAATGAGAATCGTATTTTGCTCCCCGCACCGCTCCCACCTTTTAGTTTCTTGCGTCAAAAGATAGAATAATATTGTTGTAAAGATACGAGTTAGGAAGCTTACTTTATAAACTTAAGGAGTAAATATGCGTAGTGATATTATCAAAAAAGGTTACCAAAGAACCCCCCATAGGAGTTTATTAAGAGCTACAGGACTTCAAGATTCAGATTTTGATAAACCTTTCATCGGTGTAGCCAATAGTTATATTGATATTATTCCCGGACATTTTTTCTTAAACCATTATGCCCAAATTATTAAAGAGGAGATTAGAAAAGTCGGTGGTGTGCCTTTTGAATTTAACACAATCGGCGTGGATGATGGTATTGCTATGGGGCATAGCGGTATGCTCTATTCCCTGCCAAGTAGGGAGCTTATCGCAGATTCTATAGAAACCGTGATGAACGCCCACGCACTTGATGCGATGATTTGTATCCCAAATTGTGATAAAATCGTCCCGGGTATGCTTATGGGGGCTTTGCGTGTAAATGTGCCAACCATCTTTGTAAGTGGGGGACCAATGCTTGCGGGCAAACTTGAAGATGGCACAATTTTAGATTTAAACTCTGCCTTTGAAGCAGTAGGGGCATTTGCTAATGGCAAGATTGACGAAAAAAGACTTTATGAAATAGAATGCAAAGCTTGTCCAAGTGGTGGGAGCTGTAGTGGGATGTTTACAGCTAATTCTATGAATACCCTTTGTGAAGCAATGGGTGTAGCATTAGAGGGTAATGGGACAATCCCTGCATTAACCAAGGAGCGAGAGGAACTTTTACGCAAAGCCGCGCGTAGAATCGTAGAAATCGCACTAGATTCTACTTTAAGTGAGAAATTTAAATTCCGCAATATTTTAAATGCTAAGGCAGTGCATAATGCCTTTGTGGTAGATATGGCAATGGGGGGTAGCACCAATACGATTTTGCATATGTTAGCTATTGCTAAAGAAGCAGAGATAGATTTTGGACTACAATCCATTAACCAAATTGCCCAAAATGTCGCACATATTGCCAAAATCGCACCCGCATTAAGCACAATTCATATGGAGGATATTAATAAGGCGGGGGGAGTAAATGCAGTAATGAATGAAATTGCTAAAAGAAATGTAAATCTTACGCAAGATACTAGAATTTCAGAATCTCAAGATTTTAAAAACACAATTTCACACACGATGCCAAAAGATTCTATTTTGTTCTTAGACGCCCTCACTATCACCGGTGAGACTTTAGGCGAGAGGATAAAAAACGCAAAAATCACAGATTCTAATATCATTCGCCATAATCAAAACGCGTATTCACCAGTTGGGGGGCTAAAAATCCTCTATGGAAATCTAGCCCTTGAAGGTGCAGTGCTAAAGGTCGCCGCTATGGCAGAGAGTATGAAAGAGTTTCAAGGTATAGCGGTGTGTTTTAACTCTCAAGAAGAAGCGATTAAGGGTATCGCAGGAGGTAAGGTAAAAGCAGGGAATGTTGTAGTGATACGTTATGAGGGACCAAAAGGGGGACCTGGAATGCAAGAAATGTTAAGTCCTACAAGCCTTATTATGGGGATGGGATTAGGGGAATCTGTGGCACTCATCACCGATGGACGATTTAGTGGGGCAACCCGTGGTGGTTGTATAGGACACATTAGCCCAGAGGCTGCAGAGGGGGGATTAATAGCATTAGTAGAAGATGGGGATAAAATCGCTATTTCAGTAAGCAAAGGAAGCTTAGAATTACTTGTAGATTCTCAAACTTTAAAATCCCGTAAAAACAAATGGAATCCCATAAAAAAAGAGATAAAAAGCAAATGGCTAAAAAGATACGCTTTACTTGTAAGCAACGCTGCAAATGGTGCAGTATTAAAAACAGAAATTCTTTAATGCTTATTAGCTGTTTAACCATATTTTTAGAATAATTTAGCTATAAATTCCCTAATAGCTACATAAATAACTACATACAAAAAAAGAGGTTGCAATATTATGCAAAATATTCTATTAAATAACAAGCATTATACCCTGCGGGGGGGGGGGCAATAATATTCCTCTAAGAAGCCAAGTCTTACATTCTAAAACAAATTCTAAAGTCAATGCTAAAACTGCAAATACTATAACTTTACAATCTCATACAAAAGATTCTACTTTAAAATCTAAAAGTAATCCTAAAGCTTTAGATTCTCAAAGTTTTTATTCTAAGACTTCTAAAGTTTTAAATCCTAAACTCTTAGATTCTAATCTTAATACAAAAGCTATGAATCCTAATGCTTTAGATTCTCAAAGTTTAATTCCTCAATTATTTAATCCTAAGTTTTTAGATTCTAATTCTAATCTTAAACCTCTATACTCTAGGATTAATGTTAAAACATATTCTAATTTGTTAAATCCTAAAGTTTATAAAGATAATCCTAAAGCTTTAGATTCTCAAAGTTTAATTCCTCAATTATTTAATCCTAAGTTTTTAGATTCTAATCTTAAGAATCCTAAATTCCTCAATTATTCTTTAGTATCAAGCTCTACTTTATTCTTAAGTTTAAGTCTAATAACTGCTT
>NZ_JRPC02000034.1 GCF_000765745.2 Helicobacter apodemus
ATTAAGAGTCAATAAAGCTTAGTGCTTTTACTTACTTTTAGTTAGTATTACTTACTTTATCCTTTAAGGGTTTTATTTAGTTTCAATCAAGCTTTCTTTTGTTGTATATAAGAAAGCTTTAGTGGGGTTATTGGTTTTTGTTTATTCTTTTAAAGTTTTAGTAGGTTATTTCTTTGAAAGCTTAAGTTTTGTTTGAATCTTTTGTTGGTTATTTATCATTCTTTTAAAGTTTATTGTAGGGTTAGGTTTAATAGAGTTTAAACCTTAAAAGGGTTTATCAAGGATAAGGGTTTAACTTCTTATAAAGTATTACTTACTTTATTTCTTAAGGATTGTTTAGTATTGTTAGGATTCTTTAGTAATATTTTAGTATTACTAAAGATTTGCAATCTTGTATGCTTTTTTAAACACTTTATAATCTTTGTCTCTTTTTGATTATTCTAAATGTTATTAACGCAAATTGTTTTCTCTTTAATATTTAATATAGAGAGTATAAGTTTAAGTATAAAAAGGGAGTTTCAATAAGGTTAATTAATAAAATTAAATAGCTTAAGAATCTTCCACAAATTCTTATTACTTCTTATACAGATATAGGGAATTTTTAAGGGCAAGGATAGAAAGGAATTATTGGTTTTAAGGTTTAAGTGTTAGATAAAAAGATTATTATAAAATCAATACAATAATAATACACAACGTATTCATAATGATTTTAGAGAATATAAAGCTAACTCTTTTGCTACAAAAGTTTCTTTAAATACTCATAAATTACAACAACTCTCTAAAGATTCTATGTGTTCTAACTCATAATATGGAAAATGAGGATATTTTTAGAAAAACTATCAATTCTTACCTTCAGTATTTTGCAAAATCTGTTATAATCTCTCTCCAAATTTCAAGGAGTGAAAAATGAAAAAACTTTCTTTAACGCTATTTTTAATGATATTACCCCTCTTTCTCTTAGGCTGTAAAAAAGAGGATAAACTAGTTGTAGCTACAGCAGCAAACTTTGCTCCTTTTGAATACAAAGAGGGCAAAGAGTTTAAAGGAATTGATATAGAAATTGCACAAGAAATTGCGAAACAATTAGGAAAAACTTTAGAAATCTTAGATATAGAATTTGATTCTGTGGTAAGTGCTATTAATAGTGGTAATGCAGATTTTGGAATGAGCGGATTAACGATTAATCCTACCCGCTCTAAAGTGATTGATTTTTCTATCCCTTATTATAATGCCGCACAAGTTGTAATTGTTAGGGAGGAAGATTATAATCCTGCATTAGAGGGAGATACACAAGCACTTATTGATTGGATTAGGGCAAAAAATGGGATTAAAATTGGGGTTCAGAGTGGGACAACGGGCGCCTTTTATGCAATGGGTGATGAAAGCTGGGGATTTGAAGGATTTAAAAACGCAGAGGTTAAAGGCTTTATTAATGGAGGTTTAGCAACTAATGCCCTCACAAATAAGCAAATTGATTTAGTTATTATTGATGAGGCACCCGCTAGAATATTTGCTGCAACAAATCCTAGCACAAGAATCATTAACACCTACCTAACAGAGGAAAAATATGGGGTTGGGGTCAATAAAAACAACCCTATCTTATTACAACAAATCAACGATATTTTAAAACAAATGCAAGAGAATGGCACAATGGAAAAAATCCTACAAAAATACTTCTAAGGTCTGCATTTGAGCGAAAAATTAGCAATTTTTTATCAAGAATTAATCCTAAAAGGCAGTTATCACCTTGTCCTTGAAGGAATTTTTGTTACGATTTTACTTTCAATTTGTGGATTATTTATCGGTATTATCATTGGCACACTCATTGCTATTTTAATCACTAAAAAAGAAAAAAACTCCTTGCAAAGATATATTACGATAATAGTTAAAATGTATGTAGGGTTTTTTCGCGGGACTCCTATTGTGGTACAACTCCTCTTTATTTACTTTGTTATTTTACCGCTTTTAGGATTAGCTGGAAGTAGTGCATTACTTGTAGCAGTTATTATTTTTGGTTTAAATAGTGGGGCTTATGTTAGTGAGATTATGCGTAGTGGAATTTTGAGTATTGATAGAGGACAAAATGAAGCTGCTAGGGCGTTAGGGTTAAACGCTAACCAAAGTATGCGTTTTGTCGTCTTCCCCCAAGCTTTTAAAAATGCTCTGCCAAACTTAGGCAATGAATTTGTTACACTTTTAAAAGAAACTTCTGTGGCTAATTACATTACCGTGCATGACTTAACCTATGCCTTTAGGGTTATTGGGAGTTCAAGTTATGAATATATGGTGCCTTACTTTTCTTTAGCGCTTTGTTATTTAGTGCTTGTTTTAATAGCTAGTTATTGTATTAGTCTTTATGAGAGAAAATTAAGAAAAAGTGAAAATTAGGGTCAATGGAAATTAAAGTAAATGATAGAAGTTAAAGAACTTATTAAAAAATATCAGCAAAAAATTGTGCTTAATAAGATTAATATAACTTTCCATAAAAGTGAAAAAGTAGTGATTATAGGACCTAGTGGGGGAGGAAAAAGCACTTTTTTGCGTTGCCTTAATCTACTAGAGATTCCAGATAGTGGGGAGATATGGCTTAATGATAAAAGAATCTCTAATTTAAGCCCTAATCTCTACCCAGAGCTTCAAAATATCTCTAAAAATGCCTTGAAATTAAAGATTAAAGAATATGACTTAAAAATGCGTCAGGACATTGATGAAGCAAGAAGCAAAATGGGGATGGTTTTTCAACATTTTAACCTCTTTAATAATCTCAATGTTTTAGATAATATCACCTTAGCACCCATACAGCTAAAAAAAGCAACCCCCCAAGAAGCCCAAGAAATCGCAAAGGCTCTCTTAGAAAAAATTGATTTATATGATAAAAGAAACGAATACCCCTCCTGCCTTAGTGGTGGGCAAAAACAACGAATCGCTATTGCTAGGGCTTTAGCGATGAAGCCTGAAGTTATGCTCTTTGACGAACCAACCAGTGCGTTAGATCCAGAAATGATAGGAGGAGTATTAGAACTAATGAAAGACTTAGCTAATGAGGAAATGAGTATGATTTGTGTAACACACGAAATGAGTTTTGCTAAAGAAGTTGCTACACGCGTATTGTTTATGGAAAATGGTAGTATTTTAGAAGACCAATCTCCCCATCTACTCTTTAATCACCCAAAAAATGAACGATTAAAATTTTTCTTAAGCCATATTAGGAGCTAATTTCAAAAACAAAATACTTAAATCCACTAATACCTACAATCTCTACGCTTAAAGATAATACCAATAACATAATCAACTTCCAGTTCTTTAAAAGGATAAAAAACTTTTTCCAACCAAAATAATGCAAAGTAAGTAATAAAAGCGCCATTCCGCTAATACTTCCGGCTAATGCTAATCCAAAGGCTTGAAAAAATTGCATTAAAACCAAAGAACAAAGCACACCTATCCCCAAAGAAAAAGCAGAAATTTTAGCCGCTAGAGATTGTTGATTTTGCGAATAAAGCCATAAAGAAAAGATTTTAGCTAATCCAAAAGGCAAAAGCCCAACCATATAAGCACTAAACACAGAAGCGGTCAGAAGTGTATCCTCACGCAAAAATTTCCCCCTTTCAAATAAAAGCCAAATAATCTCCCTTTGTAATAAAATACCTCCTACTACACAGATACTTAACAAAAAACATAAAAGCCAAAAAGGTTTTTTCAAAGCATTTAAGGCTACATCCTCTTTTTTATCTTTAAGGCATTTTGCGATAAAAGGAAAAAGTGCCACAGAAGTAGCAATAGCAAAAACTGCTAAAGGGAGTTGAAAGATTCTATTAGCATAATACAAATAAGAAATAGTGCCACTGCTTAAAAAGGAAGCCAACAAGGTATCCACAAAAGAAGCGATTTGTGCGGTAGAACTTCCAATCATAGCTGGAAAAAACTGCTTATAAAAAGATTTTACGCTTTTATAAATAAAATCCTTTTTGCACTTTAATTCTTTTACTCCTACACAAAATAGCTTAAAAAACTTCAACCTCCACAAAGGATAAAAATGCAATAAAATCTGCCCAACTCCACCAGCTAAAACCCCATAACTTAGGTATAAAACACTTGTATAAGAATCGGAATTTTGTGCTAAAAGTAATGCGATAATCATCGCTATATTTAACACTGCAGGGGAATACGCCCAAGCGGTAAAATTATGTTTATACTGCAAGATTGCCCCTAAAAAGGTTACGATAAAGATTAATAATAAATACCAAAAATTAATAACCACCAAAGGTGCGGTTAAAGCAATAAGCTCTTCAGAAAACCCATAAGCTAAAAGCTTTGTTATCTCCCAAGAAAACACCCACACCAACAACAAAAAAAACAAGAGCAAAAGGCAAAAATTCAAAAAAATTTTAAGAGCAAATCCCCCTTTATATCTAGCTTTTAAAAAACTCGGCAAAAAAGATTGATTAAAAGCCCCCTCACCAAAGATTCTACGAAATAAATTAGGGAATTTAAAAGCTACAAAAAAAATATCACTATAAATTCCCGCCCCAAGAATAGTAGCCATCAACAAATCGCGTATAAACCCTAATATTCTTGATATTAAAATTCCGCTACTATTGGTTAAAAAAGCTTTAAAAAACACCTTGCCTCTTTTAATTTTATACTTCTTATAGTAATTTTACATTACAATACTAAAAAATTATTTTTACATAAAAAGGTTTTAGAATATGTTAAACAAAAAACCAAGCTCGACATTTCAGCCTTACTATGTTAATGAATGTGAAAATATTAAATTAGCCATTAAACAAGTAGCCTCAAAATTTAATAAAGACCCTAATACTTTAGATTTTGATTTACAAAATATTATAACTTATAAAAAAACTTCTCAAGATCAACAATTAAAGCTTATTCCACAAAATGAAGTTAATCTTTTTTTAAATAATCGCAATAATCTTTTAGACTCAAATTTAACTATTACCCAACATTATTGCGTTACAATCAAAGAACAATCCAAAAAACAGAGGCAATTCCATTTTCAAGCCGATAAAATATTTTCAGAAATTTTTTTAATCTTTAGGGTAGGTTTTACTTATACCGATACCATCTTTGAATCCCTCTATGAAGAAATAAGGAAAATAAAAGTTTGGAATAAAATCCTCATTTTTAACGAATTTGCAGAAAAAAAAACCTTAAAAGAGTTTTTATCTAGCTTAGAATACCCCTTAAAACAAGAAGCAAAATATCTCTTAGTTCAGGGTACCAATCTTCTACCAACCCTAGAATCTAAACTTGAATTTAAAAAAGAAATAACAAAAAATTTTCAAACCATTAATAAAAATGAAATTATTTGTATTTATCATAAAGCCTTGCAAGGCAAACCCGGTAGAAATACTCGTGGAGAATATATTATCCCAAAAGTACCAAAAATATTACATCAAAATAGCCCTCTAAAATATGACAGTGCAAGTATCAAAGCTAAAGAATATCCCAATGCCATCTATTATCTATCAGCCATAGGAGGGATTTTAAAATATGATAAAGATTATTTGCAAATTCAAGATACTTTTGAAGTTAAAGAAGTAAGCCTTAAAACGACAGGTTCGCTCATAGGAGGAATTGATAGCGGCACTACTATTAATATTACAGAAGCAGATAACCTCAAAGAATCTTTAGGGCAAGGAATGAAAGTAGAAGCCTCTAAGGTCAATATTGCAGGAAATGTCGGTGCTCATGCAGAAATAAAGGTTAAAGAAGTAAATATAGGGGGTTTTACACACCAAAGCTCAAAAATTTACGCCCAAAATGCCACCATTAAAATACATAAAGGTTATGTATATGGAGAGATCATTAAAATACAAAATCTTGAAACAGGTATTATCGAGGGAAAAAGAGTAGAAGTAGAACAAATGTATGGGGGAAAAATTTATGCAGACGAGATTTTTATTCAAAAACTCCATACTAATGCTTTTTTATACGCAACAAAGAATATTAGAATTGCCACAATGTTAAAAGGAGAAAATAAATTTTTCATCGCTGCTAATTACAGCCCACAAGCTAAAGAATATTTTAATACACTTATAAAGACAAAGAATGACTCAATGCAACAAGTTATTATTTTAACTAAAGAACTAAAAGCAGAGATCTTACATATCCAAAAACTCAAGCCGACTGCAGATGAGACAAGAAAAACCCTAATGCTTTATAAAAACACCAAAACAACCCCTCCTAGTTATCTTCTTAAAGAATTTGAAGCCTATCATCAACTTGTTCTTGACCTCAAACACAAACAAGAAACAATCAACCAACTTAGCCAAACTTATAAACAATCACTAAAAGACTTAAACACTTTTGATAAGGCAACACAAAATGCAACAATTGAAATACAAAGCGGTTGGGTAGGATATAACGAAGTGCATTATCACTTCTATTCACCAAAGCTAGAATTAATGCTTATCCCAAAACCTAACCAACCCAAAAAAGTCTCTTACAATAAACAAACTAAACAACTAATTTTGCAGGAGTAACAATGATTATAGCATTAGAAGGTGAAATATTTTTAAAAGAACCAACAAAGATTGCCCTAAAATGTGCAGGAGTAGTTTATGAAGTTTTCATCTCCTTACAAACAAGCAATCAAATTTCCCAAAAAATAGGTGAAACACTAACCCTCTTAACAACGCATATCTTGCGTGAAGATGCTCAAATGCTCTTTGGTTTTTTAGAAAAAAATGAACAAAAGCTTTTTGATACCCTCATTAAAATCAATGGCATAGGACCAAAAGTAGCGATGGCAATCCTCTCAACTTATACCCCACAAACTTTTGCAAAAGTCGTTGAAAGCAACGATATTACATCTATGCAAAAAGTGCCAGGAATTGGACCAAAAAGTGCAGGTAGAATCTTAGTAGAACTCTCTGGTTGGTCTTTAGAGCTTAGCCATAATACACCACCAAAAGAAGATTCTAATCTCCATCAAGTTATCTTAGCCCTAGAATCCCTAGGCTATAAAAATGATATTATCCACAAGGCGACAAAAGATTTAGAACCTAATGAAGTAGGACAAATGGTAAAAGCTGCCTTAAAAAAAATACAAGGTTTATAAATGAGCAAAAAACTACATTTAATTTCGCTTGGTTGCACTAAAAATCTCGTTGATAGTGAGGTTATGCTAGGGAAATTAAAAGATTATGAAAATACCCAAAATTTAAGCGAAGCGGATTTAGTTATCATTAATACCTGTGGCTTCATTGAAGCGGCTAAAAAAGAAAGTATTGGAGAGATTTTAAACGCTCTAGCAAACAAAAAAGAAAATGCACTTTTAATCGCAAGTGGTTGCTTAAGCGAACGTTATGCTAAAGAGTTAAAAGAGGAGATTCCACAAATTGATATTATTACAGGCGTTGGGGATTATGACAAGATTGATAAACTCATACAAGAGAGAAAACAAAGTGGAAAAACTATTGTTTCTAACCAAAAAGGAACTTTTTTAATACAAAATAATATGCGTATTATTAGTAATTCTACAATCCACGCTTATATTAAACTCTCTGAAGGATGCAACCAAAAATGCTGCTTTTGTGCTATCCCCTCCTTTAAAGGAAAGCTTCATTCAAGAACACTTGATTCAACCCTTAAAGAAGTGAAAAATCTCGCCTTAAAAGGTTTTAGAGACTTTACTTTTATCTCCCAAGATTCAAGCTCATACCTAAGAGATTTTGGCATTAAAGATGGATTAGTGGATTTAATTGAAGGAATTGAAAATCTAGTTTATGAAGGAATCCCTATTAAAAGTGCAAGGATTTTATATCTCTACCCCGCAACAACTTCTGCAAAACTTATTCAAAAAATCATTCAATCCCCTATTTTTCATAATTATTTTGATATGCCCTTGCAACATAGCTCTAAAAAAGTTTTACAACAAATGGGACGCAATGGGGAATTTAAAAATCTTTTAAAATTAATGCAAAAAGCTCCCGATAGCTTTATCCGCACAAGCTTTATCATAGGGCATCCCGGAGAGGAAGAAGAAGACTTCAAAGAACTTTGCGATTTTGTAGAATCTTTTCACTTTGATAGGATAAATTTCTTTAGCTTTTCTTGTGAAGAAGGGACAAAAAGTGCGATGATGGAACAAATCCCACAAAAAATTAAAAATATAAGACTAAAACAAATCCATACTCTTTTTCAAAAGCAATACCAACAAAGCCTAAAAAATTTAGTAGGCAAAGAAATTACTGCCATATTAGAGGGCATTAGTGAGGAAAGTGAATACCTCTATAAAGCAAGGGATATACGATTTGCTCCAGAAATTGATGGAGAGATTTTAATTAATGATAAAACCTTTGAAGAATCTTTAGAATTTGGATTTTATCGCATAAAAATAACAGAAATTGTAGGGGATACTCTTATAGGTTGTGTTATTGGAAAAGCCTAAATTAGAGTTTCTAGAAATTTTAAGAGGAGGGAAAAATCTCTTAGCTTTCTCAAGTGGAGCCGATTCTACCGCACTTTATTTTTTGTTAAAATCTTATGGTATTAACTTTGATATAGCCATTGTAGATTATGGCACGAGGTGTCAATCCATCTTAGAAATACAAAGAGCAAAAACACTCTGTTTTTGGGATAATAAACAATGCCATATTTTAAAATCTCCAAAAATAGAAAAGAACTTCGAGCATAATGCAAGAATTATCCGCTATGAATTTTTTCAAAGCCTAGCTTTAAAAGAAACTTATACTAATATTGTCTTAGCGCACCAACTTGATGATAAGTTCGAATGGTTTTTAATGCAGTTTTGTAAAGGAACAAATATCAATGCTATGCTGATACAGCCTCACATCACCCAAAGAATCAAAGACTATGAATATAATATTCTCCGCCCTATGCTAGGTATTAGCAAACAAGAAATTTTAAACTATCTAAGAGAGCAAAAAATCTTTTATTTTGAAGATTTTAGCAACTCTAATACGCATTTTAAACGCAATTATTTTCGCTACCATTTTACCCATAAGATTTTAGAAGAGTTTAAAAAGGGAATTGCTTTTAGCTTTAAGCTTTTAGAGGAATCTAAATTAACATTAGCACTTGATGATTTAGGAGGATATTATTGTTTTACTTCTACACCAAAAGACTTATATGCGATTGATTTAGCTTATAAAAAATTAGGGTATATCCTCTCAAAAAAGCAAAAATTCCAAATCCAAAAATACTTAAACCAGCAAGAATATTCCTTAGTATTTGGGGACAAAATTGCTTTAGAAAAAAGAAATAATAAAATTTATATATTTCCCTATCTCTTAAATGTTAGGATAAATAAACAAGAAAGGGAGATTTATAGAAAAATGAATCTCCCTAAAAAATTCCGCCAATTTTACCATTACCAACAATCCTTAAAAAAGCTCCCAACATAAGGTCTTTAAGATAATTAAAGAACCAAAGATAAACTTTTTATTAACTTTTCATAATAATTACAATCTTTTAAGATTGAATAATTATAATTTCATTTATCTAAGTAATCTAATTTATACAAAACGGGGGGATTTATGTTTAAAAATCTAAAAATTGGCACAAAAGTTACTATCATTGTTTCATTAGCTTTTATTCTTTGTTTGGGGTCTTTGTCTATTATTATCTCTATTGCTGCTTCTAATATTCAATTAAAAAGTAGCAAAGATTTACTAGAAATAGTTTCTCAAGATGCCGCTAAAAGTTCTCTCATAATTTTTAATGAAGTTTATACAGCACTTGCAAATTCTCACGGAAGAATCCAAATGCTTATCCAAAATTCTTCTATATAACAAATTACAATCTTTAGCAGAAAGCGTCGTAAATGTCCTAGATAATAATAATTGGGGAACTTATAGTTATATTTATATAAAAGATGCAAATTTCATTGGGGATACAATACCCTCTGCATATAAATTAAACAATGGTGGATTTATGTTAATAGCTAAAGATAATGACGTTCAAAATCCAGGTAGTGTAGTAATGATAGCACCAGATGAAGTAATTACAGATTTGAGAAGCGTTCAGCAAACATTAAAAACCGGAAAAATATCTATGGGTAATCCAAGCATACAAAGTGTTGGGGGAGAACAACCTCATTTGGGAATTGCCATTAACTTTCCTTTAAAAGATCGACAAAATATCACGCAAGGTGTTGTTGGAATATTTATTGATTTAGAGAACCTATCGAAAAAACTCAATAGCAATGAATATTCATTTTTTAATGATGACTATAGAATCCTACTTTCAGAAGATTTAATAATCTCTTCACATCCCAACAAAGATCTTCTTGTAAAAAATTTCTCTAGTGCTATCAATCAAAAAAATGATAACACCTTAATAGATGCTATTAAAAATCGCCAAAATGGGGTATTTTCTTTTATAGACTACGAAGGGCAAGAAAATTTAGTTGCGGTAACGAATTTTGAAATTGGTTATAGAACGGGTATTTTTTGGAATATTCTAGCTTTAGCCCCCATAGATTCCATTTATGCCAATGTTTATAAATTAAATTATATTATCTTAGGTTGTAGTATTATTATTTTATTAATATTAACCTTGGTATTGTTCTTCTATATACACAGAAACATAACAACAAGAATTACTAATATCTCAAACCATCTTTATAAGTTTTTTAGAGCCTTGCAACATAAAGGCGAATATCCATCTAACTTAAAACCAAGATTTAACGACGAATTTGGTCAAATGGCAGTAGCTATTAATGAAAACATTCAAAAAACTCAAAAAGGCTTAGAACAAGATACAAAAGCTGTAGAACAATCTGTAGCCACTGCTAAAGAAATAGAAGCAGGAAATCTTACAGCAAGAATTACAGAA
>NZ_JRPC02000035.1 GCF_000765745.2 Helicobacter apodemus
TGTATTATTTACAAATCCACCTTTTAAGTTTCCTTGGTTGGTAAAGCTTGTAATGCTTCCTTTATTAATAACTTGGTTGGTGATGGTTCCACCATTAGCGTTAATAAAGTCTCCTATGTTTTTCGTGTTATCAAGGGAAGTTATGGTTCCAGTGTTAGTAGCATTTGCTAGGGTTCCAGTATTAGCAAGGGTTCCTATTGTTTTAGTGTTACTAAGGTTGGCTAAGCTTCCAGTATTAGTAAGGTTAGCTAGAGTTCCAGTGTTAGTAGCACTTCCTAAGCTTCCAGTATTAGCAAGGGTTCCTATGCTTTTAGTGTTACTAAGGTTGGCTAAGCTTCCAGAGTTAGCAAGGGTAGCTAAGCTTCCAGTGTTAGTTGCAGTAGTTATCTTTCCAGCATTAGTAAAGTTTCCTGCATTTCCAGAGTTAGTAAAATTACCAACTGTTGCATTACTTTGGTTATTAAATCCATTACTTAGCTTTCCAGCATTAGTAAAGTTTCCTATGTTTCCAGTATTGCTTACTTGGTTGGTTATAACTCCGCTAGTAGTATTGTTAAAGTTGTTTAGGTTTCTAGTGTTACTAAGGGAAGTTATGGTTCCAGTGTTAGTAGCATTTGCTAGGGTTCCGGTATTAGCAAGGGTTCCTATTGTTTCAGTGTTACTAAGGGAGTTTATAGTTCCAGTGTTCTTAGCTGAAGTTATAGTTCCAGTGTTGCTTACATTTGCTAGGGTTCCATTATTAGTAAAGTTTCCTATGTTTTTCTTGTTTGCAATGGTGTTTATAGTTCCAGTGTTGCTTACATTTGTTAGAGTTCCTTGGTTACCAAAGGCTTCTATAAATTTCTTGTTAGCGAGGTTAGTTAATATTCCATAACTGGATAAAGATCTTATGTTCCCGTCATTAGTAATTGCTTTTACATTTCCAGATTGTTTGTTTAAAAGATAATCTATGCTTCCAGCATTAGTAATGTTTCCTGCATTTCCATCGTTAGTAAAATTACCAACTGTTGCATTACTTTGGTTATTAAATCCATTACTTAGCTTTCCAGCATTAGTAAAGTTTCCTATGTTTCCAGTATTGCTTACTTGGTTGGTTATAACTCCGCTAGTAGTATTGTTAAAGTTGTTTAGGTTTCTAGTGTTACTAAGGGAAGTTATGGTTCCAGTGTTAGTAGCATTTGCTAGGGTTCCGGTATTAGCAAGGGTTCCTATTGTTTCAGTGTTACTAAGGGAGTTTATAGTTCCAGTGTTCTTAGCTGAAGTTATAGTTCCAGTGTTGCTTACATTTGCTAGGGTTCCATTATTAGTAAAGTTTCCTATGTTTTTCTTGTTTGCAATGGTGTTTATGGTTCCAGCGTTACTTGCATTTGCTAAGTTTCCAGCATTAGCAAGGGTTCCTATGCTTTTAGTGTTACTAAGGGAGTTTATGGTTCCAGTGTTCTTAGCTGAAGTTAAATTTCCAGTGTTGCTTAAATTTGCTATATTTTTAGTGTTATTAAGGTTGGCTAAGCTTCCAGAGTTAGTAAGGGTAGCTAAGCTTCCAGTGTTAGTTGCAGTAGTTATCTTTCCAGCATTAGTAAAGTTTCCTGCATTTCCAGAGTTAGTAAAATTACCAACTGTTGCATTACTTTGGTTATTAAATCCATTACTTAGCTTTCCAGCATTAGTAAAGTTTCCTATGTTTCCAGTATTGCTTACTTGGTTGGTTATAACTCCGCTAGTAGTATTGTTAAAGTTGTTTAGGTTTCTAGTGTTACTAAGGGAAGTTATAGTTCCAGTGTTAGTAGCATTTGCTAAGTTTCCAGCATTAGCAAGGGTTCCTATGCTTTTAGTGTTACTAAGGGAGTTTATGGTTCCAGTGTTCTTAGCTGAAGTTAAATTTCCAGTGTTGCTTAAATTTGCTATATTTTTAGTGTTATTAAGGTTGGCTAAGTTTCCAGCATTAGCAAGGGTTCCTATGCTTTTAGTGTTACTAAGGGAGTTTATAGTTCCAGTGTTCTTAGCTGAAGTTAAATTTCCAGTGTTGCTTACATTTGCTATATTTTTAGTGTTATTAAGGTTGGCTAAGCTTCCAGAGTTAGTAAGGGTAGCTAAGCTTCCAGAGTTAGTAAGGGTAGCTAAGCTTCCAGAGTTAGTTGCAGTAGTTATCTTTCCAGCATTAGTAATGTTTCCTGCATTCCCAATGTTAGTAAAATTACCAACTGTTGCATTACTTTGGTTATTAAATCCATTACTTAGCTTTCCAGTATTAGTAAAGTTTCCAATATTTCCAGTATTGCTTACTTGGTTGGTTATAACTCCGTTAGCAGTATTGTTAAAGTCGTTTAGGTTGCTAGTGTTACTAAGGGAAGTTATGGTTCCAGCGTTACTTGCCCTTGCTAAGTTTCCAGTATTAGCAAGGGTTCCTATTGTTTCAGTGTTGCTAAGGGAGTTTATAGTTCCAGAGCTAACAATCGTTCCAACATTTCCAGTATTCTTAAGGGCAACTAGGGTTCGAAAGTTAGAAAGTCTTTTCATAGTCCCAGAGTTATCAAGGTTTCCGATACTATTGAAATTAATTAAGCTATTTTCTATTTTTCCTTGGTTATTAAAATCCCTAATCGTTCCTATATTTGTTATGTCATCAATTATTGTTCCTCGTTGAGTATTAGTAAGAGTTCCTATGAACTTACTATTACTCAATGATTTTATTTGTCCTCTGTCATTAGTAGTAATAACTCCTATGGTCCCGAGATTAGTTATAGTGGTTAGACCACTCCTACCACGAACATCAATGCCACCAATATTCCCTGTGTTCTTTTGTAACTGGATAGCTCCTTTAAACCCTGTATCTTTAATGATCCCAGTTATATTCCTTGAATTTGTAATCTGTAATATTACGTTTTCGACACTGATTGATAAGTTACCATTTAAGTTTTTGCCAAGGATTCCTTGATTATGAATTTTTGCTGTTGTAAAACCACCTATTAGACCTTGTATATCTACCATACCTTTGTTAGGATCACTTAGCTTGTTATCGTAAAGAGCTTTGTCATAGGGTATATTGAGGAAAGGGAGTTGAGGATGACCACCAAGATAAGAAATTCGCATATAGTTACTTAATCTATACGACGATGTCAAGTTACAGGTATCACTATAATAGGTGGTTCCGCATAATTGTCGGTAATTTTCATTTGGGACGGTAAAACCTAAACCGTGTAAGGCTGTAGAAGCGGCAAAAGATACAAGTAAATAATTTCTAAAAGTGGTATTCATTACTCGCCCCCCCCCCCCTATTTTTTATAGTATTATATAGCTTATATAGCCGTTTTATTATGTAGAATTAAAATTCCTTTATAATATCAACATAAAAATTAAATAGTCCTTAAAATTTGCAGAATTTTAGAGGACTTCCTAAAAGTTCAAAAAGCATATTGTGCGTATTACAGGAAATAATGCGGTGCATTCTACAAAAGAGATAGACATAAACGATAATCCAAAGATTGCCTATAAACTTTTTGAAATGTTAAATTTTATTGTGCAAGAGATGATAACACGTCCTAAGGAAATTGATAATCTTTTTGAGGATAATATGCCAAAGGGTGCAAAAGAAGCAATCAAGAAAAGGAATAAGGATTCTACTTCTAATCCCCAATAGGTTTGTGATGGCTTTAGTTATCTTGTATGGTAAATTAAGAGGTAAAGTTAATGGCAAGTTATTCCATTGTTTTAACAGGATTTTAATATAGAAAAGAATCAAAAATAGATTTTATTTTAAAGTGCTTCGATTTAAAATGGCGTTTTATAAAAATATAAGTTACTTTGATAGAAAATAATATTGTCTTTAATATCTCAAAAAGGCTTATTATGTTCCATACTAAGTTCTATCGCCTTATTTTTGCAAGTTTAATGTCTTTATCTATGAGCTTTATAATGTCTGGAATAATAACCTTTTTAAACCTTGGATTGAATGAAAATTCTTTAAAGCAATGGTTATTAGATGCCTTCCAAAAGCTTGGATTATAGCATTCCTTATTGCCTTTTTAATTGTCCCTTATATCGCTAAAATGACAGAATATTTAATAAAAAAATAAGCTTAACCTCCTAAATAATGCCTTTTAATCTCTGGATTATTAAGTATATTCTCCGCATTATCCTCTAAAGTAATCTTTCCATTTTCTAAAACATAAGCCCTATTAGCTACTTTTAAAGCCGCAAAGGCATTTTGCTCCACAAGCAAAATAGTGATTCCATCATCCCTTAATTGAAGCAATATTTCAAAAAGCTCCCCCACAATCTTAGGAGCTAACCCCAAACTTGGCTCATCAAGCATTAAAAGCTTCGGCTCACCCATCAAAGCCCTTGCGATAGCTAACATCTGTTGCTCTCCCCCGCTCATAGTCCCCGCCATTTGCTTATAACGTTCTTTTAATCGTGGGAAAAGCCCATACATTTTCTCTTTCATAACAACGAAATTTTCATCATTACAATAAGCCCCCATTCTTAAATTCTCATCCACACTCAAATTCATAAAAACTCTCCGCCCTTCAGGAACTAAGGCAATACCTCTTTGAATAATCTTATGGGTAGGAATTCTTGTAATATCCGCACCAAAAAACTGCACTTCCCCCTTAGTTTTCACACTATGTATAATGCCATTAAGCGTTGAAGACTTACCCGCACCATTACTACCCACTAGTGCGATAATTTCATACTCTTCTATATGGAAGCTAACCCCTTTTAAAGCAGCGATTAAACCATAATAAACCTCTAAATTCTTAACTCTTAGCATAATAATCCCCTAAATAAGCCGCAATAACTTCAGGATGATTAATCGCATCTTGAGGTTTTCCACTAAATAATTTCTTACCATAATCAAGCACCAAAACTTCCGAGCAAAGTTTATTCACAAAGGGCATATCATGTTCAATCAATAATATACTTAATCCAAAATCTTTTTGCATTTTGATAATCAGCTCACCTAATTCCTCTGTTTCTTTAGGATTCATCCCCGCTGCTGGTTCATCAAGCAAAAGTAGCTTGGGCTTTGTCGCTAAAGCCCTTGCAATTTCAACCTTTCTACTATTTCCATAACTTAGGGCATTAGCATTTTGATAAATCTTATCACCAAGCCCCAAATATTCTAAAAACTCTATGGCCTCTTTTTTAATCTTCCGCTCCTCTTTAAAAAATCTCCCAAAACGAAAGGTTGCTTCAAAAAAGCTATAATGCGCTGAATTATGCAGTCCAATTAACACATTTTCTAAAACACTCATAGAGGCAAAAAGCCGAATATTTTGAAAAGTTCTAGCAATCCCTAGATTAACAATGCTATTAGGCTTATACTTAGAAATGTCTTTACCTAAAAAACTTATCTTCCCACAAGTGGGTTTATAATTTGCAGTAATGATATTAAACATTGTCGTTTTACCCGCACCATTTGGACCAATAAGCCCAAAAACTTGATTTTTCTTGATACAACAACTCACATCATCAATAGCTTTTAATCCACCAAAGGCAATACTAACATTTTCAAGCTTTAATAGACTTTCCATTATCTCTAAATACGAATCTTTGCAAAGAATTTAAATTTATTTTTAGGGTTTAAATCCCATAGTTCTTTTTTACCCATAATCCCCTCTCTAGCAAAAAGCATAATACAAAGCAAAATAAGTGAGAAAAAAACCATCCGCAACCCCGGATAAGCACCCAAGTCTAACCCTCCAAACACTAAAGGTTCATCCAAAACCCTAAGCCACTCACCCCCACCTACAACCAAAATCGCACCCAAAATCGCACCCGTTGTGCTTCCAAGCCCACCTAAGACGATAATAATTAAAAGTTGAAAGGTTAATTCAAAGCCAAATATTTTAGGATCAATAGTGGTAAGCCAAGCCGCTAGAAGTCCGCCACCCACTCCCTCTAAAAACGCACTCGTGCTAAAGGCAAAAGTTTTGATTTTAAAAGTGTTAATCCCCATAGCAATGGCTACATCCTCATCATCCCTAACAGCTTTCATAGCCCTCCCAAACTTAGAATACACAATCTGCAAAACTAGGATAACAGAAGCCACAGCAATAATTCCACTCCAAAAAAAGATGGTAATATTAGCATCCTCAAAAGAATGCCTATAAATCATTCCAAAAAAACCTTGCAAAAATGGCGGAATATCTGAAGAAAAAGCTAGAGATTTTAAAATCCCTCCAATACCCGCAACCACAGAATCCGCATCATTAGGAATCTCATTTAATCCAATAGCACCATTAGTCCATTGCGGGTTATTAATCGCTAAAATCTTGATGATAAAGCCAAATCCTAAAGTTACGATAGCTAAATAATCCCCCCTCACGCGAAAAACAGGAAAAGACAATAAAATAGCAATAATAGCAGCCACCACCCCACTAACAAAAAGTGCAGGAAGCAATTCTGTATATAAGCCCAAGATAAAAGGATGAGGATCTTCAAGCTGAAACATTGATAATTTCAAATCCTTATCTAAAAGCATTAAGGCAGTAATATAAGCACCAATAGCAACAAACCCATTAGGCTCTAAAGAGAGTTGCCCGGTTACACCATTAATAAGATTATAACTAATCGCCAAAATAACAAAAATCAAAATATTATTGACAACCCTTAAAGCATAATCATTAAATAATACTTGCAAAGCAAATAAAACCACAATAGTGCCACTATAAAGCAACAAATGTATGCCTAATGTAGCAAAGGAATTATTATAAAAATTTTGCACTTTATACATTATCCCTTAAAACCTACTCTTTTCTAATCTCCAATCACCCATAATACCAATAGGGCGAAAAAGTAAAACCAAAATCAAAAACAAAAAAGCAAAAGCATCTTTATACCCGCCTAACTCTGGAAAAAGAGCAACCGCCATAACTTCACTAAAACCTAAAATAAATCCTCCAATCATCGCACCACCAACACTTCCAATCCCTCCTAATACCGCAGCAGCAAATGCCTTAAGACCGATTAAAACCCCCATAAGAGGATCAATGGTAGGATAAGAAATAGCATAGAAGATTCCCCCAATCCCCGCTAAAGTGCTACCAATAGCAAAGACTAGAGCAATAATACTATTAGCATTAATACCCATTAAAGCAATAGCGCTAATATCAAAAGCACTAGCACGAATAGCCATACCCTGTTTAGTGCGATAAAGAATACCAAGCACAATAACAAGCAAAATCAAAGCCACAATAGGGACAACCAAAGTAATAACTGTCAAATTAAGCCCAAAAAAATCTATGCTTTGAGAAAAAAATTGCGGTGCGTCAAAAAATCTAGGAGTAGAACCAAAGAGGATATTAAAAAGATTTTCCAAGAAAAAGCTAACGCCAATAGCAGTAATCAACATAGAGATTCTAGGGGCATTCCGCAAAGGCACATAAGCGATTTTATCAACCAAAACACCCAAAACTCCGCACAACAAAATAGCAAAAATAGCAGAAACAAAAAAGGGTAATCCAAAGCTATGCATACCAAAAAAGCTTAAAAACGCCCCCACCATCATAATATCAGCGTGAGCGAAATTAATAAGACGCAAACAGCCATAAACCATAGTATAACCTATGGCAATTAACGCATACATACTACCTAAACTTAGCCCATTAATACATTGTTGAAAAAAGGTTGTAATATCCAAAAACTACCTTAACTATGGCTCAATAGTTGTCTTATAAACTAATTGACCACCTTTTATCTCATTAATAACCGCACTCCTTATAGCCTCTCCATTTTGCAAAGAAAATTTACCGCTAACACCCTCATAATCAGTCATAAATTGAATCGCATTATTAATACATATCCTATCTTTCCCTCCACACTTCTCAATCGCTTCTAAGGCTATACCATAGGCATCAGCAAACATAACAGCGAAGCTACTCACAGGTTCATTATACAGCCCCTCATAAGCTTTGATAAAAGAAACTCCCTTAGGTGTCTGCACAGAACTTGTAGAATAATAATCCGTTACCATATAGCCCTCTCCGGCTTCTTTAGCCACTTCAAAGAATATCTTATTAGAAGCTAATCCATCCCCACCAATAGTTGGGACTTTTAGCCCGAGTTGTTTAGCTTGAAGAGCGATTAATGCTCCCTCATTATAATAAATAGGCAAGTATAAAACATCAGGATTCTTTGCTTTGATATTAGAAATTTGTGCCTTAAAGTCTTTTGTCCCAGCTTGTGCGTTAGTTTCAATCACAATCTCTCCACCTAGCTTCTTAAATTGACTCTTAAAAGATTTCGCCAAACCAATAGAATAATCACTGCTATTATCAAGTAAAATAGCCGCTTTTTTAGCCCCTAATTCCCTAAAAGCTAGATTTGCAGCAATAACCCCTTGAAAACTATCCGCAAAAGAGATTCGTGAAACAAACTCTTTCCCTTGTGTTACCCTATCATTAGTAGCCACAGGTGCGATAAGAGGGACACTATTATCATCCGCAATTTTTACCATCGCTAAAGCATTAGTGGAAATCATAGGACCAATAACTACGCTAACATCCCTAGAGACAAGTTTTTGCATCGCATTAGCCGATTCAATCTTATCACTTTTATTATCAACAAAGATAAGCTCAATACTATCACCATTTTTTGTTTTGTTTTGTGTAGCATAGGCTAAATCAATCCCTCTTTTACCAAGCTCACCAAACCCACCAACAGCCCCACTAATAGGCAATACAATACCAATCTTAATAGTTTCAGCATTAGCTAACATTCCACAAATAGCCACAAACAAGAAAAACAACTTCTTCATCGGCAAACCTTTATAAGAATTTACTAAAATTCTAATCAAACTTATCTTTAATCCTAATTAATCCACTTTCTAAATCAATGCCAGTCCTATTCAAAACAACTTTAATATAAACTTTAATTGCCCCAGACTCTCAAAGTTTAATTCCTCAATTATTTAATCCTAAACTCTTAGATTCTAATCTTAATACAAAAGCTATAAATCCTAATGCTTTAGATTCTAATTTCTTAGATTCTATTATAGAATCTAAAAGGTATTCTAACCTTAGAGTCCTAATCTTTGATAGATTAACCTTTAAACTTAAACTCTTCTCTTTACAAGAGTCTTTTAAATTTACATTTTTTAATATAAATATACTTAATATATTATAAATATATGTTATAATATATTTAATTGTATTAAAGTAAATGTTTTTTATAGCCAAAAGATTAACATAAAAGGAACAACCAATGAAAAATGAATCAAATAACTTTTCTTTGATCCCTAACTCGCCAAGCTCTACTTTATTCTTAAGTTTAAGTCTAATAACTGCTTTAAATACTTCTTTAGGTGCAGATAGTTGGGCTACATCAGGAACTATTAATATTAGTAATAGTGGAACTATAGATACTATAACTAACACTAGTGGAGTAAATAATAAAATTATAGGTAATCAAGCAGGAAAAACCTATAATGACTTAATTATTAATAATGGAATAACACTTCAAAATAATGGCAATGGAAATACACTACAACTTAATAATGCTAGTGCAGGAACTATTGAGAATCAAGGATTAATAAAAAAACAAAATAATTCCTCTGCTGTAGCTATTGAAAATAATGCTACTTTAGGAACTTTTAAAAATACTGGAACCATAGAAGCTGTTGGTAATGCAGTGAATGTATATATTAATAAATCTACTCTTACAGATTTTAGTAATAGTGG
>NZ_JRPC02000036.1 GCF_000765745.2 Helicobacter apodemus
GAGATTTAGGCATTTTTATTATGTATTTGTCATAAACTATTTTTAACATTCCTAGTATAGCATAAAATTTAAACTTTATTAAATAATATTAGGATTATTTAACTTTTTTAAAGGGGGTGTTTATTGGCTTCTAGCAAGGCTTTTTTGTGCGATTTGGGTGATTTCATCCCATTGTTTGTTGATAATTAGTTCTTTAGGGGTTAGCCAAGAGCCTCCTACACAGGCTACATTTTTTAATGTTAAGTATTCTTTGATATTGTTTAAATTTATACCCCCTGTTGGACAAAATTTTACACTACTAAAAGGAGCCAAGAAAGACTTTAGCGTTTGTATTCCTCCTGAAGATTCTGCGGGAAAAAACTTGAGATTTTTAAGGTCAAATTCAAGGGCTAACATTAGCTCACCTGCGGTAGTAACTCCTGGGATTAGGGGTAAATCTATGGCTTTAGCTTCTTTAGCAAAAATGGCATTTAAGCCCGGACTTATGGCGAATTTAGCTCCTGCATTTTTAGCTTGTTCTAGCATTTTAGCATTTAGGATAGTTCCTGCCCCTACTATAATATCTGGCATTTCTTGGGATATAAGGTTTATTGCTTCTAGTGCTTCTTTGGTACGTAGTGTGATTTCTAGAATCTTTATGCCTCCTTTGGCTAAGGCTTGTGCTAAATCAATGCTTGTTTTTAAATCATCAATGGTAATGACTGGAATAATTTTACTAATTTCTAAAACTTCTCTTGCTTGCATTTATTGTCCTTATTTAAAATATCCGCCAAAACTCATAGCACCTGTTTCTGCATTTGAGCTTTGTTCTCTAAAACCTGCGAAAAGTTCTCTACCATAACCAAAAGTTTCTTTTTTGTCAAATTTGCTTGGTTTGCGGTTTTTCCATTCTTGTTCGTCTATTAGAGCTTCTAATCTGCCATTTTTGGCATCAAGGATTAGCATATCGCCATCTTGGATTTTCGCTATATTTCCATTAAGCAAAGCTTCTGGGCTTATATGGATAGCTGCTGGGACCTTGCCTGAAGCTCCGGACATTCTCCCATCTGTGATAAGGGCTACTTTGAAGCCTTGATCTTGTAAGACTCCTAAAGAAGGTGTAAGCTTATGAAGCTCTGGCATACCATTTGCCCTTGCTCCTTGATAAGGTAAAACGGCGATGAAGTCTTTTTGTAATTCTTTGTTTTGGAATCTTTGTAAAAATTCTTGTTGGGAGTGAAAGACTATAGCAGGAGCTTGGATTATTTGGTGCTCTTCTTTAATGGCGGAGGTTTTTATCACTGCTCTGCCTATGTTTCCACGCAAGATTTTCACTCCCCCATCTTGAGAAAAGGGATTTTTTATGCTTCTTAATATGCTTTCCTCTTGGCTTGTTTTTGTCCCCTCTTGGTAATGTAGTTTGCCATTAATTAGGAATGGCTCTTTGGTATAATCCCGCATTCCTCTCCCCATAATCGTCTCTACATCCTCATATAAAAGCCCATTTTCTAAAAGCTCATTAATGATAAAGGCTAATCCTCCTGCGGCTTGGAATTGATTGACATCGGCTTTGCCATTAGGATATACCCTTGCTAGAAGTGGAGTGATACTTGAGAGTGCATCAAAATCATCCCAATTGATAATGATTCCTGCTGCTCTGGCTATGGCTACTAGGTGTATGGTGTGGTTTGTTGAGCCCCCTGTTGCCATTAGCCCAATAATGGCATTAATAATGTTTTTTTCACTAAGTAGTTCTCCTATGGGTTTAACCTGATGTTGTGCCATATGGGCTGCGGCTTGTTTAACTAAAGCTTCTCTTAAGGGGGTGTTTGGATTAATAAAAGCAGAATTTGGTAAATGCAACCCCATAAACTCCATTAGCATTTGGTTAGAATTTGCGGTGCCATAAAAGGTGCAAGTGCCTACATCGTGGTAGGATTTCATTTCGCTTTCAAGCAGTTTATCGCGTGAAATTTCCCCAGCGGCAAAAAGTTGTCGCATTTTGGATTTTTCATCATTTGAGATTCCACTTGTCATTGGACCTGATGGGATAAAAATACTAGGTAAATGCCCAAAACTTAAAGCACCTATTAAAAGCCCCGGGACAATCTTATCACATACCCCAAGATAAAAAGCTCCATCAAAGACATTGTGTGAGAGTGCTATGGCTACACTCATTGCGATTACATCGCGTGAGAATAGACTAAGCTCCATACCCTCATAACCTTGCGTAATGCCATCACACATTGCTGGGGTGCCACCTGCTAATTGACCAAAGGCACGATTCTTAAAGAGCTCTTGTTTGAGTATATCGGGGTAGTTTTTAAAGGGTTGGTGTGCGGAGAGCATATCATTATAAGCTGAAATGATGGCAAAATTGGATTCTTTATTTTCTTTGATTTTTTCTTTCATATAATTGGGTATGCTAGCATAGGCGTGAGCTAAGTTCGCACAGCCTAAGTCTTTTCTTTGGATTTTTCCTTTATGGTTTGTAATGCGTTCTAAGTAAGCCTCTCTTGTGGGCTTGCTTCGCTCTATAATGTTTTTTGTGATTTGTTCTAATTGCTTATTTATCATCTTTTTCCTTAAAGGGGGACGGAATTAATTTTATTAATTTATTAGTAATTATGTTAATTTTAGGTAAAAATTCTAAAATAATAGCTTTAAAATATGTTAATTTTAGTATTAAAGTTTTGTGAGAATCTATATTGATATTGTTAAGGAAGGTTATGCAAGGTTTTGATTTTATTTTATTTGGAGCTACTGGGGATTTAGCGATGAGAAAGATTTTTCCATCACTTTATCAAGCCCATATTGATGGTTTTTTGCCCTCTATTGGAAGAATCCTTGCTACAAGTAGAAGTGCATTTAACACGGAGCAATTTATAGAGGAGTTAAGTAGCAAATCTAAAATACATATTAAAAACTGCGTTGATAAAAAATGGGAAGAATTTACTCATGGCATTTGTTATTTAAGTATCAATTTAAATGATGAAAAAGACTTTATTGCTTTAAAAGAAAGGATTGGCGATAAAAGTCAAAATATTGTTATTTATTTTTCTATTTCCCCAGAATTTTTTATGCAAGCTTGTAAAAATTTAGCCTTAGTTGGGCTTAATAGAGATAATGTAAAGATTATTCTTGAGAAGCCTTTAGGTATGGATTTGCACTCCTGTCAAGTTATTAATAATGAAATTGCTAAATACTATGATGAGAAGCAGATTTATAGAATCGATCATTATTTGGGAAAAGAGAGTATTCAAAATCTTTTAATTCTACGAGCTTTTAATCCTATTTTTGCTTCTTTGTGGAATAGAAAACATATTGATTATGTGGAAATTAGTGTTTTTGAAACTTTGGGTGTTGAAAGTAGAGGAGAATTTTATGATAATACGGGTGCGTTGCGGGATATGGTGCAAAATCATATCTTGCAAATCCTCTCTTTGGTGGCTATGAAAATCCCTCCTAATCTTGATGCGGAATCTATAAGAAAGGCAAAACTTGAGCTTTTAAAAGCTCTAAAGCCTTTAGGTGATGAGAATATAGCAAAAGATGTTATTAGAGCACAGTATATAAAATCGGGTAATTTTAAGGCGTATTTGGCAGAAGATAATATTAAAGAAAATAGTCAAACTGAAACTTTTGTCGCTATAAAGGCAGAGATTTTGGATGATAATTGGAGGGGAGTTCCCTTTTATATTAGGACGGGAAAAAGAATGGCGGATTCTTTTGCACAAATTGTTATTCAATTTAAAAATAAAGAAAGTTTAAAGCCTCATTCTAATAAACTTATTATTCATTTGCAACCTGATAATCAAATTTCTTTGAATTTGAGTGTCAAAAAGAATGGAAAAACAATGAAATGTGAAGAGAAAGATTTGATTTTAAATCTCAATAATACTTTTATTATGCAACCCTATGAAAGATTGATTTTAGATGCCATTGAGGGTAATCAAGCGTCTTTTAATCATAAAGAAGAGCTTGAAGTAGCTTGGGCTTGGGTAGATCCTATTTTGGAGAATTGGCGGGAGCATAAAACTCCTTTATACTTTTATCCTGCAGGAAGTTTGGGTCCTAAAGAATCTTTTGAGCTTATTAAAAAAGATGGGTATGAATGGCACAATTTTTAATGGGTAAAGTTGGAATATATTTAGGGGATTTTTAAATGGAATGGTTTTTTCTTAACTTATTTTATGGGTATAGTTGCGTTAGGTTTTATTTTTTCCTAATTAGGAATTGAGGGAATAAAGATTGATGTTTCAGTTATATGAGTTTGCATCTACAAAAGAATGTAATAGGGCTTTAGTTAGGGATATTGTTGGGCTTATAAATAAATCTTTATTGGATAAAGATAAGGTTAGTTTAGCCTTTTCAGGAGGAAAATCCCCTATTGCATTTTTAGAAATGTTAAGCAAAGAAAATTGCGATTGGAAAAAGTGCAATATTTCTTTAGTGGATGAAAGGATTGTAGATTTAAATAATGAAGATAGTAATGCTGGTTTGATTAGGACTCATCTTTTACAAAACCATGCTAAGGATTCTCATTTTACGCCATTTTTTGAAAACCCTCATCTTACTTTAGAAGAATTAGTTAAAAACGCTAATGCTTCTTACCAACAGCCTGATATTGCTATTCTTGGAATGGGACTTGATGGGCATACAGCCTCTCTTTTTCCTGAAGCGGATGAATTTCAAATGGCTTTAGAGAGTCCTTATAATATCGTTTTAATAAGCCCTAAAAATGCACCTTATAAAAGGCTTTCTATGTCTTTATCTGCATTAAAGAAATGTAAGAAATTATTTTTGTGTATCGCTACACAAGAAAAGTTTTTAGTCTTTAACAAAGCGATTAAAGGCTTAAACCCCAAAATCCCCATTTCTTATATACTTCACTCAAGAGAGGTAATGTGCGATGTCTATTTCTCAAAATAAAACTTACCCAAGGCTTTTAGCTGATATTGGAGGCACGAATGCTAGATTTGCCCTAGAAACAGAGAATGAGCAAATTCAAAATATAGAAGTTCTTGCCTGCAATGATTATAATACGATTGTTGATGCGGTGAAGGCTTATTTAAGTAAAATTGGTAATCCTATTATTAAATTTGGTGCTTTTGCTATTGCTAATCCTGTTGTAGGGGATTGGGTGCAAATGACTAATCATCATTGGGCGTTTTCCATAGAGACTACTAGACAGGTTTTAAATTTAGAGGTATTGATACTTATTAATGACTTTACCGCACAAGCTTATGCTATTACCAAAATGTCCCATTCAGAGTTTTTGCAAGTGGGCGGAACTTCTTGTGCATTGTATGCACCCAAAGCGGTTTTGGGTCCTGGCACAGGGCTTGGGGTAAGTGCACTTATGCCTTGCCGTAAGGGCGAATATATGGCTTTAGCAGGAGAGGGAGGGCATGTTAGTTTTGCTCCTTTTGATGATACAGAATTAATGGTTTGGCAGTATGCAAGGAAAAAATATGGACATGTCTCTGTTGAACGCTTTTTAAGTGGCTCTGGGCTTGTTTTAATCTATGAGGCTTTAGCGGATATAGAGGGGGTTAAGGATGGGCAAATGAGTTCTGGACTTATTAGTGAGCAAGCTTTAAGCGGCAAATGTCCCCTATGCCGTTTGACTTTGGATATATTTTGTGCAATGTTAGGCACGGTTTCTTCAAATGTGGCTTTAACTTTAGGGGCTAGAGGTGGGGTCTATCTTTGTGGGGGCATTATACCCCGATTTATTGAGTATTTTAAAACTTCACCTTTTAGAATGCGTTTTGAGGATAAAGGGAGATTTAATGCTTATTTAGCTGCGATTCCTGTTTATGTTGTTTTGGCAAAATATCCTGGTATTAGTGGGATTGCAGTCGCTTTGGAAAATCATTTAAGAGATTGTAATATGGAGACATAGAAAGGCTGGTAGTGAAATCTTTAACGCATTTAGAATCTTATAAAGCATTACATCGTCATTTTATGGCTATGAAAGATGTGCATATGAGAGACTTGTTTAAAGAAAATGGTGTTAGAGGGATTGAATACTTTTTGCAAATTGGGGATTTAAAACTTGATTATTCTAAGAATCGTATTACTAATGATACTTTGAATCTTTTATTTGATTTAGCTAGAGAATGTGATTTAAAAGCAAAAATTACCGCTATGTTTGAGGGTGAAAAAATCAATACGACAGAAAATAGGGCGGTTTTACACACGGCTTTAAGGAATAGGGCTAATTCCTCTGTTAAAGTTGATGGCATAGATGTTATGCCTAATGTGCGGGAAGTTTTGCAAAAAATGCAAAAATTCTCTGATTCTTTAAGGGTGGGTTCTTGGCTAGGCTATACTAAGCAGATTATCACAGATGTTGTCAATATAGGCATAGGTGGTTCAGATCTTGGGGCATTAATGGTGTGTAAGGCTTTGAAAAACTTTGGACATCCAAGGCTTAATATGCATTTTGTCTCTAATGTAGATGGGATTGAATTACAAGGAGTTTTGCAAAAAATTCATCCCGAGACTACTTTATTTATAGTAGCTTCTAAAACCTTTTCTACTCAAGAAACTTTGACAAATGCTTTTACAGCTAGAAAATGGTTTTTAGACTATGCTTTAAATGAGAAATATATAGCTAAACATTTTGTTGCTGTTTCAACGAATAAAGAAGCAGTTAGAGAGTTTGGCATAGATTTAGAAAATATGTTTGAATTTTGGAATTGGGTTGGAGGTCGTTATAGTCTTTGGTCAGCGATTGGTTTGCCTATTATGATTTATTTGGGTAAAGAAAACTTTTTATCTTTGCTTGAAGGGGCATATTTAATGGATAAGCATTTTTGTAATGCACCTTTTGAAAAAAATATGCCAGTTATTATGGCTTTGGTGGGGATTTGGTATATTAATTTTTTTGGTGCGGGTAGCCATATTATTGCACCTTATGATTCTGTATTAAGGTATTTGCCTAAATTTATACAACAGCTTGATATGGAAAGTAATGGCAAACAGGTTAGAAAAGATGGTAAAAGGATTGATTATGATACAGGACCTATTATTTGGGGTGATACAGGCATTAATGCACAACATGCTTTTTTTCAGCTTTTGCACCAAGGGACGCATTTAAGCCCTATTGACTTAATCGCATCTTTGAGTAAAAGGGGCAGTTTGCCAGAACATCACGAAATTTTGCTTAGCAATGTTTTTGCTCAAGCGGAGGCTTTTATGTGTGGAAAAACCCTTGAGGAAGCTCAAGCAGAAATGTTTAATGAGGGTTTTAGTGAGGATGAAATTCAAAGACTTGCTCCTCATAGAGTTTTTTCAGGTAATAGACCTAGTAATATTCTCTTGTTAGATGAAATTTGTCCGCGAAGTATAGGTTCTTTGGTGGCTTTATATGAGCATAAGATTTTTGTTCAGGGCATAATTTGGGATATTAATAGTTTTGATCAATGGGGAGTGGAGCTTGGAAAAGAGTTGGCTAAGACTATTTTATCTGAATTAAAAGGAGGAAAAATACAAGAACATGATAGCTCTACGAAGCATTTAATACAAATTTATAGACAATTTAATTTAAATTAAAAGGAAAAAATATGCAAACTAAATCAAATGCTTTTGCTTTAGCAACGCTTGCTACCTTGTTCTTTGTTGTAGGGTTTATTACGGTTTTAAATGATATTTTAATTCCTCATTTAAAGGTTATTTTTGACCTTACTTATTTTGAAGCTGCTTTAATACAATTTTGCTTCTTTGGTGCTTACTTTATAGTGGGTGGGGTTTTTGGAAAACTTTTGGAGAAGATTGGTTATCCTCTTGGTGTTATTTTAGGATTCTTGCTTGCAGCTTTGGGTTGCATTTTGTTTTATCCAGCTGCTTTTACAGCTTCTTATCCCATATTTTTAGGTGCTTTATTTATTTTAGCAAGTGGAATTGTTTTATTGCAAGCTGCGGGTAATCCTTTTGCAACCTTATTAGCACCGGGCAATGAGGCGACAGCCTTAACTTTGGTGCAAGCCTTTAATTCTTTAGGGACGACTCTAGGACCATTATTTGGCTCTATATTCATACTTGCAGATGTTACTAAATATGCAACTAAGATTGAGGAGGCACAATCTGTGCAAGTTCCTTATTTAGGGATAGCAGGTGTTTTGATACTTTTAGCGGTTGTTGTTTATCTTTTAAAGCTTCCTGATGTAAGGGAGAGGGCTAAAAAAGTTAGTAATGAGAATCGCGATGGAAAAACTAGCATATTTGAGTATTCGCATCTTGTTTTGGGGGCTGGGGCTATATTTTTCTATGTTGGAGCAGAAGTTAGTATAGGATCGTTTTTAATTTTAATAATGAAAGATGTAATGGGAATCGAAGAAAAAGTAGGGGCTACATACATAGCTTATTATTGGGGTGCTGCTATGGTGGGGAGGTTTGTAGGAAGTTTTATAATGACACAAATTGCACCTAATGAATGTTTAGCCTTTAATGCCATAATGAGCATTGTTTTAATCATAATAGCTATTGCTTTTGGGTTAAGTATTGATTTTGAAGATAGGGAAAATATTGCAGGGAAAATTATGATGGTTGCTTTACTTGCCATAGGATTATTTAACTCCATAATGTTTCCAACGATCTTTTCTTTGGCGACTAAAAATTTAGGTAAATTCACAAGTCAAGCTTCGGGGATAATTTGTATGGCTATAGTAGGAGGAGCTCTTATTCCTCCAGCTCAAGGACTAATGGCTGATTATTTTGGTTTATTAATCTCCTACCTAATCCCTGTATTATGCTACATTTATATTTTATTTTTTGCTCTTAAAGGATATCAGGCAAAATAAAACTTACCAAAATGAAATTTTCATTTTGGTAGCTCCTTCCCTTTCATCTTCTATTAAGCTTCCTATTGTATAATTTCACTTCCATTTTTTAAAACACCATCTTTGTATTTTCAAACTTTGTCTTTAAAAAATGAT
>NZ_JRPC02000037.1 GCF_000765745.2 Helicobacter apodemus
ATAAACTCAAAAATTAATGTTGGATATGGTGGAAGCTTTGAATTAAATAAAGATGAAAGTGGAAATATTCATTATACCAATGCACAAAGTGGGCAGATTGGTATGCAGTCAATTCAAAATTATGCAACAGCTCAAGCACAATCAAGTGAAAAATCATTAATGGGTGCATTACAAAAAACAGACACAAATGGTTTGAATGCTATTTATCAGACTGCAGAGAGTTCAGGTTTTAACCAAAACTCTCAAGCTATAGAGAACATCAAACAAAGTGTGATTGATTCAGTTAAGCAAAGTGAAAATTTCACAAAAGCAGAAAAGGACGCTATTGCTTTTGCTCTTAGTGGTTCAGGTTCTGTTGGATTTTCAAAACCATTAGCAATCCTTGGATTCCCATTTGAAGCAAAAATCGCTGGAAGCTTAGGGATTAGCACAGAAAGTGCTGATGCTTTAATCAAAGCAGTGGGTAAAGAAAAAGCTTCTCAGATTGCAGAGGATTTTTCAATGCAATATGCAAAATCTGCAATAATGGATAAAAATGTTGCTACAAGCCTAGCAGAACAAAATTCAACAATGCAAAATAATAGCCTAACGGAGGCATTAACACAAAGAGATTCTTTTGTATCCTCTCAACAAGTATCTAATGCAATGAGTAACAATGATTTAAGCGGTGCTATCAGACAAAGAGCAGAACAATTAGCGATGGAGGATGGATTAAGGTTAAATATTTCAGGAGAGATGGAGTTACACCAAAAGTATGGCTCAAAAGCATTTTCTCAAATGATACAAGAATCACAACAGCACGAACTTTCAAATAGCCATATTAATACATCTCCTATGGATATATACAACAAAAACAATAATGTAAATCCTGATGAGTTGTTCGCACAAGGACAAAATAAAGTGAAGGGCAATGATAATATTAATCAACAAAAATTGGAATCAGAAAGGGATAATAAGCTAGATAGAAAAATTGACAAGCACGAACAAGGAAAAGAAGGTGTAGAAAAACATTTAAGTAAAGCAAATAGCAATACAGGAGTTTATAATTATGAAAATATACCATTAGTAGGTGATCTTGTAAAAAAAGCATTTCCAGATAAAAATAGTTTAAATGGTAAAGATTTTATAAATGATATATTTTCCCGACAATAAATGCCAGTTGTTTAATTGTTTATATTAATCAATTTAGCTTATTTTAATGATTAAAATATGATTTTTATGCTATAATATAGGGAATTAAAGGAAAGGAGTTACATAATATGGAAATGATAAATATAATGGGAATAGCTGTAGTTTCTATCATCGTCTTACTGATTGTATGGCTAATTTATGAATTCAGAAAAGACGACAAAGAATATGAAGAAGCAGTGGAACGCATTAGAAAAGCTAAACCACTCACAGGAGTAGCTAAAGAAGTCTTTATAGGGACATATCTAGCACGATAAGTCTCTTTATTAACCTCAGGCAAGAAAACCCTTACTTCTTTAAACAAGAGATGAATTGCCTCCGCTTTTTGTAGTAAGGTTTGACAAATTAATCTAAACTCACTACAATCCTTTCCAATTAAGCTAAATCTTGTGTTCTTTAACTTCTTAAGGTATGTGTTTGGATAGCCAAATTTGGCTATCTGTAAAATCTCAACAATATCAAAGAGCAGGTTTTGGGGCAGGAAGTGTCCTTTGTCCTTAAATTAAAAACCTTTCGAGTTAGTTGAGATTGCAAAAGTAGAAAAAGAGTTAGAATTAAAAGATATTGGCGATATACAAAAGGAAATATTGTGCTAAAAAAGGCTTTAGGAATTATGGACGATTTATTGGGTAATAAAGGGGCAGAAAAAGAAAAACTAAAAGCCAAAGAACAACAAGAGAAAAAGAAAGACAAAAAAATAGAGTCTAAAACCGACAACGCCATTGAAATACCCACATCAACCCGACAAACAAAAAAAGAACTAACTCAAGAACATATACATTTGTTGAATAAAGCTTTTAATATGCTCAAAAATGAAGAAGGTATAACAACAATTGCTGAATTAGGACATTACTTAAGCAATGAACATGGTTTTAAAGCAGGTGATTTTATTGGTTCAAAAAGTTTAAGGGTCATTTATAGTGAAATTGACAATGGCGAAGCATATACTCTAACACAAGACGAGCAAAAAACACATATTATTTATATAGAACGCAAAGAAAAAATGCAATTACAATCACGCCCTAAATTACATAACAAAGTAAAAACTGCTTCTCCTAAAGAAAACAGCACTTCATTATTTGACTTTGCTTGGTTTAGAAATGGATATGAAGTAGCAATTAATGATTTACAAAAACAAGCAATACAAGAAGAATGGGGGAAAAATAATAAGTATCTCAAATACTATATTGAATCTAGGTTTAAAATAACTATTGAAAAATATCCTGAATTATTGTTTTTTACAGAAAATAAATCAAAAGCTTACTTTAATACAGGGCTTTTAACGAATAATTGGAAAGATTTATATGCTTATTTTAACAAAAAACCCGCAACATTTAATGGAAAAGAAGTTAATTATTGCTTTGTCGGGTTTGTGGATGAAAACTATCGTGATTTTGCTGGTAATGAACTCCCTGATACGATTAACTTTTTTAAAAATGCTGAAGATATTTATTTTGATGCAAGCCTAGATATTAAATACAATGAAAATCATATTTTAGAGCATAATATTGATAGATTCCCTGAATTTGTAAAACGAATTCCACCAGGTGGAAATAGAGCTATTTGGCTAGATGGAATTATCAAACATACAAAAAAACGCATACAAAGAAATTACAGAACAGTCATTCCACAATGGTATAATGGAAGCCTATGTTTTTTGCTACCATTATCCTTCGATGATTCCACAATCAATAAACCTGAATTATTATTAACTTGTATCAAGAAGCAAGATTATTATTGGATTGCTACTTGTCTCACACCTGAAATGGCTTATAGTAACGCTAGAATAATAGCTAAACCTGAAAGTGATTGGTTGAAACCCTGAATATCCTTGCTAAACCCCATAGAGCAATTCAACCCACATCACTACAAATAAGACTAAGTAGAAAAAGATAGTAATCTTTGAGTTCTCCAAAGCTGCAAAGTTGATATTGTTAAATTTATGTATGATATTGTTAATTGTTTGCTTCATTTATGTCCTTTGATTTGTGTGTTTGGGTATAGTTTAGTTTAAAAAAAACAAAATCTCAGCTATCAAGGATAGGTTTCATTACTTTTCTCCTACTATACACCCTTTGGGATTTAATATTGCACTTAATACTCTCCCATATGCCCTAATTAAATCTGTCTTAGAAAGTCTTTTTAGATTCTTTGGTTCATTCCATTCATAACTTAAATATCCACAAGATGTTAAAAGGAATACATAATCCGCTTTTGTTCGTATAATCCTATAATTTATCATATCGCATATATTCTTTGCAGTCATCATATCTTTACAAGCAGCAAAAATTTTACCATTTGCATAGCACATAACACGATAAGGATATTTCTCTTTTGTATCTACTTCTACATATACTTTTAAGTCTGTGCTTGATTTCATTTCTCATCTCCTAGTAACTCGGTATTTATGTGAATATTACCAATGATTCTTATATCTTTATATCTTGAAATGAAGTTATAAAAAGAATAATGCGGGAACATATTTTCGTGTCCTTCAATAATGAACCTCCCATTTTCAAAAGAAACAACCCCTACAATAGTTAAAGTTCCCATATCGTGTGAATCTGCTTCAAAACTTACAATATCTCCCTCATAAATCTTTGCATTATTTAAATCTCTAAGCCCTGTCCAAAATTCAACTTCTTTTTCATCATCTCTTTCATCAAATTCAATAAAAGGAATCGCTCTATTGGCACGATGAACCTTAGCAGGTAAAACAGAACCTAATTTAGCTAAAGCAGGATATTCAATATACCCATTTTCTAATTTGCTCCACACCCTAAAATCAAGATCTTGTAGTTTCATTATCTACCTCCACTCTTTTATGATAAATTCAAATTCTTTTACTCCAAACTCATAATGATGCATAAACTCCCCATTTTGAATATGAAGTAAAACCCTCTTTCTGCCCTTTTGATACTCGCGCAACTCTAAATAAAAAACTGCGTATTGATTGAAAGGATAAGTATTAGATACTGACTTAAACTGCGGATTATGGAATTTTATTTCATCATACGCAGTTTGTAAATTGTCATTAAATATTCCTATATTTGTTTTCATTGAGGAAATTCTTTATAACATTCTAATAAGTCTAATCGTTGTGTATTAGGATTATTTCCCCACTGCTTAAAGAAGAATGGCACATCTTTTTTTCTACATTGTCTGCGTATTCCTCTATCACACTGTGCTCCACAAAATCAAAACCACACACTCTCACTTCTCCTTATTTCATTAAAAATTTTAATTTTTTCATAGCACTTATATAGCTACTAATTACTTCTTGTTTTGTCAAATTTAAAATAGAAGCTATTTCTCCAAAAGAATATTCGTATTTATTGTATTCTTGTTGAACATACCACATATTAGGAGATAATGGCTTGTTAGAACGACTTATGTATTTGTGATATTTACGCTTATATTTATAATCTAAATCATCGTAAAACTCTAAATTCTCAGGATAATGTGAAGATAAGAAACTCCTAATTTTTTTTGAATTGCTATTGTCTTTGAATATTTCAACCATCAAAACGCCTCCTACTCATACACGCTCACGCTGTTTCATTTGGTTAAATACACAAGATAATCCTGCGATTAGTTTGTATTGTAATTTTGTATAATATTAATCATTGTAAGGAGATATTATGACCATAGCCTATGTAAGAGTTAGCACAAATAAACAAGAAACGGATTCTCAAAAGATTGAAATTGAAAGATATTGCCTTTGTCATGACATTAAGATTGATAAAATGCTTTCTGTCGAAATTAGTTCAACAAAATCTCAAGAAAAGCGAAAAATTACAGAATTGAAAGATATGCTTAATAGCGGAGATACTCTTATTACAACAGAGTTATCAAGATTGGGTAGAGATATGCTTGAAATCTTGCATTTTATATTAGAACTTGACAAAAAAGGCGTTAAAATAATTTTTATAAGACAAATGATTTTATCAAATGGTGAAAGCTCTTCTAAGTTAATATTAGCGATCTATGCTTATATTGCAGAAGAGGAAAGAAAATTAATCGTAATGCGGACAAAAGCGGGACTCGAGAAAGCTAGAGAGCGAGGAAAGAAGCTTGGACGCCCATTCAATGCTCTTAATAGCTACTACGACAAAGATATTAAAAAAATCAAATCTCTTTTGAAGCAAAATATAGGGGGTAGTTTTATTTCAAAGTGCAAATTTTAAAAGCGAAGTGCTTTAAAGTGCGATAAAATAGAAGTTTGTTCTTTAAATTACTTCGATTTAAA
>NZ_JRPC02000038.1 GCF_000765745.2 Helicobacter apodemus
TAAAGAAAAGCAAAGTTAGAGGCTTTTTTAAACACATTCTCTATATGGTAGGAATTAAAAAAACAAAAACATTTCCACCCTCTTATATGCGATATTTTCTAGGTGAGTAAATAGGAGGATTGCTTGTTAAATAACATTTTTAAAAATAAGCTTGATAAGTATATCTTTGAAAACATCACTTTTAGATTTATTACAACAGCATTAGTTCTTTTAATCGTCTTTCTTATTTATATCATCATCTCAAGAACAGATAGTCAAAAAATTGTATTTATACCGCCTAAAATGGTAGCTCAAGAGTTTTGGATTTCAGGCAATGAAGTTTCAAAATCTTATCTACACGAGATGGCACAATTCATAGTTTTTAATCTTTTAAACATTACAAAACATAATGCCTCTAGCAATATAGATAACATTATGCCACTTATTGATGCTGCATATTACAATCAAGTTAAAACAGAGCTAGTCTCTCAAAATGAGTATGTTATTGCAAATTCCATTTCAAGAACCTTCTTTTTATCTGCTGTTAATGCCGATAAAAAGGGCGAAATAGTAGTGCAAGGCATTATCAAAGATATTATCGGTGATAAGGTGATAAGCTCAAAGCCCTACCTAGTGAATATTGGATACAAGATAGAACAAGGTAGATTTTGGATTAACGCAATTGAAATAAAAGAGAATAAATAAAGGACAAAGATGAAAAATAAACTTGCAGGAATAATCTTAGTGTTTCTTTCTTTAGCACAGATTTCTTTAGGAGCTGTAATTATTGATAATCCCAGCTTAGAAACAATAAATATCAATGTTTCACAAACTAGTGTCAATAGATTAGTTTTACCTAGTAAAATCATTGATATTGCCTATTCTAAAGAAAAGGGTATAGATATTCAGCTTAATGAAAATCAAGCCTTTATCAAATATGTGCCAACTAAGAAAGAAAATATCAGATCAGTTGGTAACCAAACAGAGATTATAGGAGACCCTGAGATTTTATATGATAATGCAAAAGGTGCAGAAGTCTTTTTTGTAACCGCAAATGGGACTTTTTCTTTTGCCCTAAACCCTAAAAATATTGAAGCACAAACCATTATAGTTAATGATTTTAGTGTCGATAAAAAAGAGGTTTTAAAATATGAAAGGGAAAATGACTATGTTGCAACCTTATCAAAAATTACAGAATTCATTTTAAAAGGTGGAACTCCACAGGGCTATAAGCTAAAAGAGAGACCAAAACTTTTAAAAGATTTAAGAGATATAAAAATATCTTATCTAAACACCTATGAGGGAGTTTTATATTCCGCACATTTATTAGAAGTCAAAAACAAAACTAAAGAAGCCATTATTCTTAATCCTAAAGAGTTTATTGCAATTGCTGATGGTTCTCCTAAATCAATTAGCATTTATTATGACAATGAAATCAATCATCTCTTGCCTTTAGGAAGTGCTAAAGTAGTGATTATCACAAAGGCTAAAAAATGAGAGAGAAGCTACAAGGGTTCTTTAATAGGTTTATTAGCAATGACAATGGAGATATAACACAAACACAAAGGAAGCAAAGGGGCAAGTTAATTGTCATCCTTGTAATTGTATTTTTAGTATTGTTTATATTGTTGAGATTTACAGTTAATGATGAAACGACAGAAAAAGAAAGAGCAGAAAAAATTGCTGGTAATTTTAAGCTTGTAGATAAAGATGAGATGGCAAAAACAAATTGGATAGGCTCTGCTTCAGAAGATATGGACCTAGCCAAAAAGAAAATAGATACTCTAACGACTAAAAATGAAAAGTTAGAACAAGAACTTAGCAAAATGCAATCTATTCTAAAAGATTTAGTCAATGAAAAAGAGAAGCAAAGAGAGGAGCAAACAAAGTTTAAAAATCTTCCTCCCCCTACCCCTACAAGTAGTAATAAACTTCCTGATTTAAATAAAGTAGAATTGGATGATTTGGGTAGAAGGGAGCTTTATACAAACTTCCCTAAACCTAATGAGGGTAATAATTTTGGAATATCACAGCTTGGAGAGATTCCACAAATGTCCGAAGATATTTCTGTTCGATATACTTCCTTAGAAGATAGTTTGGCATATATTAATGTTGCACCAAAGCCTGAAATACAAAAGCAAGAAGCAGAAAAAAAGCCCTTACATATCATTCCCACAGGAAGTATAACAAGAGCAGTTCTCTTAAGTGGATTTGATGCACCTACAATGACTCAAGCTAAGACTAATCCTCTACCTATTTTAATGCGTGTTATAGATACTTCCATTTTACCTAATACTTGGCAATATGATATTAAAGATTGTTTTATCACTGCAGAGGGTTATGGCGATTTGACAAGTGAGAGAGCTTATATTAGGACTAACACTCTTGCTTGTATTACAGATGAGGGTAAGCATATTGAAGTCAATTTTGCGGGTTCAGTTGCTGGAGAAGATGGAAAGACAGGTTTAAAAGGTGCAGTTGTTACAAAACAAGGGGCTTTATTAGCTAGAACCTTAATAGCAGGATTTTTACAAGGTGTAGGCAATAGCTTTGGACAAACCAATGCCACAACCATTGTTAGTGGAAGTGGAGTAACTTCTACCCCGACTAATCAAACAGCTACTGAAGCAATGCGTAGCGGTATTTTTAAAGGATTAAGTGCCAGTGCTGAAAAACTAGCGGATTTTTATTTAAAGATGGCAGACCAAATTAGCCCTGTTATTGAAATTTCTGCGGGTAGAGAGATAACTATTACAACAACTTCTAGGGTTGAGTTAAAGACACTAGAGGAATCATAAATAACACAAATAATACTAAGGATAAACAATGAAAATTTTTAAATTAAGCTTAATGAGTTTAGGTTTAAGTATTGCATTATTTGCAAGTGAGAATTTAAGCTTAACTCAACAGCACGAGGAAAGTCTTGTTAGAGGAATTATTCCTAGCACAAAAGTCTTGAAAGTGGAAAGAGCACAAATTGATGGATTTTATAAAGCCTATTTAGAAAATGGAAATATCCTTTATATTAATCCCTTTAATAGAGCAATTTTTGTAGGTGAGCTTTACACAGCAGGTGGTATTAATATTACAGCAAATGATAGAGAGGAGTGGGGAAAAGAGCTTAGCCAAACACAAATGCAAGATATGGATATAGATTATCTTGTTAAAGACACAAAAAAATTAGTCTATGGCAAAGGAAGCAAAGATTATGAGTTTTTAATATTCACTGACCCTGAATGTCCTTTCTGCAATAGATTAGAGGAATGGTTAGAGCAGCAAAATGCCACTGTTTTAGTAAATTTCTTGCCTCTTTCTTTTCACCCTAATGCAGAAAAATGGAGTTTAGAGATTTTAAGTGCAAAAGATTTTAAACAAGCAATGCACATTACTCGCACCACCCAAAAAGACCAAAATATTAAAATCACTCAAAAAGCAAGGGATACACTAAAAAAGATGCAAGAAAAAAGTGCAAAATTACAAATTCAAGGAACACCTATGATATATGTGCTTGATAAAGCAAAAAATATTGTTGTAGAGCAAATTGAGGGGGCTGATATTGCAAGGTTTAGTAAATATATAAAGGAGGAAACAAAGTGAAAAATAAAAGTGTTGTAGTAGGTTCTATACTCTCTGTATCTATTATTTTTTTATTCACTGCTTGTTCGACTATGCTTCCTTATAGGGATAACTTCAAATGTGAGAGAGGGAAAGATGCTGGTGTGTGTAATTCTGTTATGGAAGTATATGAGCTTAGTAATGATATGGATACTCTACGCATTAAATCTTCTAGTGATAAAAATAATACCAAAGAAAAGGAAAAAATAACTCCCACTGAAATTTTTTCAAAACAAAAGAATGACAAAAGATTGCAAGAGATTGTTAATGCTATAAGCATTAAGCAATTACAAAATAACAGACCCATCATTTTTAATATTAGTGAGGATTCTTTAGTGGATTATAGCTATGAAACTCCAAATAACCAGCAAGTTTTAGAATATCTTATTAAAGACAATAACGCCTATACTAAAAGATTAAAAGATGAAAGTCTTAATAAGGCTTCAGATGATGATTCACTAAGAACTCTGCAAGATACAAGCAATATACCCTAAAGGAGCATTAATGAAAAAAATGGTTTTAATAGGATTGTTGGGAAGTTTTGCAAATATTGTTAATGCAAATCCAAGTGTGCAAATCAATCAAGAATCTTTTGATTTAATCAAAAGTGCCTTAATTAGAGTTCTAAAAGAGAATAAAGACTTAAAAGAGCGTATTAAGGATTTAGAGGATAGGACACAAAGAAATACCGATAATTTATTGATGGTTGCTAAAAATTTAGGACCAAAGATTGAAAAGATAATGTTAGCTCAAGATAAAACACTAGAATATAGGGCTAGTGTTGTGAATATAAATCCTCAAAAAAAGGCTAAAGAAAGCACAGAGATTTTAAACATTTTAAACAATAGAGAGATAGTGAAAGTTACATTTACAAGGGGAAGCAATATAAGGGAGAAAGCAGGATTAGATTACGCAATTGTCAATCGTTTTAATGCAGGTGATACTGTAAATATTGTTAATTATGAAAGGATTGGAAATAACATTTGGTATGAGCTAGAGCAAGGAGGTTGGACGCATTTTCATAATGTTAATTTAACTCAAGAAATAACTCAAGACCTCTCCCAAGAATCCTCTAAAGAAAGTAAATCTAATAATATCTACAAAGAGACCAATGAAGAAGCGGTTCAAAATATCAAAGAAACCTTATCTGAGGAAAGTAAAGATAATGAAAAAACTAAGGAATAGTATTATGAAAAAATTATTAAGAAAATTTCAATCTAATATTTGTAAATTCATCTCTCCCCTAACAGGGGAAAGGCTAATAAGCCTTGACTGCAATTACACAAAGGAGTATAATTACAACCAAGATGAATTTTATGGCAATCATCTTAGTTCCTTTCATAAAGGGCATAGATTTTGCCACAGGGGTAGAGAGCCTGTGGCAATTACCCCAAAGAATTATATCCCAAATGCTAAAAACCTTTTTGTTGTCTTTTCTACGCCCCTTTTAATAGTATTCTTTAGTGGTTGTATGACAAAAATAACTTCTATTCAAAAGAATGATTTAGATAAAGAACTAGCTTCCATAATGCAAGAGGATAATACAAAATTTTCTGATAAAGAAGTTATAAGCACACTTCTAAAAAACTCTCCAAGTTTCGCACAATCTAATAAGCAAGAAGCTCAAGAGCAAAATATTGTAGAGCTTCCCAATAATATGCCTTTATACAGGCAACCATTGTTTGCTCAAATTGTAATATTCCCATTTGTAAGCAAGGATGGAAACTATCACGGTTA
>NZ_JRPC02000039.1 GCF_000765745.2 Helicobacter apodemus
ATCTTTTGTATTAGTAGGAATATTATAAGCAGGTAGCATCATTTCTATCATTTTTAAATATTTCTCATTTAAAAAAACTCTTTTAGCTTTAAATTGTAAATAAGAACAGCGAGCCAGAAATTTGGATAAATCCCATTAAAAGCGAGGTAAGGCAGAGATTTACTCTAGCACAAGAGTTAGGGCATTTAGCAAATGATGTTTTCAATGATAAGCCTATTAATATTGTTGCCCCTAGAAGTGAAGCAATAGCAGAATTTATAGGCATTCAAAATGAAAATGGGGCGTGGAATGAAGGCTCTATTGTATGGAGAATGGAACATCAACAAGAAGATATTACTAGAAATAACTTGCTTGCTTGCACCACAGACGCTAGAAAAGCTGGACTTGATTTTAGACTTATTAATCCACATTGCAATGATTATGCAGATTCTAAAATTAATAAGCTTATTGAAAATGTTTTTAATGAGTATAACGCTTGGAATGATGATAAAGGCACACAATTAATATTTTGTGATTTATCCACTCCAAAACAACATTCACAAAAAGTTTCTTTAGATAATAATAACACCACAATATCAAAGCTAAAAAAGGAAGAAGAATTTGTCAATATTAATGAAGCAATAGAACAAACAGAAGAAGAGAATAATAAAAGTCTTGATGAACTTTTAGCAGAACAAGCAAAATTTGATGTATATACCGATATTTTAAAAAAGCTTGTTGCTAAAGGTATTCCGCAAAATGAAATTCGTTTCATTCACGACGCAAAAACAGATTTACAAAAAGGACAGCTTTTTGCAGATATGAATTCAGGAAAAGCTAGAATTTTAATTGGATCAACACAAAAAATGGGTGCTGGAACAAATGTGCAAAAAAGAATTGTAGCTTTACACCATTTAGATTGCCCTTGGCGTCCGAGCGATTTAGAGCAAAGAAGCGGTAGAGTTATAAGGCAAGGCAATGAACTCTTTATGAGAGATCCACAAAATTTTAGAGTAAAAGAGTTTAGATATGCAACTGAAAGAACCTATGATGCTAGAATGTGGCAAGTCATTGAAAGCAAAGCAAGATCCATAGAACAATTTAGAAAAGCTGGTGCTGATGTAAGAACATTGGAAGATATTACAAGTGGTGCGGCGGATGCTGCAGAAATGAAAGCAGAAGCAACAGGTAATCCTCTTATTTTATTACAAGTGCAATTAAATAGTGATTTAAGACAAGAAGAAATGCTTTATAGTGGCTATAAAAGACAAATACACAATAATGAAGAAAGTCTTAAAAATAATATCTCTAGAATCAATTACTTGCAAAAGAATATAGAAATATATACTACCTTAAAAAGCATTGTAAATTCAAATACCAATGAGCATTTTCAAGGAAAATACTACCAAACTCAAAGCGACAATGAAGCTATTGCTAAAGATTTTATTATTTTTAAAGATGATAATAGCGATAGCAATAAATCAAAACAAAAAGAAATAGAATCAATTTTTGATAGAAATATTGAAACTCTTTCTAAAGACTACCAAAAAGAATATAAAATCTTTGAATATAAAGGCTTACTCATTAGCGGAGAAAAAACATCACTAAACACACTTAGTTTCTATATTTCAACTTTGGATGGAAAGATTTTTGTAGAACCTGAAAATTTAGTATATATACAAGATAATCAACTTTTATCCTTAGCAAATGAAGTGAATTTTAGAGGCTTTATGACAAAAGTCAATAACTTTTATAACAACTTGGATAAATTTATATCTCAACAAAATGCACAAATCCAAAAATTAGAGCTGGAAATTACAGAGCTAAAAAGCATTACAGGAGATAACACTCCAAAATACAAAAGAAAAGATTATTTAGAAGCCCTAAGAGAAGATAATCGCATTGTTATGGAAGAAATAGAAAAAATGAGTAAGCAAAAAGGTTATAAAAGCTCTTTTGTACCAAAATCTGCAAAGATTTTAGAAGATTTAAATAAACATAATAAAATTGAAGTCTTGTCAAGATAGAGTATAATCAAAAAATGCCCTAAAATTAGCTTGCTGATCTTAGGGCAGTATTATTTATTTCTTTTTCTTTTTTTATCTTGTAAAAAATTCGCTTATATCTTGTGTTATATCTTTTCGGTAATGAAACCCCTCAAGATTAATTCGCCCTTCTTTATCAAAAGTATGAAAAAGTGGCTCCATAATCTCGATAGCATCCCATAAAACCCAAATATAAGGAAACACGCCATCGTGTATAATTCTATTGCACCAATTTTTAACTAGCATAATCTTATCAAAATCTACATTTGGAGGCAAATCAAAATATTACTTATGATTTTCTTTTAGCTTATTAAGAGCTTTGTGTAATTGTATTCTTCGCTCTTGTAAATCACCATATATCATCCACTTTATTTTTTTCTCTAGTGCTATACGGATTAAAGAAGCTTTTCCAATGAGAGAGATATAAAATCTTGGATACGGTGACAAGTTGCATCCATATGAGTAATCAAATAGTCTCTGTGGATGAATATAATCATCCAAACCCTGTATACTTCCAATTATATTATTGATTCCCACAACGACAGACTGCAAAGATTTGTCAAATGATTTTTCTTTACCTCTTATTGCATTATAAAATCTTGCTATATCATAAATAATAGTCTGCGTTATTATCTTTGGTTGTATACCGCTAGCAATTTCCCAAGATACAAAATATCTATTTTCATTTACCGATTTAATGGCTCTATAAATTGATAAATAATGACTTTTAACATATTCATCATTAAATTGCTCTGGTTGATTAAAAATTAAATCAATCTTATCATCTGTTATATTTTTTTGCTCATATAACTCGGCTATTTTCTTTAAAACTAATAAATTTTCTTCTTCATCTTGATATGTTATTTTTTCTGATATTCCCATTGTAACCTTATCACTTGTGCCTACTTGTCTTATCGCATCGATGATTTGTTGTATGCTTCTACCTAGCTTCTGGAATAAATCATTCATTGTTTATTTTGCCCCGCATTCTTAAAAAAATCCGCAGCACTTCCACGCTCTTTTTTAAAGGATTTAGAATACTCTGCGTGGTAAGCATTCGCACATTCTGTGTCAGTTTGTGCTGAATTAGCATTTTTACTGCATTCTTTGAGTTTTGCTTCTAATTCTTTAGCATTTTTTGGATCTTCATAGTATTGCACACTTTTTGGCTCTGAACAAGCAGAAATTACACCAGCAACAGCTACACCTAATAGACTTAATTTGATTATATTTTTCATAAAATACCCCTTTTGTAAAGAATATAAGCTTTTTCTCCTTGAGATGCCTTTCTATTATACCAATTATCAAAGCCTTGATAATCTTGCCTCAAAGAATCAAAAAAAGTATCTTGCAAATTAATTTCATTAAAAGATTTATATTCAATGTTTGCCATTCTTGCCCCACTTTAGCTATGTAGAATTATACAGTGATAATTTAATGCCAATATTTTAACTGCCTTTAGTCCTTTTATTGTGATTATAGCATAGATTAAAATCTGATTGAGTTTATCAACGGCTTATAAACTCTATTTTAAACAAGGTAAGCAACATTAACTTCAACAATCCTTGATAATTTAATCACTTTTAAAACCTATCCACATAAGCTTTAAAAAAGATTAAACACCCAAAGGGTGAAAGGTTCTAACACAATAGGTTTGTGTTACTTAGTATTTTTCAATATTTCTTTTCTAATTCTATCAAACTCTTCGTCATGCTTCTCCGAATTATTAGTATTTCTTTCATAAAATTACTCTAACTGCTTTTTTGGTTCTATATCTCTTATTATACTTGGTATCTCTTGTCTATTAACCATTGGTCCTATTATAACGACCGATATAACAAAAAATGTTATAAGTATAATAAATACTACCATTGAATATTTTGCATACTGAAATTTTTCTCTTTCAATCATTATTTTCTCTTTTTCTACACTATTTTCACCCCCTTGAGCCTGAAGTATTCTTAACTCTAACTCTTTCTCTTTAAGAGCAATTTCACGCTCTCTTAATTCAAGTTGTTTTCTAAGAATTTCATCATCTTGAGATTTACGCTTATCGGAAAACTCTTTAGGGGAGATTTTTCTTTCATTATTCATTTTTTACTCCTTTAATTTAAAGTTTGGATTATCCAAACTGCATACAAGGATACACTATCCCTGTTGGGATACTTGTATCCCAACTTAGGGCTGTATGTAAGTATTTTAGTGTTAGCTACTTAAGAAAAGTAGTGATAAAATCAAAGACTTTAGGTTGGAGGATAATTATTAAGACTCCTAAACCTATTGCATAGAATTTCATTTCTTGCCTAAGAGAACGATAATCTGATTTTACTCCTGCAATCTCAGTTCTTACCTCTGCAATTTCTTTTTCTACTTTTGCAATTTCTAGCTTCAACTCTTGCTTTGCTTCAGCAATCTCAGCTCTAACAAAGTCTTTAGTGGCTAATTCGTTTCCTATCTCCTCTAAAGCTTCAGCTTTTAGCCTATCAAGATTTATCTTTTGTGTAGTTGCTCTATCATTAACCACTTCTTCAAAAGCCTTTTTTAACTTAGTGGCTGCTTCTTTATCACTAAAGATACTATCGAGTAAAGCTTTAAAACTTTCATTTAAGACATATTGATGAGTATTCATTATATATCCTTTCATTTTATCTCCTTATTCTATCATTTTTAAGGTTGTTACACCTTAAATATTAACAAGGATAGAAGTATCCCAAAGTGGGATAGCTTGTATCCCAACTTAGGGCTTAAAAGAAAAACTACAGGCTAAGTAGTTATAGTTTTAGAGGAATTTTATGATGGTTGCAATAATACCCCCCAACATAAAAATTCATCTAATTTGACTTCTACTTCAACTGTCATCTTTTCTCCTTAATTTTACATTTTTCACAAATAACTAAATAATCATCTCCTATTAACCCACT
>NZ_JRPC02000003.1 GCF_000765745.2 Helicobacter apodemus
CTTTGAATTTTTAGAGAATTTAGAGCCAACATTCAGGCAAGAATTAGAACCCACACTCTTTAGTAATGGTAGAGCAATAAGTAGTGCAGATATTTATGATTTTTTAAGTATTAGTATTAAAAGTGGGATACCCAGCAAAGAAACTTCTGAACTCTTAGAGCTACTCCCTAAACTTAAAGAAAAACAAGAGGGGTTTAAGGGTAGTTTGGAGGGGCAGATTTTAGAGGAAACACCCCTTACCTACCATACAGAGCAAAGTAAAAGTATTGCAGAGTTAAGGACAAGTTTAAAAGAGGCTTTAAGCCCCTATGTCAATAAAGATATTGTAAATATTGCTACAAATATAAAAGCCCAAATCTCATCTACAGGTATCAATAAGATTGCTAGTAAAAAGGCAGTGGATAAGAGTATAAATAATGGCTTTAGTAGAGATGAGCATTTTAAAGCAGGAGAAAATATAAATAAGCTTTTTGAAAATGCTACTTTAAAAAGCACAAAAGCAGATAAAAATCAAAGCCCACATTTAAGAGCAATATACCGGTTTGATAGCCCATTATTGATTAACAATAAAGAAGCTAATGCCCTTATTACATTAAAAGAAAGTATAGAAAATGGGAAAAAGATTTATTCTTTAGAATTAGAAGAATTAAGTCCCTCGTCTAACACTCAAAGGCATACCAACAAAGAGGAACAAGGGCAGTTAATGCTCACAAAGGTGGCAGATATGCAGGGGGAAACCCTTACCACGCCTATTGCAAAAACTGATACACAGATTATACCACAATCCACAACCTCTTCACAATCTCTTGAATTAATAGCAGGTTTTAAAAACCAATTAGTGCAAGGACTAAGTGCATTTTTTGAAAATACAAACATTTCAAAAGCCAGTTATGAAAAATACAGGCTTTTAGGAGTGGATAAGTTTTTTTCTGATTTTGATATTGCAAGTATTCATAATCTAGGTTTGAATAAAGATTATTCACAAATTTATACAGGCACTTTACAAAATGGAAAGCATTTTGAGTTAGAAGTTCAAAAAATATCTCCTAGTAATAATAGTGGGCTTAATTTTCACCAAAAAGTCATCTTTAAAATCGCTAAAGGTAGCGGTGAAGTAGAAAAAAAGCTTGAATGGATAAGGCATTATTATAAAACCTCACAAAAAGACGCAACCCTTTTTGAAAATGGCATAAGTATAGAGCTAAACAATGGTGAAAAAAACAAACTCTTAAACTATAAGCAAAATGCAAAAAGTGCCAAGCTAGAAATACAAACACAACCCCTGCAAGAAACCCTAGAGCAAAACCACAATTTACTTCCTGATGATGATTTTAAAAGTTTTTTAGAGCTTAAAGCAATAGGTGATAATCCAAGAGATAGAGAATACAAGGGAGAAAATATTTATAATCCACAAAGAGGGATTTATAGCACTTTAGGATTTGATTTTAATAGCACAAAAGAAGCAAAAGCTTTTATTGATGAAGCACAAAGTGAGCTTACACCAAAAGAAATAGAGTTATTAAAAGATAGTTTCAAAGAGGTAGAAATAAAAACCAATTATGCAGATTATGATGGACGAATTGGAAAGAGTTATCCCCCTTATATAAAACTCAATGATGAAAAAGCAAATGCAATTTTACAATACAAGATTAAATCCTTAGGGTTTGATGAAAATAATCATTTTTTAAATCTGTTTGAAAAATACGCAAAAAACCAAAATGAGTTTTTAAAAGCAAATGGTGAGCCTTTTGGGATAAACTTTAAACTTGCAGAATCTAAAGATAAAGGCAAATTAGCACTTAAAGTTTTAAGTGATGCAAAAATGGGGCAGGCAAAAGGAGCATTTTTTAGAGAGGACTTAAAAGAGCTTAGCGGGAATGGGGAGATTGATTTAGTTTGGGGAGAAGTTACAAACCCACAAACCCATAAAGGATATGGCTTAGCACATATAATAGATAAGCATCCAGACTTTGATATAAATCTTATTCCAGAGATTGTAGAGAGGGGGGAAGTTATTGATGATAAAAGTGCATTAACTCTATGGCATAAAGGAGAGAATGGAGAATACTACAAGCTAGGAATTTCTAAAGGATTTAAAGGTGATGGTGAGAATCATTGGGTAATAACTGCGTATGAAGTGGATAGAGGAAAGGATAAGACTTTCGGCGATACCCTTTTTACTGATAAGCACCCCTTACCAAACTCTAACACCATTATACCACAATCTAATCCAATCTTTACACCCGATGAAATGGTAGATGCGGATTTTATCGCAAAAGAGCCCGACATCACAAAACGCATAGAATACAAAAGGCACAACCAAAGAGCCAAGCAAATCCAAGAGCTAAACGCTAAATTAGAGCAAATAGACAAAGAAGCCACAAGCAATCTACTAAGTGCTGATGGACTAGAAGACTTAATGAATGAAACCAAACTTTTAGAAAAGAAAAAAGCAAAATTGCAAGAGAGGCAAATGCAATCCCTTGAGTTAAAAGAATTAGAAAATAAAGAGGTTAAAGGACTTTATAATGTTGCTTACAATGGAAAGAATGCTGCAAGGGTTTTTAAAGATTTAGAAGCGGTAGAAAATCATATAATGCTTTTTAAGGGTTACCACCATAACACAAAAAATAAAGGTAAAGGTGCAAAGCATATCAAAGAACACTTCAAGCCTTTTAGTGAAGGGTTTGTTTCACAAGAGGAATATTTAAATTTAGGTAAAGATTTAAGAGCTTATTTAGAAAAATATCAAGAACCTTTTATGGAAAAAGATGCAAATATTTATGAATGGTTTAATGATAAAGGAACCAAGTTTAGATTAGTAGTAAGTGATAAAAACAGCGGGTTGGGGCACAAATCCACCCCGCCCTCCGCTGATGATGAAATCATAACATACTTTTCTGATAGATTTTCACAAAAAGGCATAAATTTCAAAAATCCTAAAGTGCAAGAGGCTTATGAAAAAGACATAAACAAAAAATTAACTATACCACAAATTCAAGAAAAGTTTAAAAAAAGTTTTTCTAGTGAAAATCAATTATCTTTTACTTTGGATGATGAATATTCAAAATACACTAAGCCATTAAAACAAAGAGCGGAATTAAAAGAAGCTTATGATAATTTGCGAAATAGTTTATTAAACAACAAGGTATCTAAAATTAAAATATTCTTTAATGCTTACCAAGAAAAAATCCGAGTCTATAAAGAAGCAATAGATAATGATATTGCCGAGAATCTAAACCACAAAAACAAACTTTATCAAGAGGGGCTTAAGAAATGGTTAGGAGATATTCACGAGCTACACCCTATCGTAAGAAATGGAAAAAAGCCTAAGATTTTTTATCACGGGAGCAATTCAAACGATATAGAAATATTTATACCAAATAGTAGTGATGGTTTTGAAAAAGCTATATGGTTAAGTCCAAATAAAGAAGTAGCACATTCTTATGGACGCTTTGATGGTGCAGTATATGAAGTCTATTTAAAAATAAAAAATCCTTTAATTTATAACGCTAAAGGCAAAAAATATAAAGAGGCTTTACCTGCAATTTTGCAAGAATTTAAGCGAGACTATAAAAAAGACAAACACGATGCAGTAGTGATTAAAAATATCTTAGATGGCAGCAGCAAACCTGATACTAATATTTTAGTCTTTAACCCTAACCAAATTAAAGCAGTGGAGAATAAGGGAAGCATCCCTAAGAGCAAAGGGGATTTTAAAACCGCTACTACAAAAGATACAACAAAACAGGGTTTTCAATACTTCAACGAACAATCCCCTAATATTTATCATTCTAACCCTCACTTAGGTAGTGGATTAGTAGGGGGGAGTGTTGCAGGGTTTGAGACAGACGAACAGGGAAACCTAAGCTTTAATCCACAAAACTTCCTTTTAGGACTTGCAGGGGGTGCAATAGGAAGTAAGGCAGTAGCACAAGGATTTAAAGCCTTAAAAGATAATCCAGCATTTAAAGAGAAATTACAACAAGAATTAGCCAATACTCTAAGTAGAGGTTGGGAGAGTGCAATTAAACAATATCCTATTTTAGAATCCCTAGAGCCTAGATATATTATAAAAAATGAAAAAGGTAGAGAGATTCAAGCACAAGGGATATTAAGGGAGGTGGAGAAAGAGCAGATTTATAGCTTAAGAGAATCTGCAAAGCAAACACTTAGTAGCATTGTTGGTGAAAATATTATAAATATTCACGATGGACGCATAGCACAAGTAAGCAAAAGGAATATCGGCAAAATGGTAAGTGACAAGGCGATTGCAAAAAGTGTAGCAAATGGTTTTACCGCAATGGAACACTTTAACGCAGTGAATGATATAGAAACCCTTTATAAAAATGCAATTTTTAAGGAGACAACGGCAGACAAACACGGGGAGATTTATTTGAAAATTCATCGCTATAATGCACAATTTGAAAACGCAAATGCCCTCATCACATTAAAAGAAACTACTAAACACGGGAATAAAATCTATACTTTGGAATTAGAGGAATTAGAAGCCCCTACTAAGCAAGTGCATAGCCAAGCTATAGGGGAGCAACTTTCTAAGTCTAGGAAACTAGAGCCTATGCACCCTAATACGCCCTTAGAAAATCCAAAAAGCATTTTACCACAAAAAGCCACACAAAAACTAAAAGAATATATTGAGGTTAAAGAAAAAATAGCAAACATTGAATCAATGAATTTCGGGAATAACAGAGAATTAAGACAAGAAATCAATAAAAAAGGCATACAAAATCTCACTGTTGCACAATATAAAAAACAGCTAAGAAATCAATATGGATATGATACTTTACTTCAAAGACGAGAGGAATTGCAACAGGAAATAAATAACTTCACGCCTCAAGAAAAAAACCCTTTCACTCTTGAAAATTTTAATGAGGATTTAGCAGAACAATGGATAGACCTTGTTGAAAGAGCGAATGTATTTCATATTAGAGGATCTATTCAAAGATTAGCTCAAAAAATCAAATATACACAAGCTTTAAAGGACATAAAAGCATTGAAGCAAACAGATATTTTAAAATCCATTAAAGGATTAGATGATTTTGTGATAAAACAACGAGAATTGTTTGACTTAGAATCGAGGGTGAATAGTTTAAAATCTAATTTTCAAAAAATCAGCAAAAATGAAACCAGACGAAGAATGAAAGAAAATAATATACAAAATGTTTCTATAGTCGATTATCAAAAAATCCTTTTAGAGCAAGATCAAGATTATTTAGAATATAAAAAGCTCTTGCCAGAATATGAAAAAAAAGCCAAAAAAATAAAATCATTGCTTGATTATCAGCCCTTTAACCTAAAGAATTGGAATGATGAAGCAGTAGAAAAATGGGTTGTAGCGATTAAAAATCATCCGACCTTGAATGAAATCGATAAAAATAGACTTATTCATTCACTCCCTAGAATGACTAAAGACGAAAGAGAATACTTTGAAGCAAAGATTGCTGACAATATACAAGAATTTTTAGAAAATGGTTATACGCAAGAGGAAATAAACATAATAAAAGAAGCTGCTTTTAACAAGAATGAAACTGCTTCTATTATACTAGAAAGATATCAGAGTGTAGGGTATGGACGAGGTTATAGTGGGTATTCTATGAGCAATAATGCCATTTCCTCTTATGCAAATGGAGAAAAGCCCATAAGCAAGTGGAATTCACAAGATGTGAAAGAATTTAATGCCATCTTTGGGACAGAACTAACATTAAAGGAGTTTAAAGATTTTCTATTAGATTTTGGAGAGGCAGGTTATCATCACACTAGCAGCCATTATAATAAAACAAAATTTTATTCCATTAGCAATGCTGTGCTTTATGGCAGGAACTTTTTACTTTAAAAAAGCGTAAAAACACAGATTTTAAATTGGACTAGACATTGAACTTAAAAGACAAAATCCTTGACTACATTCAAAATAATGCAAATAAAGCAACCGATGATGATCTTTATCCTTTTAAAGTTCAGTTTTTAACCCTTTAATTCAAAACTTAATTTTTTTAATATTCTCCAAATTTAAAGGGAGAATAATGAGAGATGACGATGAATTAAAAAAAAATGAAACCTATCCTTGATGTATGCTGTGGTGGCAAGATGTTTTATGCAGATAAGAATAATCCTAATGTGCTATTTTGTGATAAACGTAAATTTGAAACAATCTTTAAAAAGAGTAAGCAAAAAGATGAACACTTTAGCGTTAAGCCTGATATGATAGCAGATTTTAAGAATCTACCTTTCGAAAATGAGAGTTTTTCTCTAGTGATTTTTGACCCTCCACATATTAAGTATGGCAGTGAAAAATCTTTTATGGTGCAAAAGTATGGCAAACTTGATAAAAACTACAAAGAGGATTTAGCTAAGGGCTTTAAGGAGTGTATGCGAGTGCTAAAAAGTAATGGCACTTTGATTTTTAAGTGGAGTGAAGCACAAATTAGTTTAAGTGAGATTCTAAGTTGCTTTGATAAAGAGCCTTTGCTTATGCAAAAGACAAGTAGGACTTCCCACTTTTGTGTGTTTTATAAGGGGTAGCATTGCAATATCTGATTAAACACCAAGAGGCTTTAGAGTTTTTAAAAACCTTAAAAGATGGTAGTGTAATACAGGCAATATTAAGGACAATAGAAAAAGAATCCCAAAATATATAAAAACTCTTTGAAGCTTTCTTTTGTTATCATCGCAACATCTAAGAGTGATTTATCTCAAATTATAATTTTAAAATGGCATTATAGCAAAATCTCCTTCATAATTACCTTTATAATCCGCTCTACAAAAGAAGCTAGGGGGTTTTATAATTTTGTATCGATACTACTAAATCCTACCTACTTTGCGTTTAAAACGTGTATTGGGAGCAGTGTAGAATCCATAGATTATAGGTTATGCAAACACTTTCTTTAAATGTGCCTCATAATCTTTGATATATCGTTCTATTTGTGGGTTTTTCATCACATCATTACAGATAAAAGTTGGTAACGCACTCATTCCCATAAACTCGTGTGCTTTGTGTAAATGCAAATACACACCATCTACCCCCACACCCTCAAAAAAGTCATTAGGCTCTATAAAAGCTTCTATAGGTGCATTCCAAGTAAGCGAAAACATATATTTCTTATCCTTTAAAAGTCCTCCTGTGCCATAGCCTACCGCTGGATTATGCTTATGGCGTCCATCACTTGTAAAAAACTTCCCAGCTCCAGCAACGCCGACTTCATCAATGTATTTTTTGACAATCCAAGGCTCTCCCATCCACCAACCGGGCATTTGATAAATAATTGCTTTACTATCTAGCCATTTTTGCACCTCTTCTTGCACATTATAACCCTTATCAATATGTGTTTGCAAAACTTCAAAGCCTAGTAATTGCAAAGTCTGCTTTGCGGTATCGTGCAAGGTTTGACTAAGCCTCCCACCCGAACTTCCAAAAGCCTTACCGCCATTTAAAAGCAAGATTGTTTCCATCTACACTTCCTTAAAATTAAAATAAATTGGGGTAATTATATCTCAATACTTTATCAAAAGAAAGGATAGGGAATATGCCATAACATTTACAAAAAAATGCTTACTTCCCTTTGATTTATATTCAAAAGGAATAAGATGCAGTTAAAATGATGAAATTTGTGAGTTTTTAAGCAAAAAAGCACAAGAAGAGGCACAGAAATTAGGCGTTGATATAAGCTTTGCTATTGTTGATGAAGGTGGAAATTTGAAGTTTTTTAGGAGGTTTAAAGAAGCACTTTTATTAAGCATTCATCTCGTGCCAAAAAAGGCTTATACTTCTGTTATCACGCGTTCAAAAACTGAAGATGTCGCTAAATATAGCAAAGAAGGCGAATCTCTAATGGGCATACATACTACAGATTCTAGAATCTGCCTTGTATCTGGAGGATATCCGCTTTTTATTGGCAATAAGCTTATCGGCGGAATCGGAGTAGGTGGAGGAAGTGAGGCAGAGGATAAACAAATCGCAGAGGCTATTTTAGGGGCTTTTGCTAATTTTATAGCTTCACATTAACCCAATATCATCTCTAGCCTAGCACTAAGCTTGGCTTCTAACTACATAAAGCTATTGAGCTTTTATCACCCCTATTTATTTACAAAAACACTCATACTGCTTTTGCTCTATATAGTCAAAGTTTCAATGCGTCTTATGCTGTTTTTTGAGACGATTTTTGATTTATACTATAGATTGCCCCTTTTAGAATCTTAAAGACATAAATACAATGCGAATGGGTGGGTTAAAGCAAGCTTATTTTTTCCTCCACCTTTACTTTAGCCTCCTCTAATAACTCTTTGCTTTTTGCCCTTAAAGCAAAGCTTTGTGTGATTTTAGATTCTATTTTTTCTTGAATAGAAAGCTCTAGTAAGGGGATTAAAACCGCATTAATCATCTTGCTTTGCATTCTACTATAATTTTATTTTGTATTTACATTAAAGATTCCAAAAGAATCTCTTGTTTTTTAGATTCTAAAAGTGGGGTTATAGAATCTAAATGCGTGATATGGGATTCTATATTTTCTATCACATTCACGATTTGTTGTTGGGATTTTAGAGGTGGAAATATAATTTTTAAGGCAGCAATTCTTTCAATGGAGGCTCGTAAAGTCCTAGAAAATCCAGCCCTTTCCCCCTCATCTCCCAAAATATAAGCAATAAGTTTTGCCTCTCCTCCATTCACGCGCAATACACCACAGTGGTCAGTTGGATAAAAAGGAGTATTTTTTGGCATAAAACTTACCAGCCAATCGCCATCAATCCCCCAAAGCACACTTTCGTTTGTGTAATCCTTTAAAATCTCTTTGTCTATAAATCCAAAGGGTTTTTTGACATTTGCACTATAAACAGGAATGTTACCCTTTGGATTAAGTTCGCTATCAAGCACTCTTTTACCAATACTTAAACTAAATTTTGTTTTATCGCTTAGTCTTTTTCTCTCCCAACCCTCTTTTGGTGGAATCGGAAGTGCATTTAAAATATTTTGAAATTCTTTGCTATCAAGGGTTAGAGATTCTTTATTTGTGACTTCCGCGTTTAAACTTTGTAAAAATTCAAAATCAAGTTTGGATTCTAGCTCTGCAATATGCGCTAAAATCTGCGCAATAAAAATATCAATAGAATCTAGGCTGCTAAAAGAGAGATTATTACCCCCCCCCCCCCACACTATTAGTGGATTGCGCAGTATCTGCTTCACAGATTCCACATTTTACTAAAATCGCTTTAATAAGCTTTTGGTATTCTTCTATACTCATTCTTATGGTGTTGTATTGCTCTTCTACTTTTTCACATTCATTCACGATTTGTTTTTGGATTTCTAGGGGTGGGAGTGGGATTTCAATTTGTTCAATATCTTTTGGATAAACGTGTGGTTGTGCAGCTCCTCTAGCCAATCTATAAATATCTTTTTGAATAAATCGCAAAACATAATAAATGAATTTTATATCAAGTTTTGAGTCTGAATTAATAGTAGTGCAATCTGAAGCGAAAATTTCCTCATTCCAATAATTAACAAATCCAGCATTTGCTCCAGAAGCACTAATTGTAATTGTGTCTTTTGGGCGATTTGAAGTGTCGTGTAAATAAGCATAATCAATCCCTCCAGCGACAACTTTTATATTGCCTAATCTTACCTGTTTTTGTGTGATAGATTTTCCTTTTGCGATGGTGAGGTTAGGCAATGCCCCTAACTTCACCAGCTCAAATTGAGAATTTTCAAAAGGATTGCTAAAGATTGTTAGATTTTTAGGATTCAAACTAATTGCCTTGCTAAACTCCACCCTAGAAAAATCCAGCAAATCCTTACATTGTGTGCTAAAAAGTGTGTAACTATCTTGCTCATTGCTTTGTAAAGATTCCAAAAGATTATCAAGACTTAAGGTGTTGTTAGAATCCTGCTCCATAAAGCTTTTGAGTGCGTAGGCTAGTTTGGTGCTGTCCTCTTTATCGCTAGGATTATAAAGCGGGGTTTGGATAAATTTCACAGAATTAATATTTCTTAAGACTTCTTTTTGCTTTTTCTCCTCATCGCTATCCTCATCACTTTCTTTTAGCTCAGAATCTATAGGTTTGTTTGTAATGTATTTTATCCCCTCATCGCCCTTGCGATTACTCCAATCATAGCCTAGAAACTTAACAATATTTGCCTTGTTGCTTTTGCCCTCTTTATTTTTATCGCTTGGGCTTTTTAGGATTAGCACTTTTTCATCTTTGATATAAGCAAAATAAAGCATTTTCTCGCATTCTAGGTCTTTGACTTGATTTAAGAAATTTTGAAAGCGTAAGTTTTCCTCTGCTTTATTGTATGCATCGCTTTTTAAAAATTCGCCATATTGCTTTTTATGTGTTTTGGAATCTAAATCTTTAAAAAAGCTAGACTTTTCAAAAAGAGCTTTTTTGTCGTTTTCACTAAGCTTTTGCTTTTTAAATACTTTAGGCTTTGAAGATTCATAATCTGCTAAATATTCTTTAAAAATACTTGAATTTTTAAGGTTATCCTCTAAAATTGACTCACGCATAAACTTTTTAAAACTTTCATAATCATAGCCCATAAACTCGCAGTAATTTTTCAAAAAGTTTTCATCGTTAAAATCATCGCTTAAAGCTTCGTCGCTAAAATTAGAATCTTTAAGCCTAGAAATCAAATCTTCATCGTATTTTTTCACTCTTTTTGCAAATAAAATAATCGTTTGCGTGCCTGTGCTACCAAAAGTGCGTGAGTTTAGCTCTACAAGGCATAAAAGCTTAAAATGTGCCAATAAAAGCTCTCTTGTTTTTTCATAAATTCCACCTTTTTGCAAGATAGACACAGGTAAGATAAGGGCAAAATATCCGCCCTCTTTTAAGAATTGCTTTGCTCTCTCTACAAAAAAGCATTCTATGGCGTTGTTTTTGTCATAGCTTTTAGAGTCTATGCTTTGGCTTAAGCTAAAGGCATTTAAGGCTTTATCTAAGTTGCTTAAAAAGCCTTTTACAGAATAGGGCGGATTTGAGAGTATTAAATCAAAGCTTTCATTTTCAAACTCATCTTTATAATTTTCTTTGATGAAATCTAGGGCATCTTGGAAAATGATTTGTGATTTACTTTCGGGATTGTGAAAGATACAAGCGGTTTTTGCGACTTTGCTTAAATCTTTATTCTTTTCTATGCCATAAAGCTTGGCGTTTTGATTATGTGCGATAAATTCGGTTAAAAAGTGTCCCGCCCCACAAGCAAAATCTAAAATCTTGGCATTATTACTTAAGGTTGGCAAGGAATTAATGATAAAATTTGTAATTGGCGTAGGAGTGAAAAATCTCCCCTCTGTTTGATGCACAGCACGATTTAAAAATCCCTCAAACAAATCGCCTAAGAATTGGTTATTTTCGCTTTTGCTAATGTAGAAATCTTGGATTAAGTTTGTAATTTGCACCAAAACCTTAAAATTAATAAAAAATTCTTCTTCGTTTTCTACTTCAATGAAATTAAATTTTTTGATATTGAAGTATTTTTGCTTGTCAAAGATTTTTTCAATGCTTTCTTTAAACTTGCCTTTGTGTCTTTTAGCAGATTCAAAAAGATGGTCAATTTCACTTTTTTGGACATTGACAACTTTCTTTTTAAAAAGTGTTTCGATTCCCTTTTCATAGAGATTTAAAAGTCTATCGCAGTAGCTAAAGGGATTATCATAAAAGATTCCTTTGTAGTAAAACTGCAAATCTTGGGAGTTTTGTATCTCATCAATGATTTTGCATAAAAACAAATCTACAAGGATATAAAAGGTGTTTTCATAATTTCCTATGGCATTATTGCGTAAAATAGTCGCAAAGCTGTGATAAATACCGCTAATTTCACTATAAGGCACGACCGATAAGTCTTTAAGCGTGTATTTTTCTTTGCCTATTTTGTAGGGTAAAATATCCTCTTCAAATAAGCCCTTGCTCGTATATGCTAAAGAATAGCTTTCATTCCATACTTTGTAATAATCCTTTGCATTTGCGTTTTTAGAATCCTCAAAACCTAACTTTTTATCCTCTTCTTTTAAGTCTGCGTTAATAATCTCTAAATGCTTTTGGTTGTCCTTTGTAGTGATGATATGGCTAGTATAAATAAGGCTTTTTAGGCTTGGCTCATAATCAAAAGCAAGTAGGCATAAGAAATCTGTCTTATTCACTGCATAGTAGCTAAAAAGCTGTCCGCCATTTTTTAGCATAAGATTCCATTCTTTGCTAAATTCCGCACCATAGGTTTTATTTTCTATCAAAATGAGATTCTCAAACTGCTGATTTAGCACCAAAATATCACCATAAACTTGCTGATTATGCCCGACTTTAAAGGTGGGTTCTAGGATAATGTGCTTTGGTCCATAGCCTTTGCTTAGAAGCTTGTCAATAGCAATAAGGCAAACAAAATTTTCATTGGAGCTAAAATTTGTTGTGGTGTTTTTGTGGATAACAAAACCTGTGCTTTGCTTTTCAATGCTTGGATACTCGCCCTCTTTGAAACGAGAATCTAGCGGAGCGTAAGTAATTTCCCCCTTGTTAAAATCCACTTCTATAAAAATATTTGCATTATTCTGATAGGTTTTTTTGAATATTGTATTTTTATTATTTGCGGTAAATCCTAAATAGATTAAGATTTCTTGCAAATTTTCTTTTGCTATCATTAAGCTTCCAACTAAATTTTTTGATATAAATATAAGATTATACTAAATCGTTTATCCAAAAGTTGCTGAATCCAATAAAATATTTTGAAGTTTCATCGCCTCTTTATCCTCTATTTTAAGGTAATTGTTTTTACCATTCTATCCAAAGGCGACTTCAAATTCACTTTGTCAAATTTACTTAACGAACCAAAATATTTCCACTTACTCATATTTTAAATTCCAATACTAATCTTTTTATTCAAACAAATCCTCTAAATCCAAAATATCCCAACTAAGCCTATTCTTACCTAATCTAACTTATAATTTTTACCACATAAGGAGAGTAAATGATAAATGTAATTTTTGATATGGATGGAACATTACTTAATAGTGAAGATTGCATTTGTGCTGCAGTTGCTGAAATTCGCCAAGACAAACAACTACCAAAGATTCCAAAATCCACCATACAACACGCTATACACACACCCGGCGTTGATTGTGCAAAAGTTTTTTATGATATTGACAATTTTCCCCATAGGAGCTACAAAGTTGGCTTTGAATCATACTTTAAAAAGCATTATGAGCAAAGTGCAACACTATTTGAAGGTGTGCGTGAAATGCTCCAAACTTGCAAGACAAAAAATTATTTTTTAGCTCTTGCTTCTAACGCTCCCCAAGAGAAACTAAAACCAATTTTGCAAAGGCATAATATCGCAGAATATTTTGATATTATCATTGGCACAAATCCTAATATAGAATCTAAACCTAACCCTATGATGATTTATTTTATCTTACAAAATGCTCCTTTCAAACAAAGTGTTTTTGTGGGGAATTGTCTTAAAGATGAGGAGGCAGCAAAAAATGCAAAAATCCCCTATCTCCAAGCCAAATGGAAAGAAGTTAATACTAAAAATCAGATTCTTCAAAAAAACGAATTTTCCTCAAAAGATGAACTTTTAGCTATGCTTGAAAGGTATGAATAAGGTTTTAATCATTCCAAAATCCAATTTTAGAGCGCAAAAGTTTCCTTTTGAAAAAATCACTACATCTTTAATACGAATTTGAAAGCATTTATTAGATAAGCAATGTTATTGTGAAGTATAAAAACGCATTTACAGCGATTCCTACTCTATTCCTGCCCACGCGATTCTTAAATTAGATTCTTAAATTAGATTCTTAAATTAGATTCTTAAATTAGATTCTTAGTTAGATCTTTACACATTCCCTTTGACAAAAATATTAAATTTTTAAGCAAAGATAATCATTTTAATTTAATATATCTAAATATATTGATATATTGATATATTAATTATTTTATATTATACTTCATTATATTCATTCTAAATACAAAGGATATTCTATGATTTCACACCAAATTCTTAATGCCTTACAAAACTTTGTAATATTCTTTGCAGAACTCTCGCTTTTATTTATCAGCATAGATATGCTTGTGGGTTTCCTTAATGCACGTTATGCAAACACTATCAAAAAGCATTTAAACCTAAATTCTTCAAGCTACCTAAAAGCCATTGTTTTGGGAGCTATCACGCCATTTTGCTCTTGTTCTACCATTCCATTTTTTCAAGCCCTCCTACGCAATGGAGTGCATTTGAGTGTGAGCTTCGCGTATCTTTTAAGTTCTCCACTTCTTAATCCCATTATCCTTGCAATGCTCCTAATTAGCTTTGGAATCGCCCTTACAATGGCATATACAATCTTTGTAGTGGTGGCAGTTTTTTTACTCTCGCTTGCTTTGAAAAATTGCAATTCCACACTTTTGCTTAAGAGTGAATTTTTCCAAAAAGAAAGTGCAATGTCTTGTTGCTGGGCAAAAAGCACCAATGCACCAAGTCCTATTAAGATTTTAAAAACTCAAAATTGTTATACGCAAAGTCCTAAAATCCACATTAAAAGCTTTTCTACGCAAAGTCAAGATTTGAAAATATCTTTTAAATCCACGCTCAATGCAAGTCTTAAGCAATACAAAAAACTTCTACCCTATCTTGTGGTAGGTATGTTTATTGGAGTTTTGATTCACAATTTCATCCCGCAGGGAAGCTTAGAATCTCTACTGCAAAATTTTGATTATTTTGGCATAATCCTTGTTGCCCTTGTTGGAATCTTACTCTATATCCGCGTAGAAGCCATTATTCCTATTGGGCTTGGGCTTATCAATGCTGGAGTGCCACTAGGTGCGATAATGAGTTTTTTAATCGCCGGTGGGGGCTGCTCTTTGCCGGAATTAATTTTGCTAAAGTCAATGTTTAAATTACGCCTACTTTTTATATTTGTCGCAATGGTATTAGTAATTGCCGTTGGGATTGGATTTTTGGTTGTGTTACTAGGCTTATAAATTGTATAATATCTTTAAATTTTAAGGCTATTAAATGCAAAATATAGATGATTTTTTAAGGATTACAGGGGCTATTAATGATGAAAGTCGCGTGAAAATTCTTGCATTTTTGGCATTGCATTCTAAAAAGCAGGGTATGCTTTGCGTGTGTGATTTACAAGAATCTTTAGAGATGATTCAATCAAGACTTTCAAGGCATTTGAAAATCCTTAAAGATGCAGGGTTTTTGGAACTTCAAAGGCAAGGGGTATGGGCATATTATGGAATCAAAAAGGATTTAAGCAATTTTTGTAAGGAATCTTTAAAACATATTGAACGTTTAAATCTCCCTTTGCCCGAACTCAAACGCATTTCTTTAGAGAATAAATGCCCTAAATAAAAGCTTATAATCCGCATTCAATCAACAAAATAGCTTTTAAAAACAAAAATTGATAGAATCTTTGAAAAATAAAAATGCGAATAAACATAAAAGGATTCCAAATGCAACATTTTATAAAATCACTCTTAACTAAATCTCTGTTTTGTTTTATTTTTATTTCTCATTTATTTGGTACAAGTACCACAGAAATTCCAGAAGTTGATGAAAAGCTCATTGATACCATGCTCTCTCGCCTTATTTATGGGGCGAAATGTGATGAAATGGCGATGATTTCACATTTTGACCCAAGCGTGCTTTGGGTATATGATAAGGATAAAATAAATATCCAAAAAATCCCAGCTAAAATCCGCTATCTCCGATTTGCAGGAAGGATTCTATCAGGGGGTATTGCAAGTGGAAATAGCACTTATACAAGTGCAGATAAAACATTTATCTACACACTTAGCGGCACAAATTTAGAAGTTAAAAGCATTTGTGATAAACAACAGCTTGTGTTAAAAAATTATGATAAAGAAAAAGAGCCTTACAACCTCAAACTTCGGCAAAAAGGAGGTAAAGAAATTGCCATTGTGATAAATGTCGCAAATTCTATGAAAGAATATGTCTTTGCGTTTAAAGAAATCGCACCTTTTATAGCTAAACATATCCTAGAATATGACAAAGATAGCTACTCTAAAATTACACTTGTGAGTTTTAGCAATTATGATGTGAAAGATTATGATGATGTGTTTATCTCTAGTGAGTTTGTAGAAGATACCAAAAAATTAAAAGTTGTCAATTCTCAAACAAAACTAGTAAATTATGCCCTTATTCAAGCAATGAGCCATTTTACAAAAGACAATGGGTTGAAGAAAGAAATTTTTCTTATCACTGATGGAGACCCAAATGACATGAGAAATGTAGAAAAAATGCTCTATCTCACAAAGAATCTTAACCGCAATATCGTGAAAAATAGCGGCGGCTCTAAGGAAAATTGGGTTACAATCCATACCCTTGCTTTGAATAAAAATCTTGATGCCTTAAAAGAAATCACACTTGCCACAGAGGGAAATTTCTATGAGCCAAGTAGTGCCTATGAGTTTAAAAAACTGCTTTTAAGGCTAAGTAATAATGGTAAAGATGTAGAACCTAGAGAAATAAATGTGATTGTTCCAAGTAAAACACATAAAATCTATGACCCTGATAACCCAGACAATCCACCTAAAAGGTAGAATCTTACAAAGGTATGCAGATATAAGCTCTCATACCCCAACATTAGGTTTCACTACGCATACCCATATCTTGTGCGTTGTGCTGCTAAAAAATAAAGCACGGCCAAAAAACTTAGAATCTCCGCCACAATCACCGCACCAAAGATTCCATAAACGCCCAAAATTAGAGGCAAAACAAGCATATAAAGCACTTGAAAAACAAAGGTGCATAAAAAGGCGATGAAGGCTGAAATCACGCCATTATTAAGTGCAGTGAAAAACGCACTCGCCCAAATGTTAAGCCCCAAAAATATAGGCAATTCCATAGATTCTACAAGCCTCTATGGTAAGGTTTAGCAAAACTTCATCATAGCTTACAAAAATCCGGCTTAAAGGCTTTGCAAACGCTTGAAGAAAGAGAAAAATCCCCACGCCACACACCGCCATAATAGAGAGGCTTTTTTCCAACAAACTTGAAAGCTCATTTTGTTTTGTGAGCCATATTGAAAGCTAATGGTTTGAGAACTTGCAATACTATACTCGCAAAAGAGCACACAAAAGATGATATTAAGATACATCACAACACCAAAAGCAGCCACGCCCTCCTGCCCCACAAGGCGCATAAGCTGGTAGTCATAGAGGATATTGACAAGAAGAGCGCGAGAGTTGAGAAACCATTTCAGCCATTCACACAGGTGCGAAGCAATATCACGCTATGCGCATTTATGTCTTGAAGCCCTTGCATAATCTCTAGCTTTAAAGCCACATTCTCGTGCCTTTGCATAAAATAAATATAGGAAAGCGATTAAAAAGGCAAAATAAAACTTGCTTAATCTCTCTTGACAAACACTAAGTGTAATGATTTATAATTACATTTTGTCTTTAGAATCCACGAAGTCCTTTAAGCGCAGAGAGTTTTTAAAAACCTCTACTAGACTTGGCGCAATGGCAAGTCTAGCAAGCTTGAGCGGACATTTTGGCTATGCCTCTTTGGCAAGCGAGAGTTTGCGCAATCTCCTTGTAAGTTATCGTGCGTCCATAGGGGATTGTGCGTAAGATTGTCCATACAGATTCTCTAAAGGGTGTGCTTTGCGTGTGAAGTGGAGCTAGAGGCGGAGTGAAATGTGGAATCTCTCCGCTGAAGTAAATCTCTAGCCATTGTTGCATTTGGGCTAAAATCGGCGTTTGCTCCCGCACACAATCTTTTGGCAATGTAAAATACTTTTGCCCCTCAAACCATAAGCCAAGTAGTGCGCTTTCATCACTTGCAAGTGCGATTGTGCCAAGCGGTGAGTGGAATTACTGCGTATAAATCATTAAAACTCCACATATAATCAAAGGTAATGATGAAACAATTTTGCTCCTAAGCTCCGTTATCCCCGTCTTCTATAATTTCTACTTTTGTCCATTTTGTTGATATGTATTCTTAAAATCTGATTCATCAGAGCAGTCATTATACCTTATTTCCAAAGTATTTTGATTTGGACGCTTTATATCCATAAAACAAGTTTGACCATACTTGTTTTTTATTTCTACTCTTTTTGTAGTTTGGATATTTGGTAAATCTTGCAACAAAGCTTTTTGATAAAGTTGCGTTTGTGCCTCATTAGCCCTTTCTCTTCTTTGTGCGCTTTCTATCCAAAACCTTAAATCATTTCTAAACGCAGTGAGAATATCTGTGTCGTTTATCCAACACTTTGAAGCTTGGCAAGAATAATCATCACCACATATTTTCTCTCTATATCCTACTTCACATTGTATATCAAGCCTCTGTGCAGCATCTATAAAGCCAAAGCTAACAAAACATAATATCATTAACCTCTTCATTGTGCTTCTCCTTAAACTTAAGAAAATTTTACCAAAATATATTTAATAGCTTGTGTTTTAAGGCTAGGATTGCACTTTGTATAAAATTAGGGAATCCACTCTACAATAACATTTATAGACTCTTTTTTTGCTATAATGTGAGGTTACTTTTGACTCGGAGATTAAGAGATGATGCCATTAGAAGAGATAAAAAGTCTTAGCCATAAAGATAAAGATGATTTGCAAAATGAGCTATGGGAGATTATCAAAGCAAATGATTTGAGCAAATTGAAACAATTTTTACAATATTATGACGTGCAGCGGTTTTTTTATGACCCAAATTTTGATGATGAGGAAGAGCCGATATTCAACCATTGAGAGTAAAGCGAGAACAGAATAAATGACAGCCCAAGCATATTTAGACAGAATCCAAACAATTAATCAAGGGAGTTTTTACACGCCGGATTCTATCACGCGCCTTGTGTATCAAATGCTTTTAAATGCTAAAATTGATATAAAAGATTATGTTTTGCTTGATAGCTCTTGTGGTTATGGGAGTTTTTTAGAGATTCCACAAAGTTTCCTAAATAGACAATTTACTCAAATTATTGGTGCAGATATTGATAAACAAGCCTTGCAAAAGGCTCAAAAAATTTTTAAAGATTATGCCATTGCACCTTTATTCCTCCATACAAACTCCTTGCAAAATGTCTCAAGAGAAAAGTTTAATATTTTAGAATCTTCTAAACTCATCATCGTAGGTAATCCACCTTATAATGATAAAACCTCTATCGTGCAAAATCACCTTAAAAGCACAGATTCTAACCCTGTGGATTCTCATCTTAAAGCACGAGATATAGGCATTAGCTTTTTACGCTCATTTGATATATTAAAAGCTGATTATATCTGTGTGCTTCACCCGCTTTCTTATTTGATTAAGGAATCAAACTTTAAATCCCTAAAAAACTTTATCAAACACTATCATTTATTAGATTCTACAATTATTAGCTCACAAATCTTTTGCCCTAAATCTTTGGGATTTTTTCCTATTGTTATTGCCTTGTATGAAAGAGACAATCAAGGAATGGATTTTGATTTTATTTGTAATTTTTCTTTTAAAACTCGTGAGGACAAATCTTTTAGGCTCAATGATTTTGATTTTATCGCACAATATATTGATAAATATCCAAATAAAAAGCGTGTGGATTCAAAGCACAAAGTGGCAATGTTTTATACTCTGCGCGATATTAATGCCTTAAAACGTTCAAAAACCTTTATGACAAAAGAAAATAGCAATACCATTTATATTACACAAGATAAATATAGTCTGTATTGTTATGTTGATGTATTTAAGCAAATCATCAAGCACATTCCTTATTATCTAGGAAATTGTGATATTTTGATAGATTTTAAGAAATTTCAAGCCTTAGAATCTGCATTTATCAAAGCAAGTGAGAGTAAGAATCTAAGCGAGGATATAATGCAGTATTTTAAAGATTTGCTAGGGGCGCATTATATGAGGATTGAAAGGCTAGAAAAGGGAATTTATCCAAATTAAAATTAATAATGTTAGAATAATGAATGAAATTCAACGAAAGGAGTGTTATTGTGTGTAGTGTTAAACTTAATCAAGAAGCAATAGATAATCTATCTAAATCTGTAAATGGGAATGGCGGTTATCAAGAGTTGCTACGAAAATTGCAAGGACAATATGATAAGGATTCGCAAATCTTAAATTACAATGATGATGATTTGAAAAAAATGAGAAGATATAATAAATATGATGAGGGTGGTTTTGAAAACAGACTTCAATCTATTCTATCTTGCATAGATGAAAAAGAAAACAACTAAGAAGTGAGAATGCCACAAACGCAAATTAAATCTTTTTCTTGTAAAAATTGTAAAAGCATATTGCATTAAGGAGCATAAATGACCATAAGTACCCACAATATGCTCAATAATGTAGATAATACTATATTTCATTATAAAGACATTGCATTATTTCAAGATTCTATCTTAAATAAAAAACTCTTACAAAAAGAAACTCTTGATTTAATCATTACTTCACCGCCCTACAATGTAGGGATAGAATACAACTCCAATGCAGATTCTAATGACTATAAAGAATATTTAGAATTTTGTAAGATTTGGTTAAAAAACTGCTATTTTTGGGCAAAAAATGGAGCAAGATTCTGTCTTAATATCCCACTTGATAAAAATAAAGGTGGGCAACAAAGCGTAGGGGCTGATTTAACACAAATCGCTAAAAAAGTGGGCTGGAAATATCATAGCACAATAATATGGAATGAGGGTAATATCTCAAGGCGCACTGCGTGGGGGAGTTGGCTCTCTGCTTCTGCTCCTTATGTGATTGCCCCTGTGGAGCTAATCCTTGTGCTATATAAGGGCGAGTGGAAAAAACGATACAAAGGACAAAGTGATATACAAAGGCAGGAATTTATGGATTGGACTAATGGGCTATGGACTTTCAATGGAGAATCTAAAAAGCGCATTGGACACCCTGCACCCTTCCCTAGAGAGTTACCACGCCGCTGTATCAAGCTCTTTTCCTTTGTGGGCGATGTTGTATGCGACCCTTTTAGTGGGAGTGGCACAACGATGATAGAATCTTATCTTAATCAACGTCAGTTTGTAGGCATTGAATTAGATTCCACTTATTGCGAACTCTCAAAAAATCGTTTTTTGGAAACAATTAAAAAAGAGGAAGGATTATTTGAATGAATTTCCAAGCACACTTTAGATATTTAATCAGTCTCAAAACAGATGTTAAGACATAAGATGAATCCTATTGATAATTTTACACAAACAAAAGAATGTGTTTATAAAGAGCATACTTATTCTGTGAGGGATAATGGTGCAGTGTTTCGCCACGCAAAAAGTAAGAGATATAAAAATGATAATTGTTGGAGCTTTGGCACATTAAATCATAAAAATGGCTACCTCTATCTTGGCTCGGCGAGAGTGCATAGAATTGTGGCTATGGCTTTTCTGGGAAAACCACCAACAAAAGAACATATTATAGACCATATTGATACCAATCGCCAAAATAATCGCCCAGAAAATCTTCGCTATCTTACACGACTAGAAAACGCTTTGCTTAATCCGCTCACGCGTCAAAAGATTATTTATCATTGTGGGAGTATTGAGGCATTTTTAAAAAATCCTAAGATTCTAAGAGAGAAAGTTTCGGCAAATGAATCTCAAAATTTCCAATGGATGCGACAGGTTAGCGTAGAAGAGGCACAAAATTGTCTTAAAAATTTAGAGTATTTATTTTTGCAAAGAGAACAAATAAAAAAGGAATCTTTTTATCAAAATAATGGTATAGGCGAGTGGATTTATAAGCCGCTTTATTCCACAGATACAAAATTTACCAAATCTATACAAGATACTTTTTATGATACGCAAGCCATTTTTCCAGCAAATGCGAAGCAAAGAAATTGGAGAACACCGAGTGAGTTTCCGCTTTGTCCAAAAACCAAAGAGCAGAATCCGCTTGAAGCCTATGCGAAAAATATGCAACAGGACAAAGTATTTTCAAGTAATCAATATGGCACATCTGTGATTATAAAATATGTGCTTTTACAAGACAATGCAACACAGAAAAAACTACCACAAAATGGGCAAAATGCTAAAGATTTGCACATACAAGATTTTAGAATAAATGAAAATGCTCTGCTTGTGCTTTGTAGATTTGAACCACCAAATATAAAAAGATATTCTTTAGCAAAAGTTACATATGAAAATGATTGTTTTATTCATACAGCTTTAGAGACATACTTTGACGAAAATGCCGGATATAAATATTTTACTCTTGCTCAAGGGCTAGAATGGAAAGGTGGTGAAGTCTTTGATGATTATTGTTAGAGAATTAGCAGGAAAACAAATGACGCGCGCTTGTAGCAGAAAATCGCTTTTAGAGATGATTAAAAAAGATGCAGATAGAAAAGATAGGAGTTTGTTTGAATGAGCGGAAAACAGGGTAGCCAACTTGATTTAATAATGGAATTTTTTAAAGCAAATCCAAAAAGGGATATTCCTCACCCAGAAGTTGTAGATTGGGTTGTAAAAGAGTGGCAAAAACGCACGGGTAAAGTTTTTAGAGACCCAGATAGAGGGATTAGGAGTTTGCACCAAAGGGGCTATTTGCAAAAAATTGCAAAAGGAGTCTATCGTTATGACTCTGATTTTGTTGCTTTACGAGAGGATTTGGAGGATTTTGCCCCTGCACTTAAAAAGCAAATTTTAGAGCGAGATAATTATCAATGCGTTATCTGCGGAATAGGCAAAAAAGAGGGCGCGGAATTACATATTGACCATATTAAGCCAAAAGATTTGGGCGGTAAAGCCACATTAGAGAATGGACAAACGCTTTGTAGTAAGCATAACTTCTTAAAGAAAAATCTAAAACAAACCGAGACAGGCAAAAAGATGTTTTTAAGGATGTTGGAAACTGCCAAAAATGCCAATGAGAAAGAATTAATAGATTTCTTAGAAGATGTGCTAGAGGTTTATGAGAAACATAATATTAATGGGCATATTGTTTGGAAGAAGTGATAGATTTTATGATGGTTCCACTTGAGTCAAAGTTACAAATACTAAAGAATGTGGGATTTTGTCATTAGATGCTAGACATAAGACATTTGTGCTTGAGTGTTTTAAGATTTTTGGTATCTTAAGCAAGAATCATCATTACGATGTGTTGCAGATTCTTCATTTGATAAAAAGGGTGGGCAAAAACCCTTTGAATTTATCAAGGGCATTGTAATTAAAAGGGCTTAAAATTAATGCTAAAATTCATCTTTACCACACTCATCATCGCTTCAACCATTGGGCTTAAGGCAAGCCATAAGTTTAAATAGCTTGGAATTTATAGCTTTTTATAAAGAATGCAAGTGCGATTTTGCATTATTTGCCCTAAAAAGATTCTTTAAGTGAGATTAAGATTATTTTGTTAGAATGGCTCCCTTGAATTTTACATTAGTTATGAAGGTTGAGTTATGCTATTTTTGTCTTTATTTTTTGCATTATTCTTTTCTTTGTATCTTTGTAAATTTTCTTCCTATCTTTTTGCTTCTCAAAGTCCCCATTAGCTTTTTGATTTTTCTTATTTAAATTTTAGAAATCTCAAAAAGGAATCCTATGTCCAATATTTTTACAAAACACCCTTTGTATTTGCTCGTGCGTTGTGCATTGCCTCATTGCATAAGTGGCGTGTTTCTTTCTTTATGTTACATTATTGATGGTATCTTTGTAGGCAAGTTTTTAGGCAGCGAAGATTTAGCAGTTATGGGGCTTATTATGCCCTTTGTCATCATTAGCTTTGCGCTTACAGATATGATTGCCATTGGCTCCTCTGTGCTCATTAGCCTTTCTTTGGGCAAAGGGAAGTCAAAAGAGGCTTCCATTCTGTTTAGCACTTCTTTAGTTGTTACCTTTGTTTTCTCTTGTTTTATGGCAATGTGTGCACAGAGAGGGCTTTTTAGGCAGTGAAAAATCTAACATTCAAGAGAGATTAAAAAGCGCAAGTGAGGCAAGGACACAAGAGATTGTAGAGGGCAAAATAAGCTACACAGGCAGTGCGCCTAAAAAGCTAAGTGAGGAGGAGCTAGCAAAAATCCCCACAGATTTGTATAGAGAGGGAGCAATGTATTATGGCGATACACACACCCAAACTCTACTTTTGCCTATACGACAAGCTCGTTGCTTAATTTAATGTGCTTTGATGTGCTCGACAAAATAGAGCTTATAAATCAGCCTTTATTAATGCTTGTGGGAGATAAGGATTCTAAGCTCATTCAAATAAGCATTTGATACAATTTTCATCATCACTACTATATTGGACTTTTCTTACTAAGTCTTTTAATCTTTGAATTTGATTTTTCTTTTCTTGAGATAAATTATAATTAATAGGCAACAATTCACAAAATCTATAAAAATGGTTTTCCAAATCTCCATAAAAATATTGCCCTACAATCCACTTTTCTAACTCATAGGATTCATAAATATATCCTTGCTTTGCATTCCATATTTTAGCTACCCTTACTAATCGCCTTAGCGTTTGATTATTTACTAATGCATCATCTAAATCATTTGGATTGGTTGTAATCCAATCCAAAACTTTCGTTTGATACCAATTTTGTTTATTTGGAATTTTGTAATCTCCAAAATCATCAATAATAGCAGGAACTAAGTCAAACTTAATATGATTGAGTTCTAAAACTACGGCTGGAAAACTTTGCTTACAAAGAGAGTTTGGGTATCTTAACTCTATAAAATCCCTTAATTTTTGCAAGTAGGTCTGTGGATTCTTGGGATAATTATTTCTAGGTTCAAATGATAAAAAACCTTCAAATTTTTTTCCAAAAATAACTATTATATCAATATCGGAATTTTCATCAAATTGCCTTGATATAATTGTTTTTCTTTTATAAGAACCAAAAATAAAATATTTTTCAATTTGGTTTCTTGGAGTAATTGAAAACTCATCATTTTCGTCAAATTGCTGCAATCTTTGGAATATCGTATCAATAGAAACTTGAATTTTATTCTTCTCATTATCCCTTACAATCGCCTTTTCTGCCAAATTATTCAAATAGCTATTTACACTCATTCTGCTCCTTATCTACTTGGTATTGTATATTTTTATCTATTTCAATCTGCCTCTTTGCACCTTTATATCCCATTGAAGCAATAGGCAAAGAATACTTATTTATTTTATTTCTTTTAGAATCTAACTTTTTCAAAGATTCTACTTGTTGCTCTATATCCATATTCTTAGATTCTATTTCTAAAAATATTCTTGCCTTGTTTCTAAGAGCAAGATATTTATTTCCGCTATTTTGATGAGATGAGTATTTCTTTTGAGGATTCAAAAAAACAAGCAACATTGTAATAAATCCTGACACAATAGCAACAAAACCACTCCAAAATTTATCCGAATCATCATATACAAAAACTAAACTTGCACAAACAGAAATGATAGAGGCTACCATTAGAATATAGTTCCCATATCTCCAATATTTAGCACTCTCAAAATGCCCTTTGGCTGAATATATAGAATCTTCTCTTATTCTCTCAATTTCTTTTTTGATATTTTCTACAATTTCTTTTTCTTCCATTTTCTACCCTAAACTATCATCTCTTACCCGCTTAGCCTTTGCATTATTTCACTTCCACTACGCTCTCATCGCCGCAGATATTACGCACCTTAAGTCTTAGAGGCTTTTTGCTAGAAGTGATTTTGCCATTCCAAAACTCTTTTGTTTTCACGCCATTTTTAATCACAAAGGAATTTTTGGTGATTTTTATCTCACTGCTACTTTCCCAAGTCGCATTTTTATCGGCATTTTCACAATCAATACTTATATATTCTATACATTCTAAGCCATTTTCACTTATGCTAATAGGCGTAAAAGTTTTGCCATTCTTAATGCTCTGTGCCGCTTTTTTCTCATTATAGGCTTTGATTTTACTTAGCACTCTATCACTTAAAAATTTTGCAATTGTAAGCTCATAAATATTGTTATTTTGCTTTAATTCATATTCTATATAATCCTCATCTATCACTTCATCAAGCAACTCGCTTAGAGGTCTTAGTTCTACCTCTATGAGTGTATGCGTATTTTGCTCTTTGATAAATTTTTGCATTTCCTCTAAATCCTCAATATCTATATAATACACAATGACTTTTTTTACATCAAGCTCTTCATCAAGAGCATTTAGCCCTTTATTAATCAGTTCATTCATCGCCACAATATCAAGCATTTTGCTACCACTATCTAGCAGATTTGGCACAGAGACAGGCACCATTCCAAGTTTAGAATCCATAATGCTTCCAAACCAAAAGTCCTTATCTAAATTTTCATTCTCACTTAAGCCCACAATGAGAGTTTTAAGCTTATCCATCGTTTGAGCTGGATTTCTAAATAAACTTATGCCATCTTTTATTTCTAAAATATCAAATTCTGCGTTGAGTTCTTTAAGTCTATCTCTTGTTATTTGAATGGAATTTATCCCTACATCACAATGAATAAAATGGCGCTTTAGCTTTTTAGCTACTGCGGCAGTTACCCCGCTTCCTCCAAAGAAATCTGCGACTATCATATTTTCATTAGAGCTTGCCTTGATGATTCGCTCTAAAAGCTTTTCTGGTTTTTGAGTGGTATAATCCTGCTGTTCTTGTAACATTCTATCTATTGGTGAAATATCAATCCACCAATCCTCTACAATTTTACCTTCTCTATTAAGATGGAAATTATCTTTAAATATTGTCCCTTTTTGGTTTGTCCCTGTAGAAAGTTTTTTATATGGAATTTTAATATCTTCCATATTTGCAATTTTATTTTCAGATTTTGCATACCAAAATAAGGTATCGTGTTTTTTTGGAAAATTATTTTTTTGATTAGCTGGTCCTGTATAGCACCATATTATCTCATTTACAAAATTCTCCTCCCCAAAAATCTCATCCATTAGAATCTTCACATAATGCCCGATATGCCAATCTAAATGCACATAAATACTTGCATTCTCGCTCATTACAGATTTTATCGCGTTTAAGTTCTCATACATCCAATTTAAATAATCCTCTTTATTCCAAATATCCCCATACATCTTTTCTTCAAAGCCCTTAAAGTCCTCACTCATTTCAATTTCGCTTTCACCCTCTAGCATCTCGGCGATTTTAGGATTTCTCCTTAGATATACCTTTTTGGCATAGTCTGCTCCACTTGCAAAAGGCGGGTCTATATAGACTAAATCTACTTCTATGCCTTGCTCTTTTAAGTAAGCACAAGCACTTAAGCATTCACCACGCAAAAGGAGATTTTGAGGCTTTTTATCATTGCAAGATACTTCGCTTTGCTTAGTATGACAAGCCTCACTCGTGCTATTTCCTCGCACGGATTCTATAAGCTTTGTTTCATAAAGGGGCATTCCACGTTTAATTTTATAGCCCACCTTGTCATTGCCACTATATTTTAAAGTGCGGGTGAAGTTATCTAAAAGGGCTTGTCCTTTAATGGGGTCTTTAAAATAGGGGATATATTTTAATGGCATTTTTACTCCTTTGTTTCAAAAAAACTTAACGCTTCATTGATTTTACCAATAAGCCTATTGCCTTTATCTAGCACATTGCCTTTGTCGTCAGCATCTTGCAAATATAAAAAGCTAAATTTCTTATAGCCAAATTCTTTATTATTCAACTTAATAAATTCGTCCATAAATGCCTTTTTAGGCTTGAAATTCTCTGCAAAAGTCTGTCCTTTTGTCTCTACAATTAAGATTCTATGAATTTGCTCTTGTTTTCTTTGCAAAATCAAAAAATCAGGCGTGTAGTTACCTAAATTGGTATTTTTATAAGAAGATTCTATTTTGAATTCACTTAGGGCATTATCACCATTATAATAAAGCTCTAAATCAAGCTCTTTAAATTTCTGTAATTTTAAAATCTCATCAAAAACTTCTCTTTCATACGCACTATCAGTTTGATAAGGTAAATAGTGGTAGGTTTTGTCCTTATCAAACCCTTGTGATTTTAATATGGTAATTTCTTTTTCATTAATAGCTTTTTGCGCTCCAGCTTCACCTAGAATCTTAATAAGATTTGCTTTGTCTTCTTCACTTAAAGTTGTGCCTATTTTGCCACTATCCTCATCTATGATTTGTTGCACTATATTTTGCTGTGGGATAAAGGACTTACTATCCTCTACAAAAATGGGTGATTTTAAATTTGAAGCGATAAGCAAACTCGCACTTTGAGGAATTAGCTCTTTTTGTATGTGAAACTTTCTTTTATCGCAAAAGGCTTTTCTAATGCTAGATTCTAAAGCCTTTCTATCAAAATCTAGATTAAAATAAAGCTTATCGTTTTCTTTTAAGGTAATTGTATCAAAAAGCTTTTTAAGTGGCTTTTCAAAAGGCGTTAAATCGTGCATTGTAAGCGTGTGAAAACTCTCTTTTATTATTGCATAAAGCCAAAGCTTAAAATGCGCTTCTTCTTTAATTTGTCTTTTTTTTACCTCTGTATTTAGCACTTGATTTTCTAAATCTTGCTCTTTGATGATAAAGCTATCCTTTGTAGGCTTGATGGATTTTAAACTTTTAACTGGATTTGCACTTTTTGTAATAAAGTTTTCAAAAACAAGTTTGAGCTGATAAAAATCAATAGGACTTAAATGAAGCCTTTTTGTCCTATCAAATCTTTGCACTTCTATTAGCTTTTCTCTCTCACCTTTTTGGAACTCCTCTAAGCTCATTTTTTGCTCTTGTTTTAATTGTTCTTCAAGTTTTTTGACGTTAAATTCATTAAGATAAATCAGGGCTTTTTCATCTTTATGTTTTTGCACTTGCCTTAAACACCTACAAGCAGTTTGCAAGACCATATTTTTAGGACAATCGCCCTCTTGGGATAAAACAACCCCGCTTAAAGATTTACAATCCCAGCCCTCTTTGCCAATTTGGACAAGCAAAATGACTTTGATTTTGGATAAAGGTGAATCAAGATTTTCAAACTCTGCTAAAGCATTTTTGGGCTCGGGGTAGGACTTGTTTCCCTTATGAAATTTCAAAATATGAGTGGAATCTAGTTTAGATTCTGCTAGAATTTCGCACACTTTAGGATAAATCTGCTCCTCTAAATTTTCTATACTCCCGCAATAAATTGCAATTTTACTATTTAAAGCATTTTCATAAGTTTTAGAATCTGTTAAAAACTCTCTCAAGGCTTGTTCTACGATTTCAAGACGATTAGAAGTATAAGCAGTTTTAAGCACAGGAGTTTTAAGAAAATTTCCTATACCTTTAATGAGTGGATAATAATATACGATATTTGAAATTTCTTTATGCTCAATTTTCACCTCTTCACTTATAGATATTTTTTCTGTGCTTTTTAGATAAGGAGTGCCTGAAAATCCAGCGACCATATTCACAGAACCTTTATCGTTCCACTCACTCACAACACGTCTTAGCTTGATTTCTTCATTTGCTGCGTGATGCACTTCATCAATAAAAATGCCTAAATGTGGAATCTTTGTGATAGTATCTCTTAGCTCATTTGCACTGCTCCATTCTTGCTTTTGCTCCTTGCTTAAATCTTTGTGTAAAACCTCTTTATCATCAAGCTTTTCTAAAATGACTTTTTCAGCATTGGTAAGCAAAATCACGCCAAACATAGTTTCATACGGCTGATGAGAAGCAACTTTAGCAACATTGGGATTTTGGATTTTATTACTTTTCTTATTTGTTTTGCTTTGATTTAAAATCTCAAATTTAATAAGTTTTTTAAGCTTACTTGCACTCGGTTCGGGCAAAATCCAACTCACATCAAAATCCTTAATATTCCTAAGGCTTGGAATAATAGAGCTTTTAAGCCCTGAAGGAGCTAGGATTAAGAAATTGTGCACAAAAGCTTTATTATCTGGCTCATTAAGCGCAAAATACAAATCTAAATACATAAAGGCTGCCATAAGATAAGTTTTACCCGCACCCATAGGCAAAGAAAAGAGATAATCTGTATAGGAAACATTGTAAAAAAAGCTCTTAAAAATACTTTCATAATCTAAGCTTTTGAAGTTTTTGTTTATAAAATTCAACAAAGGCTTTTTGCCAAGTGCAAGGGCTATACCATAGAAATTTAAAGCTGCTTTGTTTTGCGATAAATGTTCAAAAAGTGCGTGGCTAACTTTGTCTTGTAAGCCCTCAATCTCTAGTGTGGAAATCTTTCTTTCATAGAAAAGCTGCCATAAAGGCTTGTTTTGGCACTCAATTTTAAGGTATAAATAGGTTTTAATAGCTTCAATTTGTGCATCACGCAAAGCGTTTTTCTTTTGCATATAAGAAATAAGTTCCTTAATGGGGCAATCTTTTGCGCTAAACCAAGTATCTCTAGTTTTTGTAATTATTGGGTAAAACATTTCAATCTTTGCTTAATAAATTATTATCTTGGGAATGTTTGCTTATGAAAATTGTTGATTTTCACATCTAAGTAGCAATCCTCTAGTTTAGAATAAAATGCTTTTTGATAGTTCATACGCACCCCACTATATCTTTATTTAGCAGTATTCTATCCATATTGCGCTTATGCTTTATTAAATTTAACGATTCACATTCTAGTCTTTGAAATTACAAGGCTCTTTTTATCAACCCCCTTTGACAAATACTAGGTATCAGGCTTTATAATGCCAATTTTTTATCTCAAAATCAAAGGATTCCAGATGACAAAAACAAATCCTCTTTTACTTCCTACGCTAATGCTTGGTGTATTTGTGCTTTTGAGTATGGAGCTTGGAATGATGGGCGTACTGCCTATCGTGGCGGAAGTCTATAATGTGAGTGTCGCAGACGCGGGGTGGGTTGTGAGTATTTTTGCACTCATTGTTGTGCTTGTCGCACCGATTTTACCCCCGCTTTTGACGAAGTATGACGCAAAGAAAGTCCTTCTTACTTGTTTGCTTGTCTTTAGCGTTAGTTCGTTTTTGGCAGCCTTTTGCACAAATTTTATTGTGTTGCTTAATCTTGCGCGCAATTCCAGCGTTTTTTCACCCTATCTTTTGCGCCTTTGCCTTTAGTATGGCAGCGGATTCTGTCCCACACAACGAGTCCCCAAAGGCAATCGCAAAGGTTTTTATCGCTGTCTCTGCGGGTATGACGCTTGGGGTGCCGCTTACTAGCTTTATCGCAAGCAATACAAGCCTTGAAATGTCTTTTATCTTTTTTGGTGCGCTTAATGCCCTAAGCCTCCTTGCCACACTTGCATTTATTCCAAGTCAAAAGCAAGAGCAAAAAGCCGCGCAAAAAGAGCAATTTAAGGTGTTGGCAAAGCCCATAGTGTGGGTTTCTGTCATTGTTGTAATGCTTCTTAATGGCGCAATGTTTGGCTTTTATAGCTATATGAGTGAGTTTTTGCTCAATTTCACACAGGTTTCTTTTAACCTCATCAGCGCACTTTTGCTTATCTATGGGCTAAGCAATATCATCGGCAATTTCATCGCGGGCAAAAGCCTTGTGAGTGCGCCCAATGCGACTTTAAGAATCGTGCCTTTAAGCCTCATTGCATTATATGTCGCGCTCTTTTTTGGCGGGGGCAATGCTTGGGGCGCGAGTGTGATTCTCATCATTCTTGGAATCTTTGCGGGAGTTGGCAACAATATGGCGCAATTTGTTGTAACCTCACCTATCCCAGAGGCAAAGGAACTTGCAAATGGGCTTTTCATCAGTACTGCAAATATCGGAATCACACTTGGCACTTCGCTGTGCGGGTTGTTTATCTCGCTTAATGGCTCACGTTTTGTAGTTTTAGCGGCAGTGTGCTTGGTGATTTTAAGTATTATATTTTTAATGCTTAGAGGGCAGATTCTAAAGGACAGATAGAAGCAAAATGCGATTAAGAAAAATTTAAATAATAAATTCTAACAATCCCTCTTGACAAATACTAGTTATCAGGTTTTATAATGCCAAATGTATTTCAATCTTAAAGGAGAAAAAATGACACATACAGCATTTACACAAACTTTCACACGCATTTTTATAATGCTGATATTTTTTCTAGGAGATGGAGCAATGGCTCAAGAGAAATAGGATAAGGTATTTGCAAAAAGCAATGAAGTCAAAGTCCAAAAGGTAAAATTCACCAATCGTTACGGAATCACATTGACGGGGGATTTGTATCTACCTAAGAATCTAGGCAAAACCAAAAGCTCCCCTCAATCGCAATCAGCGGTCCTTTTTGTGCAGTCAAAGAACAAGCAAGTGGATTCTACACGCAAACTTTGGTGCAAAAGGGATTTATCACTTTAGCCTTTGACTCTTCTTATACAGGAGAGAGTTGGGGGTAACCCGCATAATGTCGTCTCACCCGATATAAACACAGAAGATTTTAGTGCGGCAGTGGATTTTTTAAGCAATTATACAAATGTGGATTCTAATAAGATCGGTATTTTAGGCATTTGCGGATTTGGCGGATTTGCGCTCAATGCCACAGCAATGGATACACGCACTAAGGCAGTGGTAACTTCTACAATGTATGATATGAGCCGCGTGAATGCAAATGGCTATTTTCATTCTATGGACGCAAAGGTGCGTTACAAGCTTAAAGAGAGTCTTAATAATCAACGCACAAAAGATTTAAAAATGGCACTTTCGCTAAATCCGATTGGTTACCCCAAAAGCTCACAGGCGATGAACCACAATTTATAAAAGATTATTTTGATTATTACAAAACGCCTCATGGATTCCACGCACGCTCAATTAACTCCAACGGAAATTGGAATCTCGCTTCCTCTCTAAGCTTTCTTAATATGCCCATTCTTACATACAGCGATGAAATAGAGAATGCAGTTTTAATCATTCACAGAGATAAGGCACATAGCAAATACTTTAGTCAAGATGCCCACAAAAAGCTTAAGAGCAAAAATAAAGAATTATTGCTTATCAAAGACGCCAATCACACAGACTTGTGTGACAAAAAGATTCCATTTGACAAAATAGAAGCATTTTTGAATGCAAATTTGAAGTAAGAAATGCGGAGGATCAATATGCGTAAATACACTTTTCTTTGTTTGTTGTTTGCGCTGCTAACGCAAAATTTAGACAAACTAAAGTTGTCTTTACAAACAAACACTAAAGGTGGAATTTGCTTATAAAGACCACCTTAGAGTGCTTCTTAAAAGTTACAGACTTAATATTCAAAAAGAAAATCTACACTAGGAAATCTTCATTCATTCCTCTATGATAGAAATGCTTTTAAAAACATAAGCACCTTAACAAACTTAAAATCTAAAAAAGAAATTCCTATGAAGTGTAAAACTCCTTTAGGCAGAAAAACTTTTAAAGTTTTCAGGTATTATTAAATTAACTAACTAGGCGTTAGTGATAATTTTTAATTTATCTTTATGTTCTGTATAGTTCGCAACACTATACACGCTTTAAATCGTAAAATGCAAGGCTTTTGCCTTTATGAATTGCTTTTTACGATTTAAGAGCTGCTCTATGTTACCATAGACAACGGACTATATCTTCACTCTAAAAAAGAGTGTCCCTCCGCTTGGGCTGTCTTAGTAATTCCTCATTCTCTCTTATACTATTATGCTTCTTGTTTCTTGCTCTCTTGTGTTTTAGTTTCTTTTGTCTCAATAGATTTTCTAATCTCTTGCCTTAAAAAGAAGTTTGTAATACCACGACTTTTGCCATTATTGACTAATAATTCTTTACCATACATATTTGCTTCTGTAATTTTTGTATAAATTTCATCAACAAGTTTAATCCATTTTTCCATATCTTTTGCACTAATTTTATCACCCCAAAGATTCCTTAATGTAGAATCTAGTGCATCTGTTGCCCTTAATTCTTTAAAGATTTTTATAGCATTTAAAGACTTAAGGATAAAGACTTCTGCATTAATATTCTTTTCAATGATTGCCATTTTGCGTTTTTGATTTACTTCAATAATACTTCGTCTTGATGGTGGATTATTATTTTGTGTAGGTCTTATGGGTTGATTATTTGTTTCAATCATATTTTCTTGACTTTCTTGTTGTCCTGCTTTGATTTTAGCCATTTTAGCTCCTTATTATTTAATTGTTGTTTTTTATATGGATAATCATCTTTTAGCTTACGCTTATAGACTACTTTAAAAAAAAGATTGAATAATAATGAGAGAATGAATGAGGTAAGGTTTAGATTAAAAGGTCAAAGGTATTTAAAATATCATTCAGGTTAGAGATTTACTTTTTAAACCCTTTATTTTTAAAAGGTACCCTAAATAGCTAAATTATTTTTCTAATTCTGTGTTTAACATTCTCTTGAGGGGATTTTTTAAGAAAAAAAGGATAATGGCCATGATTAATAACACATAAACAGCATTCCCAAAAAGATTTGGCAGGGATTCTAATTTATCCGCTTCAACCTCACCACCAACAAGCCCTGCTACTACATTCCCAAGTGATAATGAAATAAACCAAAGTCCCATAACTTGCCCCCTAATCATTTTTGGTGCGATACTAGTCATTAGGGATAAACTAATAGGACTTAAGGCAAGCTCACCAATAGTTAAAAAAAAATAACTTGCAATAAGCCATAAAGGAGAGACTTGCATACTTCCATTGTTTAAGACGAAATAAGAAGCAAGCATCATAATAGCAAAAGATATAGCGGCAAAAATAATCCCTAAATTAAATTTTGCGATACTGCTAACTTCCCTATTTTTCTTAGATAATCCTATCCATATTGCACTCATAATAGGTGCTAATGTAATGATGAATAAAGAATTAATGGATTGAAACCAAGCAGTAGGAATCTCCCAGCCAAAAATTATTCTATCTGTATAATCTTGTGCGAATAGATTAAAAGAGGTGGGTTGTTGTTCAAAAGTAGACCAAAAAAAGGTTGCGGTGATAAATAAAACAAGAAAGACTATGAGGTTTTTTCTCTCATTAGGGGTAAGTCCAGCAAAAAAGAATAAATACCCAAAATAAAGTAAAGCGGCTCCACTAATGATGACTATCATATTCTTTGAGATATTCACTGCATTAAGTTCTATTATGCCAATTCCACATAATAGGATAAATACCGACAATAAAGCTAAGGCAATAAAAGTATATAAGGCTATATTCTTGGATTGAGCGTGTTTAGCCCAAGTGGAGTCAATGCCTACTTTTGCTTCAAATTCTTTAAAATCTGGAATAGTTTTAAAATAAAAAATCATTAAGGATATTAACATACCAATCCCACCAACACCAAAACCTAAATGCCAACCATATTCTTTAGCTACAAGCCCACAAATAAGAGGTGCTATAAATGCACCTATATTAATCCCCATATAAAAGATGGTAAAGCCAGAATCTTTTCTTTTGTCCTTTTGTTTATAGAGCAAACCAACCATTACAGAAGAACAGGTTTTAAATAAACCTGTGCCTAAAACGATAAAAATTAGTCCTAGAAAAAACATAAATGGCGAAAACACCGATAAAGCTATACTCAAGTGTCCTAATGCGATAAGCAATGCACCAATTAATGTAGCGTTTTTTTGCCCTAGCCAATTATCGGCTAAATAACCCCCCGGTAATGTGGCGAGATATAAAGTTCCAGCGAAGATTCCAACAATAGCACTAGCACTTTGCCTATCAAGCTCTAAACCACCCTCATTAAGGGTGGCTATCATAAATAATACAAGCAAGGAGCGGATACCATAAAAAGAGAATCTCTCCCATAACTCTGTAAAAGTAAGACCAAATAAGGGTTTGGGATGCCCTATAAATGAGGTATCTAAATGAGTTTTATGCATAAGTTCTCCTTGATATGGAAATAATCAAAAGTTTTTGATTTAATCTATAACTCTATTAATTAGGAATTATTCTTGAGTATAGCATAGATTTATCTTAAAATTATAGGTTTTATTGGCATTTATCAATAATATGGGTATTTTTGTATAGGAATAAAAATCAAAATAGAGACTAAGGGGTATGCTTACTTGATTTTAAGAAATGCTAGTGGATACTTACAAGGAGATTTAAGGGTTTTGAAGCTTGCTTAAGTTGGGAGGATTTATCACCTTATTAGCTAAATACCCTCTAGGTAATGGAGCAAGGTATAAAATTTAGCAAAGATTCTATTTGTTTTAAAAGTGATGTGATTTGTAGAATGGGGAGGAATCCTCCCTTATGTATGGGTATAGATAAATTTCAGATAATTTATTCAAAGCTCTAAGTTTCAAGTATAAAACTTTCTAACTTTATTGTGTCTTTCATTTATGGAGTCTTTCTCGCAATTTTTCGCCTATTGCAAATTCTTTAATTTGCCTTTGCTGTATTATGGGGGCATTTTCATAGCTTGCAAGCTTGTCTTTAAAGGGCTTATTGCCAATGGCTGCATTATGTGAGGCACCAATTAATACAAGATTGCCTATGCAATGTAAATAGCAATCATCATAAAAATTTTTATCGTATTTACAATACCACTTGCTAACTTTTCTCCACTTTCAGTTTGCGGGACAATATGCTCTATTTGAGTGTTTTTAATATGGTCTAGTGTAAAAGAATAGCATTTTGTTTTGCTATCTTGCCCTCTTAGATAATTTTCATAGCGCATTAGTAAGTAGGCTATGGTGTTTGTATTGTTTTCCTCATAGATATTATCTAATGCTTGACTTACTGCTTAATCTCTTTAGATAAGCACCTAAACGAGTGTTTACTTTATGCTGATGATTTCGTATGTTTTTGCCTATTACTGCCCCATAAAAGATATGTTACCTTATGTAAAAACTAAAGAAAAAAATAACTAAAAATTATTATACTTTATAATGTGGTGTGATAGACTAAAAACAACTTTCAATAAGGAATTATTATGAGACATGGAGATATATCAAGTAACCCTGATACACTAGGGATAGCAGTAGTGAATTATAAAATGCCAAGATTGCATACAAAGCAAGAAGTATTACAGAATTGCCATAACATTGTTGAAATGATGCAAGGTATTAAGCAGGGGTTACCCGGTCTTGATCTAATCGTTTTTCCTGAATATTCTACTATGGGGATTATGTATGATAAACAAGAAATGTATGATACAGCTGCAAGCATTCCAGGCGAAGAAACAGAGATTTTCTCATCAATGTGTAAAAAGCTAAAAATTTGGGGGGTCTTTTCATTAACAGGAGAAAGACACGAAGAACATCCTAAAAAGCCTCCCTATAATACCCTAATCCTTATTAATGATGAAGGACAAATTGTGCAAAAATACCGCAAAATTATGCCTTGGTGTCCGATAGAGGGCTGGTATCCCGGAGATAGAACCTATGTTGTTGATGGACCTAAGGGTATGAAAATCTCACTTATAATCTGTGATGATGGGAATTATCCAGAGATTTGGCGTGATTGTGCCATGAAAGGGGCTGAACTTATAATTCGTTGTCAAGGGTATATGTATCCTAGTAAGCAGCAGCAAATAGACCTTGTTAAAACTATGGCTTGGGTGAATAATTGCTATGTGGCTGTCGCAAATGCGGCTGGCTTTGATGGAGTTTATACCTATTTTGGGCATTCTAATATCGTTGGTTTTGATGGTAGGACACTTGGGGAATGCGGCACAGAAGAAAATGGTATCCAATACGCTCAATTATCCATACACGAGATTAGAAATGCAAGAAAATATGACCAAAGCCAAAACCATCTTTTTAAACTACTTCATAGAGGATATAGCGGGGTGTTTGAAAGTGGGGATGGGGATAAGGGCATTGCTGATTGTCCCTTTGAATTTTATAAACAATGGGTGCTTGATGCAAAAAAAGCTCAAGAAAATGTCGAACAATTTACAAGAGAACACATAGGTGTAGCAGATTGTCCCGTAGCTAATCTTCCACATGAGGGCAAAGAAAAGGAAAGATAATGCCTTTTATTACAGATAGATTAGAATCGTTACAAAAGCAACAAGAAGACATTTCTTTAAAGGAGACAAACAAAGAACAATTAGTAAATGAACTCCCACAAAAGAGTTTTGTTAGTCGCTTTTCCTATCAGTTGCAAGAGGTAATGACTTTTCTAAAAGCTAATATCATAGGGCAAGATGAAGCTCTAAGAAGTATAGAGAAAATACTCAAAGTAGTAAAAGCAGAACTCAATGATTCTCAAAGACCTCTAGCAGTAGCCCTACTGCTAGGTCCTACAGGAGTAGGTAAAACTTCTACCGCTAAACTTTTAGCTCAAGCTTTAAGTAAAAATGAGGATAATTTTTGTCGTATAGATATGAATACTCTAGCACAAGAGCATTATACTGCTTCTTTGATTGGGGCACCCCCAGGCTATGTAGGAAGCAAGGAAGGAAATACTTTATTCTCTGCACAAAATATAGCAGGCACTTATAGCGTACCTTCTGTAGTGCTTTTTGATGAAATCGAAAAAGCAAATCAAAATGTTTTGCTTTCCTTGCTTGAAGTGCTTGATAGTGGTGAGCTTACTTTAACTTCAGGAGTTAAAAAAATAAGCTTTAGAAATGCAATTATAATAATGACTAGTAATATTGGTGCTAGGGAAGTTTTTAGCTATCGTAAAAAACATGGGAATCTGAATTATAGAAAAGAAAAAAAGATTGTAAAAAAGAAGGTTGAGGAAAACTTTCTGCCTGAATTCATAAATAGAATTGATCATATTTTATATTATCAAAGTATAGATAAGACGCAACTAGAGCAAATCATAAATTTAGAACTACGAACCCTAAAATCTAGGGGATTAGGTGATATTATAATTTCACAAAAAGTCATGAAAGAACTAATAAATTCCTATAATTTTGTCTATGGAGTGAGGGATATAAAAAGAATGTTTTATAATGATATACTGCCATTGATAGCCGATAGAATTCTAAATAATGAGCAAGTATCTATAATCGACCTACAAGATTGTAAATTTGTGATAAGATAGGCTAAATACAAGAAAGATTTTTAAAACTTTCCTTTTATTGCTAATACTTCTAGCAGTTCTAGTGTTAGCAAGAGTGGCTAGGGCTTCTACCATTATCATTAGTAAGGTTTCCTAATACTACTATTGGTTAAGCTATTTATCTTTCTAGCATTACTAAAGTTTGTTATGGTTCCCTCATCGCTAAATCTTCCTATGTCTTTAGAGTTACCAAGACTTGTTACACTTCTAGTGTTCTTTGCTGTTGTTAAGGTTACAATGATATTTATTCTATCCACATCCATATAAAGCTTAATATATTATTTATCGCTATCATATTCTACTACTTGAAGTTTGGGTTTGAGAGCGGTGAAACCAAAAACTCCTTTATGTATTTTAAAAAACTTTTCCAAGAATACACTCTTTGATGAAGAGGGATATTATATTGCTTTTCTCCCTCAAAAAATTCTTTGATAGTTGTTTTATTGGGGATTATTTTATTCTTTTGTTTTGAATGCGTATTTTACAAAAAACAAGTTGTAAGCGGTTAATAATGATTAAAAGATGTTTTGCTATAATTTGTATTATGGAAAGATTACTAAAGAAGCTTAAAAACTGGGTGTTGTGTTCCTTTAAAAAGAAAGAATCTATCAGTTTTAGTATGAGTGTTGAAGAAATAGAAAAGGATAGGGAGACTTATATCCGCTTAAACCAAGATAAACGTTTTATGATGAATCGTGCTTATGATTTTATCTGCAAAAAAGATAAATATGCACCTAATGGAGTGTTAGATTCTAGTTATTTTATCCAAGATATTTAGGGAGCACGCAAAATCTTAGAAAATAGCCCATCCTTGGATTATGATGTAGGTTCTTCTGTGGCAGGATTTATCGGACATTTGTTAGCACAAAAGCAAAAAATTGTTTTGCTAGATATTCATCCAATGAATAATCAATTTAATAGACATTTTTTAAATAGCGGGGGGGGGTAACTTATATTCAAGCTAATGCAACACTGCTTGAAGATATTACGGATAATTCTATTCTCTCACTTTCAGCCTTGTGTAGTGTAGAGCATTTTGGCTTAGGCAGATATGGAAACTCTATTGAACCTGATGCGTGGGAAAAAGCCCTTCAATCTTTTCAAAGAGTGTTGAAGCCTCAAGGAAAACTTTACTTTAGTGTTCCTATTGGACAGCAAGATAAAGTTTACTTTATGTGCATAGGGTTTATAGACCCCAAACTATTATTGATACTCTAAAGCAAATGCAAATTGTAGAAATGGGTTATATCAAAGGCTTTGATGTAATAGAATATATGAATTATAAAAGTGGGCATCTTATAATCCAACAAGAAAATCTAGATTCTATCCCAAATAATTATTAATTCAGGAGTAACAGGTTTATTGAATTTATAAAAAAAGACTTTTAAAGGCTAACTGCATCTACAATCAACTTTATATTTCTACAAATTGTATTGTTTTAAAAAGCATTGATTTAGGCTTTGCAAAGGAAACTAATAAATTTAAAGCTAAGTATTAAATATTAGGTTTCGGCTTATTATGATTTAGAGAGATATACTTATTGAATTTCATCTTTTTAGGGTGAGGGGTTGTGTATTAACCTTTTCTAATTCTAAGAGCTTAACCTTTTTCTCAATGCCCCCAGCATATCCTCTCAAATCACCATTTGCACCCATAACGCGATGGCAAGGAATGATAATTGAAATTGGATTATGCCCAACTGCACTACCCACTGCTTGTGCGGACATACGGGACAATCCTTTTTTTATGGCGAGTTCTTTTGCGATTTCTCCATAAGTCCTAGTCTCTCCATAGGGGATAGAATAGAGGATTTGCCATACTTGTTTTTGGAAGTTTGTTCCTATTAGGTATAAGGGTAAAGAGGAATTTGGTTTATTCCCTAAAAAGTAATTATCTAGCCAATTTTTAACTTGTTTGAATAAGGGCATTTCTTTTTCTTGATGCTCCTTGTCTAAAGTAAATGCAAAGTATTTTTGCCCTTCAAACCATAGTCCGCTTAAGCCATTATTGTTTGCGCTTAAAAGGATACTCCCAAGAGGAGATTGATAATAACTAATGTATTGCATAGGCTGCCTTTGCTTGTTAGTATTTATAGAATTTTACCACTTGTTCTTTAAAACCTCCAGAATTTTCCTATCCATTCTATATTGACTTAGTGCATAGATAGCCCAAAGCATTGCAAAAAACCAACTTTGTTCATTGAAAAAATCTTTTGTATATTCTCAAAACTTAAAAAATAGAATTTAAAGATAATTGCTTTAACTCTAGAATCTTTTATATACTGGTATAAAATCCCAGAATACACTGATTTAAAAGAATTTAGATTGTGATACACTATTTTTGTATAAGTTGCTTGTGGCAACAAATTCGCACTATCAAAATATGGATTAAAAGTAAGACTTCACTACAAACTCAGCTTGTAAAATAAGCGAAAAACATAAAATAATGAAAATTTTTGATACCTTTTGCATAAAATTCCTCATTTATTTTATTGTAACCATAATAAACAACCCAAAAATTTTTCTTAAGTACTTAAGAAAAATTTTGCTTTTTTAATCAACATTTTGTTAGGATTAAATTCTATACAATTTATATAAAAGGAGATTTGATGAAAAAGGTGTTTTTAACTGCAGTATTGACTTTAGGGCTTATGGGTATAACTAATGCGGAGGAAGTAGATGTATTAGCACTTGTTACTAAAGGTAAAGTGAGTGATAATTCTGCAGGAGTTAAGGTTTTAAACATTAAAGAAGAACAAGAAGTTGTAGGAGGTTATAGACCTTATACATTAGGTTGGAATTACTACATAAATACTATGCCTTTTACTAATAGCTATAATGCCAATTCTCGTCCTCAAAGCAATCAACATATGGTTAATGTCTTTATGAGATGCTATGTTAGTAAAAGATGCTAATTTAAGAAATATTGATAGAAAAAAGAGGAGATAAATAATATGTTTCCCAGCATAAGTAAATATAATTATATGAATTTAGACATGAAATTATCTACAACAGCCTATAAATCTGCCCATGTGTCTTTTGAAGAAGAAGAGGATATGAGAAAAATGCAGGAGATGATAGAAGCTAGTGATATTTTAGTTAGCAATATCAAAGTAAGAAAAGAAGCAGAATCCCCATACCAAAATAATGTCTATTTTAGAGACCCTCTTAATGGTGCTTATGTCAATGTGGGCTTAAGCTATGAAAATTTAGATAGATTACAAGAAGTCTTTGGAGAAAATGCTCTAAAGACTGATGGAAAGAATATCTTGCTTAAAGGTAGGGCAGAAGAGTTTGTGAGTAGTTGGTATGCAGATATTACTTATAAGAGAGGTTATCTGAGAGAAGATGTCAATCAAGATGGGTTCTTAGATAGGGCAGAGAGGATGAGTACTCATTCTTTTAATACAATGCAAAGGCAGTTTTATGGTGGCACAAAGAATAAAGATGTGAATCTAGGGAATGTCTCAACCTATATTAAACACTCCCAAATGATGCCAGGGAATTCTAACCTTTCTACTTCCTTAATGGAGAAATATACCTCTCATTCGATTGAAGAAGAACTTAATAAAATGATTACCATAGACCAAAAAGCTAATGGCTCTATCCAATTAAACCAATTAGGAAGCAAGCAAGAATACGCACAATATCTTGATGAGATTATCCACGCTCAAAAGCAGGAGATTGATAGTAGTGCCACTGAGGAAGATCTAAAGGAATATCTATTAAAGGAGCTTTTAAAGAAAACCAAAGAATCCTTAAAAAAGCAGTTAAAAAAATCTGGGATGGAACACAAATCTATTGAAGCGGACGCTTCCTTAGAAGAAGTTATGGATAAAATTGTGGAATCCCCGCAAAGCACTAAAGAGCCTTTAGAAAAAATCCAAACGCAAGCCACAGAAAATGAAGACCCCATTTTTACACAAATCCAAAAACTTACCAAGCTTGATAAACAAACCCTTAAAAATAATCTAGAAAATAATCCCGATTTTGAAGAAGATATTATTGCTATTGTGCAAGGAATAGCACAAAATGTAGATAGGAAGTATGCTTCTAATACTTTAGAGAGGGCATTAGATATAAAGGCATAAAGATTTAAGGCTTAAGCTTAACTAGTATTTCTATTCCTTTAAGGTTATTATAGAGAGATTTAATCTTTCTAACCTTTAGATTCTCTAATCCCACTTCTACTTCAATATCGCCCCCAATTACTTAAGAAAACATAGATTTAAGATAACTTTTTGCATAAAGCAAGGGAATATTTTGCTTTGATACCTTTAAGGAATAAAGTTATAAATTGTAATCTTAAAAGGAGAATTACAGATAGAGATAATAAGGACACGAGAAGCTACTGCTAAGATTAACTATGACGTTATAGAGGAACATTCCCAAAGATTTACTAATGTAAGTGAAGAAAGATACCAAAGTGCTAAAGCTTATATTTATCAACAAATGGAAGAAATTGCTCTTGCTGTTTATGAAGAAGAGGAAAAATCAGATTTGCTAGGAATGTTGATTCTATCAGGAGGACATAATATATCTTTAATAGATAGAGCCGATAAGGTATTTAATGAGGATTAGAATCAAACACTAGAGAATTTGCCTCCTCATTAGAGACAGAAAATAAAGCAATCATAGCAAAAGCAAAAGAGGAATTAGAGTATAACTTAACAACAATAAGTGTTGCTTCTATGATTGCTTTCCCTAGTATGTTACGATTTTTCACACTTGCAGATAGCAAAATGCCTGCAGAAAATCTCCAAAAAGATTAAAGATTCTTTGGGGATAATGAAAAGTTATATAAAAGAAAACTTTACTAATGAACAAGGAATCATTAAAACTAAAAATGGTCTTATTATTGAAAGTAGTGTAGAAAAAGGAATAAACACTTTAAGTGTTACACTCCCCTTTGATACAGTAGAGTCTCTAATCTTAAGCTATAAAGAGAACAATCACCAAACCCTTTTTAGAAATGTTTGAATACAAAGAAAAACTCTCTAAAGATTCTTTTATAAGCTCTAGTGATTCTTTAATGCAAACTTTATTACAAGAGGGTAAATAGGTAAATTTTCTAGCGAATTGTTCTTGTGGCATTCAATAATGCAAGCAACGCGACACCTGCATCGCCAAATAATGCCATCCATAAATTCGCAAATCCAAAAGCACCAAGAATCATAATAGCAACTTTTACCCCTAAAGAAAGGGCAATATTTTGCCATAGAATTTTACGCGTTTTTTGAGCAATACTTAAACTCTGTGGTATCTTTCTTAAATCATCATTAAGTATTACAACATCCGCCCCCTCTAGGGCTAAATCACTGCCTGTTTTCCCCATAGCAATACCAACATCACAGAGCATTAAGGAAGGAGCATCATTAATCCCATCTCCGACAAAAGCGACTTTATTCTTGCCCTTTTTTTGTAAAATATTCCTTAAACACTCTACTTTCCCAGTAGGGAGTAAATTAGCAACAAAAGCATCAATCCCAACTTGCTTAGCGACTTCTTTGACAACAGATTCTTTATCTCCACTTAAAATATGAAGTTTATAACCTTGGCTTTTTAACAAAGTGATAGCCTCTTGTGCCTCATCTTTAATAGTATCCTCTAAAATAATACTTCCAACAATTTCATTTTCTAACGCAAGAAAAACTTGACATTTGCCTATTAAATCATCTCCAATAGATTGCTGCGTAAGATTTCCTATAAATCGTGCGTTACCTAATGCAACTTTTTTACCTTCCCATATAGCACTAATTCCTCCTCCAGCACTCTCTTGTAGGTTTTCAACCTCTAAAACTTGCGCATCAAGTTTTGCAATAGCCTTAGCAATAGGATGATTAGAATGGGATTCTAAAGTTTTTGCTAAAGCCATAATCCATTGCTCATCATAGGTGGAATAATTTCGTATTGCCTTAACAATTAATGTGCCCTTTGTAAGTGTGCCGGTTTTATCAAAAATAATAGTCTTAGTATCAAAAAGTGTCTCAAGATAACTTGAACCCTTGATTAAAATTCCTTCTTTAGAGGCTCTACCAAGTGAAGCAAAAAAGGTAAGAGGTATAGAGATAACCAACGCACAAGGGCAAGAAACAACTAAAAAAACAATCCCGCGATACAACCAGGTATAGAAAACTTCACTAAAACCCTCTATAAAACCATTTGGAGCAATAATCCCAAAGTAAATAGGAGGCAATACACTAATACCTATGGCAAGAAAAACAACAATAGGAGTATAAAATCTAGCAAATTTAGTGATAAACTCCTCACTCCTACTTTTTTGTGCATTCCCCTCTTCTAAGAGTTTAATAATCTTACTAAAAGCAGAATTTTCATAATTTTGTGTAACTTGCATATGCAAAACACCACTAAGATTAATCCCACCAGAGAGAAGATTATCGCCAACACTTACATTTTGTGGAATAGATTCTCCACTTAAACTAGAATTATCAATGCTACTCTCACCTTGAATAATAGTCCCATCAACAGGGATTCTATCTCCTGCTAAAAGCACTAAAATATCACCTTTTTGAATTTTTTTTGGGTCGATATTGACAACTTTATCATTTTGTAAAATTTTCGCATTTTCTACCTTGAGGGAAGCAAGCATTTGGATAGATTTTTTAGACTTTTCTACTACAAGACTTTCTAAAAATTCTCCTACTCTATAAAATAACAAAATCGCTACAGCCTCAGCCCCATCCCCTATAACCCAAGCTCCAATAGAAGCAAAAGTCATAAGAGTATTTTCGTTAAAAAACTCCCTTTTTAAAAGCCCTTTTAAGGCATTTTGTAAAACCCCACAACCCAAAGCAAAATAACAAAAGATAAAAACAAAAGATAAAAAAGTTTTATCTATAGAGTAAGGAAGTATTTTAAACTCAAAGACTAATCCAATAAGATAAAGTAAGCCGCTAAAGATTAATAGTATTTTTGCAAAATTTTTCTTTAACCCATATATGCCTTTAATATCAAAATTACAATTACAACGAAGTGTATTTTCCATCTCTTATCCTTAATTTACATTAATTTACATTTCACTAATATGCTCTAAGCCTTGTTCAAATATCTTTTGAATATGATCATCATCAAGCTCATAAAAAACTTCTTTTCCTTGCTTTTGATAACGAACAAGTCTAGCGTGCCTTAGGATTCTTAACTGATGAGATACAGCAGATTGTGAAAGATTAAGAGCAAAAGAAATCTCATTAACACAAAGTTTCTCTTGTTGTAAAAGTGAGAGAATACGAATGCGTGAAGAATCCCCAAATATCTTAAAAAGTTCTGCAAGTTCATAGAGCAATTCTTCTTGGGGTAAAACATCAACTATCTGCTGTAAAATCTTTTGCCTATCTACACTAATCTCTGGCATAACTTTTATCCTTTTAATATATGATTATATATTCATATATAAATTTAATGTGGAAGTGTAGAACTATTTTTATAAAAATATTCTTAAAAACTCTTACCTTTTTATAATCAATAATCTTTAGCTTTCCATAAATACTGATGGGCTTTTACTTAATATCTAATCCCTTAGTATTTTAAGCGTAAATCTAATTTAAAAAGCTATACTAGCAAAATAGATTTTGAAAATTTAAGGAGACGACATAAGATGAAAATTACAAAAACATTACTTTCTTTTTTTATGTTTGCTAGTTTAGTGAATGCAATGGAACCTATCAAAAGCAAATATGATTTTAATACCACTTATGAAAATGCTAAAAATTTTCTAACACAAAATAATATACCTATTTTTGCTGAGTTTGATCATAGTAAAAATGCTAAAGAAGTTGGTTTAGAATTAAATGCCACCAAAGTCATAGTCTTTGGCAACCCAAAAGTCGGAACATTTTTAATGCAAGAAAATCCACAAATTTCTATGGAATTACCACTTAAAATTTCTATTTATGAAGACACTAAACATAATACTTATATAACCTATACAAACATTAAAGAGCTTGCTAAAAAATATAATATTAAAAATAAGCAAGTCGTTACAAATATTGATAAACTCTTACAAGAAATTGTAAAAATCTCCACAAAATAAAATCTTTTAAAAGTGTGGAACTACTCCACACCATCTCTTAAAGATATTTAAATTCAAAATAAGAGTTAGAAAAAGTGCGATAAAAAGCTTTTTATCGCACTTAAACTAATATTCATTTTCTATTCTATTCTTGGTATTTAAAGTAAAATATGGTATCTTAGGCAAAAAATTACTATAGAGGGCATAAATTTGAGTTATGGAAATCATTGGTAATATAAATTTCACCATTATTGTAGTAGGAATTATTCTTTTTATAAGCGTTTATGCAAGTAAGCTTTCAGAAAAGATAGGAATCCCTTTGTTGCTAGTGTTCTTAGGGATTGGTATGTTGCTTGGAAGTGAAGGGATTGTAGGGATTGAATTTGATAATGTGTTCTTAGCTCAAATAATTGGTATGATAGCCCTTATTTTTATTCTTTATAGTGGGGGACTTGATACTTTTTGGGAAGAAATCAAACCTGTAATGATAAATGGAATACTCCTTGCAACCCTTGGTGTTCTCTTAACTGCTGTGATTATGGCTTGTTTTATTTATTTTGTGTTGGATTTTACCTTTTTAGAATCTATGCTTTTAGGCTCAATCATCTCTTCTACCGATGCTGCAGCAGTATTTATGATATTACGTTCCCAAAAAATAAAGCTTAAAAACAATATAGGACCGCTTTTAGAGCTTGAATCAGGCAGTAATGACCCTATGGCTATTTTCTTAACCATTACAATCTTACAACTTATTTTTATGCCACAAACTCATTCAGTAGGTGAGTGGATTTTACAATTTGTTGCCCAATTTGCCGTTGGGGGAATTTTAGGTATGTTATGCGGCTATCTTTTTCCTAAAATCTGCCAACACATTAATATCTCACAAGCAGGTTTATACCCTCTTATTAGCGTAGCTTGGCTTTTTATGATTTTTGGGGTTTCATCCTTTTTAAATGGAAATGGTTATTTAAGTATTTATCTAGCTGGTATCATTACTAATAAATATGCCTTTCCGAACAAATCTAATATCATTGCTTTCCACGATGCCATTGCGTGGATGATGCAAATCGTTGTTTTCTTAGTCTTAGGATTGCTTGTATTTCCCTCCCAATTACCGGGCGTTGCGATTCAAGCATTGATTTTAGCCTTTGTCTTAATTTTCTTAGCTCGTCCTCTTAGTGTATTTATCTCACTTTATAAAAGCAAATATAATAAAAAAGAAAAAATCTATATTTCGTGGGTAGGGCTAAGAGGAGCTGTTCCCATCATCCTTGCAACCTATCCTTATGTTTATAAATTTGAATCTTCTTCGACAATTTTTAATATTGTCTTTTTTATGGTAATTATTTCTGTGCTTTTGCAAGGAATAACTATAAGTTTTATGGCAAAAAAGCTAGATATTAGAGAATAAATGGAATCTTTTTTGCTTAAAACTCTCTAATTCCTAATAAAGGTTCCTGATGAGACTCTTAGTTTTATTTATTTTTCTATCAAGCTTTACACTGGGCTATCAAAGCTATCAACCCCCTAATACAATTTCTCCGCAAGTTTCCTACCATCCTTTATATGAACAAAGACGCAATCGCTTACTAGGTATTTATGGAGTTAGCAATAAAACAAATTCTGATGCAACCTTAAGCATTACAGGGAATAATCCTCAAAACCATAGCCTTAGTGAAAAACTCTCTGGAATTGGACTTGTTGTTGGGTATTTACTCAACCAAAATCATAGAATCTTATTGAATTTGGAAAACTTTTTTAAGAAAAATGGTTTCTCTTACCAAACCTTTACCTTAAACTATGCTTTCACTCCACAAATCCCAAATACTATAAAGTGGCGTTTATTATTAAGTGCAAATGGGGGAATAGCATTAGCCAATTTTAATGAAGGTAGCTTTGTTGTCAATAATAGTGCTATGGGAAAACTTAAATATACAGGATTTACTTATGGAGTAAAAGCAGGAACTATTTATCAAACCACCTATGGAGAGTTAGAATTAGGGATTCAAGCAAGACGACTAAATTTTGGCAAAGCAAATAGCAGCATCCCTATTAATGATGTCCCCACTTCCACTACGCTTGATTTAAGTGAGACTTCAAGCACAGGATTATTCTTAGGTTATAATTTTCTTTTTTAAAAATGACTCTTACACCCTCCCTTAAAATCCCTAAAAAACCTTCTAAAAAATTTATTTCTAATCTTTTAGAAGAACATTACCATCTCTTTAATACCTCTTGTAGCATTTCACAAGCATTACCTGATCCCTTAGGTATAGCAAGAGATTTTAGAGATGATAAAATAGCCCTCTTTTGTGCATTATTTTCTTATGGCAATGTAAGGGCAATTATGAATTTTTTACAATCTTGCAATCTCCACTCCCTAAAAAATCATCAAATCTCAAAATGCACTAGCAAATCTTACCGCTTTCAAAACAACGAAGAAATACAAGACTTTTTTCAATCCCTCATAAACTGCAATAACCTCTATCATACTTTCTATAAAAACTATAAAAATGGCTCCCTCATTGAAGGTATCTATGCCCTACAACATCTCCTTTATGAGAAGTTATCACTCAACACAAAAGGCTTAAGATTCTTAATAGGCAAACCCTATTGTAATTCTCCAATGAAACGTTGGAATATGTTTTTGCGTTGGATGGTAAGGGAAGATTGTTTAGATTTAGGTTTATGGAAAGGTATTAAAAAAAGTGATTTAATCCTTCCATTAGATACGCATACTTTTAGAGTCTCTCAAAGGCTTGGGATTTTAAAGCGAAAAACTTATGATCTACAAGCCGCACTGGAAGTAAGCAATTTCTTAAAAACCCTTGATAAATACGACCCTATTAAATATGATTTTGCACTTTATAGAATCGGGCAATTAAAGCTAATTAGTTCTTAATCCCTAAAAGCGTGTTTATCATTTCATCAATAGTTGAAATTACTTTTGCATTAGCACTATAACCACTTTGAAATCGTATAAGATTCACTAACTCATCATCCACAGAAACTTCTGAAGAGCGTTTATATTCTTGTTTAATAGCTACATAAACAGCTTCTTTAGTTTCTTGAGTGGTTTTCGTTGCTTCTGTTTGAGAAGAGACTTTGCCAGCAATAAGGCGAAAATATCCACTTATAGTTTCAGAATGCTTATTCCCCTCATAATCTGTAAAAATAACTTTATCATATTGGAGTTGTTGCATCATATTAGCTACTTCAAAATTCCCCGATACTGGCTCACGATAAGCACGAATTAAAGTAGGATCTTCCCTATATTCAAGGGCTAATCTCATATCCTTTGCATTACTGCCTTCAAAAAATCTATTTACCCCAAAGGCTCCTGCAAAATTTGTCCCCTTATCTTGTATAGAAATATAAATCTCTTCAGAAGGATTTTTAGAAGTTATAGCAAAAGTTCTATTATCATTAGTAAAAGTTGCTACAAACCTATCATCAAAATCATCACTAGCATTATTATTGCTATTATCATCTACATTGGCATTAAGCTGGTCTAATATACTTTGCATATTCGTAAGATTATCAATAACCACGGTTCTTTTGCCCAATGTATTGCCCTGTTTGTCATACATTACCACATCAAAACTTCCCTCATTAATATTATATCCGCTTGTCGTAAAAGCATCTTGGTAATTAATCCTTAAAATATCACTAGAAGCACTCAACCTAGCACTTTGTGCATATAAATTATTAGTCGTTTCTATAATCCCATTGGCAAAACTATCTAAATCATTAATATAAACCTGGAGTTTTCCTATACCCCCCGCAGTTCCATCTTCTAGCATATCTTCTGTGCGGATTAAATCTAAAATAGCCCCTACTTTCCCTTGATTTAAAGAATTAGAAAGATTATATTCTTTATGATCCGTTCTTAGATATTTAATCGTATAAAGTCCATCAGGATTATCAAAGTTATCTAAAGTTAAAGGTTGAAAAGAAGCACCATCAACAATAACTCTCCCACCAACATTAAGTGTATATCTCTCTTCAAAATCAGCAATATTTTTATTGACAGGCGCACTTCCTTGCAAACCATTTTTAAAAACATCTGCACCAATGAGATTATTAATTTCAAATTCATATTGATCCCTCAAATCCCTTAAATCATTAGCTTTTTTGTTTAAATCCTTACTCTCATATTCTGCTATTTGCTTATTTAAAATAGCAATCTGTTCCCCTAAACGATTCACTTCTTCAACCGCAGTTTTTAATTCTTGATTAAGACTTTTTTGAAGATTAACCAAACGTTCTCTTGTTGTTGTGATATTATTAATAAGTGTCTGGGATTGCTCTGCTAAAGAAACTTTTTGAGCAGAATCCCCAGCTTTAATGGATAAATCTTTCCAAGCGTTAAAATACTTTTGTAAATCATTATAAATCCCAACTTTATCCACTTCTGGATAATAAGAGGAAGCCTCTTTAAGTCCTCTAAAACTAGTATCATAAAAAGTTTTTTCAGAAGTTGCTCTTTTATAACGAGAAAAAGTATACTCATCATGAATTCTCTCAATACTTAAGACAGAAAGTCCTTGCCCTAAAGCATAATTTTGCTTCCAAAGTGGAATTTCAGCTGCTGTCCGAACAACTTGTCTTGAATAAAATTCATTATTAGCATTAGCAATATTATTACCAACGGTATCCACCATTACTTGATGACCCATTAGTCCTGTATAAGGAGTATTAAGAGATGAAAGTATTCCGCCCATAAGAATCCTCCTCTCTTATATTTCAGCTTTTAAAAATGTAGAATTACCTAAAGTGCTTTTCTTATATCCTCCATCTTCTACTGGAACAATATTTTTAAGAAGCGAATTATAAAACTCGCAAACCGCCAAAGACATCTTTCCAAAATGAGAGTTAAGCCTTTTAAGCTTTTCAAGATTATCATGAAGTTCTGCAGTAACTTCATTAGCACCCTCACCTAATAATTTTTGTTTATCCTCATAAGTCAAATCAGTAATTGCGGCATTGGGATAGTATTCCCTAAGTTTAGCTTCTATACCTTGAGCATAAGCTTCTTTTTTTTTGATAAATGAAGCTATCAATTCTTCTTTTTGTGAAACTCTAGCAAAAATCGTATCATTGTTGGCAACTTTAATATCAGTAATATCTTGCTCTGTAATAGCTATTAAAGCTTTCACATCTTCTAAAGCATCTTTTAAAAATTGCAAGGACATAAGATAACTCCTAAATATAGACTTATCTATTGTCCAAGCAATTCTTGTGCCATTTTTTCTACACTACTCCTCAAATCAATTTTATAACTACCATCTAAGATTGCTTGCTTAATGGTTTCTGCACGTGAGCTAGAAACTTTTGTGTTTTGTGTTTTGTGTTTCTCATCCATAGATTCATTTCTAGGGGTATTTACCGACGAAGTATTTTTATTATTCGCCTGATTAATGGCATTGGAAAAATTAGAATTATTCATCAAATGGTTAATCATTCTGCCTCCTTTTAATAATTTATTTCATTACTATAACTAAATCGGCTTTTTTCAAAAAAACTAAAATGAATTTTTTATACTTTTTGAAACATCTTGCAAAAACTTTTCTGCATCAGTTTGAGGAGGAGCAATTTGGTGCTGTGAATCAAATAAAGGCACATTTGCTCCACCAATCTTAATAGTATAAAGTATCACAAATAACATAAAATAAATAAATAGTCCAAAACCAATAGAGGGTATAAACCAATCTTTCATTTCATTCCTTTGTCTTAAATAATATAACAAGTTTTTACAAAATATTTTATTAATTAAGAAAATATCGAATTGAAGCAAAGGACTTTATAGGAGTTGTGGCAATTTTAGAGAGAGTTTGGGAGCTTATAATGCCCCCCAAAGCAAAAATTTCTGCCTTATAATCTTCTAATTTGAAGGTATTTAAAAACTCTACCCCTAAAGGCTCTCCTTTATTAGGAGTTTTAAAGATAGGGCTAATAGTGATTCCATTTACACCTAATAAATCCGCTTTTTTCAGTATTTCTTTTGTATGTGCGCTAAAAAAAACTAGAGAAAATTTTCTTTTAGCCTCTAAAATTAAATCCATTTGTGAAGCATTACAATGCAATCCATCAAAACCAAAGCACATCCCTAATTCAAAATTTGAATTAATAAGGCTCGGAATTTTATAAGATTGATTAAGTCTTAAAAATACCTCTAAGAGCTTAGGATTAAAAGCCAATGTCTTATCACGATAACAAGCAAAATCAATCTTATGGGTATCAAGAATCTTCTTGTAAAAAGTATCAAATTCTAAAGGAGTTGTGGGATAAAGAGTAGGAGAAGTAATAAGGTAAGCTTTAATGATCTTCCTCACTCATTAAAACAGCACCTGCTAAAAAGACATAGGTTAGAATCATAAAGATAAATGCCTGTAAAAATGCCATAAAAGTGAGGATTAAAAATGCTGGTAGAGGGGCTACCCAAGGTGCTAACATCAACATAACAAGTAAGAACATATCATCACCTTTAATATTCCCAAAGAGACGAAAGGACAAAGAAACTAAACGCGAACAATGGGAAATAATTTCAATGGGAAACATCAAAGGAGCTAATAAACTCACAGGACCCGCAAAATGGGAAAAATATTTTACTATCCCAAAAGTCCTCATTCCTTCAAAGTTATAATAAACAAATACAATCAAGGCTAAAGTAAGCGTAAAACTAAGGCTTGAAGAAGGGGCTTCAAAACCTGGGATAATACCAATAGCATTGGCTAAAAAAACAAAAAATGCAATGGTTGCGGTAAGGGGTAAATATTTTCTAGCCTTTTCCTCCCCTATAACATCTTTTGCCATAAAAATAACACCACCTAAAAAAACTTCAAAAACATTTTGAATAGCACCTGGAACTATTTGCATTCTCGAAGTTGCAAGTTTTGCTAAAACAACGGCAATAATGGCGATTAAAATTGTATGAAATGCAATAATAAAATCGTGATTGTGGCTAATTAATCCTGCAAATGTAAAAAGTCTCCCATCCATATTTAGCTCCCAAAAAATAAAAATTGCTTAATTATGCCAAAAAAATTTTAATATTAAATTAACTTCTAGCAACAACGGAGGTTTTAAGGATTAAATCATACATCGTTTTTCTATCTTTTCTCCACAAAGGGGACAATATACCAATAATGATAGAGCCAGAAATAAGAAACAAAATAAACCTTACAAAGGCTAAAAAGAAAGTAACTTTTTTGCCATCATCCCGAATAAGTAATAAATCATAAGCTTTTTTACCCGGAGTTTGAGCCTTAAATGTTAAAAACAAAGAAATAATCACGCCATAAAGCAAAACCCCCACTAAAGGACCCCAAATAGATTCACGAAAATCTTTTGCATTCCCTATAACAACATAAGTAAGGAAATATAAAATAGGCATATAAATCATAAAAATATCAATAATTTGAGCCTTCACCCTTTGGATAAAACTTGCTGCAAGAATCGCACAATCTCTAGTATGCTTATGCGACACTTGATTTAAATGTTCTTGAGAATTTCGCTTAAGTTTTCTCCAACGTTTTGCATTTTGCCTCATTTAATTCCCACGACTACCGGGTTTAATAGCCACACTACCTTGCTTACATAAAGGGCAATTTGCAGCTTCATAAGTATCAAAAACAAAATCCTCTAAAGCAAATAAAGGTAAAGAAGAATCCAACTTACATTCTAGGTAATCACCAGCCCTAAAAGCATTAAACCTCTTGCAAATCCCACGATTAGCTAAAGCTGCATAGCCTACAATGTTAGCGCCCAAAGACTCTACAACCCTAGCACATTCCATAGCAGAACCCCCAGTAGTGATAATATCCTCACAAATTAAAATTTTTTCCTCTTTATAAATTTCAAATCCTCTTCTTAAAGTCATTTCTGCATTAACGCGTTCTGTGAAGATAAATCTCACACCAAGACATCGTGCAAGCTCATAACCCGCCAAAATACCACCTAATGCCGGAGAGCAAACACATTGCACTTGTATTTTAGATTCTTGAATAACTTTTGCTAAAGATTGTGCTAATTCATAAGCGAGTTTTGGGTTTTCTAAAACCTTAGCAGACTGGAGATAAAAGGAGGAATGCTTACCGCTACTTAATAAGAAATGCCCCTCTAAAAGGGCATTTGCCTCCTTATAAATCCGCATAATATCCATAAATTCTCCTTATTTAGACTAAAGGCATATTCCTATGGAGTCTATAATGGTGTATCTTAAGCATTTATACAGATTTAATCATACCAATACTTCTCATTTATTCTGCTTAAATACACCAACTTCAAACAAAGGTATTGAGGTTTATAGTTTTTTGAATGGCTAAATAATTAGTGGTTGTAAATTGCTCATAAGATTCTTTATAATTATCAAGCTTTAATAATTTTTTACTAGGCAAAAATCGATAAAGAACCATATTTCTTTTTCAAAGAAAAGCCAAAAATCCTTGAAAAATGTCCTTGTATCTATATTGCAACCTCCAAATTCAAAAGTAATAATATCAATAGCCCTCTTAGCAAACATTCCTTTAGCACCAGCAAAAACATCAAGCTCATGCCCTCTACATCAATTTTTAACAAAGAAATGTGCTCTATAGATTTTTGCTGACAATAGGAATCTAAAGTGAAAATTTTGACTTTCTCACTCTCTTCAAAAGGAATATTACGAAACGCTAAATCTCTTTTGGTTAAAGAGGCTAACCCAGAACCCTTTTTATTATAATATAAGATTCTCTCCTCATTGACTTTTCCCAAACCAAAATTATTTAAAATAATGTTATTAGCTTTTGAAAAGCCATTCTGCGATAAAATCTCAAAAGTATAAATAGAGGGCTCAAAACAATGAATTTGCCCCCCCCCCCCGCTACCTTTCATAAAAAGAAGATTTAGAAAGCTTGATTGTAAAAACATTCCCTTATTAGCACCCACATCAAATATACAATAGGGGTGTTTAAAATTTTGTTTTAAAATTTCAAATACAAGTTCCTCTCCGCTACTTTAAACATTATCTCCACAACCAATCCCAAGTTTAAATAAAATACTTTTTAGAATAGCTTCATCATCTTCTATTTTTTCAACTTTTTTATGAAAAATATCTTTCTTAAATATTTTATGTAACATGTTAAATATTCTCTATTACTAAATTAAATTTTTAATAATTCTTCTTCCTTGTGTTTAACTAACTCATCAATTTTCTTTACTGCATTATCTGTAAATTTTTGAATCTCATCATAGGCTTTTTTAGACTCATCTTCACTAATAAACTTATCTTTCTCTAATCTTTTAATCTTATCATTAGAATCTTTGCGAATATTCCTAATTGCCACTTTAGCTTTCTCACCAATACTTTTAGCTTCTTTAGCAGTCTCTTTTCTTTGCTCACTTGTCATTGGGGGGAAAAAGAGCTTGATACATTCACCATCATTATTAGGATTAACTCCAACATTTGCCTCTTGTATCGCCCTTTCAATCTCTTTTAAAAGACTTTTCTCCCAAGGAGTTATAGAAATTGTATTAGCATCTTGAACAATCACAGAACCCACTTGATTAAGAGGAGTTGGGGAGCCATAATAATCTACACAAATAGGCTCAACGATAGAAATAGAGACCTTTCCACTCCTTAAAGTTCCAAACTCTTTTTTCATAGATTCAATACTTTTATTCATCATCTCTTGTGTATGTGCATAAATATCTTGCAAACTCATTTCTCTACCTTCAAAATCTTTACTTCTCTTGTGGCAACACTGGAACACTTGGTGCAACAGGAACTTGATTATCAACTTCAGGAGAAATACTTACATTATCTAAAATAGAACGTTTAGAATCTTGTAAATAAAGGTATCCTAAAGCAATAGTATTAATTACAAATAAAAATCCTAATCCAAAAGTTAATTTTGCTAAAAACCCAGCAGGACCCTTTGCACCAAAAAGACTTTCATTGCTTCCACTATAAGCCCCAAGCCCTATACTTGAGCTTTTTTGTAACATTACAATAATCGTAACAAAAATTGCTAAAATAAATTGCAATACCAATAAAATTCCACTCATAATTTACCTCAAAAATAAAATTCTTAAGATTCTACTAAAATTTATCTAATACAAGCATAAAATCAACCCCTTTTAAAAAGCCGCAAAAACTTGAAAATGAGAATTGATAAAATAACGAAAATCACTATAAAATAATTCATCGTTAAAATTTTCTGTATTAATACAAAATGAATAAGAGCGAAAATAACAGCAATATAAACTGCGTAATAGAGTTTGAAACGATGAAAATAATTCCCCAATATAAAACACACTATAAGAAGTATTAAACTTAAAAACCCAAAATACAAATAATGTTTGCTTTTTAGCTCTTCTAAAATCAAAGAAAATTCCCAATTAAAGTCTATTGCAAAAAAGATTCCGCTATGGAGAAGAGCTGCAACTAAGGCTAACAATCCAAAACTTTTTTTAATAGGTTTAAAGATAACCAAAGAAACCACCAAAAAAACAATACTCACCCATCCGCTAAAAAAATATAAACTCACTAATGGGTCAGCAAAATCACCAATTTTATAGCTTTCAACACCTAATACAATCTGCCATAAGAGCAGAAAAACTCCAAACATCAAAAGGGTGTCTAAAAAAATCCCATAATGTTTTTTCACCTTTATCCTTAATAAAGTTTTTTTCTATCAAGTCCTGCATAAAGATGCTCTACTTCTTTTGCATAACCATTTAAGTATAAAGTCGGAACCCTTCCTCTTTGTCCTATTACACGTTCGCTACTTTGAGACCATCTAGGATGTGAAACTTCAGGATCAACATTACCATAAAAACCATATTCTCTAGAATTTTCTGCCTCCCAAGTTGAAACAGGCTGTTTTTTCAAAAATTCTATTTTATTAATAGATTTAATCATTTTATAACCATACTTCCAAGGTACTACCAATCTAATAGGCGCTCCATTTTGTGGCAATAATCTTTTTTTATACATTCCAACTGCAAGCATAGACAAAGGATTCCTTGCCTCATCAATCCTCAAACCCTCCTTATAAGGAAAATCAAGAAAACTTGATCCCATACCAAGTCCTAAGAATCCTCCTTGCATTGGGAATTGCTTAGGATCATAGAGAGTTGTAAAACGGATATATTTTGCTTCTTTAGTAGGTTTAGCAAAGTTAATAAATTCTCTTAACTCAAATCCAATCCAAGGAATTACCATACTCCAAGCTTCTACACATCTAAACCGATAAATCCTCTCTACTAAAGTCATTTTAGTGATTAATTCTTCAACATCAATCACAAAAGGTTTTTGCACTTCCCCTTCTATACTGATACTCCAAGGAGAAGTCTTTAAAGAACCTGCTTTATTTTTTGGGTCGCTTTTAGAATATCCAAATTCATAAAAATTATTATAACTTGTCGCTAATTCCTCTGGAGTTGGGAATATAACATTTCTATTGATCTTTAGCATTTCTTTATCACTCATTGGGCGATAATGCAATTTATCCGTTTTATTAACTATATCGGCTAAAAGACTTTCCACACTCAATGCAGCGACTAAACTACCAGCTCCAAGCTTTAAAAATCTTCTTCGTTGTTTAAAAAAAATTTCAGGTGTTACCTTTTGATATTCTTTGGGGGTAACTGCTTGATACTTTAACTCTTTCATAAAAATTCCTCAATTAGAAATTAAATTTATAGTAAAAAATCAATGATTGGAGTAGAAAAAATTTCTGAATTTTTAGGTAAATAATGGATAAATTGATCAAGGAATTGTTTATTTAAAAACATCTCGCCACAAACAATGATGCCTTTGGTATTATAGCTCTCTTCCATATCTCTACTAAAATTAGCAAAAAATTCTGCAAAAGAATCTATAATCCCAAAACACAATAATTCTTTTTCTACTCCTGCTAATTTAAAACTCATAACAGAACGCAAAGTTTTCAAAGTATCAAGATACACTTTTCCTTCTTCATTACGTTCTAATTTAAAATCAATACGAGGTCCTTTTTGGCCAACAAAATTTGATGCACACTCTAAAACTTCATAAGCAAGCAACATTAAATCCATAGAATCTACTTTAAAATCCAATAAAATACCGCACATCCCTATTAACTCTAAAAGATTAAAAGATATTTTTGATTCTTTAGAATAAGTCTCTAACTCCCTTATTAAATCTTGATTTTCCTTAGTAAAATTTTTCAACAAAGATTGTGTAGTTTTATTAAATACCTTTAATTCATCAATCCTTAAAGCAATATTAGATTCAAAAGCAAATTCTAATGGTTCTTTAAAACTTTGATTAAAATAAAGCATAAAACGCGTTTGCCCTCTACCTAAATAGAGTAGATTCACCTTTTCTAATTTTTCTCTTAAAAGAGCTTTTTCAAATTCTTTCATAGTGGCATAAGAAATGTCTTTTGCTGCTTCAAAACGATGTTGGAGAATTAAAGAGTTTTTACCCACACTAATCAAAACTGGGGAAGACTCTTGAACAATGAAATAACAAAGACCAAGCCTTATTTTTTCTTCTTTTAGTGGCAATAAATACAAACCACTATACTCTTCTAAAAATTTTGTCAAAAGCACTAAAAGCGGTTCATATGGCAAAACACACGTTACAAAAGATTGGGAAAAAAACTCTGTAAAAATGGATTTTGGCTTTAACCTTATAAGAGGCTTTTCTAAAGTTGCTAAAGCTTGTAGCTCTTCTTTAGAAGCTTTAAAAATTATTTGAGCATTATTCAAACAAAAAGGCATAAACCAATAATCACCTTCTATTTTTTTAGGATTTTTTTCATCTAGTAAAACCAATTCTTTTTTTCCATAAATAGTCTTTAAAAAAACCCTCTCTCCTTTCTTTAAAGCTTGGGCTAAATGCCCCAAAGAATCTTCTAATAAAACCTTTGAATTTATAAGCATCTCAGTCTCATTATTAAAAAAATTCAAAGGAGTTTGAGCAAAATTAATAAAATCTCCCCATAAATTACAAAAATTTTCACTTTTCCTACTGCTTATTGCCTGTAACTCCAAAGCACTCAAATACAAAGAAGGGATATTATAAGAAGTCTCTAAAGGGGGTTTATTAATGCTTTGATTATCTTCTAGTACCCTCATTTCTTTAAAACTCCACTGCAAAGATAGTGGAATAACTTTTGATAAATAATCACTAAATTCTAAGACAACAGATTCTTCACCACAAACTTGCAAAAAAAAATTCTTCCTCGTCACCATAAAATCTACCTTGTAGAGAATATTTTCTAAGTGCATTATCTAAAATTTTTACAATAAAACTCTTAACATTTTGCGAACTTTGAAATTCTTCAATAAAACCAAAAACTAAAGAAATATTCACTCTAATAGCCCTTATAAGAAAAACGTGCAACCTCTTGCAAGTTTTGATTACTTTTTTTACAAACTTTTATACCTAAGGATTCTAAATATTCAATAGCCTTTGCTTCCATAATTTTCGCTGCTTGTAAAATCTCTTTAGATAATTCAAAAGTTGGGTCTGTACCAATAACAAAGGGCTTCACACCTAAGATTTTTGTAGGTGGTAAATCTCCTAGCATTTCAATCATCTTTAAAGTTTGCAACATTTCAACTTCATGGGCACTTCCAGCCCAAGTAATATTGTTAGGAACGGCACTAAAATCAAAGAAATAAACATCACCAACTTTTGCATCGTTAGCATCTATACAATCTAAAATTAAAACTTGCTGGTATTGAGTAATAAGCGGAATTAGGTGTTGTGCCATCGTCCCTCCATCAACAATATCAACACTGCTCTCCCCGCTAAAAGTATAATTGACTTTAAGAAGATTTGAAAGATGAACTCCAATTCCTTCATCCCCAAATAAAATATTACCTATGCCTAGAATCAAAATCTTCAAAAACTACCTTAATGTTGTCCATCTTTTTCGAATTTATAACCACTAACAATAGTATCAACACCAGCTCCAGGATACCTTGTTGCATTCCAAACTGCCATATAAATATGTATAGGGAGAAAAATAATAAATGCCCAAGTTAGTATATGGTGTATTCCTCTAACATTTGCAATCCCTCCAAAGAATACCTCTAAAGGTCTAAGAAAAGATAAAAATCCACCAAGCCCTTCGTGAAAAACATGGGCATATAAAATTAATCCAGTAAGAGAAATAGCAAAGATTAAAAACATAACACCTATATAAGTTACAAGCTGAATGGGATTATAAGCTCCTTTTATATGAGGATGCGCTGCTATAAATAAATAATTTCCTATAATCTTAACCCATACAATAGGATTAATAAGATCTAAAAATGAACGTCTTTCGATATGGCATTCTTTAGAAAAGAGAAAAATATAAATCCTAAAAATTGAAACCGCAATTAGCAAAAAGCCAAAAATAAGATGCCAACTACGCATTAAAGCATATAAAAAGCCCACCGGCTCTCCTGTAAAATTATTCGGTGCTAAAAAAGGATAAGCAATATAAAAGCCTGTTGCTATTAATGCAAAAATAGAAAAAGCTCTTATCCAATGGAATATCCTTGTAAGTCTTGAAAACTCATAAATGGATCGGTATTTTGTCTCCATATTCTTCTCCTTTAGCATTTAAGATTCATAGCAATAGGATCTAATTTATATTGCCCTATCTCATTCCCTTTTGTATCCATTAAATGCACAGAACAAGCGATACAAGGGTCAAAAGAATGGATAGTGCGAATAATCTCTAAAGGCTGTGTAATATCTTCAACCTTAGTGCCAATTAAAGAAAATTCATAAGGTCCCATTTGTTCTTTTGAATCTTTTGGTCCAGCATTCCAAGTGCTAGGAACGACACATTGATAATTAGATACAACGCCATCTTTAATTCTAATCCAATGGCTAAGTGTCCCTCTAGGAACATTACCAATATAACGACCTTTATATTCTTTATTGTTGTCAATTTTATAAGGAGCACAAGTGCTTTGATCACCAGTTTTTAGATTTTCAACCAAAGAATTAAAAGCTTCAATGCCATAATTAGCAGAGAGTTTGCACTCTAATGCTCTAGCTGCAGTTCTTCCTAATGTTGAAAAAAGAGCTTCTACAGGTAATCCAGTATCTTTTAAAAATTGATTTACAATTTGAGTAATCCTAGGATTCTTCGCCGCTAACCCAACTACCATGGCCGCTAAAGGTCCCACCTCCATAGCATCTCCCTCATAACGAGGAGATTTTATCCAGCTATATTTTCCTTTAATATCTAAAGCCTTAGTATGAATAGGTTTGCCATCTGGTCCAATGGTATCAGCATCAACAAAACCTGTATAATTAGCCTCTGTTTCTCCATCATAAGGGTGAAGTGGTTGATTATTTTTATACCAAGAATGTGTAGCTTCCTCTGTGATTAACTCCTCATTTAAGTCATAAAGCTTTGAAATATCACCATTTCTTACAATACCAGTGCTATATAAAGTTTCTTTTCTATTAATAGGTATCTCTGCGTGACAGAGGAAATTTCTTACTCCACAACCCTTTAAAACACTAGGTTCATTTTTATAAACCTCTGCTGCCATTACAATATCTGCATAATAACCACGATTTACAAAATCTGCACATTCCTTATACTTTGTTAGCCAATCACCCAATCTTGTAGGATCTAAAATATCTACTACACAAGTAACTCCACCCACAGTTAGACTCTGAGGATGAGGCTGTTTAGCCCCAAAAATTGCCATAAGTTGAGCCATCACCCTTTGAATTTCAAGAGCCTTTAAGTAATGAGATAAAACAATAAGATTTTGCTCGGGTGAAAATCTATAAGTCTTATGCCCCCAATAACCATTAGCAAAGGGACCAAGACCTTGTTTAGAGCTTGCAAACTTCTTCACACGTTCTTGAACTGCTTTTAACTCATCTGCTCCTGCAGCAATAGGATTATCTACATATTTAAAGGCAAGTTCTGAAGCTTTTTTTGGGTCTGCTTTAAGGGCAGAAGTAATATCACACCAATCAAGCCCATGTAGATGATAAAAATGCACTAAATGATCGTGTAAAACCAAAGAAACATTCATTAAAGAGCGAACCATTTCTGCATTAAAGGGAACTTGAATCCCTAAAGCATCCTCTACTGCTGAAATCCCTGCTTTATAATGAGAAAATGTGCAAACTCCACAAATTCTTTGCACCATAAAACCAACATCTCTAGGATCTCTATTTTTCACAATAACTTCAATACCCCTCCATAAAGTGGAGCTAGAATAAGCATCAGTAATAACATTATTATCATCAACAATCACTTCAATTCTTAAATGTCCTTCAATTCTAGTAATAGGATCAACAATAATTCTTTTTGACATAAGCCCCTCCTTTATTGGTTATCTTTTTTGATATTAGTTAATATTGCGTGAGCTGCTATACCAATTGCAGCAGCACCTAGCAAAGTAATCCCAATATTATCAGCGGTTCTATCTGCACCACCAAAGAATGGTGTATTATACAGCTTATTGGCCATAGGCTCTTCAAAAGGACCCATTGTATCCCAAAAATTTGGTTCACTACAGCCTATACAACCATGCCCTGCTTGAATAGGCCAACTTGTATGGGAATTAAAACGGAGCTTAGAACAATTATTAAAAGTGTAAGGTCCTTTACAACCCATTTTATAGAGACAATAACTATCTTTTGCACCATCATCCCCAAAAGCTTGCACGAACTCTCCTGCATCAAAATGCCCTCTTCTCTCACAAAGATCGTGAATCCTAAGTCCATAAGCCCATTTTGGACGATTAAATGCATCAAGACTTGGTAATGTCCCAAAAAGAATAAAATGAATAACATTACCAACAATATTTTTTTCACTTGGCGGACAACCAGGAACATTAATCACTGGTTTATTAATAACTTGACTTAAAGGTTTTGTTGCTGTTGGATTTGGATTAGCTGCTTGAATTCCACCAAAGCTAGAACAGGTGCCAATTGCAAAAATAGCCGCTGCGTGTTCACTTGCCTCTACAGTGCCTTGCCAACCCGTCTTTCCATGTGCCCCAATAGTTAGATACTGCCCTTCTAATCCAGTAGGGATTCCTCCCTCCACCATTAACACATAACGACCTTTATATTTTTCAATAGCAGCTTCTAAATTATGTTCTGCTTGAAATCCTGAAGCTGCCATAAGTGTTTCATGGTATTCTAAAGAGATGTAATCAAAAATCAAACTATCAATGCCTGGTCCATCACTTCTAAGCAAACTCTCACTACAACCCGTGCATTCTGCCATATGCAGCCAAATAACAGGTAATCTATCGGCTACTTCAGCCGCTTTTGCAGTAAGAGGAACAAAACTTGCAGGAAGTGAAAGCATAGCAGTCATTGCTCCTGCCCATTTCATAAAATCTCTTCGTGAGATTCCATTTCGCCTTAAAGCTTTAGTTATACTATTCCCTTTTTTAAGAGCAGGGATTTTATGAATCTCTTCTAGTCTCTTTTGTGCCTTTTCAAGAAGGACTTGTTCTCTTTGCATTTCCATATCATCTCCTTAATACTATGATTTTTTTGGTAAAATTAAATCTATCTCTTTTATGCTTAAAAAATACTAAGTTATAAAAAATTATTATGTAACTCAAAGTTATAAAATTATATTTACGAATCTTCATTCCCGATTTCTATATCATAGTTTTGAATATCTATAAGCCAATAAAATCGTGCAACTTTATCCAAAGCGGGTTTAATAAGTGCAACTTGATAACCTTGCCTATACTCTACACTCTGAACTTCTCCCACTAAAATTTCAGGATAAAAAATATTATCATAGCCGCTTGTATAAACAATATCTCCTATTTGCACAGGAGGAAAAAGAGGGATATAATCCACAATAAAGCCTTTATTAGCATCATACTTTGCAATACCAGGTATTTTATTTTCACCAATTACCGTGCTATAGGTACATTTCTCATCACCATTTAAATAACCTATAAGGCGATGATTTTCAAATTTGGCAATTCCCGCCACAGCGTTATTATGTATAAGCCCAAATATAAGCTTATCATCAGGCTTCTTATCAAAATCAGATTGCAACCAAATCTTTGCATAATTATTCATATCCACATACGAAATATTACGAACAAAATGAATATTTGGCAAATCTATTGGTAACCTTGAAGAAACCGATTCTAAAAGTTCTTTATATTCTACATTTAAAGCATTAAAAAAGTATTCAATTTGTTGCTTATCTCTTAATTCATTGTTTAAATACTTGATTTGCTCCGCTTGCTGGAAATGACGCGTAATAGTATTAATGATATTATTATTAATATTTAAGATTCCTATTTTAATAGCACTGCTAAGACGCAAGACTTCTGAATGAATTTCTTTAGATATTTTTGTAGAAACAAAAAGCGTAACAGCAATAAAAACAATCCAAAGAAAGACTTTTTTCATTCACTACTCATAAGATAGTTGCTGAAGAACATCGATTTCCTCTAAAGCCTTTCCCGTTCCTTTTGCAACACATAATAATGGTTCATCACCAACATAAACAGGTAATTTGACAATATCAGAAAGATATTTATCTAAACCTCGAATCAAAGCCCCTCCACCGGTTAAAACAATGCCATTTTCAACAATATCTCCCGCTAAATCTGGGGGCATTTGTTCTAATACATCTTTTAAGGCATTAGAAATTTCCTTAAGGGGTTCTTTCATAGCCTCTCTTACATCTTCACTTGTTAGTTCTATAGTATTTAATAATCCACTTACTTGATCCCTCCCTTTAACCTGCATATTAAGAGGTTCATCAAGACTAATAGCTGAACCAATTTGTATCTTTATCTCTTCTCCTGTCCTATCCCCAATAAGCAAACTATATTTACGACGCACATAATCCACAACTGCATTATCTAGCTTATCTCCTGCCGTTCTTAAAGATTTTGAAATTACCAATCCACCAAGTGATATAACTCCAATTTCTGTCGTCCCCCCTCCAATATCTACAACCAAACTTCCTTTTGGTTCTTTAACGGGTAGTCCAGCACCTATAGCTGCTGCCATAGGCTCTTCAATTAAAAATACCTCTCTAGCACCTGCACTAATAGCCGATTCTCTTACAGCCTTTCTTTCAACCCCTGTTAGCCCATAAGGCACACACACAATAATTCTAGGACGCATTAAAGCCTTCCTTTTATGAGCTTTTTCAATAAAATAACGAAGCATTTTCTCTGTCATATCAAAATCTGCAATAACGCCATCTTTCATAGGGCGAACTGCTAAAATGTTCCCTGGTGTTTTCCCAACCATTTCTTTAGCTTCGTGCCCAACTGCTAAAACTTTATTTTTACCATAACGATCATTTTGCACAGCCACCACAGAAGGTTCATTAATAATAACACCTTGACCCTTGATAAGCACAATAGTGTTTGCTGTCCCAAGATCTATAGAAATATCATGTGAAAACCAACCGATTATTTTATCTATCAACATATTCTCTCTCTTTTAATAAATTTAGGCACTTTTTTTATTTGTTTTTTTGTGTTTAACTAACATAGGTTTTGCTTTCTTTAAAATCACCTCTTTAGTAATTACCACCTCATATTCTTTTAATTCAGGCAATTCATACATAATATCAAGCATCACATCTTCCATAATGGCACGCAAACCCCTAGCACCCGTTTTACGCTCTATGGCAAGATTAGCAATTTCTTCTAAAGCCTCTAACTTAAAAGTTAATTGAACTCCATCTAAAGCAAAAAGTTTTTGGTATTGCTTAACTAAAGCATTTTTTGGCTTTTGTAAAATATTCATCATTGCTTCTTTGTCAATATCTTGCAAGGTAGCTACCATATGCAAACGCCCAATAAGTTCAGGAATTAATCCAAAATTTACTAAATCATCAGGTTCTACATATTCTAAAATTGTTCCACTTCGTTGTATAGAATTTATGCAGTTATTAAACCCCAAAGTATTACCACCTATCCTTTTTTCTATAATATCTTTTAATCCATCAAAAGCACCTGCACAAATAAATAAAATATTTTTGGTATCAATTTGGATAAAATCTTGATTAGGGTGTTTTCTACCTCCTTTGGGAGGAACATTAACAACACTACCTTCAATGATTTTCAAAAGTGCTTGTTGCACTCCTTCTCCAGAAACATCCCGAGTAATAGAACGATTCTCAGAAAGCCGTGAGATTTTATCAATCTCATCAATAAAAACAATTCCTTTTTGTGCCTTTTGAACATCTCCATTAGCTTCTTGAATAAGTCTTGTTAAAATATTTTCTACATCCTCTCCAACATATCCTGCCTCTGTTAAACTCGTTGCATCACAAATGGCTATAGGGATATTAAGAAATCTCGCTAAAGTCTGTGCCATTAGAGTTTTTCCACTGCCTGTTGGACCAATTAATAAAATATTAGACTTAGCAATTTCTGTATCATCATCTTCAATATTTTGCATAATCCTTTTATAATGATTATAAACAGCAACACTAAAGACTTTTTTGGCTTTGTCTTGTCCGATTACATACTCATCTAAAATAATTTTTAACTCTTTTGGCGGAAGTAAAGTAATATTTTCTTCAAATTCCTTTATACTTTCAGTATCTACATAAGGATTAAAATCACTCTCACCAAAAAGTATTTTATAAGAGGCAATCACACAATTTTTACAAATACAAACATTATTACCTGAAATAACAGGATTATTATGTGTTTCTTCAGACTTACAAAAATCACACACTCTCTCACTCATCATTCCTCCTTATAAAAGGGATTCCCCTCGTTGATTGGATAATAAACTCACACATTTTAAAAATATTTTCATCCTTATAATTTTCTTCTAAAATTTCTTGTGCTATTTCTTTAATAGGTTTATTCCCAAAAAATAAACGCTTATAAACATTATAAATCTTATCAACTTGATGATGCTCAAAGTTTTTTCTTAAGCGGTGTAAATTTAATCCTCGAATCACCGCACGATTTCCCTCTGCTAAACAAAAGGGGGGTATATCTTGAGATAAAGCACTTGCTCCAGCCACCATCGCATAATCTCCAATTTTGCAAAATTGGTGAATAGGGGTTAATCCACCAATATTAATATGACTCCCCATAATAATATGACCACCTAGGGTAACACCATTAGCCAAAATACAAGAATCTCCAACAATACAATCATGAGCTATATGCACATAAGCCATAAGAAGATTATTATTCCCAATAATAGTTTTACTCCCTCCACCCTCTGTGCCAGGATTAATCATTGTAAATTCACGAATTTTGTTATTATCCCCAAAAATAAGTGTATTAGGCTCATTATGGTATTTAAGATCTTGAGGTTTCGTTCCTAACACTGCATTAGGAAAAATTTCGTTATTTTTTCCTAAAGTAGTATTTCCTACAATAGTTACTTGATTATAGATTTTTGTATTATCCCCAATTCTTACATCTTTACCAATCACGCAATAATGACCTATCTCTACATACTCACCAATAACAGCACCATCCTCTATAATGGCAGTTGGTGCGATAGTAGCCGATTTTGCAACACTCACTTTATACCCTCTCTTGAGTTCTTATCAACAATCATTGCTTTAAGCTCCGCTTCTGCTACAAGCTTATCTTCCACATAAGCATAACCTTGCAAAACCCAAATACCTCCCTTTTGCTTAACCACTTCAAGCTTATAAACAAGCTTATCACCCGGATTTACAGGATTTCTAAATTTTGCCTTATCAATACTCATAAAATATACAATTTTATCGCCTTTGTTATTAGAATCTTCACCAAACATACTAACAAAGGCTAAAACACCTCCTGCTTGCGCCATTCCCTCTATAATATAAACACCCGGATAAATAGGTTGTATAGGAAAATGCCCATTAAAAATTTCCTCATTAATGGTAATATTTTTATAAGCTTCAATGTTCTTATTATAAGCAATGGAGGTGATTCTATCTACAAGCAATAAGGGATAACGATGAGGAAGAATGTCTCTAATTTTTTGCACATCATAAACCATATTGAACATCCTTAAAAAATAAATATATTATATCTTAAACTCATAATGCCATTTTTCCGGGATTTAATATATTATTAGGGTCAAAAGCTTTTTTAATAGCTCGGAATAAATCCATCTCTTCTTGCGTGAAAGCAAGTTTCATAAAAGGTGCCTTTGAAAGACCAATGCCGTGCTCTCCACTTAATGTGCCACCAAGCTCAATGGTAATTTTAAAAATCTCTTCAATAGCTTCATAACCCCTTTTAACTTCTTCTTCTTTTGTGCCATCCACCATCACATTAGTATGCACATTGCCATCCCCAGTATGACCAAAACACGGAATAAGGACATTATATTTTTTAGAAACTTCAGCAATTCTCTCTAAAAGCTCGGGAAGTTTAGAGCGAGGAACGGTAATATCCTCATTAAGTTTCTTGCTCCCATAGATACTAATACTAGGGCTTGCATTCTTTCTAGCAAACCATAATTTTACAGATTCTTCCTCATTCTTTGCGATAATAAAATCATTTGCTCCATTTTCATAAAATTTTTCTTGTATCTTTGTAATTTGGCGAGTAATTTCTTCTTCTAAATTAGCATCTACCTCTGTTATAAGGATTGCCCCTGCTTCTTTTGGTAAGCCCTTATGGAATTTCTCCTCCACAGCTTTAATAGTAAGATTATCTAAAAATTCCATAGCTACAGGCGTAACACCACTTGCCATTGTTTTATAAACCGCATTCATTGCAGATTTAATACTTGGGAAGACACCCATAGCACTTTTGCTATATTTTGGCTTACTTAAAAGCTTCAAAGTAATTTCTGTAATAACCCCTAAAGTTCCTTCACTAGCAATAAGAATCCCAGCAATATTATAACCCGCCACATCTTTAATAGTCTTTTTACCTGCCCTTATAATATCTCCATTAGGCAAAACTGCCCGCAAAGCCATTACAAAATCTTTTGTAATACCATATTTAGCAGCTCGCATACCTCCTGCATTTTCACTTACATTACCCCCTAAGGTAGAATAATGCTCACTTGCAGGATCGGGCGGATAAAACAATCCTACTGCCTCTACTGCCTTTTGAAGTTGCATATTAACAACACCAGGTTGCACTCTTGCTACCATATTCTCCATATCAATTTCTAAAATTTGATTCATATGCTTTTCTAAGGCTAAAACTACACCGCCACCAACTGCTAATGCCCCTCCCGTAAATCCACTACCAGCACCACGTGGAACAATAGGGATTTTATAATCATTGCAGTATTTTACAATTTTACTCACCTCTTCTTCATTATGAGGAAACACGACACATTCAGGATATTTTCTTTCTCTTGTTGCGTCATAACAATAAGCACTTAAGTGAGCTTTATCATCAAAACAATCTTCCTCTCCAACAATAGCCCTTAAATCCCTAATCTGCTCTTGTGTCATTTTAAACCTTAAAAGATATTCTTAATACTTTGAGTGAAATAATTAGTAATGCGTCCAAAAAATGTTGCATCCTCATCCTTAATCTCACCTTTTAAAAGTGCATCAAAATACAAATAATAATCTTGAGTTTTAACATCATTAATAATATAAGAAAACCAATTACTATTTACATCCCCTATACGTGAATAAAAGGGAAGGACTCTCTCTTGAATGGGTGCTCTCCCAGTGATATAATCTTTCTTTAGCACACTAAAGGTTTGACAATCTAAAACTTGCCCTTCATTAAGATTAACTAAATATACGACACCAGTAGCATATTGCAAACATATTTGCCTAAAATCTCCTTTAACAGGTGCAGTATGTCCAATGTCCATTAAATAAGCAGCAAACAAATCAGGATGAAGCCAAGTTACATCAGGATAAGCAGCATTAATCTTCTCATAAATTTCTTGGGTAGGAGCAATAAGAAAAGCTCTATCATTAAAAGCTCTAAAAATTACCTCATCACCCTTTTGTGGAGTTAAAAGGGGTATTGGGAATGCCTTTTGTTCAAAACCCTTAAAAGATTCAAAAGCAATTTTTGCTTTATTGTCTTTAATTTCAATAACTGCAGCTTTAGCTACAATTCCAGAACGATCTTTATTAAACCAACGAATAATCTCACCACTCTCACCTACTTTTAAGTCAAAAGCTGGAACATAAGCATAATGTTGAGAATCTTCATCCATTTCAACAATTGGAACAATAAGTTTATTGCCAAAAGGGGAGGCAAAAGCAAAAATATTAAAAAATACAGATATTATTAAAAGTCCAAAATATCTCATAAATCAAGCCCTAAATATATAGAATCTTAGTGCTTGGATTATAATAAACTTTTTCTTTAAAGAATGTAAATTTTAATAAATATACTCAAATAAACCAAAGAAGAGCTCTAAGAAGCTATACTTAAACCCTTAACTCTCACCCACCCAAACTCTCTTTAGCTATTTTTATAATCGATTCATCAGAGCTTAAACTTATCCAAAGAAATTGTTTTCCGCTTTGTTGCTCGCCATTTAATAAATCCCCACTATTTCTATATTGCAAATCTAACTTAGCAATTTCAAACCCATTTTGTATTTGGCAAAACCTCTCTAAACGTTCTATTTTATCTTTATTGGTATATAAAAAACAATAACCTTTTAATCCATTACGACTAACTCTGCCCCTTAATTGATGCAAAGTTGCTAACCCTAAACGTTCTGCACCTACAATTACAATAGTAGAAAGTTTAGGCAAAGAAATTCCCACTTCTATGAGCGTTGTTGCGAGTAAAATATTTCCCTTATCTCTAAATTCTTCTAACACCAACTCTTTAGCTTTATCCTTGCCATAGGTAACATACACCCCTTGAAAATGTTTTTTCCAAAATATTTCTCCCTCCTTTAGAGGGACATAATCTGCATCTTTACCCTCCTCCACCAGAGGATACACAATAATAATCTGATACCCTTTAACAATTTCTTTATGGATATGGGCTAAAAGTTTTTTAAAATCTTGCTTATGAATAATCTCTGAATCAATATCCTTTTTATAAGGAAAATCTTCTATAAAACTAAAATCTAAAAAATTTGACTGAACCATTGCCAAAGTTCTAGGAATAGGAGTTGCAGAAAATTGCAAAATATGAGGACGTTTCAAGTCTTTCTCAAATTTTCTCTCTAAAGTGTTACGTTGTGCAGTTCCAAAACGATGCTGTTCATCAATCATCACTAAAGAATAATCTTGCAAATCCTGGTATAAAAGTGCGTGACTGCCAATAAGAAAATCACTAGTATGCAAATCCCCTTCTTTAGCACCTTGAGTAAATAGAGCAACTTTGATAAAAGGAGGTAGAAACTTTTGAGACTCCTCATAGATTTGTCTAGCTAATATAGAAGTTGGGGCCATTAATAAACTCTTGTTAGGATATGCCATTAGCACTGAAGCAAAAATAACTAGAGTCTTTCCACACCCAACATCCCCTATAATAACCCTTCTTGCAGCTTTGTTACTAGCAAGAGATTGTTTAATTTCATAAATAGCCTTCATCTGACCTAAAGTTAATTTAAAAGGCAAAGAATCTATCCAACCTTCAATCTCTCCTTGCAGAGACTTTAAACTTTGAAATTCCCTCTTTTTAGTTTTTAACTTCCGCATATATTCATAAATCTCTACAAACTTCAAAGCATCTAAAAAATCCCCAAAAAATCCTCCTTGTTTTTGAAAAGATTCAAAGAAATCAAGATTAGGTTGATAAATCATTAATAAAGCTTTTAAATATTTTACAGGAATCCTTGGGTAAAAACTTTGCAAAGATTGCAAAGAAATATTTTTAGAAAAATCACGCAACAAGCTTTCTTGAGTCCCCCTTGTGCCAAAATTTGGAAAAATCCCCTCTAAAGATTTTAATATTTTTGGCTGAATAAGCGTATAACATCCACCATTTTTTTGTATTTTGCCACTGATTATTAGATACTCACCTGGAATGAATATATTTTTATGATAAGGCTTTGGATTAAAAATAACAAGCTCTATTTCTCTATCAAACAAAGAAGCATAACAAAGCACCTTAGCGGCTTTATAAGAAAAATATTTTAACACCTCTATTTTTAACACCACTTGGGTATTTGCCTCTAAAGTTTGGGATAAATAACTATTGGTATAACCTTTAGGGGTAAAATGAAGCACAAATCCAAAAAAGGTTTGAATACCTAACTTTTTAATACTCTCTGGTATCTCCAATTAATCCGCACTCACAACAGAAAAGGTTAAGGCAGAAATCTCTTGGTGATTTTTAATATAAGCATTGACATCCTCAAGTTTAAGGTTTGCAATTTCTTGTAAAACTTTATGATTAAAATCAAGAGGCAAGCCTCTATAATAATTATTAAAAGCAGCATTTAATCTTTGCGAGAGTGTTTCATTACGCAATGGCTCACTACCTAATAAATATTGTTTAGCTTCTTGTAATTCTTGTTGTGTAATCCCCTTTTGTATAAATTCCTTTATAACTTCTCTAACAATACTCTTAGCCTCTTTTTCATTATCAATACTTGTTTGCAAATAGCCTTGTGCATAAGAAATTGTTTGGCCAGCATTTAAGTGCATAACTGCAGAATAAGCTAATCCGCGTTTAACACGAATTTCTTCCATCATGCGACTACCAAAACCACTTCCACCTAAAACAAAAGAGGCAACTTTAACCCTTGCAATTTCTTTTTGAATATCTTTAACCTCTAAAGGAGCACCAAAATAAATATAAGCTTGTTTGGTATCTTTAACTTGCCGTTTATACCCTTCATCTCGATGAACTTTGATAGGCTTAATTTGCACTTCTTTACCTTCAGGCAAACCCCCTAAAACATCATTTAGGCTTTGTGTAATTGTTAAAAAGTCAATATCCCCTCCTGCAATAACGATCGCTGATTTTAAATTAATGAAAGTTTGATAGAAATCTTGAATATTTTTTAAAGTAATTTTTTGAATAGATTCCTTTGTCCCACTTAATGGGTATTCTAAGAGAGAATCCTTAAAAATCATGGCATTCAAAGCACGATTGGCTTGGTAGTCAAAATCACTTTCTTTTTCTAAAAGAGAAGTTAGCGCAGTTTCTTTTACTTTCTCTAAAGTAACTTGTGTGAAATTTGGATCTTGGAGTAAAGACTTTAAGAGTCTAAATCCAGCCTGACTTTCCTTTTTCATACCACTTAAAGTAAAACTCATCGTTTCAAATCTACTCTCAACCTCTAAAGAAAGAGCCTTTTCTTCTAATTTTTGAGAAAATTTCGTAACCCCCAATTCTTTAGTCCCTTCATTTAAAATGCTACTTGTTAAATCCGATAATCCATAAAGCCCTTTATTACTAATCCCTCCTGCACCTTTAAAAATAATTTGCACATAAAACAAAGGAAGTTGGATATTTTGCTCATAAATAATGGGAATATCCACACCCTTTATTTCAACATTCTTTAATTCAGCTGCCATTAAAAATCCTTTTATTCCAAGTAAAAATAAAAAAATGTGTAAAAAAACCCTCACGAAAAACACTCCAAAATATCATAAGCCGTATTGCGTTTTGCGGGAATCTCCCCAATATCTTTAATTAAACTTATCATTTCATTTTGATTCATAGAATTTTTAGCTCCTGCTGCAGCCACTACATTTTCTTCCATCATTGTGCTGCCTAAATCATTAGCACCAAATAACAAGGCTAATTGCCCGATATAAGAACCTTGTGTAACCCAACTACTTTGGATATTAGCAAAATTATCCAAAAAAATCCTACTACAAGCTAAAAGTCTTAAATACCGATTAGAAGAAGCTTTATGCAAATGAGGAAACTCTTTTTGTAAAGGCGTAAAGGCTGGTTGAAAACTCCATAAAATAAAAGCTCTAAATCCATTAGTCTCATCTTGTAAATCCCTAATCCTCTGCCAATGCTCTATAATATCCTCATCACTCTCTACACTTCCAAACATCATTGTAGCGGTGCTTTTCATACCAATTTTATGAGCTTGCCTATGAACTTCTATCCATTCATCAGAATCCAACTTTTTAGGTGCGATAATATCACGTACCCTATCACTTAATATTTCCGCTCCCGCCCCTGGTATAGAAGCAAGACCGCATTTTTTCAAACGTTCTAAAACTTCCAAAATAGAGATTCTTGAAATTTTTGCAATATAATTAATCTCAATAGCAGAAAACCCATGCACAGTTATTTGTGGATATTTTTGAGTAATATGCAAGAGTAAATCTTCATACCACTCTATTTTTAAACTCGGATGAACCCCACCTTGAAACAATATCTGTGTCCCACCAATAGCAAGCAATTCATCAATTTTTTGATCAATCTCATCAAAACTTAAAATATAAATATCTGCTTCATTGATTCTACGTTTAAACGCACAAAACTTACAATCCACCCAACAGATATTCGTATAATTAATATTCCTATCTACAATAAAACTCGTGATATTATCAGGATGCAATTGTTTTTTAATAGCAAAAGCTCTTTCTCCTAGCTCTTTTAAAGAAGTATTTTGCATCAAATCTAAAATCTCTTTAGGGCTAACTCTAGGGAGTTTTATTTTTACACTATCTCTATTTTTTATCTGCATAATTAAAATCTCTGTCCCATTGTAAATTCAAACGATGAAGTGTTATCTCCGGGTTTATTATCAAGTGCCTTAGGAATAATAAAAGTAATCGCACCAATTGGTGAAATCCATTCTAAAGCAATACCTGTAGAACTTCTTCGTATTTGAGTGATATCATTTTTTCCAAGCATACCATAATCATAAAATACACTCAAACGCATAGGCACTGTTTCAAACAATCCATAACTAAGCTCCACTGAACTATAAGAAGTTTTGTTGGCACCAATCCTTGTGCCAAATCTATCCCTTGGGCTAATAGAATTGGTTTGATAACCCCTAAGCGAATTTATCCCCCCTAAATAAAACCTCTCATTTAAAGGAACATAACCATTATCTTGAATATATCCTAACTTAGAGCGGAATCTAAAGGTCAAATCTACATCTATCAAATCCTCTAAGTTTTTAAAAAAATACAAATTACCAAAATACTTCAAAAACTCTGCATCACCACCAACTCCTGCATATTCTAAACTTGCATTAGCCTTCCAACCATTTTTAGGAAAAAAGTAAGAATCTGTATTATCATAATATACACCCGGTATTATGGAAGACTTAGTATATTTTCCGCGATAATAATTCAAATAAAAAGAATTGCTAAAACTTGAAAGCTCTGATTGTTGATACATATAGCCCAAGGTTGTCTCTAAAGTATCAGTAATCCTTCTTCCCCCAACAAGACTAAAACCTCTTGTTTTTTCTTTATAATCAAAGTTATCATATTGACTTTGATAAACATCTGTTGAGAGACTATAATTACTATCTAGAACTGCAGGATTATAGATATTAAAACGATAAGAAGTAGAAATTTGACTTTTATCAAGATAAATACCAGCCGTTAAGCCTGTCCCAAAAATATTTCTATCTTTAATCGAAGCACTCCCCATAATACCATCATAGCTACCATAACCTACACCAAAACTAAATTCACCTGTTTTAGCTTCTTTTACTTTAACAAGCAAATCAATGTTTTCCTCATCAATCCGTTTCTCCTCAATTTGAATATCATCAAAACCACCTGAACGCATAATAGAATTTTTAGAACGTGTAATTTTTGTCATATTATATTGATCACCGGGTGCTAAGAGGATATTTCTACGAATTACTCTATCCAAAGTTTTAGAATTACCAGAAATAATAACATCATTAACTTTTACCTTTTTTCCAGGTTGAATATAATAGACAATACGAACTTCAGACTTTTCTACATCTTTATCCAAATCAGGAGTAACACGAGCAAAAGCATACCCTAAATCCCCAACTTTATATTTCAAAGTTTCCGCATCTTTACGCATTGTAGAAATATTAAAAACTTTTTTTTGCTTAGTTTTAATAGCACTATAAAGCTCCTCATCATCAATTACCATTTCTTCTTGAACAATATCAATACCAGAAACCTTATAAGGTTTGCCCTCTTCAATATAATAATCTAACTCTGCATCATAGATTGTAAAATCCGTCCTTAAAAAAGGCTGGCTAACTTTAGCATCTAAATAACCCTTTTGCAAATAAAGATCTTGAATCCTAAGCGAATCTGTCTCAATCTCATTAATTTGCAACTTACCACTATTAAACCCCCACATCCAACCTAAAAAATCTCTTTCTTTATTAGCAGTTGAAGCTTCAATACGAGATACCTTAAGATTTTTTCTCCCATAATAGTTAGCTTTACGAATAATAATTTCTTCACCCTGATTAATCTCCAATGTTACTTTAAGAGCATTTTGGCTAATTTCTTCAATTTTTGATTCTATTATAGTATCATAGCGGCCTTGTTTTTCAAGCATTTCAATAATGCGTTTCTTTGTAGCATTAATTTTCATTTCATCATAAACATCACCCTTTTTTAGTCCTATTTCTTTATTAATAACAGCTTGATCTTTACCTGCTCCATAACCACTAATAATTAAACTTGCAATAACAGGCTTTTCAACAAAATGAAAAACCAAAATCCCATCCTCTTCTGTAGCCCAAATATCTTTAAAATATCCCTGCTTATAAAAATCAAGAATAGATTGATTAATCCTTTGAATATCAAGCGTTTTACCAATTTGCACTTTAGCAATCTCATTAGCAATAAGGGGAGAAATATAATTTAGCCCATCATAACGCACCTCTTTGATAATAGGCAATTCAGCACCAACAGCCAAAGCACAAGAGCCAACTAATCCCAATAAAAATGATTTAAGAGCTTTCATTAATGATAAAACCTCGCAACTTTAAATAGCAAAATTAATATTAAAGCTCCAATTATACCCTATTTTGACATTAAACCTACCAAAACTAAAGCAAATAAATATATAATTTTCAAAAAACTTTAAATGAGGATAAATGCAAGCAGGAATTATTGGTCTAGGGTTAATTGGTGGTTCTTTAGGATTAGCACTAAAAGAAAGTGCAATGTTTAAAAGGATTGTGGGGTTAGATAACAACGAGATTCATTTACAACAAGCCCTGTCTTTAGGCTTAATTGATGAAGGTGTAGAATTAGAAAAAATCAAGCAATGCGATGTTATTTTTCTTGCAACACCCGTAGAAGCTATCTTAGAGATTCTTCCTCAACTCATTGGCGTATCCCCACATACCACAATTATTGATTTAGGTAGCACAAAATATTTAATATCCCAAAATATCCCCCCAAGTATTCGCAAAAATTTTATCTGTGCTCATCCTATGAGTGGGACAGAAAATTTTGGACCAAAGGCAGCATTTAAAGACCTTTTGCCCCATCATATCATAGTTTTAACAGATTTAGAACAAAGCGGAGAATTTCAAATTTCAATGGCAAAAGAAATATTCATTACTTTGAAAATGAATATTATCAAAATGGATTCAAAATCACACGATAACCACGCTGCTTTCATTAGCCATTTACCGCATATCATTAGTTATGCCCTAGCAAATACCGTGCTATCCCAACAAAACCCAAAAGATATACTAACCCTAGCAGGCGGAGGATTTAAAAGTATGGTGCGAATCGCTAAGAGTTCTCCTAAAATGTGGAGTGATATTTCTAAACAAAATCGTGAAGAAATTTTAAAATCCTTAGAATACTTCCAAAAAGAAATAAACTTTGCAAAAGAGTTAATTAACAGCCAAAAATGGGAGGAATTAGAAAATTGGATGGCAGAGGCAAATTCCCTTTATAAGATTTTCTAATCCCTAAAAGGCTGAAGCCATAATATTAAATCATCCCCAATTTGTTGTGAATACAAAATCCTAAAATTAGCTTGAAGTTGCATATGAAGCTGAAAATCACTCTGCATAGAAGGATTTAGAAAAAACAATACCATATCAATTTGGGGGATCAAAGTCTTAAACAAGTCTGCTCCCCCCTCACACATCACAAAACCTTCAAACTTTTCTATCTTATGGAGTATTTTTACTTCTCTCTTAGGAACAGAAAATAAAGGAGCTTTTTTAGGAAAATCTCTTAAATGCGTTAAGATTGTTACACAAGGCGGTCTTTTATCCTTTAAGGTTGCATACCTGCAATCAAGTATAGGATTATCTAAACGCACACTTTTACCAGAAATTAGAAGGGTATCTACTCTTGTCCTTAAATTATGCATAAAACTTTGTGCAGCTTTAGAGCTAATTTGCCCTCCATCAATACTGCCATCTAAACGACTAGCATATTTAAAAAGGATAAAACTCCCTTTGCTTTGCAGACTACTAAAAGGAATTAATAATGCCTTAGAATATTCATAAGCCCTCAAAAGCTCTTTTTCCTCCCAAGCCTTTACAACTTGCACTCCACAACTTTTAAGTGCGTTAGCCCCTCCTTTAGCCTCTTTATTACAATCCTGTGTCCCAATAATGATTTTTTTAATCCCTAATAATTTTAAAAGTTCTGCACAAGAGGGAGTTTTTCCACGATGTATGCAAGGTTCTAAAGTAACATAAAGGGTTATATCCTTGAAATAATCCTTAGCATTTTCTAAAAGAAATTGATGAATCTCTTGAGATTGAAAAAGATTAAAAATTGAAGAATCTCCGCTTAGGCGATAATAAGATTCTTGCAATGCTAAAACCTCAGCGTGCGGCTCACCTGCAACTTTGTGAGCTTGAATGCTTAAAATCGCCCCAAACTTATCCAAGATAACAGCCCCAACAGCAGGATTTGGCAAAGTTTGACACTGATAATCCCAAGCTTTTTTAATCGCCAAATCAAGATAAAAAGAATCTACCATAGAAAATAAGTTTGTGCTTTTTTGATGGCTTCTATAGGGATACTCTGCCCACTTTCAAGCTTTATAGAATCCTCATAAACCTCTACTAATTTACCTTTAAATTCCCTCTTATCAAGCATTTTAACTTTCACAAGCTCACCAATAGCACCTTGAAAATGTGTTAATGTCTTTAAAATGCGTTCAATTCCCGGTGAGCTAACTTCCAAAAAATAATTCTCAAAATTTGGCATTTCTACATCTAAAAGCGGTGAGAGGGCAAGACTAATCTCTTGACAATCCTCAAGACTAACAGAGGGCTTTTTAGAAATATAAACGCGTAAGATTTTATGATTATTTTCATTGATAATAGCCATATCATATAGCTCACAACCCAAACTTTGGATTAAAATAGAAATTTTTGCCTCTAAATCCGAGCTTATCATTACTCTAATGCTCCTAAATCTAACCCTCTTGCTTTGTCTCCGTGCTTTATATTCCTCTCTTCTTGTAAAGCTTGAAAAATCCTATCAAGACGCATTTCTTTTTCTAAAGAATCATCAAAAACAAAGTTAAAATCTGGACAACGAAACCAACCACTCTCTTCTAAGCAATATCCTTTGATAATATTTCTTGCTTTTTTTAGCTGGTGAAGAATAACTTTTTTTTCCTCTTGTGTGATAAAAGAAGGATCTAAAAAAACTTGTGCGAAATACTTTCCTCTAGAACATTTTACCTCTAACACACTAAGATTATTTAATCTTGTATCCTCTAAATTCGCTAAAGCAGAGGGAATAAGCTCTTTTAAGAGAGATTGGATTCGTTCTAATTTAATGTTTTTCATTTATAAGGTCCTTTGTTTTTCCACTTCCTTATAAGTTTCAAAGACGTCGCCTACTTGAATATCATTATAATTTTCTAAAACAATCCCGCATTCAAAACCTTTAGCCACCTCTCTTACATCATCTTTAAAACGTTTAAGGGAAAGAATATTGCCATTATGTATTACCACTCCATTACGAATTAATCGCACTTTAATACCTTTTTGAATAACACCATCTGTTACAAAACAGCCCGCAATAGTCCCAACTTTTGCGATATTAAAAGTCTCTCTAACTTCAGCTTCCCCAGTATTTTCTTCTTCAAGCACAGGAGAGAGAAGCCCTCCTAATAATGCTTTAATATCATCAATAAGTGCATAAATAATAGAATAAGTTTTAATCTCAACTCCTAATTCTTTGGCTTTATTTTTTACACTTCCAGTTGGTCTCACATTAAATCCCAAAATAATAGAATTTGCACTAGCAGCAGCCAAAGTTACATCACCCTCTGTAATTCCTCCTACACCTTTATGAACAATATTAACTTTTACCTCTTCATTTTGAAGCTTTTCTAAACTTCCTTTAATAGCTTCTAAACTTCCTTGTGTATCGGCTTTAACAATAACGGGAAGATTTTTTAATTGCCCAAGTGCTACCATAGTGCTTAATTCATCAAAAGAAACCTTTGTAGAATGAGAAAACTCTTTTTGTCGCAAATGTGCTAAACGTTTTTGTGCATACTCTCTTGCAATATTATCATTAGCCACCACGAGCAAAATAGAACCTGCTGGAGGCACTTCATTGAATCCCGTAATTACTCCAACCCCAGATGGCAAAAGATTCGTAACATTTTTGCCATTATCATCACTAATAGCCCTTACTCTCCCAAATGCCGTATCTGCAATGATACTATCACCAACTTTTAAAATCCCATTTTGAATAATTAAAGTCGCTACAGGACCCTTGCCCTTCTCTAAGCTACTTTCAATAACGACTGCACGAGCGGCTCTATGAGGATTAGCCTTTAAATCCAAAATTTCTGCTTGCAATAAGATAATTTCTAACAAATCATCAATACCCTCTCCACTCTTAGCGGAAATATGCACAAACTCATAGTCTCCCCCCCATTCAAGCGGAGTAAATCCTAATTCCGCCGCTTCTGCTTTAACCTTATCAGGATTAGCATCAGGTTTATCAATCTTATTAATCGCAATAATAATACAAGCATTAGCGGCTTTGGCGTGATTAAGTGCTTCAATAGTTTGCGGCTTTACCCCATCATCAGCTGCAATGACAATAATAGCAATATCTGTAATTTGTGCTCCACGAGAACGCATCTCACTAAAAGCCTCGTGTCCGGGAGTATCAATAAAAGTGATTTGCTTCCCTCCTTTGGTGATTGTATAAGCACCAATATGTTGTGTAATGCCGCCTGCTTCACCAGAAACTACTTTTGTATTCCTAATCACATCTAATAAAGAAGTTTTTCCATGATCAACATGCCCCATAATCGTAACTACTGGTGCTCTAGGCTCTAAATGCTCTTCTTTGTCCTCATCATCGTGGAGCTGTGTATAATCTAATTCATCCGCGGTATTAATAATTTCAATTTCAACACCAAACTCTTCAGCTAAAATTTCAATAGCATCTTTTTCTAAAAAATCATTTTTAGTAATCATCATTCCAAGACTAAAAAGCACTTTAATAACTTCACCCGTAGAACGTTTAATTTTCTCTGCAAATTCATAAGCCCTAATCTCCTCTGGGACTCTAACAACTCCACTAATGGATTCTTCTACTTTTTGAGGTTTTGGTGCTTTTTTACGGCTTGATCGTCTTGTTGTGCCTTGCTCCATAAAAGGATTATGTCTTTGAACTTTGATTCTATCAGTAGCTACCTTTTTTTCATTCTCCTCTTCATCAATATCTACTTCATCTTGCACACTTAAATCAAATAAAATGATGCCCTCATCTTCCTCATCATCACTTGAAGTATGAAATTCTCTATTATCTAATAAATCTATTTTTTGCTGGTTTTTTTTCATCACAAGGGGTTTATCTTTTTTCTTTTTCTTTTCCCTTTTAGAAAAACTCTCATCTAAATTTCCAAGCAAATCCTGCAAAGTCTTACCCGTTACTTCTTTCTTTTTCTCTACTTTTGGTAACTCTTCTTTAATATCCCGCTTTTTAACGATCCTTAACCCTGTTCGTTTAATAGCTGGATTATCTTGAGTAAAGTCTAAATGTAACTCTTCAATAACATTATTAGGTTTATCTAATTTCTCCTCAACCTCTTGTGTAGATATTTCAGAAATTTGTTTTTTCTTTTCTTTAACTTTTTTAATAGTATTCTTACTTTCTTTAACTTCTATAATAGGAGTTTCTTTTAAAGAATTACTTTTTTTAGCGGCTGTTTGTTTAGTCTCTTTTTTAACTTCCTCTTGAGCTCTCTCAACACTTTTTCCTGATAAAATATAATTATATAATTCTTCAGCTTGTGTAGCAGTTACACTACTAGAAGCAGTTTTTACTTCAAAACCTAGCTCTTGAGCTTTTTGGATTATTTCTTTGCTTGTTTTCCCAATTTCTTTGGCAATCTGACTAATACGGATTTTATCCATATACAAAAATCTCCTTTAATGATTGTTTTAAAATTTTTTTCAACCCTTTGTCAATCTTACAAGTTTTTATAATGCAATCAACAATTCTATTGTTATCTACACAATCTCTACACACATAAAAACTCCTTCCTACGCCACTAAATTTGATAAGTTCTCCCTCTTTATATTGCAAACGTATTAATTGGGATTTTAAAAATCTACCCCTACAAACAATACACATTCTAACCGGATTAGACATTAACATTCTCACATTATAACAAGCTAGAGCTTAAATTCATCATCAAAAACCATACCAAAATTATCAAATTCAAGACTTAAAACTCTTAATTTATAAAATTTAGAAGATAAAGCTTCATATAAATGCTTAGAATCCTCTGCATAACAAAGATTAAAAAAAGTCGATCCACTCCCTGATAAAGTACTCATAAGCGCACCATTAGTAAGTGCAGTTTTTTGCACATCAAATAAAATAGGGATTTGTCGCATTCTATAATATTGGTGTAATCTATCCATACTTGCTTCTTTTAGTAACTCCCACTTTTCCTCAAAAAAAGCGACACTTAAAAATGCAGAATGCGAAAGGTTAAAAAAGGCATCTCTTTGTAAATATTGTTTGGGTAATGTTTGACGCGATAAATGTGTAGAAATAGATTGGTTGGGAATAACCACAACAGCAGAAATACAATGGGGCAATTGTTTATTTAAAAAACGCACCTCTTTATTATGAATCATACAAGTATTAAACCCTCCCATACAAGCTGGAGTAATATTATCAGGATGCGTTTCATAATGCAAAGCTGCATTTAAAATCTTTTGCTTATCAAAAGCTTCACCAGCAACTTTAAAAGCTGCACTAAGCGCACCAATAATCACAGCAGAAGAGCTACCCAAACCCCTAGAAATAGGAATAGAGTTATTAAAAACAAATTTAAAAGGAGGCGTTTCACCTATGAGTTTTTTAAGCTGCTCATTAAAAATCCTAACAAAAGCATTATCTATACGCAATTTTGGATTCTTTGAACCCTCACCCAAAATCTGTATAGAAGTGAATTTAGAGGGTTTTAAACTAAAATAATTATAAAGCTTCAAAGCAAGCCCTAAACTATCAAACCCCGGTCCTAAATTAGCACTCGTTGCTGGAACACGTAATTGCATTAAATACCTTTTAATCCAAATTAGCAAATTTTAAGGTAAATTCCACCTCACCTTTGCCAATACGTAGCTCTTTAGCTATAGAATCTACACTCCAACCATCTTTAAACATAGAAATAATGCGTCCCTCATCGATATTACTAGGATTTGTTGGGGTATAAGCAAATTCCTTAATCCTATCTTCTAGTGTAAAAACCTTTCCCTCCACCTCCTCTTTATATTGTTTATATTCCTCATTTAATCTTTCTATTTGACTCCTTAAAGGCATTACTTGTGAATGCAAATTTGTATCAATAAGATTCTTCATTTCTAAACGGGTATCTTGATAAATTTGCTGCTTAATACTTTGCTTAAAACCCTCTAAATCACTCTCATAAGTTTTAAGCTTTTTTTGCAAACGATAAATCTCCTTATTTAAGTCCTCAATAGATTTCTCATAACGTTTAGATCTTTTAGTATTTTCTGCATCTTTTAGATAAAAATAAATAATTAATAAAGCAAAAACTAAACCAACCCCCACACCAATCCATAACAAAATATTCTCATTACCAATTATCATTAACATCAACCTTATTTATTAGACTTCATAAAGCGAATAAGTGCTCTTTCTTTAGAAGCTACATAGCTATCCCATTCCATTTCATCTCTTGTATGAATCTTCTCAATCCAAGCAAGATTATCACGTAATACAAAGTAAATAGGGACAATCCTTATAGGAAAAGTTGGAAGTTCAATCCTGCCATAATACAAAATATTCTCTGAAATTTTTGAATCTTTTAACACAAAGCAACTATGCCCTATAGTTGTTACTAAATCCGAATTTGCCAAAGGAATATAAGTCTTTTTATTCCCCTCTATCCTTTGTTCTAAAGATTCTATTTTTCTATAAATCTCAACTAGCAATTCTAAAATAATGGTATTCTCCCCCTCTAAATTCCCCTTTTTAGCACGCATTAAACGCAACCATTCCCCAATGGGGTCTTCATCACTTTGTGTGAGTTTATTAAATTCCATTACAAAAGACTCTGAATTATTATGAACCTCCTCATATTCAATCTTTAATAAAGTATCAATTAAACGACTTTTCATAACCTCTACCCTCTTATTACCAAATCTAAAATACAAAATCCAAAAAATATTACACCCAAATAACCATTAACACTAAAAAATGCTCGTGGAATATTATGAAAATTTTTCGCCACAAGGTATTGTTCATAAGCAAGAAACAAAGCAGCAATTACAAGCCCAACCCACATAAAAATTCCAAGTTTAGCCCAATAAATAAATAAAACCCAAAAAACAATAACTAGTATATGAAAAATTCTTGATAAATACAAGGTTCTCTCAATCCCTAAAAAACTTGGTATGGAATGCAATCCCTCCTTTTTATCGTGTTGAACATCTTGCAAGGAATACAATAAATCAAATCCAGCTACCCAAAACAAAACCCCCACACATAAAGGCAAAGACCATAATAAAACCTCTCCACTAACCGCCACTACTCCGGCAATAGGGGCTAAACCTAAACATAATCCAAGCACTAAATGTGCTAAAGATGAAACACGCTTCACCAAAGAATACCCCGCCAAAACCCCCAAAATAGGAAAAGAAAGATAGAAACAAAGAGGATTGATAAAAAAACTCACAAGAATAAAGATTAAAGCATTAATTCCAATAAAAACAATCATTGCCTTAACAGAAATTCTACCATCAACACTAGGGCGATTTTGTGTGCGTGGATTTGTCTTATCAAACCTTCTATCAACACAACGATTAAAAGCCATCGCAAAATTCCTAGCACTTAGGGTTGCAATCACCCCAAAGATTAATAACTTCCAACCAAACCATCCATTAGCAGCAACACACATCGCAATAAAAATAAAAGGCATAGAAAAAATACTATGCTCAAACATTACAAGTTCGCTAAAATCCTTAATCTTTACGCTAAAATCCTTAAACACTCCTAAATCTCCACACCAACAATCTAAAAATACTATATTTTAATGACTCCAACATAGTTTGAAGTTTGAAACTAAAAATTTTATAAAAATATTTTAGAAATATCTTGCATTGAAATATTTTCAAGAATCAATAAATAATCCACAATCCTTAAAAATATTAAAGAACCCAGAATTCTAACGCATTTTTTTAAAAAACTAAATTAAAGATAAAAGAGCATTTGGGATTCTTTTTAGAATATTTTGTTATAATCTTTTTAGAGTTTTACTTCATTTTATTTCAATTAAACACATAAACACAAAGGAAGCATCAATGAAAATTATGATAATCCAAGGTCCAAATCTCAATATGTTAGGTGTTAGAGATCCAAAAATTTATGGAAATATAACACTTCAAACCATTCACGAAAATATCCAAAAACACGCTGAACAAATGAATATCGAAGTGGATTTTTTTCAAAGCAATTTTGAAGGAGAAATTGTCGATAAAATCCAAGAATGCCTAGGACAATATAATGGTATCATCATTAATCCTGCAGCATATTCCCATACTTCTGTTGCTATCCGTGACGCCATTAGCTCGGTTAATCTACCAACTATTGAAGTGCATATTAGCAATATCTACACTAGAGAAGACTTTAGGCACAAAAGCATTACAGCGGCAGTATGTGCTGGGATGATCACTGGATTTGGTCCTATGAGTTATCATCTAGCACTCCAAGGTCTATCGCAAATCTTGGGGGAAATTCAAGCTATCCAACAAGCACAAGCACAAGCACAAACTATGCAACAAAATTAAATCTCAAAGATAATGTTAAAATTTATTGACTTTAGGATAATTAGGAAAAATGGAACAAAAATCTTTAAGAAAAAAGATACTCACCCAAAAATCATACTATGCAACAAAAACCTATAATATTAGGGAATATAAACCAAATTTTTTCTATATCACCCCAACACTTTTTAAGCCAAAATATCTTTTTAAAATCCGTAAAAAACTATCAAACTTTCTCACTCAAACTTCAAATCCTTATAATCTCTTTACCAACAAAGCCTTAAAATCCTACGCCATCTTAGGAATTGGTGGTAACAAAGGCAATGTTTTAGAGACTTTTTGGAAATTCTTTAACAAGCTAAAAAATAAAAATATTATAATTTATCATTCACCTTTTTTAAAGAATCCCGCTTTTGGATATACCCAACAAGCAGATTTTTATAATGGGATAGTTTGGGTAAAAACCAATCTTTGCCCCATTGATTTTTTTAGCTATTGTAGTTATTTAGAACGTATTTTTAAGCGGGATAGAAAAAGGATATTTAAAAATGCACCACGAACCCTAGATATAGATATTTTAGGCTTTAAAAATATGAAAATTACTTTCAAGGAACTGCACATTCCCCATAAAGAATGGGCTAAGAGAGAAAGTGTTTTAATTCCACTAAAAGGGTTTCAATGAAATTATTTACCTACAATGCAGAAACTTCCGCACTTGCCATTACACAGGCAAAAAAGGAATTAGGTGACGAATTTTCTATCATTTCTCAAAAAAAACTAGCTAATGGAAATTATGAAATCTCTGTTGCCATTAGTGAGGAGGAATTTAACAAAAATAAAGATAATCAAGACAATCAAGAATCCCCAATTAAAACTAATAATATCGCACAACGACTAGAGCTTATCGCACAAAAAGAATTAGAAAGAAAACGTTCTTTGCAAAATACACAATCCCCCCTCCCTGAAGAGGTATCCTTACAGCTCTCTGATGCAGTGCGTCAAATCTCCCAAATTGCTGGTGTTGCGACAAAAATGCCCCCCGCAAAATCCCCCTATCCACAAGAAGATAAACTAAAATCCAATATCCCAAAAGAAGAAACCCTAACAAAAGAACACAAAAAAAGCAAGGAATACAAACAAGGTTTAGGGGAGTTAAAAATTATCCAAAATGAAATTAACCGCTTAAATGACAAAATAAAGCTTATACAAAATATGTTTTGGGAAGAAAGAGGTCCTAAAAAAGAGGGATTAATCATTCCTCACGAATTTGCTGAAATTTATAGAATCGCTAAAGCAAGCGGAATGTTAAAAGAACATTTAGAAAAAATTATGCAATTAACACTGGAATTAATGCCTATTAAAATGCGTGAAAACTCCATACTCATCAAACGATATTTTAGGGAAGTTTTACGCAAAATGGTTTATGCAAGAACAGAAAATCTAAATAGCAATGCCAAAAACATTATGATGTTAGTAGGTCCAACAGGTGTGGGCAAAACAACCACTTTAGCAAAACTTGCAGCGCGTTATTCAAGGCTACTCAATAGACATTATAAAGTAGGAATTATCACATTAGATACCTATAGAATAGGTGCGGTCGATCAATTAATGTTTTATGCTAAAAAGATGAAATTAAGTATTGATACGGTGGTAGATACAGAAGAATTTATTAATGCTCTAGATTCTTTAAAATACTGCGATTATATTTTAATTGATACTGTAGGAAGCTCACAACACGATAGAGCTAAATTACAAGCCCTAAAAAGCTTTGTCAATGCAGACTCAAATTCTAAAGTAGATGTTAGCCTAGTGATGAGTGCAACAACAAAATATGAAGACTTAAAAGATATTTACCACACTTTTTCAACACTAGGGATTGATACACTAACCTTTACAAAACTTGATGAAACTAACAACTATGGCAATATTTTCTCCCTCATTTATGAAACCAAAAAACCAACAAACTATTTCTCAATCGGGCAAGAAGTTCCCAATGATATAAAAGTAGCAAGTAGCGATTTTTTAATTGATTGTTTGCTAGATGGCTTTATTAGGGCATAATGATGAAAAATCAAGCAGCAAACCTAGAAGATCTAGTAGCAAAAGAAAAAAAGTCTCATACAAACTTTGTCGCCATCACAAGTGGAAAAGGCGGAGTTGGCAAATCCACCTTTAGTGCAAATCTAGCCTATAAACTTTGGCAATTAGGTTTTAAAGTAGGGATTTTTGACGCAGATATTGGGCTTGCAAACTTAGATATTATCTTTGGTGTTCGCTGTGAGAAGAATCTCTTACATGTCTTAAAAAATCAAGCAAAGCTTAAAGATATTCTTATCCCTATAGAACACGATCTATATTTAATACCCGGAGATTCAGGAGCTGATATTTTTCGCTACAAAAGTGAATTTATGTTTGAAACTTTTATCGAAGATTCCACACTTTTAGACCATTTAGATTTTGTGCTTATTGATACAGGAGCAGGGATTGGGGAATACACACAAACCTTTTTACACAATAGCGATGATATTATTGTCTTAACCATTCCAGACCCAGCAGCTATCACGGATGCCTATGCGACTATCAAACTAGCAGCTAATTTTCAAAAAAGAATCTTTATGTTAATTAATATGGCAAAAAACCAAGAGGAATCTTTGAGTATTTTTGAAAAAATCCAAAAAATCGCAAAGCATAATATTCAAAATATCAATTTAGAACTGCTCGGCAAAATTACTAAAAATCCACTAATTAACCATTATAGTAAAAATCGTGGAATATTTGTAAAAGAAGAACCAAATTGCAATCCCTCCTTAGAAATTGAAGAAATCGCAAGATCTCTTGCTAAAAAAATGGAACGAAATGTGCTAGTGCAAGAAGATAAAAGATTTGGCAAATTCTTTAAAAGAATTTTAGGACATTTTTAATTTAGGAGCAAAATATCAATGACGCTAAGAATGGATAATTTTTTAAGCTTTGCTGTTGTCTCTGGATTTTTTATAGGGCTTTTATTATCCTTTATAAAATTTGATGAGCCAGAGATGATTATAGCAGGAACTTTAGTCTCTACAATCGGGTTTTATCTAATTTTCCTTTTAAGCGCATCTTTATGTGTAAAATTCTTTAACCAAGATCCAAAAATTACCCAAAAGCCCTCTTACAATCGTCTTTTAGAAGAATATATTGAGGAATTTGATAAACGTGAGAAAATCACCAACAAAATACGAAGCTTCTTAAGGACAATGGAAAAAACATTAAAAGAAGAAGACATTGATGATGCTCCAAAATCTAAGCAAAAGAATACCTATGCTAAAAACTTCTAATGGCTACCAAAGCACGATTAAACAAAATCAAGATAATTTAGCATTAGATTACCTCCCAGCCCTTAAAGCTCTTGCTTTTCGACTAAAAGAACGCTTACCTGCAAATGTGGAATTTTCTGACCTTATATCCATAGGCACTGAAGAGCTTATAAAACTTGCAAGAAAATACGACAAAAATATCAATGATTCCTTTTGGGGTTATGCAAGACCTAGAGTCTATGGTGCAATGCTTGATTACCTAAGAAGTCTTGATTATGTAGGAAGACATACAAGAAGCTTGATACGAAAAATCGATAAAGAAATAACAAAATACTACAATGACTACCAAGAAGAACCGGATAATACTTACTTAAGTAAAATATTAGGTGAAGAAGAAGAGAAAATCAAAGAAGCAAGAAATGCTAGTGAAATTTATGGGATTTTACCCCTTGATGAGCAATTAAGCGGACAACAAGAGGATAAAACTTATAACAAAATTGAAAAAGAAGAGCTTATAGAAATTATCCAAGAAATTTTAGAAAAAGCCTCCAAACAAGAGCAGCTCTTAATCCAACTCTACTATTATGAAGAACTAAATTTCAAAGAAATTAGCGAGATTTTAGAGCTTAGCGAATCTAGAGTCTCCCAAATCCATAGATCCATAGTTAGGAAGATTCGCCAACACCTTGAACAAAGGGGGATAAATGGCTGATATATTAAGTCAAGAAGAAATTGACGCCCTTTTAGAAGTCGTTGATGATGACGCAGATGAAACAGAGGAAACAATAGAGAAACCAACAATTTCTCACCAAAGACAAATTACACTTTATGATTTCAAACGTCCAAATCGTGTAAGCAAAGAACAGCTAAGAGCCTTTAGGGGAATTCACGACAAAATGGCAAGAGCACTCTCTAGCCAAATTTCTGCAATTATGCGCTCCATCGTTGAAATCCAGCTCCATAGTGTGGATCAAATGACTTATGGAGAATTTTTAATGAGCTTACCAAGCCCTACAAGTTTCAATGTCTTTTCTATGAAACCCCTTGATGGCACAGGAGTTTTAGAAATTAACCCTAGCATTGCATTTTCTATGATTGATAGGCTCTTAGGTGGCAAAGGAGACCCTTATGAATCCACGCGTGAGTTTAGCGATATTGAATTAAACTTACTAGATACAATTTTACGCCAAATGATGCAAACCCTAAAAGACGCTTGGGGACCCATAACAGAGATTTTTCCCACCGTAGATGTTAAAGAATCTAGCCCAAATGTCGTCCAAATTGTCGCACAAAATGAAATCGTTATTATGGTAGTAATGGAGATTATCATAGGACATAGTAGCGGGATGATGAACCTTTGCTATCCTGTAATATCCTTAGAATCCATCCTCTCGCGTCTTGCAAGTCGTGATATTATGTTAAGCGAAACAAGCTCTAAAAAATCCAGAAACAAAGAGCTCCAAGCCTTACTTGGTGGAGCTAAGGTAAATGTTACCGCAATGTTAGGGGAGACAAAGCTTATGGTAAAAGAAATTTTAGATTTAGAAGTGAATGATATTATTAGACTTGATAGACCAGCAGATGATACAGTAATTATCAATGTCGATGGTAGAGAGAAATTCCTAGCAAGTATTGGGTTACACCGCTACCGCAAAACTATTGAAATTAAAGAAATGATTAAAACAGAAAAAGATCAAGTTAAAGAAATCCTTGAAATGCTTGAAATACAACGCAAATCAAGAGCTAATGAAATAGAAGATGATTAAAAGGGGGGATTATGCTAAAAAACTTTTTAAAACTCATTATTCAAGAAAGTATCTCCACCTTTGAGGGATTATTAGGGCAAGCCCCCGATATTCATCATATAGAAACACAAGATGGCAAAAAAGATGATTTTAAGCCCCCTCTTGCAAAGATTAGTATCCAAACCCAAGATGCCTCTTTAGCCCTATTCATATCTGCCAAAGCAGGAACTGCCCTAGCAGATATGATGTTAGGGGGAGAGGGAGAATCCAAAGAAACAATGGAAGGCGATGATTTAGACGCGACAAAAGAAATCGCTTCAAATATCTTTGGGGCAATTTCTACTTCACTAAGCGGGCAAAAAGAGCTCCCTAAGTTAAGCTTCACCATTAATAATATAGAGTTTATCGCAGAGGGGGATTTAGGGCTTGATAATTACCAAGGATTCTATACTTTTGCATTAAATATAGGAAATATCCAAGATTATTTATATTTTGCACTCTCTCCCGCTTTTGAAAAACTTTTTAACCCTAATGAGCAATCCACTCCACAAGCTATCTCTAATGATAATAGCCATAATTCTGTTACTTTAAATAATACAGAGATGAAAAATATGAGTATGCTTCTTGATATAAGATTAGACATAAAAGTCCGAATAGGGAAGAAAAAAATGCTCTTAAAAGATGTTATCGCTATGGATATAGGAAGTGTTGTAGAGCTTAACCAACTAGCTAATGACCCTCTGGAAGTGCTAGTAGATGAGAAAGTTATCGCAAAAGGCGAAGTGGTAATTGTAGATGGAAACTTTGGTATCCAAATCACAGAAATTGCTCCCCAAAAAGATAGGATTGAGCAATTATTAACTAATTAAAATCCCTAGAAAATAATATATTTATACTATATAAGTGTATAAATCCTACTCTATCTATGTATTTTACGATGTTTATCGGTTATACACGATTTATACAAATTATACACTTTTAGAAAGAGAAAAAGGAAAAATTAAGAATAAAAGAGGTTTGAAATAAGAGAAAGTAATAAATTCTAGGGGTGTATCCCTAGTGCCTTTGCCACATCAATGGTTTTAATGCTTGTCTGTCCCTCACTAGCTAGAATATCTTTTAGCTTTTCTATGATTTCTTCCATATCCATATTAATACCTTTTATTCTTTCGTTTTAAAAGGATTTTAATATAAAAAAAGACTGAATATGAAATTTGATTTTGAAATGAAAGGAGTTTAATAAAAGAGACTTTTAGTAGAATATAATTATAATGTTTCATTTGAAAAAATAGTGCAAAAATTTGTCTCTCCATCTTTTAATTTGACAGCTTTTAATTGTCCCCATTGCGGTGCTTATTCTCAAATGAATTGGGAGTATTTGCATAATGGAATAGACTATTCTATTCATCTTGCAACATGTCAGGTTTGTTTTAATTATAATCTTTGGCGAAGATATGGATTCTCACAAAATGGTAAGGTACAATTGATGACAGAAATGCTCTATCCCAAATCATCTACTATTCCTCCAGCAGAGGATATGCCCGAATCTATTAAGACAATTTACAAGGAAGCTTCTAATGTTGTAGGGGATTCTCCTAGAGCAGCTTGTGCTTTGTTGCGTTTAGCCTTAGAGGAATTACTATCATATTTGAGAGATAATAAAGAATACAAAAGCCTTAAAGGTAAAAATATTAATGAGGATATTAAAGAACTTGTCAAGTTAGGACTTCCTACAAAAGTTCAAAAAGCCTTAGATATTGTGCGTATTACAGGAAATAATGCGGTGCATTCTACAAAAGAGATAGACATAAACGATAATCCAAAGATTGCCTATAAACTTTTTGAAATGTTAAATTTTATTGTGCAAGAGATGATAACACGTCCTAAGGAAATTGATAATCTTTTTGAGGATAATATGCCAAAGGGTGCAAAAGAAGCAATCAAGAAAAGGAATAAGGATTCTACTTCTAATCCCCAATAGGTTTGTGATGGCTTTAGTTATCTTGTATGGTAAATTAAGAGGTAAAGTTAATGGCAAGTTATTCCATTGTTTTAACAGGATTTCAATATAAAAAAGAATCAAAAATAGATTTTATTTTAAAGTGAGAGCTTAGAATTTAAAAAAGTTTTAAATATATTTTAAATGCTTTTTAAAAGGTAAGGACTATATCTTAAAGTTTGTTGATTTTTTTCATTTTATTTCAAAGTGCTTCGATTTAAAATGCAAAAATTTTGATTTAAAATGGCGTTTTATACATTATGGTATTTTTTATGCTAAGAGTTCAAGTGCTCAGCAAAGCTTTGGTATTTTAAGTGGGTTTGTTTTACTTGGGAATATTGCTTTGCTTTCACAAATTTATCATTTAGGCGATGATACGGCTTTGGCATTTTTAAGTGTTGGAATTGTGCTTTTAATCCTTGCTTTTTGTCTTAAATCCTTTGTTATTTATCTACAAGGATATATCTTTGCAGCTATTGGGTATTTTTAGATTATCAATTTGGTATTGATTTTGAAACCTTGAAGCTAAACTTGGCTAATTCATTGATATTACTAATTTTGCTGAGTTTTATTACCCAAAGTGGAATTTTTTTTAAGCTCTCACCCATTGAATCTAAGCTACTTGCCCTCCTTAATTTTCTATTACTAGAAAGTTATACTGCTAAATTTTGATTCATTTAGTGGAGTTTGGATTCCTTTGATGTTTTTGGGATTCCATTTTAAGCCCTATCAATTCTATGCTTATTTGTTTTTAGTCTTGAATTTAGTTTTTTTATGCTTAATCCTCCCCTTATGGATATATGGATTATTCTTGCTCTAGTCTTATTGGCTTTATTGGGTGTTGCTAATTTCTACTTTAGAAATTATTTTCTAGGCATTATTATGATTGGTATTTTAACTTGGTATGCACTTGTTGGTTATGTGGGGCTTGAATTTCTTGAAAATCCCCATTTTGCATTCTTAGCATTTTTATTTGCAAAGCCCTATTTGATTTTCTTGCTACTCTTAGGGATTCATTACATTAAGGAAAATTACAAAATTTTAGTAATCCTTATCTTAGTAGCAACCATTTTCTATACTTATATTGCATTAATTGAAAATTACATTATCACAAGTATAATATTCTTGCTCTTTGGAGTGGGATTACTTTATTATTCAAGGAGAATAAATGCCAAAAAATTTAAGATGAAATGGCTTTTTTTGCTTGTGTGTTGCAGTTTGCCTTAATTGGTACGATGTTTGCTTGGGCTTATGCCCCAATAGCCTTTGGTGTAGCTTCTACACCAAAGGCTATGATCCTAGAGATTTACTTACTGGAGATTTTGTGCGGTTAGATTATAGGGTAAAGTCTCCACAAAATTTTCGTTTAGGGGATTTTCAAAAAGGAGTCTTTGTATGCCTTAAAGAGGTAGAATCTGATCTCTTTATCTTTGAAGAGGTTTTACCTAAATTACCAAAAAATAGACTTTGTATCAAAACAAAACCCCCTCTATATTATAGAGACTTTATTCCTTTAGTGGAGATAGAGAGATACTTCGCCCCACCAAAAGAAGCACAAACAATTCAAGATTTACTTGCTAATCCCAACAATCAAGCTATTGTAACTTTAAAAATCTTTCAAGAAAAGGCAAGGATTGTGGATTTAAAGGTAATGAAATATAAATGATGGAAATTACTTGAATACTAAAACATTGGAGAGATTAAAATCTGCAAAGATAACCCTATAAGACAAACTCTAGCACAAGCACAAAAAGTGAAAAAAGCACTTAAAATATTTGGATTTAGGTTTATAGCACAAAGGGCTAAGGCTTATTTTGCGTAAGTAAAACTAATTGCTCCTTTTATACAAAAAAATCTTTTATCCCATAAATAAATATTATGACAATCACAATAGGCATAATAAATTTTACATAATAAAGCCAAAAGTTAATGACTTCTTGTGCATTGCTTCCATTACTAAGCTCTTTTTTAGCATCATTGCCTAAAACCCAACCTACAAAGATAGAAGAGGCTAGGGCTGTGAGGACAAAGAATATATTTCCGCTAATAAAGTCAAAAGAATCAAAAATATTTTTGTCTAAGAGGATGGTTATATCACTCCAAGCACCATAAGAGAGAATAGAGGGGATATTCCCTGCAATGAATGTTAGGATTAAAACACCACTTACTGCAATTTTCCTGTTTAAATGCAATTTTTCTTCAGCGGCTGTGATAAGCACTTCATAAAGCGTAATGGAGGTAGTAAAAGCAGCAAGAGTAAGAAGCACAAAGAAGCTAATAGCCACTAAAGCACCAAAAGGCATATGCGAAAATACGATAGGTAAAATTTCAAATACAAGTTTTGGACCCGAATTGGGCTCTAAACCAAAGCTAAAAAGTGAGGGAAATATCATAAATCCTGCTAAGAGGGCAATAATAGTATTTACAATACCTGTGCTAATAGCCGTTTTGATGAGGTTTTCTTGTTTGTTGATATAAGAAGAGAGCGTTATCATAACCCCAAAACCAAGCGAGAGAGCAAAAAACACTTGCCCTAAGACATTGATAAAAAGTTTTGCGTCTATTTTGCTAAAGTCTGGTGTGAGATAAAATGCGATACCCTCTGTGGCCCCAGGAAGTGTAACATTCCTAATGACAATACCAATGAGGCATAAAAAAAGCAAAGGCATAAGAAACTTCATCGCTTTTTCTATACCATTTGCAATACCCCTAATGAGGACAACCCAATTAAGTAGGATAAATACTATCGTATATAAAGTTACCATAAGGGGATTATGTTCGATATTTTGCGTATAAAAATTTTGGGTAATTTCTTTATCTATGGGTGTTGATAAATTGAGATTCCCACTTAGGATATTGACTATATAGGTAATAACCCAACCACCAAGCACCATATAATAGGCGATAATTCCAAAACAGCCAATTAACCCCATAAATCCTACAATCTTCCAATATTTTGAAAAAGCTTTGTTTTGATAGTGGGGGCTAAAGGCATCTACAGAGTTTCTATGCGCTCTCCTTCCAATAACATTTTCTACTAAAATCATAGGGATTCCAATAAGAAGCATTGCAAGGATAAAGACTAATACATAAGCTCCACCGCCATTTTCTCCGACAAGATAAGGGAATCTCCAAGTTGCACCAAAACCAATGGTTGCTCCCGCTGCTGTTAATATGTAAGTTAGGCTATTTGACCAAGTATGTCTTTTATCCATTGAAGTTCTACTCCTTAAGTATAAATTTTGGTAAGTTATAGCATTAAAGCTCCATTCCTTGTATTTTACCCTACCCCATCTTTAATAGCCTTTAGAAAATTTAATAAAGTTAAAGTGGTTTTTTAAACCTTTGCTTTTTTGTAGTTTGTAAATCTGTAAGCTTTTTATATCTGTTATGGGTTTTAACATAGCCTTTAAAGGCTATGTTCTGACCTTTTAATTTATTTAAAGTAAAATCCCCGCCATTTTTATTGTAAGCCTTTGAATGCTTTTTATATTTCTAGCTTTATTGTCCCTTTATCTTAATAATGTTCCCCTAATCAAATATAAGTTTGTATTAGGTCAAAAGATATAATAACAAAATTCATTTTTTATTGCTTGAATGACTTAATTGCTTTTGCACTCTCTCAAATTCTCTGCAACCTACGCTAGAGCCTAACGCACAACCTTTTTGGTAATACTTTAGGGCTTGTTTATAGTCTTGTTTGACTCCTTTCCCATTCTGATACAAAATACCTAGATTGACACAACTTTGACTTTCGTCCAAATCGCAACCCTTTTGGTAGTATTTTACAGCCTCCTTATAGCTTTGTTTAACCTTTTCTCCTTCTTCATATAAAAGAGCTAGATTGAAGCAACCCTCTTTGCTATCTAAATCGCAACCCTTTTGGTAATATTTTATAGCTTGTTTATAGTCTTGTTTGACTATTTTTCCCTCAAAATACAAAAAACCTACATTGAAGCAAGCTTGACCTTCATTCAAATTACAAGCATTTTCAAAATATCTAAAAGCTCTTTGAAAGTCTTTGTTTTGATGGGCTTCTAACCCCTTATAAAAAATATCACTTCCTCTATTGCCATAACTTTGCGTAAGGGCATAGCCTTGTGTAAGCACTAAAATAAGGAAAAACAATTTAAGAAATATTCTCATATCACTCCTTATTACTAAGAATTATAGGAATCGTTTTTATCTTATTTCTTATTAAAGCTTAATAAAAGTTTTTAAAGATACACTAAAACCTTTGGAATTTTGCTGATTTTTTTAAGCTTTAGCCTATGAGATTAGCAATATATTGTGCGAATTTTTCATTCCCTTTGGGGGGGTTAAGTGAATGAAGTCTGAAGACAAAGTTTCCTTGCAATCTCTTAATGCCTCATTACCATCATAAAGATTAAAATCTCTTGGAATTGCTTTAAAAGCCTCCATATTTCTTTTTATATCTGTATCCTCGCCGATATTGGTAAAATTATTTAATGTGTTAAGATGATTTTCTCTCTCCTCCTTACTCCACTCTTTTTTACAAGGAAGTAGCGGGTTTAAAATAGGGTAAAATCTGCCCCCATAGCTTCTAACCATTGCGTTAAATTGAGAGAGTCTCATTTGTAAAGCTTGTAATAGAACTTCATTATCATTTAATGGGGGATTCTCTCCTGCTTTTAAGAATTGATAACGCATAGGCACTACGCTTTGGGTTATATCCCTATAATCTTTTTCTAGCAAACCATTATAAAAGATTGAATGCTGCTCTAATAACATTCCGCAGCTTATTCTCCCTACTAAAATATCTACGCCAAAGAAAACGGCTACAACAATTTCAGGCTTTAGGGGATAGATTAAAGAAGTATATAGCAAAAACTGCTCATAAAGTGTAAAACCAGAGAAACCAAAGTTTAAGACGATTTTAGGATTTTTGTGTTTATTCTCTAGCTTTTGCAGCTTGAAAGCTAGAGTATCACTATCGTTTAAATAGTTTTCTTGAATTGTGCTTGGACCAAAAAGGGCTAAAATTGGCTTTTTCCTCTGCTTTAATCCTTTAAAATCCACAGGATTCCTAAAGAAAAAGTTTTTATCCTCTGCTGCTAAATTAATAGGTAGAGTAATGCCCTGATAATATATTAAGTTGCTATTTCTAGTCCCATATTTAAAGATTTTTGCAAAAATACTTAAATCCTTGCATTGAGTATTAATTGCCTTATATCTTTGAAAGCTTTTTTGCAAATCCGCTTTCTTTTCCTGTTTCTAGCCTTCTAAAATCTCTTTCCATACGAATGTTCCTTCTAGTAGGCTTGTAATAAATGTTTGGGTGTTGTATTTAGCTTGAATAAACTTTAAATATTTTCTATCATAGCTTTGTAGTGATAGGGTGCAAATGGTATCTTTGCTAATTCTGCCCCCCCCCCACAGATAATAGCTTATTTTGTATTTTTGCAGTAATTTCTGGTACCACTTATGGCTATCCAATACATATCAAAAACATTGCCGCTTAGGATTCTATCCTCTAAGTGTTGATAGGTGATAAATCGGTAATCGCTAAAATTAGTATCTAAAGAATCATCAACCACTAAACAATCACAACCCATACCCTCGCATAGTTCTAAAGCTGCCTTTCCACTCCAGCTAAAACCATAAATCAAAACTTTCAAAATTTATCCTTTATGTATGCGAAAAAATTAGAATTTTAGAGAATCCTTTGGAGGTATTTTACTAGAAAAGCACGCTTTTGCAAAAAGTTTGCGGTTATTTGTATAACTTTAATAGAGGATAACTCTTATATATTTATCAATATGTTATCAATAAAGTTTAGTTTATAACTATAAAGTTTGTTGATTTTTGAAACTTTCTTTGCTATAATGGCAAAAAATTTATAAATAAAGGAATGAATAATGGCAAAACATACTTTTCAAACAGAGGTTAATCAACTCTTGGATTTGATGATTCACTCTTTATACTCTAATAAGGAGATTTTTTTACGAGAGCTTGTTAGCAATGCCTCTGATGCGTTAGATAAACTGCAATACTTGACATTAACGGATGAAAAATTAAAGAATTTAAGTTTTACTCCAGAAATTCATATCACTTTTGATAATGATAAAAATATTTTAACCATTAGTGATAATGGAATAGGAATGAATGAAAAAGATTTATTGGATAATCTAGGCACGATTGCAAAGAGTGGAACGAAAAATTTTCTCTCTAAACTTAGTGGAGATAAGAAAAAAGATTCCGCACTTATTGGACAATTTGGAGTAGGTTTTTATTCCGCATTTATGGTGGCAAGTAAAATCATTGTAACGACTAAAAAAGCTGGAGAAAAACAGGCTTTTGCTTGGATTAGTGATGGAAGTGGGGAGTTTGAAATAGAAAAATGTGAGAAAGAAACCCAAGGGAGTGAGATTAAGCTTTATTTAAAAGAGGAAGAAAAGGAATTTACAAGTCGCTATCGTATTGAAGAGATTATTAAAAAATATTCAGACCATATCCCTTTTCCTATTTTCTTACATTTTGTAGAAACTAAAAGTGAGGGAGAGGGCGAGAATAAAAAGGAGATTATAGAGGAGAAAAGTGAGCAAATCAATAAAGCCTCCGCACTTTGGCGAGTAGCGAAAAAGGATTTAAAAGAGGAGGAATATAAGGAGTTTTATAAGAATCTTAGCTATGATTCTAATGATCCCCTTACTTGGATTCACACTAAAGTAGAGGGAAGTTTAGAATATACTACGCTTTTTTATATCCCCCAAAAAGCACCCTTTGACCTCTATAGGGTAGATTATAAATCCGGTGTTAAACTCTATGTAAAACGCGTCTTTATAACCGATGATGATAAAGAACTCTTGCCCTCTTATTTACGATTTGTTAAAGGTATTATTGATAGTGAGGATTTACCTTTAAATGTTAGTCGTGAGATTTTACAACAAAATAGAATCTTAGCCACGATTAAATCCGCTTCTACTAAGAAAATTATTAGCGAAATTGAAGATTTAGCTAAAGATGAGGAAAAATATAAAAATTTCTACCAAGAGTTTGGTAGATGTATTAAAGAGGGGGTTTATAGCGATTTTGAAAATAAAGAAAAGCTTTTAGAACTTTTGCGATTCCCCTCTAATAAAAGTGAGGGAAAAGAAATTTCTTTTAAAACCTATAAAGAGCGAATGAAAGAGGGGCAAAAAGCTATTTATTATTTGCAAGGTGAGGATTTAGAATTATTAAAAGGCTCTCCTTTGTTAGAAACCTATGCGAAAAAAGACTTAGAAGTTTTATTCTTTAGCGATGAGATTGATAGCATTGTTATGCCTATGGTTGGAGAGTTTGATAAGACACCTTTGCGTTCTATTAATTCTAAGGAAGCCTTAGAGGATTTAGGAGAAAATGCTATTGATGAAACCACAAAAAAGAAATTTAAAACCTTGTTAGAATCTTTTAGCAAGATTTTAGGCGATGAAGTTAAAGAAGTGCGTTTAAGCACACGATTGGTAGAAGCCCCCTCTTGTATCGTTGCTGACCCTGATGACCCTAATGCTGCGATGATGAAGATGATGAAACAAATGGGAGCTATGGGAATGGGTGGAGATATACCAGAGCCTAAACCTATTTTAGAGTTAAACCCTAATCATTCTATTTTGAGTAAATTGCTTTTAAGTAATGATGAAGCTAAAAATGCCGAGATTGCATTTTTGCTTTTAGAGGAGGCAAAATTACTTGATGGCAGTAAGCTTAAAGATGTGAATGCTTTTGTGAAGCGACTAAATGCCTTGTTAGAAAAAAGTATTTAAGGCTTTTCTCCTCTAAGTGGGAGCAAGAGAGGGTCTAAAAAGTCTTTTAATATCCTAAGTGCTAATTCTTCATTAAGCTTTGTTAAGAGACAATCACTTTTTTTGCTACCCTCACAACCATCCCTCCCACAAGGCACACAGGGAAAACTCTCTTGATAGACTAAATGCTTACCCATTCTTTGAATCCCATTTTTTTGTGTATAAGTAGAAGTAAATAAATCATTATCCCAAGGACCCCAGTGTATTGCCCCACTAGGACCAAAAAAGGCAAAAGTTGGCGTATTATTTGCCGCACTTAGGTGCATAATAGCGGTATCAACTCCAACAAAGGCTTTGGCTTTTGAATTTAGCAAAGATACTTCTGCTAGGGAAAGATTGTTTAGAAATTTAGGCTTATTTTGGCTAAGGTTTAAAATACTTTGCAGTTTTTCTAATTCTTGTTGATTACTGCAAGTTAAAAGGCATTCTATTGCGTAAGTTTGGGTGATAAAATCTATGATTTTTGCACAAAAATCATCACTTAGGGCTTTAAACATCCAACGGCTAAAAAAATGCAAATGGATAAAGTTTTTTGGTATTTGAAAGTTTGGTAGCTCTTGACTTTTTGCTGCTTGCACCTTTTTGGTAATAATTGGGATATTAAGCGCCCTTAGGGATTCTAAATTATTATCTATGGTGTGTTGGTATTTTTCTTGGAGATTATGTGTGTAGATAGGTCTAGCCCAAAAGGCTTTTGGGCTAAATCCAATCCGCATTTTTGCACCGCTAACAAGGCTTAAAAAGGCACTTCTCTCACCACTTGTTAAGCTTATTACTATGTCATATTTTTCGTCTCTAATCGCCCTTAAGAGTTTAATCCCATATTGGAGTTTTTGGAATTTTCCCGCTCTTTTGAGGATGTGGATTTTGCGGATATTTTGGTGGGGTAAAATCCCCTCTGTGCCATCATTGACTAAAACATCAAGAATGCTAGATTCTCCAAAATGGATTTTAAGGTTTTCAAAAAGAGGGGTAATAAGCAAGGTATCCCCTATATTACGCAATTTGATAATTAGAATTTTCATTTTTTCCCTTGATTAGCTTCATAGAGTTTAATATATTTCCAAAATGCACTTTGTGCGTTATAAGAGGCTATCACAAAACCTTCATACCCCTCTAAGAATCCTTTTTGCAAGAAGTAGTTTTTAAAAAAGCACCAAAGGCAATGCAGGAGAGCTTTTAGCGGAGAGCTTTGCTTTTTACCCGCAAAATCTTGTGCGTAGAGGGTTGTGTATTTTTGCATTTTGGCTAAAAATTCACTAGTGTTTTGGTAGGGATAATGGGAGATATAACCTTGCAGGGGAATAACCTTTAGGGGTTTAGGGCTTAGGGAGATGATTTTTTCATGCACAGCAGAATCATCAAAGTTTGCATTGTGTTTATAATAGATTCCACAAAATCTATCTGGATACCAACCGCAGCTTTTAATATGCCGATGATTGAAGTAGTTTTTCACAGCATAGCTATAACAAAAATCCTCTTTTAATTCTTTCTCTAAGAGTTCATCAATAAGCTCTTTTGAGGCAATCTCATCACTATCAATAGAGAGTATCCAATCATTTTTAGCTAACTTACTGCCTAGTCTTTTCATCGCACCAAACCCTATAAAATCGTGATGATAGATTCTAACATTGCTAAAGTTTTTCGCAATTTCTAGGGTTTCATCCTCTGAACCATTATCTAAAATCACAATTTCATCGATTTTACTAAGGGCTTGTAAAACTTCTTTTAAAAGTCGTTGGGAGTTTTTGGTTAGGATAACTGCAGAGATTTTATTCATCGCTCCTCCTATAAATTTCTTCATATTGATTTTTGAACTTTTTATGGAACCAAAGCCATTCTTTGGGATTTTCTCTTATGAATTGCTCTAATATATCACTTTGAATTTGTGTAAGATTATAAATATCTGCTTTGATGTTTTCGCTTTTTTGGTATTCAATGGGGGGCAGGATTTTGATAAGAATCTTTTTGTAATCTTTTGAATAAGAAGCGAATGAACATACAATTTTTGCATCAAACTTCCTTGCTAAGATTGAAGCAATGGGAGTGTGGCGAACTTTTTTGCCAAAGAAATTTACCAATTCCCCCTCATTTTCTGCGGTATTTTGATCGGTTACTATCCCTATAACCTTGTCTTTTTTTAAGGCTTGTATAAGATGCTTTGCCGCACCATTTTTATCAAAGATGGATATATTAAATTGGGATCGCACTTTTAGCAGATATTCATTAATAAGTGGATAAGGAGTCATTCTAGCAATGGCGGTAATGGGGTGATTGAAATAACAGGTAAAAGCGGGGGTTGTGTATTCCCAATTCCCAAAATGTGCAGTTACTAATATAATGCTCTCTCCCTTGTGGAGCAAGTTATTAATAATTTCTGGCTTATCAATTTCAGCCATCTTTAAAATATGCTTTTTATTGCATACTCCTAGCATAAAAAAACTTATTGTGTTATAGACTAGATTGAGGTAATTAGTCTCTAGAATTTCTTGTTTTTGCTCTTGACTTAGGCTATTGTTATAGGCAAAATCAAGATTTGCTAATAAATCAAATTTCCTTTTTTTATCAAGAAAGCAAAGCAAAGAAGCCATACATAAAGCAAGATTAAATCTTAAAAAATGGGGCATATAAAGAAAAAAAACGCCTAATAATTTTAAAAATCCAAAAAATAAAAATCTTTTCATTGACTAATCCCTAAAAGATTCTTCGCTTGATTAAAAATTTCTTGAGGGGGGATAAGGGTGATACTATAGTCTTTTTTATCATAATTAGGATGAGGATTCCCACTAAGGGAGAGGTTTTTATCAGTATTTAAGCCAAATCTTTGTGCGGGGGTTGCTCCAAAGAGTGTGATAGAGGGGCGATTAAAAGCCCAGCTTAAATGTGTGATACCTGTATCACCCCCTATAATTAAATCCATTTGGGGTAGGATAGCTTTGATTTGCCCTAAATTCAGATGAGATAAGGTTTGAAAATCTAAGTTTTTATCCGCATTAACTTTTTGTTTGTGGCTAAGTAGGAGAGGCTTAATACCTACGATGTTAAAAAGCCTAACAAGCTCTAAAAACGAACTTTGAGGATAAGTTTTATTAGGTTTTGAAGTCTCTAGCACCAATAATACCTTTTTGCCCTCTATAAGCAGGGGGGATAGATTAGAATTACTTGCAAGAAAAGTAGGGGGATGTAGTAGGGTTTGGAGTGTAGGGATTGTAAGGTTAAAAGCACTAAAGGCTAGGGTGGCATTGCGTAATAAGATATGTTTTTCATAAGGTATAGAGACTTTTTGTGTATAAAAAAAAGAGGCTAAAGGCTCTTTAATGCTTTGATAATCAAAACCAATGAAATGTTGGGTGGTTAAGCATTTCCCTATAAGAGCGGATTTGATTAAGCCTTGTAAATCAATGACATAATCATAAGATTCTTCTTTAAGGGATTGATAAATTTTTAAGAGATTCTTAGGTTTTCTCTCTTGCAGACTTTGTTTGATAGGCAGGGCGATAAGCTTGTGGATATAAGGGGATTGTTCTAAAATTTCATAAAAGATTGAATCAACATACCAATCAAAGATAGGTTGGTATTTCTCACTAAGTGCAGAAAAAAGAGAGGGCAAAATACTTGCACTATGGATAATATCCCCCATAGAGCTTAAACGAATAAATGCAATTTTTAGCGGTTTTAGCATAATTTTAAAGAGAGGGTAGGTGGGGTGAGGAGTTTTTTTAATTTTTCTTTTAAAATATAAGAGAGTTCTTGGTGCTCTATACACAAGCTCAAGTGATGATTCTCCTCCACCCAAGTAAAGATAAAGTCTTTAGGGTTAGGGTTTTTACTAAGTAGATTAGCTAAGGCAACAAACAAACAGAGATATTGTAAAATCTCTAAGGGTGGTAGTAATTGTTGATAAGGATAGTCATTAGGAAGTTTTTTGTTGTTGTATTGGGTAAGGAATGCAATAAGCAATCTATCTTGATGCGTAAGCCCATAATTAAGTGCATTAAATAAAATGTAATTGCTATGCCTATGCTTTTCATAAAAATTTAGTGCCACCCCTACATTGCAAAGCTCTGTTGCGATAAGTAAATGCGTAGCAAAACTTTGGGGGATGAGATGAAAGCATTTTTGGGAGATGAAAAGCTTAGAGGCAAGGAATTTAGCGTATTTACAAAGCTGGGTATTGCGGATAAATCTATCTTTGATATTACGCACACTAGGATTAAAGTTTGGAGGAAAACTGGTTTTATTGTTTAATAAATCTTTTAAAAACACTCCCTCTCGCACACCAACCCCGCTTGTAACAACCTTTTTAGCCCTAAAATGCTCTAAGATAAGATGAAAGATTAAACTCCCGCTTTGTATAGAATCTAACCTATCCTCTTTAATGCCTAATTTGTGTAATTCTTGGGTTTTGGTGTTATAGATTTGTTGGATAAAATCTTTATGTTCTAAAAAGTCGTATTCAAAAGCGTGTAGGGTTGAGAGGGGGTATTGGATTTGCTTTTGGATAGCTTTGCTAATAGCCCTTGCACTTCCACCGATACCAAAAACCCTTGAATGCTTAAACCGATCGGGGAGTTTTTGTAAATGTTTTTGAATAAAATCATAAGCCCCTTTGTAATCGCCTTTGTCTAAAAAAAGCTCTTTTAAGCGAATAGTTCCTATATCTAGTGAGTAGGTATCAAGGATTTTATGCTTTTCAATCAACGCACACTCTGTGCTTCCACCGCCTATATCAAGAGTAATCCCGCTATCATAAGGCAGAAGATTAAGAGCGGCTAAAGCCCCTAAATACGATTCTCTATCCCCATCAATAACCTTGATATTTAAGCCAATTTCTCTAGCTTTTTGTAAAAGAATGCTTTTATTAGGGGCATCGCGCACCGCAGAAGTAGCTACGCAAAGAATCTTTCTTGCTTTATGCAGCTTTGCAATCCATAAAAAGCTTTTTAAAGCGTTAATGGCTCTTTGTATGGGTTCATCTTGTAAATACCCATTATGTTCATAAGAGTTTTCAGAGATTCTAACCTTGCTTTTAGATTCATAGAGTAGATGAAAACCAAAATGGCTAGTCTTTTCAAAGATAGCCATTCTTGCAGAATTTGAACCAATGTCAATAACTGCTGTTATTTTTGCCATTAGTCCTCTTTGTGGATTTGAAAATGCTTAAACTTTAGTTCTTCAAGGGTTTCTATATTATCAGGATCTGTTACAATAGCATCAACAGGACAAACAGACAAACAAGCGGGTTCATCATAGAAGCTATAGCATTCTGTGCAAAGCTCTGGGTCTATGATGTAAAAGGGATCTCCTTCCTCAATAGCCTCATTAGGACATTCCTCTCTACACGCATCACAAGCGATACATTCCTCATTTATCATAAGAGACATAATCACTCCTTATGTTGAAATAAGAGAAGCTTTTAACTAAAAAAATCTAAAAATAAGCTTAATCACTTAGGATGAAACTATCAATTCCTTTATGGCTAGAGGTGGCATAAGCTAAGATGATTTTATTATTAGGGATAAGCGGGATAAGGTCTATATCCTCTATCACAAGCATATTAGCCCCCGCAAAAATAGCCTTTGTTAAATCCTCTTTAGAGTGGACAAAAAAAATACTTTCTAATCCAAGCTTAAGGCTAAAATCACTTAAAGTTTTAAGGTCTCTTTGGGAGAGTATAGCCGCTCTTAAAGCAATGCAATCTGCACCATAAACAAGGGATTCTAAGATTTGGTAAGTATCAATAATGGGGGCATTAAAGACAAGGGGTAAATGGATATATCGGCGTATATAGGTAAGGTTTTCTAAGGAATCTAAGAGTAAGGCACTATGGTGTTGGGCTTTGCTTATAGCAATTTCTAAGAAATCCTTAGAATCTGGCAAATGGTAGAGGTTTTTGGGTGTGAAAGTTTGGGTTTTTCTTAAGCTCTCACTAATAGGGCGGGGTTGATAGGGGGTATAAGCTAGGCTTCTACCTAACCACTCCTGTGGATAATTGCGTTTTTTTTGCTCTATTTGCTTTTGTAGTGCTACTAAATCAAATTCCATCAAAAGCTAATCTCTTTAATATCTGCAATGTTTAAAAACGCTTTGTAAATTCTTGCAATAAGGTGCTTGCGGTTGTTTTTAAAGTTTTCATCAGGAGCATTAACAAGCACCTTATCAAAAAACCGATTTAAAAAGGGAGCAAGGTTTAAAAGCTCTTGAAGATAGTTGGCATAATCCCCTTGATACCCCCTTGCTTCTATTTGACAAAAGTTCTTATAAAGCGTTATTTCCTCACTAGCCACTAAATATTCTTCTTTTATTTCTAACTTAGAATCTAAAGCGACTTCTTTGGTGATATTGCCAAGTCGTTTAAAGGTTTGGGTAAGCAGGACTTTATCTTGCGTATTAAGGGTTGAATTTAGGGCTTCTAGCTTCCGCTTAATCTCTACAATATCCCGCTCACCTGTGGCAAGAGTAGCCCTTAATAAAGAGGGATTAAAGGATAGGAGCGATTCTAGCCGCTCATACAAAAAAGCCTCTAAGGGATTAATGCCAAAGGGTTGATAAAGTTTGCTACAAGCTTGCAAAACTTCTTGAAGATTGACTGAAAGGTTAAAATGCAAGAGGATTTTAAGTATGCCATTAGCTGCTCTCCTTAGTGCAAAAGGGTCTTTTGAGCCACTGGGGATTTTATGAATACTAAAAAGCCCTAAGAGATTATCAAGCTTATAAGCAAGGGCTACAATTGCACTATAAATATTACTAGGGAGGCTGCTCTCCTCGGCATTAGGTAAGTATTGCTCTTTGATGGCTAAAGCGATGTTTTCCCCATAGCCCAAAGATTTCGCATAATAATAACCCATACTTCCCTGCAATTCTGTAAATTCATAAACCATTTCACTCATTAAATCCGCTTTTGATAAACTAATAGCGATATCTATAAGCTCTATATCTGCAGTATCTTTGAAGAGATTCTTAGGCAAGGAAGCGATGAGAATCTTTGCAATTTCCCGCTCTCTTTGTGTCTTATCCCACATAGAGCCTAAGCCCTCTACAAAAGTTATATTTTTAAGCTCACTGCTCTTAAAGCCATTTTTTAAATCATTATGATAGAAAAATAAAGCATCCTCTAACCTAGCGCTTAAAACTTTAAGATTCCCTTCAATAATTCTTGTAGAATCTTCACTTAAAGAGTTAGAAACCATAATAAAGCCATTATAAAGCTCGTTGTCCTTATGGGTTGGGAAATAACGTTGATGCACTTTCATAGAAGTGATGATACAAGGGGGTGGGAGTTCTAAGAAATGCTTAGAAAATTGCCCTAAAAGAGCGGTTGGGTATTCCGTGATACTTACCACTTCCTCTAAGAGTGTCTTATCAATCTCTACTTTGATCTGGTGCATTTGCTCAATTTGTGCAATTTCCTCTAAGATTTTAGAGCGTCTATTCTTAGGGTTTAAAAGGACTTTGCCATTCTCTAGTGTAGCAAGATATTCTTTGACATTCTTAACTTCTTGGGGTTGGTAGCTAAGGCTACGATGGACAAAGGTTGCATTGCTAGATTCTACACCATAGAGATTAAGAGGAATGAGGGTCTCATCTATAAGGGCTAAAATCCACAATATAGGGCGGATAAAGCCCTCCTTTAACATTCCCCAACGCATAGTTTTACCAAAATCTAAGGAATGCAAAAACTCTTGCGTAATGCATTGCAAAAGCTCTTTAGCCTCTTTGCTTGGGGCTTCCTTTTTGCAATACAAAATCTCCTTGCCCCCTTTAAGAGTGGTAGAAACTTCCTCTTGCGTAATTCCGCATTTTTTAAAGAAGCCTAAAGCCGCTTGTGTGGGTTTGTCCTCTTTATAAGCAATCTCTAAAGGGGGTCCAAAAAACTCTAAAATCTCTGCCTTTTGCATAAGCGGAAAAGTATAGGAGAGTAGGACTAATCGTCTAGGGGTATAAAAAAACTCAAAATCACAATCTAAGCGATAATCCTTTAGGATTTTTGCAAATTTATTTTTAATATTAGGGAGTTCTCTTAAAAGAGGAATAGCCGGAAGTTCCTCTGTGCCTATCTCTAAAAGAAGTGAAGTTGTCATAAATTTCCTTATACCTTAAAAAATGTTGAAATTCTAACAAAAATAAACCATAAAAAGCTTTAAAGCAACCTATTTTATCTATACCAAAGTCAAGGTTAGGCGTTGGTAGGTTGCCTTAATGCTCTTAGCCATTTTCAGATTCACTAAAGCTTGTGCGGTTAAAAAACTCTAAGATACACTCCCGTATTTCTTGAGGATTAGTTAGGGTATTGATGATATTCCTAAACTCACCCGCTCCCTCTAAGCCTTTAGAATAGGCGTGGAGATTTTTGCGGAACATAATAGCCCCATAATCTCCCCTAAAGGTTATGCTCCTATCAAAATGTTCTAAAGCTACCCCTCTCCTTAAGGCAATACTCTCCTCTAACCCCTCTTTAATCTGTGTAAATATCCAAGGCTTCTGTATCGCTGCTCTCCCTATCATTAGCCCGTCTGCACCTGTGAAATCTTTCACTTCTTTAGCAATCTCTGGAGAGCTTATCTCCCCATTAGCAATAAGGGGACATTTTAAAATTCCTTTCATCGTTTTTATCGCCTCATAATCGATTTTTTCTTTCCTATAGCCATCACTCCTAGTGCGTCCGTGAACAACCACATAATCAATAGGGCAGTCATTGAGTGCATTAGCAATTTCAAGAGGGATTTTCTTATCAAATCCTAATCGCACTTTAACGCTTAAATGCGGTATTTTGCTAATTTTTTTTAAGAATCTTAGGATAAGCGTAAGTTTATTAAGATCTTTTAAAAGAGAGCTTCCACTCCCGTGGCTTGAAACCTTTGGGGCTGGGCAACCACAATTTAAATCAAGAATCTGTATAGAATCTAAAGTATTTAAAAACTCCACCGCCCTTTGAATAATCCCTAAATCATTCCCGGCAATCTGCAAGGCAAAGGGATTTTCTAGCGGAGATTTTTCTACCATTTTCATCGTTTTTTGATTCTTAAAAGCTAGAGCATAGACACTAATCATTTCACTAACAGTAATATCTGCCCCAAACTTTTTAACCACCTCCCTAAAGGGCAAATCGGTATATCCCGCAAGTGGTGCTAACATTAGGGTATTAGGAGATAAGATAGAATTTTGCAAAAACAACCTTTAAAATTTTTGTAATCTTATCAAAATAACTAGAACCTTTAGCCTTTTTAAAGTAAATTTTAGCTATAAATTCCCTAATAGCTACATAAATAACTACATACAAAAAAAGAGGTTGCAATATTATGCAAAATATTCTATTAAATAACAAGCATTATACCCTGCGGGGGGGGGGGCAATAATATTCCTCTAAGAAGCCAAGTCTTACATTCTAAAACAAATTCTAAAGTCAATGCTAAAACTGCAAATACTATAACTTTACAATCCCATACAAAAGATTCTACTTTAGAATCTAATTCCTTAGATTCTAATCTTAACTTTGTAATCAATCCTAAGTTTTTAGATTCTAATCTTAATACAAAGGCTATGAATCCTAATGCTTTAGATTCTAAGAATCATCTTAATTCTGAACCCTTAAAGTTTAATTCCTTAGATTCTAACCCCCTAATCCTTAATAGATTAATTTCTCAATTCCTTTCTTTAATAAGACATAGAAATAATAAAATATATTCTTTAATAAGAAATAACAATATTATAAATATATGTTATAATTTATTCAGTAGTATTAAAGTAAATATTCTTAATAAAAGCAATAATGGTTTTATTGCTCAAAGACTAATACAAGGAGAGTAACCAATGAAAAACCTTAATCCATCTAATAAAGAGATAATCGTTAAATCCTATACAAAAGATTCTACTTTAAAATCTAAAAGTAATCCTAAAGCTTTAGATTCTCAAAGTTTTTATTCTAAGACTTCTAAAGTTTTAAATCCTAAACTCTTAGATTCTAATCTTAATACAAAAGCTATAAATCCTAATGCTTTAGATTCTAAGAGTAATGTTAAAGTTTATAAAGATAATCCTAATGCTTTAGATTCTCAAAGTTTAATTCCTCAATTATTTAATCCTAAGTTTTTAGATTCTAATTCTAATCTTAAACCTCTATACTCTAGGATTAATGTTAAAACATATTCTAATTTGTTAAATC